>JAHDES010000007.1 GCA_020628645.1 Saprospiraceae bacterium
TTATCATTCATCGCTTAGTGAGTTTTGTAGTAATCACAAACTAAGCGATTTTTTTATCCTGTCCTAATTTTAGCTTTTGTGTACCCTTTTGAAATTATCTTTTAAGAAAGCAGTTCTAGTTTTTCCAATAACCACTTTTTATCGCTGATGTAGTTCATCTGCTCCATTTTTTTGTGGACGCTTGCTATCGTGCCTTTGCCAACTCGGAATCGTACTTTGTAGATATTAATAAGAAGACGGATAAAGTTTTTATAAGCTTGTTTACGTATAGACTTTAATTGTTGATGCTTGGCAAAGAATTGTTCGGCGGAACGAAAGATGGTCATAGTACGCTCATCATATTCTATATCCATTTCATAATGGGATTTAATCAGCATCACCTTACAATCCACATCGTAGGTCAAATTAACTTTATTTACTTTAATAAAGTGACGTATGGCAGTTTCAAAATCATTTTGATAATAAGCAATAGCACCTAAATTTAAATGCTTGACACTTTTTTTATCCTTATGTTGAAAAACAGGTTCATATTTTTGTATTATATAATTAGCCCATTTAAAATCCTGAACTCTACAACTTGAATTAACAATATTTTTTAGACGACCAATATGTAGTAACCCATTTTCAGTCAATGTGTCCAATTCATCCATTATCTTAAATAGTTCATAAGCTTTATAAAGGTATTCCATTTTTCCTTTAATAATTCCTCGAACACAAAAATTGCTGGCAGTTGTAAAAAAGTCATCTTTATCTTTTAATGATAAAAATGATTGATTTTGGATAAGACGTTCTAGGAATTTGTCATAATCTTTTTTTTCACTCGATTGAATTAAGTTGATTGCTTCACAATACATTGTGATCAAAGGCTGGTCATTGTACTGTGGTAGATTGATTAAAGGAATTAAAGCTTCATAAACCGAAAAATCATATTTTTTTTTATCTGAAATTCGTTGTTTAGAAAGAGTAGTAAGTTGATTTTTTAGTTTTTTAATAATGTAGTGCATATCCAATTGGAAAATGACTTCCTCTAAATTATCTTCTTTGATTATTAGTCTTGTATGGTATAAATAGTTGAGTAATCCATTTTCTACTTGATAGGCATGAGCATAATAATCACTATCCTTAATTTTTAGTTGCTCTATTTGTTTTTTATCCTTCTTCAGTTGTCGTTTTAAATGTTTATTTAAATTCCTTGCTTGTAGTTCTTGATACAGTATTTTACTGTACGCATCAGGATGCTCGTCTATCTTCTCTAGTACTAAGAAACGTTTTGCTAAAGTATAAAGCGCATTGACTTTAAAGTTGAATTGACTCTTTTGTTTGGCATTCAATTGTTCTCCTTCCACCTTTTTTTTAAAAACACTTGTATAGATTTTGATTTGTACCTGATCTGAAAAAGGCTTATCAGTATGTAGGTGTTTTACTAGAGAATGGAGTAAGCGAATTGTTTCTTCATCAGTATTGAAATATTTACTCTCTACGAAGCGAAAAAAGGCATTTATTTCCTTATTAGAGAATGTCCTTAGTAGACTGATTAATAAATTGTCAGACATAAATCGAAAGTATAATAGATTTAATTTCAATTAATTATACATAACGGTATATGTTTTTTGTCCAAATTTATTTCTGTAAATATAAAAAAAACTTAGCAAATAGTGTCTTACTTTTGAAGTAGATAATGTAATTCATACGGAATCACAAAAAAGTATAAATAAACTAAGAATGAAAAAACGAATGATTGCTTTATGGGAAAAGGAGGACAGTAATTTGTTAGATAAATTGTAGAATGCTAAATGAAATCATAAAACAATAAAAATAAACAATATATATATTAAGATTTTTTTGTTTCAACTAAATTTATTTCTGTAAATATAAAAAAAACTAAACAAATTCTGCCTTACTTTTGAAGTAGATATTTAATCACAAAAAATAAAAATATTGCTATGCTAAAACAACAATCACCTCCATCAAAATTAAAAGGACTGAGCCTCGTGGTGAAGGATGATTATATACATGTATAAAAAACAACAAAACAAAAAAGTATATAATCAGACATACATGAAATACCGAGTTTTCGAACTTGGGAGCTATGAAAACTTACAAGTAAAAAGTCTATGAAACACAGCTATGAAGATCAATTATTAGCGCGTTAAGAAAAAAACAACAAGGAAGTATATATCCAAAATTATTTTGGATACCGAGTTTTCGGACTTGGGAGCTATGAAAATTTTACAAGGAATAAGTTTATGAAACACACAGATGAAAACAATCTTTTACGCATTGAGAAAAACAAAAAGTATATGTTCAAAATTATTTTGAATACTAAGTTTTCGAACTTGGGAGCTATGAAAATTTTACAAGTAAAAAGTCTATGAAACACAGCTATGAAGATTAATTATTGACGCGTTGAGAAAAAAACAACAAGGAAGTACATATCCAAAATTATTTTGGATACCGAGTTTTCGGACTTGGGAGCTATGAAAATTTTACAAGGAATAAGTTTATGAAACACACAGATGAAACGAACATGATATTTATTAATCATAAATTACACACAAAGGAATGATTGAATTATTCGTCGGACGACTTCAAGTCGTACAACGATTTATAAAATTTTTAAACAGATGAAAGCAATCTTTTACGCATTGAGAAAAACAAAAAGTATATGTTCAAAATTATTTTGAACACTAAGTTTTCGAACTTAGAAGCTATGAAAAATTTATTGGAATAAGCCTGAAATATTGCTATGAGAGCAGGCATCGATGCGTGAGAAAAACAAAAAAAGATATGTTCAAAATAATTTTGGACACCGAGTTTTGGAACTTGGGAGCTATGAAAACTTTATTGATTTATGCGGTTTAATTTAAGAAGCTATTTGAGTTTAGCTTTTTTAAAATATGATAGGTCATTTTTTCAACAATCGAGGCATTGAAATAGGCGTTTAGCCTAGCTAAATAACTGTTTTAATAACAAAGATTGATGGAAAAAGGGACATCATAGATAGAAAGTGTTAAATTCAAACAGCTTCTAAGTACTAAGCTAAATCTATAGCCATAAAAAATGGTCTGATAAGGAAATATTAAGTATATTTAAATTAATGAAAACACAAAATACCATTGAGGCAGAGGAATTTCCCCCACCTAAAGCACTATGGTATGCCCATTTTGGGTAAGAGAGTTGAAAATTAATAAACTATACAAGTCTAACAAAGTAAATTTTATACCTTTTCTAGCGGTACCTGTTGTACATCTCTGCGATAGAAAAGGTATAATGCCGATGTAATGGAAATGGAGTATACGACATTTATCATTTAAAACGGTATTAGTTCATACAAGGCTAAAAGCACCGTCTTAGCCTAGTTAGGACGTGTCTGTCTATTATTTATCATTAAGCAGATATTTTTAACAAAGTATGAGCTAACTAAGGCACGCGGAGAAAATAAATTTGCTTTTCTTGAAATAGTGAAAAATTACCCGCCTTTCATGGCGGACAGGTAAGTCATTGAAAATGCCTGTTCACCTTTGGTGGGAATTTAATTGAACTAATTCAAGAAATGAAAAATGCAAATTTATTCGTGCCCAACTACTAAGAACGTTTGAAGGTATAGATTATTCTTTTTCGTCTCTCTACTAACAATTTTAATATATTTTTTAATTTGAACAAACTGAATGTTTCCTATGAAGAAGAATAATTTTAAGCAGTACAGTCATATTAATTTTATCTTTTTTAGTCTCTTTATTTTTATGCTCCTTTCGGGAGTGACTAACGCACAAAGTCAAAAATATGTAGAAAATGAACTTATCGTAAAATGGAAATCAACTACTAGTAATCAAGAGAAAAGCAAACTGTTTCAAGAATGGAATGCAATCTCAACAGAGAAAATAAGCAAATCAGGCATTGAAGTTTTTACCGTTAAAAAACAGCCAGATTGCACACTAGAACAACTCATAGAAAGTTACCAAAACCATCCTAATATAGCCTTTGTTGAACCCAATTATATTTATCATGTCAATACTGTAGAAGTTCCTAATGATCCGCTATACGTAGATCAATGGCACTTGAATAATATTGCTCAAACAGGAGGAGAAATCGATGCGGATATTGATGCGCCTGAAGCTTGGACTGATGCAAGAAATGCCTCTTCCGTAGTGGTTGCTATTCTCGACACTGGAATAGATTGGAAGCATGAAGATTTGGTGGATAATGTTTGGCAAAATTTAGCAGAAGATGCCGATGGTGATGGTCAAGTACTAGAATGGGATGGTACGCAATGGATTTTTGATCCTGATGATGAAAATGGGATCGATGATGATAATAATGGATATGCAGATGACTTCATTGGTTGGGATTTTGCCAATAATGACAACAACCCATATGATGACCACGATGGTGGACATGGTACACATGTAGCGGGTATCATAGGTGCTTCTGGTAATAATCATAAAGGTGTTGCAGGTGTTTGTTGGGATGTTCAATTGGCTGCTTTGAAGTTTATTGCTGGCGATGGCGGTGGTACTTCAGTAGATGCTATCAAAGCACTAGATTATGCCATCAATATGGGTATCCCCATCAGTAACAATAGCTGGGGAAACTATGATTACTCTACAGCATTATACAATGCTGTAGAATCAGCAAAAAATGCCAATCATCTCTTTATCGCGGCTGCAGGTAACAATAATTTAAATGCGGAAATTGATCCTATGTTTCCTGCTTCCTTTGATTTAGATAATATCATATCCGTTGCTGCAACTGACCATGAAGATAAAAAATCTAGTTTTTCAAATTATGGGACAGTAGATGTTGATCTTGCTGCACCGGGGAGTGAGATAAAAAGTTGTATCCCTAATAATCTCTATGCAAATAAGAGTGGAACATCTATGGCTGCTCCTTTAGTAGCGGGTACTGCTGCTTTGATTAATGCTATTAGTCCATTTATGGATTATGAAGATACTAAATCAGCCATACTCAGTACAGTTGATGTAAAAAATAATTTGATTGATAAAACATTGACAGGAGGGCGATTAAATTTAAAGAAAGCAATTAGTTCTTTGGATGGAACATCCTGTCGCCTTAATGATTCCTTAGTCTTAGTCAAACTTTTTCATACTACATCTGGGCCTAATTGGAATAAACCTTGGGTTTTGACGGATCCTTTGCATACTTGGCAAGGTGTGATAATCAATCGAAATGGATGTGTTGTTACACTCAATATGCAAGGGAGTAACCTAAGCGGTACGTTACCCTCTGTCCTAGGCAATCTTAATCAATTAAGAGTACTTAATCTTAATAATAACCAATTAAGTGGCTCGATTCCAAGTGAATTAGGTAATCTTTTGAAGTTAACAAACTTACAATTAGCTGGGAATGAACTGACAGGGAGTATTCCAATTTCATTAGGCAATTTATCGAGTCTTAGAACTTTGTATCTAAATGAAAATGCGCTTAGTGGCTCGATTCCAAACGAAATAGGCAATCTAAGTAAGTTAGCGTCTCTTCGTTTACATATGAATCAGCTTACAGGAAGTATTCCATCTGAAATAGGCAATCTTGGAGAGTTACAACAATTATATTTACAAGATAATCAGTTATCAGGTTTTATTCCACCAACAATTACTGGTTTGAGCAAGTTGAGTTATCTGAATGTAATGAATAATGATTTGGGTGGAGCTATTCCAGAAACATTAGATGGTTTAGAAAATCTTACTTATTTCAATGCCAGTAACAATCAATTAGGAGGAACATTACCAGAAAGTATAGCTGCTTTATCTAAATTAACTTCCCTCATACTTTCCAATAATCAGATAGGAGGTTTTATACCTGCTTTTTCTTCTACTACTACTACTACGATTTCTAAATTACATACGTTATATTTAAATAATAATAAGTTGTCAGGTTGTTTTCCTGCTTCTTTATCCTTCTTATGTCATACAGGTATAAATATAGATTTTACGGGTAATCCAAATTTAGCCAATGAAGGGAACTTTACAGCTTTTTGTACTATGGACGCTGGTGTCTGTACTCCTTGTGCCAAAGGAGATTCACTGGCTTTAGTGGAATTATACAATAAGCTAGATGGAAAAAATTGGAGCAATCCATGGGATTTGTCTTTACCGATGGAAACCTATGCTGGTGTAAAGTTAAGTGATGAGCGATGTGTTACTGCAATATATTTACCAGATAATAATCTTTCAGGAGTTATTCCGCCAGCGATTGGTGATTTTGCTAGATTGAGGGTGTTAGATTTATCTGATAATGAAATCACAAAAGGGTTGCCGAAAGAACTTTATCAGCTTACGTCACTTACCGATTTGAATCTATCACAGAATAATTTATTAGGAGCTATTTTACCAGATATTGAGAAATTATCCTATCTCACAAATTTAGATTTAAGTGGCAACGAGTTGTCAGGAGCAATTCCATCAGAGATAGGAAGTATCCATAATTTATCTTCTCTGAAACTGTCGGATAATAATTTCACAGATGCTATCCCTTCTACACTAGGTAATATACCTTATTTAAGAGAGCTATATCTTGGGAACAACCAATTAAAAAGTACGATTCCTTCATCTTTGGGTAACTTGAGCTATCTGGAATTTCTAGCAATAGGTCATAATCATTTAAAACTAAGTATTCCCAAAGAACTATCCAATCTATCCAATTTAAGATATTTGGATTTGTCCAATAATGATTTACTAGGGAGTATCCCAACAGAATTGGGGCAACTATCAAGTCTTAAAGGGCTTCAACTAAATAACAATGATTTAAGTGGCAGTATTCCAAAGGAACTGGGGAATATAAACCCGCTATCAATATTAAATCTAAGTTATAATAATCTTTCTAGCACATTGCCTAAAGAGTTAGGGGCTTTGTATAATTTATCGTCCTTAGATCTTAGTCATAACAACTTGAGTGGCGCTATTCCTATTGAGCTATCCTTCCTAAATAATTTAGGTACGCTTAATTTAGCTAGTAATCAATTAAGTGGTTGTTTTCCTACTGAATTAGATGTTTTTTGTACTAATACAACAGTCAGCTTTTTGAATAATCCTGACTTACCCAATGGTGGAGATTTCAAACCCTTTTGTGATAGTGGAGATGGTGCATGCCCAGAAGGTTTAGTATATCCGGGGGACTTAAATAATGATGGTATTGCCAATCATATTGATGCATTATACTGGGGATTAGTAGATGGTAATACTGGAACGGCACGACAAAATGCCAGTACAGATTGGACTGGACAATTCAGTACAGATTGGGCTGGAGAACTCCATGGCGTAAATTACAAATATCAAGATGCAAATGGAGATGGAATTGTTAATGATTTAGATGTCGATGTAATTGAGGCGAATTATGGTTCTATTCATGGTATTATCTTGAATAACAGATTAACAGGAACAACCAATTATCGATTGGAACCTATAGGAATGCTAGCTTCTATGTCTCAGTCTTTTGATTTATATTTAAATGATTCTGACATTCCCGCGCTTGCACATGGAATAGCCTTAACGTTGGACTTATCCACTATACCTGTTGAGGAGGTGCTTATAGATATCGATAATTCTTCGCTAGAACCCGAAGAAGTGGTCAGTCACTTTGATCCTACAACGAATCAATTAGAGTTAGCCCTCACCCGTAATGACAATCAAAATGTCTTATGTTCTGGGCCTGTAGTACGACTAAATATAGTTATTGATGATGAAATACCGCTTGATACCCTTGAAATGAATCTTGGAGGTGCGACCATGCTCGCCAATGCGACGATCAATGATGTAGGGAATTCTAGCTATACTACGCCTTATTCTGAAATAGGGCCTTCTAGTGATAATATGATCTTGGGTATCTCTAGTGTTCATGTACAACCGACTAGTTTAGGATCAGCAGAAGTATTTATCAGTGGCGGTGAGTCCCCTTATACGATGGAGTGGAATACAGGAGCTACGACAGCGGCTATCAATGAACTCACCCCCGGTTGGTATACCGTAACAGTAAATGATAGCAATGGCTTGACGAAAGAACAAAGCGTTCTTATTCGAGGGTATTTTCTGCTAGGTTCGGATGCAAATCCTAATGATAACGACTCCAGTACTTGTCCTTATACGATAGATTTACCCCATACTGCACTTGATGGTTTGTATAAAGCCGAACGGTTTATTCAATCGAATGGTGTAGTCAATCCCTCTAAAAATGTAGAATTGAAGGCGGGTGAATCCATTCTACTGCAACCGGGGTTTGAAGTAAAAGAAAATGCGACCTTCTCTACAGAAATAGAGGAGTGTGGCTCACAATAAAATATAAAGCGTGTTTTAAAAAGTATGAAGGCACTTTCGGTTAGTATCGGAAGTGTCTTTGTACTTATAAAAAAGACTCGTTTTACATTACCCTTGCGAAATCATGCTTCCATTTTTACGTATTTCTCGACGTATTCCTTCCAATATATCCTGTTGGTAGATGTGCGTTTGCTCTGTACGTCGAGCGAGTTGTAAGGCAACAAAACGAATAACGTTAATGATGCTTCCCCCTGCCAATTCGTAGTCTTGAGCCAGTTGTGTTAAGTTGACATCCTCCGCTAAAGGAAGTTGTTCGGTCAAAGAATTTTGCCACAGTTGTAAACGCTGTTGCGCATCTGGTATATTAAATTTAATCATAGCTTGAAATCGGCGAGAAAAAGCTTCATCTATATTACCTTTTAAATTAGTCGCCAGAATAATTAATCCAGGAAAATCTTCAATGCGTTGGAGTAAATATGCAATTTCTTGATTAGCATGTCGATCATTAGAACTGCGATTGGCGGTACGTTCTCCGAATAGCGCATCAGCTTCATCAAAAAAGAGAATCCAGTCGCGCCCTTCTGCCATATCAAAAATACGCGCTAAATTTTTCTCGGTTTCGCCAATGTATTTCGATACAATCTGTGATAAATCCACTCGATATACATCCAATTGATTGATTTTTCCCAAAAGGGTCGCAGTTAGTGTTTTACCAGTACCGGGAGGCCCATAAAACAAAGCCCGAAATCCTCGTTTCAAAAATCGCCCGAGCTTCCATTCCTCCATAATGAGGTCTTGATGTTTGAGCCAATCACTGATTGAGGTAACTTCGTCCAAAGTAAGAGGATCAAGTACTAATTCTTCCCATTCTAATTGAGTGGTGATTAAACTAGCAGGAAAGGAACTGCTGTACCGTGGATTAAAGGGCTGTCCTGTAATAAAATAGTTTAAATATTCCTCACTAATTTGCAAGGCACTACTCGTCATGGGTTCATTTGGAGGAATATCCCCTAATACCAAAATATGCTCTCTAAATAAAAACTGATCTGCTTGGAAATAGCGTAAAGTCGCGATTCGTTTTGGTATGTCCTCTCCACAGAGGATGTATAAAACCGTTGCTATGGTTGGTAAAAAACCAGCATGATTTTTTCCTTGTATTCCTCCAAATTGAGTAAAGGGTCGATCCGTCAATTCATTTTTGTGAAAAAGGAAATCTAGATCACTGGCTTTAATATGAGGCATCAGTGCCATTCCCAAAATAATCCGTTCTGTGGTATTTAATTGATGCTTTTGTATAAATTGAGCATAAGGAGCACTTATGTCACCAAAATCTGGCGCTACAATTGGACTTTTGGGGACTATATTATCATGTTTAAAATGTTGGGTAAGACAGTCATTGATGAGTAATTTTACCCAACTCAACTCTTTTTCCAAGATTTCGGCATTTTGAATTAATTGCGTGTTTTCCATTCGACTTCTATGCGTTTTTCCATCCAAGGAAGATTAATAATGGAGATCGTCCAAGGTAAAAATTCTAAAATAATATCAAAAGGGGCAGTCTCTACTTGGAGTACCCATTTGTCCGTTTTTTCTTGTAATAAACCATTTCGAATAATAAATGAAGCCCTCAAATTTTCAATACTCGATTTTTCCATCTTGGGCCAATTGGCAAGTACCGAACGATACATTTGCTCGGAAGTATTAATTTCTTTCTCGCTTAATTCTATTCCTAAGGAAATGGGTGTACTGATAGGCAAACCACACAACACCTTATTAAAAACCAAGAGATGTTCGGGCGTTTCTGATTGACGAGTGACGAGATATTGTAATAAATGAACGGCTCGCTCGGCGGCTTCTTCGTCTTTAAAAATGCGTTTTTCGAGTAAATCCAACATTTTAAAATAACGCCCAAAAAAGGAAGCTAAAATGACCAATCCCGCATTATGTACGATAATTCCTTCTTCTGGTAAATGATTCATTTCAGTTGGATTGGAGTGTTGTTTTTGAATGGCTTTCGCGCGTTGTGCTGCTGCACTTTGGGTCAAGCGTTGATACACCAAATCTACTAATTTTTCAAAGGAATTTAGGCTAGTTTGTTCTTCTAATTGTGGTTCTTTTCGTAACACTTGCACCAATTCTAAGGTCGTTGATTGCACTTGTTTTGCTAAGCTACGTATCCAATCTTCTGCATAATCAACGGGATCGACTAATTTTCCATGTCTATGAACGGCAGTTTGTATAAAATGCTGAAAATGAACCTTTTCTTGTGCGAGGGGATAATATTGTTGCTCCAATTCCATCAAGTGTTCATTCATTTGTTCCCAATATTCCCAAAATGGAATGGTTTGTTTCGGACTAAATAATTGAATGACTTTCTCCCAAATTTTGGTACTAAAAGCATCCATAAATCGCTGAATGGCTTTCTCTGATTTAAAACAGGCTTTCAAAAGATCAGCGACCAATTTGGGATGTTTTTTGGCATAAAATAGGAACTGTTGCTCCAGTTCTTTGAGATAGCTTCGTTTTACCGAAGGCGAGTCTTGCAGTAAGAAAAATTGAAAAGCAGTCAATTCTTTGGAAACTAAATCAAAGATGGAATAAACAGATTTCTCAGCAGTAGTATCTTTACGGAATGATGAAATTGTGGTTTTTTCTAGCGTTTTTTCTTTTTGGAAAGTTGCTGGTGCTTGCTCTTCTAAAAGTTGGGCTTCTTGCTGTATTAATTGACGTTGCAAGACTAATTTTTTCTCTATTTGCTCCCTTTCTTCAGTCGATAAATTCGCAAAATGACGAAGTAATTCATGTTGAAATGGAGCTGATAAAGAAAGTTTTAAATCATAAATAAAGGAAGCAATTTGCGCTAGTTGATTTGGGGTTTTATTCGCTGATTCTTTTGGTTTGATTTGCTTTAAAATAGCTTGTTGTTGACTAAGGAAATGAAGAATTGTTTGAATCAAATCCTGTTGACTTAGAAGTTGACTTGTGATAATTTTTGGTGTTAAAATTGACCAAAATTCACGGGTTTTAATTTTAAAATGTTTCCCGATTTGTTTGAGGTCTTTAGCTAAAAAACCTATAGCTTGTTGATGTGTAATGGAGGCGAAATTAACAAATAATTCTTCCATTGTAGTGTTCGATAAATAGGGGAGGAGTCGCTCCGTCAAATTCATTTTTTGAGGTAAGTTTTGAAGCGCAGCAAAAAATAATTGTGGCGTTTTTTTGCAAATTATTGGAATTAAATCCTCCAACTCATCTACATCAATTTCCTGACTAATGCCTGTTTCTAAATAGCGTATTACTTGATTCAATTGGTCAATAAGAGTAGCCTCGGTGGAAGGTAATATAGTCGGTAGATTCTCTTCAGAAAGTGTAGTAGGATTGAATGTTTCTTCTTTTCTCGCGTCAATTGATTCTATTTCATTTGATGTAAGAATTTTCGTTGTTTTTTGAATAAAATTATCCGAAAATAAACGTTCTAATTGTTCTTGGAAAACAGCTTCTTTCCAAATTGGGAGTAGCCAGTTTATAAAAGTGGTCGTATCTTGTTCGAGATAAAATTGCATCGCCAATTCCAAATCTTCTACGCTTTGAAAAAGAGGATGTTCGATCCATTTTCCTTGATCTAAATAATCCCAAAAACAGGCTTGTACTTGTTCAAAGGAAGATACCTTTTTGGGTGAAGGTGCACTTGCTTTTGGAATTGCACGTTCGGAAGAAAAAGAAAGCAACTCTTGGGGTAGTTCATTTTGAATCGTTTCCCATTTTTTTATCCCCAAAAGCAATAAGAATTGATAATGATATACTTGTTTTTGATTTTCTTTAAATGAAGCAATCTTTAGAATCTGATGCAGTTGTTTGAACTCCTTTTGTACTATAGAATTTGCTTGCTGCTGACTAATAAAAATGATTTTTTCTAATTCAAAAGGATCAAATTGTACACAAAAATGCTGCATGGCTGTTTCCGTTTTGAGATGTATTTGTAAAAAGGAAAGCAGGTCTTTTTCCACTAATTTTGGAGAACTGTCTTTTGAGTGGTTTAATTTTTTTTGCTTAAAAATGATCGTTTGAATCCTTTCGATCAAGATGTTTGTTGCTGGATGCCCTTTAAAATGAGGTACTGTTTTTGTTATAGAATTCGTCTCTTGCAATTGGGCAAGGCACGTGGAGAAAATAAATTTACTTTCCTTGAAATAGCGAAAATCATAAGTCATTGAAAATGAAGTTGATTGAGCTAATTCGAGGAATTGAGAATGTAAATTTATTCGTGCCCCACTACCAATAATAGATGTTATAGTTTGTTTTTGTACATACGCCAATCGTTGAATAAATTGTTTTATAAAGATCGAAATCGGAAAATTCTTCTCTTCTTTTTGCGAAAAGTAAAAAAGTATAAAAGTTTGAATGAAAAGAGCTTTGGATTGTGTTTTCCAATGGTCTAAAGTCTTAAATGATGCCTCAAGCTTTGCCAATTGATCTTGGATGTTTAAAGTGGTAGTTTGCTTAATTGCTTCGTAAAGAGTAGTCTGTACTGGAGAAGAAAAGGTGTTTACAAATGCTATCGAAAGTTGGTGTTTTGAAAGCCGTTTTTTTAATTCAAAAAGCAGCTTTTGCTCCTTTTTTAATTGCAATATGATTGCTCGTTCCAAACTTGGTACATCTTCAAAATAAAGCACATCTTTAAACCGTAAATAAGCGACAACGGCTTTTAACAGGATAGGAGTTTGAAGAAGGGGCGTTTTTGTAATTGAAGTAGTTGTTTTGGGCGTATCTATTGCTGTTTCTTCTGCTTTCTTTTTGGCCCATTTTTGTTTTTTTAGTTTAATTTGTTGGAGCTGTTCTGCTATTGTATTCGCTTTTTTAGATTGCGCGTATTGTTCTATTGTAGCGATGTAATAAAGGCGCGTTTCGCGTTCTCCTTCAATGGCTTGGATAAGGTGATTGGGATCATAGTTTGGTAGAATTGTCTGAATTTTTTTCCAATCTTGCTGTGCCAAAAGTTGGGTTAATTGTTTTAACTCAGGAAGCGATTGTTCTTGTAAAAAGGTACTTAAAAGTGTTTTATCTTGAAGTTTTTCTGTCAAAAATTGTCGAATACTAGCAGATTTATCGAGCCAAATTTCATTTAGATAGTCCTTAAAAGTTGATGTGTCTTCCAATGTTCCATTCCAATACGCCAATAGTTTTTCTTTTTCCTTTTTTTGAAGCTGTGAAAAATATTTTTGTAAAATTGTTAACTGAATAGCAATGCTTGGATGACTGGTATTCGAAATTTTAGTTTGTAGAATACGAATAAATTCAAGTGGACGTTGAGTTTGATTTTTTGTATAGGTTTTGATCCAATCGGTCAAAATAATCTGAGCACTGGAAGAGGAGCGAGGCTTTTGATTGAGCCATTTCAAAAAAGATAAGGCAATAGGATGTTTTGCAGTTTTTTGAGGGGCATTCAAATTAGTTTTGATAAATTGATACCAAGAAGAAAAGGAAATGTTAGCTGTAGATGTTTCTAAGGTGCTGTAAAGAGCAGCATCTACTTCATCTTTTGCAACACATAAGGCATCCTCATATAGAAACGCAATTAATTGATCTAAAAAGTTCTCATCCAAGTCTTGAACTAAACTAGAAATGCCCCCTTCTTTTTGTAAATACTGTTGGATGAAATCATAAAATTCAATATTCTTATTTTTAATAAAAACGAGCCATTTTTCTTGAATACGAATTCGATCTGCCTTTTTTCCTTTCTGTAAAAGCTGGAATTCCTTTTGAAAGGAATAGCTTTTTTTTGCTTTACCTAAAGTGGTGGAATCCCAAAAGGAAGCTTGTTCCAATTGTTCGACTGTTAGTGCAAGTTCATTCAAAACACTTTGTCTAAAATAATACTGCTGATGGATCGTCCAAACTGAAATTGCCCCCCAATTTTGGGTTTCAGCATGACTATAAAGTTGAAAAAGCACACTGTAAAATGCCTTTTCTATTTGAATCTTCGACAACGCGAATGCTGGAATAGCCAATAGTCGTTCTTGCCACTCCACTTGTTCCTTTTGCCAGCCCTCGTGTCCTTTCTGGATTAATTGTAAAGCGCATTCCAACACGGCATTAGAAAACTGCTCGATGAATCGTTCCAAAGCCGTTTTTTTCTGGAAAGTTTCTACTAAACTTTTCCGTAAAGAAGGGTTTTGTTGCGCCGCTAGATGCAAAAAATAATCTTCAAAAGTCACTATATCTATCGTTGTATCTTCCCAAAATCCCTTTTTTAAGAAAAATTCTAAGGCAGCAATGAGTTCAAAGGGAGAATGAGAAACCACGGATTTTTTAGCAGAAAATAAACCCTCTTTTTTCTTCCCTCTTTTGGATAAAAATCGTGGAATTTTTATGGACTTATTCCTATCCTTTTTTTGTATGCTTTCTACAAGCTTCGACAATCCTGTTTTAAAAACTTCCTCGCAAACAATATCCAATTTTTCAATAAAAATATTTGAAACATGTACATCTTCCTTAAGCAATAACTGGATCAACTTTTCTTGTAGTTTTCGAGTGCTACTTTCTTTTTTAGCATGAGCGATTAGAACAGTGAGGATCGCTTGTACTTCTTCATTGGAGGAAGAAAGTTGTTTCAAAAAAATCCTTACATTTTTATCATCGAGTTGATGGATGAAGGTTTGAATTTTATGAGCAGAAAGTTGTTGAAAAAAATCAATAATTGATCTTGGATTAGATTGAATGGCTTGATGGAGTTGCGATAAAAAGGGCTTTTTTAAATTGAAGTTTTCCCTTTGCTCACCTATTTTTTTCAATTGATGTAAAACATCGGATAAGATTTTAGTTTGGACATTAGATGCTGGTTCAATCAAGCTGATTTCCTGTAATAATTGCCGTTCAAAGTCAGATAAAGCCTTTGCATCTTTGAGTAGCTTCTTTGCAGCTTGTGCGTACTGTTGTTGAATTTTTTTCTTGTGCGTCGGTTTCGTTTTGACGATTTCATTCATTAAAAAATGAAGCAAATCACTTAATTGTAAATTAGCCAGCCGATATTTTTTACTCAACCACAAAAACGTTTTTTCTCGCAAAGAAACTGCAAAAGAAGTCGAAGAAGCCGTTGGATTTACCTGCTGATGTAATTGTACCAACAAAGCAAAAAATCCTTCAATTTCACTTGCATTTTGATAACGAAAAAAGCTACTGATAAGAGCATCTTGGGCAGATTGTTGGAGTTGTTTTAACAATCGTTCTCGTACGTTTTTATGAGGAAGTAAATGCCCTATATTTTTTCGTAAACTATGACTTTTTGCAGCCGATTTTTCTACAATAAATTGTTCTAAATCTGATAAATTCGTCCATTCTTTATGTGTTGTAAACATCCCAATTTGAAGGAAATACACCAAATTTTTATAGGAATTTTGACTCGAACCAGAAGAGACTTGTATGAGTTCTATAGAATTTTGAACAGGCAAGGAAGAATCCGATCTATTTCGTTGTAAATAATACTGCGTTTTTTGTCGAAGCTGCTGAATATTTAGACCACTTAATTTAGCATACCATTGGAAAAAGAGTTCTTGAAAAGATAAATGCGAATGCTTTGCCTGTTCTTTCGCCAAAAGTAAAGCAGTATATAAATAGGCGCGTTGTTTTGCTGAAAGTTGATAATGATCAAAGGTTTGAATAAAGGTATTTTGCCAAGCTTCTTGTTCTTCATTCAGTTGATTGGAACTGCCTTGCAATAAAAGTAGCTGCGTTTTAGCGTTTACCTGCGAACAAAGTCGGACAAGTTGTTGGGGTTGTTGCTGTGTTTTTTTTAACCATGCTCGAAGACGTTTGGGATAGCGTTGGGCTTCTTCTTGAATCAGTGTATTGATTTCAAACTTTTTTTGACTGCTGATCCACCACGGCAAATAAGCATATTTCAAGTAAAAGAATAAAGCCGCTTGTAGACTTCGATTGGAAGAAGAACGCTTTAGTTCATTGGATTTAAGCTGTTGTTGAATTTGAATGAAATTTGCTAACTCACGGACAATCTTTTTTGGTAATTGTGTTTTAAAATTGCTTTTATGAATATTACCAAGATCGAGAACCACCTTTTGAAATCGGAGATGAGTATGTGCAGGCACGAGTTTGGACAAGACTTCATCGAGTAGGGTAGGTAACTCATATTTAACCACATCACTGCACACCTCATACATAAAGTTGGCATCTGCTTTTGATGCTACTTTTACTTGGAAAATTTGCCGTTGTATGAGGTGATTTGCCATTTAAAACTATTCCGATTTGAGTTGTTTTTGTAAACTAGCGAGCGCTTGCCAACGCGATTGGACGCCCAATTGTGCTTGTTCAATCCACAATGCCACTTGGAATTGAGCTGGATCAACTTCATTCTTTTGAAGGATAGTTTGGAGTTGATGATTCGAACTTTTAGCCAAATCTTCCCAGTTTTGAATGCCATTGTCATTTAATAGGCGTTCTAATTCTAGCTCAATTCCTACGATCAAACTCAAATCTTCTTGATTGTATAATTCGGATAAACTGATGTCTTCGAAAATCGCTTGTAAAGCCGTTTCTGAAAAGGAATTTTGTTTTTGTACAGGTTCATTGGGAACACTATTATTTTTACCTTTTAATAATTCTATCAATTGAAGGGAGAGTTGATCGAGCTGTTCGCTGACTCCATTTCGACTACTTTTTTCTTGCAACCATTGTTTAAATAAGGCTTCAAATTGTTTCATTTTTGAAAAGGACAACCAATGAAAATTAATGGCTAAATGTGCAGGTGCATGCTGACTAAACCGATGTTCTACAATACGTTTAAAATCTTCATTCTGCGCTAATTCATTCCAATTAGGAAAGATCACACTTAAACGAGAAGAATAAAAATCATTTTCAATAGAAAGCCCTTCAATAGTTTCTCGCTCCAGATAAATCCATTGATCTATCGCCAAAGGATCGGTTTCCATAATGTTGGTCAATTCATGAATTGCTTTTAGAATGGCTTGTTCTGCGGCTTGCTCATTCGCATATTTTTCTTGTGAAACTAAAATAGGGTAGTTCGATTTTTTCAGTAAAATGAAATATTGTTTTTCTCCTTTTAAAATGGAATAATTACTACGTTTGGTCGCAGTTACCAATAAATCATCTCCGATAAAAGTTTGATGTTCGAGATTGTTTTTATCCAAACTTTCTAAAAAAGGATCTTGTGGATCGCTACCAATACGAAGGTTCCACAAAGGCATACGAGAAGGGCGCAAAAGCAAATGTTCCATCACAAAACAGCCTTTACTTGTCTGATTCATCTGCTGAAATTGAGCGATTAATTCATCTAAGCGTTTTTCACAAGCCGCTTTATCGTCTAATGTTGCGATGATTAAAGGATCTTCGTTGTAAGAAGCTTTATACAATAACTTAAAGATGCCCTCTTCTTCCACAATTTCATAATGATGACGATCTAAACCTGCAGAAAGCATCTCTCGAAGATGAAATTGTGTGGTGCTTGCTGCTTCGCGCGTTGTTCGATGCCATTTTAATTGGTTCGTTGCTTTGGTTTGTGCGAGATTTCGATTTTGATAATTGTCAATATTCAATTCTGTACAAACGCGTTTTTTCAAACAAGAAACATTTTCGGTTTCCCATGCTTCTTTGGTGTAATTGAAGGCTTGTGCTCGATTTTTACTAAAGGCAATCATCTGTCGGAGAATTTTTTGCTTCGCTTCAAGTAATAAAGCTTGAACTTCCTCCTCCTCTTGCGTTTCTAATGCCAATAATTGTTGGACTTCTTCGGGAAATTGCACCCCAAAACGCGCCAAAAGGTGATCCATAAATTGTTGTAAACGACGTGATCCAGGATCGAGTTCTTGGGTCAGTTGTTCGAGAATCCATTGCGCATATTCTTTTTTATGGCGATGTTCATCATCTACATGAATGAGGGGATCTACATCAGGTATTTCTTTTGGAAATTGAACGAAATAACTTTTTTCCAATACTTTATTAATATCAAAAAGATGCCGCACATTCGCCAATTGACTCAAATAACTAGAAAGTAAGACTTCAAAAAAGACCAAATATCCCTTTAATTGTTTCGCTTGATTACGTCGCATGGGGCTCGATCCTACAGGTAGTCCAAAAGAATTAATACCATAGATATGTGGAAAAAACTGTTGGATGGAAATGTAGTCAAATAGATTTTCTTTGAGATTGAATTTTTGATGACTCGGAATGATGGATTGCATGTACCGCAATTGATAGCCTTTCTTTTCTTTACTAATGAGTGAATGTAAAATTTGCTGTGTTTGAAAAGGATTGATGGGTACAGGAAAACCACCTTTATGAAAACGATAGCTCGGTGTACGATCCGTTTGCTCAAAAAAGGGAACGATTAAATGAGGGTAAGTTTGATCTTCTAAATGAATCACTTCTTCATAAATACGCATTCCATTTTTACGCACAATTAAATCTTGGACGCGTCGAACACCTTCTATATTTTGAATGATTTCTTTGAGGGCATTGATATAAATTTCTTTTCGCAAATTGGTTAAATCACTGTTTTTAATAATACCATGCTCCATCAAGGGGCCATCATACAATTCATCTACCTTCCAGCCTTGGCGTTTTAAATCATCAGGATTATGGAGGTTGACATTTGGATTTAAAAAGTGATCAATTTCATATAAAATACTCGCTAAAACGTCTTCTGCAATGGCACTCGCGCTAAGATGAATATCGACCTCCAATTCAATATTCGCTGCTTTTAAAATATGGACTTCTTCAAAATCTTCACACAAATTCCGATTGGCTTGGAGTAATTCCCATGTTTTTTCTTTAATGGCATCGGTAGAAAAGCCATCTTCTTCATTAATTTGGAGATAAACTTGGTACAGTCCTTTGTATTTTTGAATGTGATTTTGAATCGGACTTAACCAAACATTTTGAACGCCCTGAATACGATCAATAATGAGTTTTCGATAATCTTGTATGGTGAGTGGGGCAGTGGTTAAGATTTGATGAGCTGGAAAAAAGGCATTATCAACAGACGTTTTTTTACCATTTTTGGAATAGAGTAAATCGGTGATCGGAAAATCTGTTCGATATGCTAAATCTGTGATACCATAACACAAATATTCTAGCATGGTCACCCCAGGATCATGTTCGTTGTAATCAGTCCAAATAGCGCCTGATACTTCTTCGGCATACATAATACCCAGTTCCATCAATTGTTCAAATTGAAGACTTTCGTGTTGTAAATCACTTTTGGAAATGGTCTCGGCTTTAATCATGAGTTGTGGTCGATAAGTTAAGAGAAAAGGGTTTTGGTAAGGGCCGTAGGACGGGCTTTAGCCTGTGCGGTATAGGTATAGACTAAAGTCTGTCCTACTCTTCTTATTGTCATTCTCCAATTTTCATCACATGATAATGGATTAAGAAACTCATTTCTTTTTCATCCAATCCATAGTTCCAACCTGTTCGCATTTGTAAACAGAAATCGTCTTTTTTGCCATGCCAGCGCAAGCAAAGTCGATAGAAGAAAGCAGGAAAACCAAATTGATTGCGCGTGACACGTACTCGTCCTTTATCGAAACAATGCGTCGCAATACCATACAAGGTAGCGGCAGCAGGAGGGCGAGTATCATCTTTTGGAGGCTTTTTAACTTGCGCTATAATTTCAAATGTCCCCAAATCTTGAAGTTGATCTTTGGTTAGAATCGTATGCCAATCTCCATTGGCGGCACAATTTCCTTTTGAAAAGATGCCAATTCGATTTAAAGCCGCGATGGTACCATTTACTTCAAAATCATATTCAGGATCTTCGGTATGCACGCCTACTTTGCCATTGTCTTTAAAATAGAGTTGAGAATTGCCCTTTCCGTCAGCAATATTGAGTCCTCGATCTTGTCCATTTTTGTCTAATTCAAACTGCCAAAGAGAGTCTTCATCGGAGATTTCATCATAGACAGAAATTAATTTTTCAGATTCCCCAACAGGAGAAAGGGATAAACCACCCGTTTCGGATTTAGCGAAGCCATCGTCTATTTTATTAACGGTAGAGTCAATTAAATAACTAAAATGCACTTCCGTTGGAAACTGTCCTTTCTTAAAAAAATTCTTTAAGGTCTGTCGATTAAATAAACTCATATTTGGAGATTTACAATTCAAAAAAATCGTCTTCTTCTTCCACAATCGTTGGAATTGCAGTAGAAGGTGGTGTAGCTTCTCCAATAATGAAATCTGTTCCCAAACGCATTTGTTCTATCGTATTCGTTTGAGCAGATAAATAGGTTTCGTCTTGTAAAATTTGGAAATTATGCTTGTTGGCTGGAACTAAAATACTCCAAGGCGTACTAGGGTAAATCATGTCCATATTCCCATTGGCAGTCGCAGAATCATAAAAGCGATAGCCTGATTGTTTATCTTTCGTAATGTGTACAATCGAAAAAGCAGATACAAAATCTACAAAAGGTAAATGCTCAATAAAAGAAAGAATATCATTCTTTTTGATGCCTGTGTTGAAATTAATTAAGCCTCCTTTCAACCACGGGCAAATAAAGTGGGTCAGTTCTTCTCTTAACTGATGTAAATAACGACCATGATCGTTTTGTTCTCCTTTTTTTAAGACAATCGCACAATTAATCACTACATCTTCATATACAGGATTAATCACAGCAACTTCTGCAAAATGAGACGCATGCTGTTCTAAAAATCGCTGGATCATATCCAATTGATGATAACTTGCCTTTGGAAAAAGGTTGGTGGTAGGTGTTTGTGGGACTACTACCACTTTTACTTGCCCTGCAGCTACAAAGTTGGAATCAGATAAAGGACGAACACATTGTACTTGTCGAATATCTGGAAAATGTTGTAAAACTAAGTGTTCATAATCCCAAGTCGTCACCCCACGATTTTTATGGCGCAATCGTTCACTCACCCGCATGTAGAAATGTTCTTTCTGCTCGGGCGCACGTTCTCCGAAGAACGGAATGACTTGTTGCACTGCCTGAACAGCGGCTTGTTGAAGCGCCAAATCATCAATAGGATGAGCTTCTCCCGTATTGGTAAACGCTTTTCCAAATTCATTTTTCACCCAAGCGGTACTCACGACATGAGGGACAATTTTTTTCAAATGCCCTAATACTTCTAAATTTCCTCTTGCTTCCACCGCCAGCCAAAACATACCACTATCGAGTAATTGATTGTCATTGCGAATTTCTTGTGGAATAGTCAAGTGAACAATTCCCGTTTGAGTGAAATTAATGGTGCCGTCTGTGATGATTTCCTCTCGTTTAAATGGATGCCATTCATCTGCTGCCAGATAAAACCAGTTCGTTTGAAGGTTATTTTTTGTGCTATGTTTTCGACTCTCTTCTAAATCAAAAAGAATCGTTAACTCTTCCCCTGGAACGGCATCTTTTATTCCTATATACAAATAAGCATCGGCATTAAAATGAGGCATCAAATAGGGGAGACTTGCCTTACCTCCTTGAATGGGTAATTGTCCAAAGGGATGAATATGAAAGAATTGCTCTTGCTTTTCCGATTTGTTATAATGAATATCTTTTGCATCAAAAAAGATGGTGCTACTTGCCTCATAATCTACACTCAATTTCTTAATCACAGGAACAAAGGGTTCATTCGGTAGACTAATTTTTGGAGCAGATTTTCCCCAACTAAAAAAACTACTTTGAGAATTTTCGAGGGCCGCTTTGGCAAAAAGATTGGGGAAGGCGCGTAAGCCAAAGGCCATTTGGGGAGATTTCAAAATTAATTTAAAATACCCCAATTTCGTATCATTTGAAAATGGAGGAATTTCTGTTAAATCAAAATCCGCTTGAATGTCCATTTTTTGTAATTCGATCCCTGTAAGAGTCGTATAATTGGACAAATCTTCCTCTTCGGTTTGGAAAAGGCTAAATTCTTGTTGATCCGCTTCTTCTGGTAGAAAATGTCGTTTGGATAAGGCGCTGATTCCAATTTTAAAACTATCATTGGTCAATTCTTCATCATAAGCCTCATAATATTCTCCAAAATCACCTTCTACATGATTGAGATTATTCCATTCTATATTGATTTGTAATTGCTGGAGTTCTTTTTTAAATAATTCTACACTTCCTAAGAGTAGATAAGAGTTCAATTGCGGCGCAGCACTAAAGGGCGTAAATGGCCCAGAATTATCCACCAATCCTTCTTCATTATAAATGCTAAGGGTTTGATGACCTACTACTTTGGCGTGAATATCTATCGACTCTAATACAAAATCTTGAAGAAAGGCATAAGGGAAGAGTGCATCTTCATGCGCCAACATCAGCCTTAAAACGGGTAAAGTAGTAGGATAATTCCCTCCTAAAATTTCCTTTTGATAAGGAACAATAGAAGGCTGATTCGCATTCAAGTAAATACTTAACTGAAAAGTGATATTCTCATGAATATCTTGAGGTTGTATGGAGTAGTTTTCAGCAAGAATCCAAGCTTCTTCTCCACTCAATTCTATATCAAAGGCATTGCGAAAGATATTTGTTAATACGGCTTCTTTTGGAATTCCTTTGTTTCGCGCAATATCTCGGATTAAGTTGTTAAAATTATAAACTGAATCGGAACGGAATTTAATCAGCAAATGAATTTCCCGTATTCCTTCCTGCATTTCTAAAACAGAAGAAGCCACCGCAAAACCAATAGAAGTGCGATCCATTTGCCGCGCTCGTTCCTCAATCACCAATTGATCTTCGCCAAAAAGAGGCCAATCCATGATTTGTTGCTCTCCTGAATACAGCAAATGATCATCTCCCACTTCCACCGCTGATTGATAAATGTTAGAAATGAGTCGGTACGAACTACCAATTCCAAACAATGGATTTTGGGCAATAAATAAAGATTTAAGTTGCGCGATTTTTGCCGAACTAATGTATAAATCTTGATCGCTTTGATAAAAGGAAGATTCTCCTTCGGCATTAATCCCCGCAGACAATAAAGTGCCTTTTTTGAGCCAATGATTGGGGATTTCAGGATTTAAAATAAGCTGTACAATTCCTCTACTTGGTAGTCCTTCTTTTTCTTGTAAGCCGAGCGCATCATAAAAGTAAAAATCCAGATGTCGTTCGGTGATACCATTCAGATGATCCTGTGCTTTTTTATACAAGCGAAGAAAGGCGATCAATAAACCCATATCAGGGCTATGATCCTGTTTCTGATGAAGTGATTCAGCTAATAAATGGGGCGCGGTATTGACAATATAAGCCGTTGAAAGAATAATCGTTCTTAAGATCAAACGGATTTCTTTAGTGGCAAAAGTAATCTGTTCTGCAAAATCACTTCCATTTAAAAGGAGTAAAGGAACACTATATTCTACCTCCCAAATTGGATGTAAGGATTGGCGATCTGCATACTTATCCCAATAGGTTTTTAAAGTCGGGACACTACAGACGTAGGCATACAATTTTCGAACTTTTTCACCCAATTCCGCTTTAATGACCCGTTCTAAAATCAATTCAATCTTGGTAGATTGCCCTACTTCACGAAGTTTAAACGAATCGGTATACCATTTATCTAGTTGAAATGTCAGTTGTAAAGCGAGTTCGACGAGTTCGGTTAATAATTGCTCTGCTTGTTTTTGATCGTGTGCGCCATAATTGCCCGATTCTTCCGTAATTCGTTTGAGTTCCGCTTCATATTTATCCAACCGCAAACAGCTAATATCTGCAAGAAAAACGCTGATATCTTGTTGGAAAAAGGCTTGCCAATCTGTTTTTTCTCCAGATGTGCTATAAAAACGAACATATTCTGCAAAACGCGCCATCAATGCCAAAAGATTGGCAGTAGAGCGATTATCAATCTTAGTCGCTGCGGGGGGGAGCGTGTGCAGCAAGCGATTGTAGATGCTTGTTCCAGATTGATATGTATTGTTTTGCTGGTTCATTTAATCGGTAAAATGAAATTTTAATTTGAATGTATCCGTAAGGGAAGATTAGTTCCTTCTTCCAAATAAAAAGGATACACCATATTACTTCGGCTATTGGTTTGAATGATGGTATATTCGATTTGAATAAAAATGATACCAACATCTTCTTTACTCCATTGGATGTCAATATTTTCTAAAATGATTCGAGGCTCTGATTTTTTAATGGCTTTCGTAATCAAATCGGTGATTCGCAATCGCGTACGACTACTCAAACGCTCAAATACTTGAGAATGTAAATCACAGCCATAAATGGGACGTAAAATGCGTTCTCCAGGAATGGTTCCAATCAACAGAAAAAGACTTTGTTGAATATCATCATCTTCGGTGACCATCTCCACGGTCTTCCGCTTGTGATTAAAAGTGGGAGGAAAACTCCATCCCGTTCCTAAAAATGATTTTTTTTCTGCGCTCATTGATATTAGATTTAATTCCCAAGGGCGAGTTAGGAAACTCGCTAGATATGTTTCGGAGAAGTTAGGAAACTTCTCCAATCATTTATTCATTATTAGTTGTCCGTTTAATTATCCGCCAATTATTACCGTTGGATAGCCTAGGGTGATGGTGCCGCCATGTGCGGTGTTATCGCCCAATCGTGCGGCGGGCTTCTTCCCAATCATTACGGTGGCTGATCCTTTAATAATGGAGTCAGGTGGGCCGACGCATGTACACATATCACCCATCACGGCGGCGGGCATTTTTCCAATCAATACGGTTGGTACACCTGGGCCAATTATTGGCCCACCTACATGTGGAATAGGGGGCACGACTGGAGTGACCATTGGGCAAACATGCATATCTGTTAATCGAGCTGCTGGAGGCATAAGCTATATTTTTATGGTTCTCCGACAAATCCCGTGATTACAATTCAATTCAATTCTAAATTTGTTCACTTACTTTGTTCGTTCACTCATTTATTTTGAACTGACCACGGAATTTATCCGAGAAGGTTTTTATAGTTAAGACTTTTCAAATAGGTTAAACTTAAAAAGTCAAAAATTTAGTTAACAATTTAATTTATCATCACCATTGCGCCTTTGACCGTGGTGGTGCCTGTGGCTTTTAATTCTGCACTAGCAGTTCCATTGGCACTAAAGGACATTTTAGCTTTGGCATTGACATTGAGTCCTTCCAATGCTACATCTCCGCCTTTTGATTTTAGCGAAATTTTTCCAGTGGCGTTGAGGTCAATTTTTCCTGTCGCATCTAATTTAATGTCCTTACTGGTTTTGAGTAGAATTCCACTATCGGAAAGTTCTACTTTATTCTTGTTACTGTCTTGAATGGTGATTTTACCATCTTCATCAGATAAAATGATGGTGTTTTTCTTTGGGGTATTAATTGTGATGTCCTTTTTTTCTTCGTCAAATTCAATCGTAAGTTTACTTTTTGTTACGATAGCTTTTTTACTATTCTTATCATCAGGGGTATAAGGCGGCGCATTTTTACTACTATAAACCGAGCCTAAAATAATAGCCGAACGAGGATCATTATTTAAGAACCCTAAAATGACTTCATCATCTACTTCTGGAAAGAAAAAGATGCCTTGTTTATTGGTCGCATATAAATGAGATAATCGAGCCCAAATACCTTTTCCTCCTTCTTCGACCATTGGAATATCCACTTGAACGCGAAATTCACCATCTTCATCTTCATGAATTTTTTTGACTTTTCCAGTTAATAAACCTTGAACCGCAGGAACTAATCCTCCCGTTTCAGGAGCATGAACATCTCGTTTTTCCAAATAGGATTGTGGTGATAAGCCAAAATCGACGCTTGTTTTCCAGAAACCCTCCGATACCTGATGATGAACACCCGTAATTAAGGCACTACCATTGAAATGCGTACCAAAACCATCTAATTCAATTAAGGTATTCACTTTTGCTTTGGCACTACCGATAAAAGAAGTGGTTCCGCGAATACGAGAGAGGCGCGCGCGAAGCAATTGCGCATCTGCCCACGCTTTAAGGGCTGCTTTTTCAAGATTAGCTGCCGATTGCAATTTGTATTCTGAAATGCCTAGTACTCCTGCAAGTTTAGTTCCCTTATCACTAGCAGCGCCCTGAGCATTGACGGATGGTTTCTTAGCATCTGACTTAACGAGTTTTTGCGTTTTAGGACTCCAAGCTTCCGCAGCAATTTTAGGCATTTGAAAACGACTTTCAACAGAAGCATCAAAATCAAGGACATCTTTTCCAAAAGTCAATTTCAAAGCCGCACTTTTACTCGTTTCTGGTTTTTTCACACAAACTTTATCTTCTTCTGTATACAATAATAAGCCATTCACTTCTGCCCGATTGGCGATAAAATCCCAATCTACGGCTTGATATTGAACTAATGATTTATGTTCATATTCCGTCGCATCTAATTGTTTGGATAAGCCATGATTGCCAATGACTTTGCCGATTATTGCTTGATCTTTTCCTTTATGAAAAGCACTATTTCGCCCCAATGTCATTTTAACCGCTTTATTCGCACAATGAACCACTAAAACATGTTGTCTGGCAGCACGAGATTTGATTTGTTGGCGAACGATGATGCCTTTAAAAACAGTTTCCGCTCCATCATCTAGATGAGCAAGTCCAATTTCTATATCATCTCCAATTTTAAAATTTTTATCAGCTGGTTCAAATGTTTTATTATCACCAAGTCCTGGTTCTAAATGATAGATAAGGGTCGCATAGCCTACTTTAAATAATTCGTGATGTACTTCAATTTCGAGCAAAGGAGCGAGGGTATCGGTTGTTTTACCAGCAACTTTGACTTCGTATTTGACAATAGGATTTTCTATAATAGGAGATTCGGGCATGTTTTATTGGTTTTTCAGTGGTGGAAAATAAATGCGTTGACCCGGTTGTAAGGCCATCACACTTTTCAAATTATTGGAACGCGCTACCTGTACATACAAGGATGCATCTTTGTATACTTTATGGCAAAGAAGTGGAAGGGTATCTCCCGCCTTTACGGTACGAACATGTGTTAAATCTGGCGAATTTTGATCGAGTTCTGAATAGAAATCTTTCCACGGTTGGTAGGCAGAAAAATTACAAGACACTTCTGCGCGAAGCGGTGCTCCTTCTGCATTGAATAGGGTGTAATTAATATCTAAGCCTTCTGCTTGGCCTTCAAAAGAAGTTTTCCCCCATTCAATTTTGACTGTGTTCAGCGCATGGTCATCTTTATCGTATTCAACGGCAATTTTTTTGAGTTTTTCAACTTGATCGGTGACGTATTTACTTTTATCCGTGCCTTTTGGGAGGGGAATCGCACCTGTTCCTTCGATGGTGAGGGAGAAACTAATTTTACTGGTGAGGGTAACCGTTTTGCGAACAAAATTTAATCCAGTAATAAATTTCTTTACCTTTTTTTCTTCCGCTGTACTGTATTTAATCGAGAACTTATCTGGATTAATAAGTGCGGTAAAGGTATTTTCTCCATTTTTATCGGAGATAGTTAATAAATCTATTTTTGGATTGGATGCCATGTTTTGCTTCTCGTTTTAGTTTTTACAGGTGTTTATCGTATAAACTGTTTGTCCATATAATCTTTGACTTGCATCATAATCGTTTCGATTAATTCTTTTCGTTCTTCATCGCTGATACTAGATGAGGAACTGGAAACCGCCTCGTTTAATGCAGCTGCTTTTGCATTACTATTGCCACTAGTGGTTTTTCCTTTTGTTCCATCTTCATCATTGTCCATAAAGGCTTTGATGAATAATTCTCGTATTTCGACTGGCATAGTTTTGTTTTTTTGATATACAAACAAGAATGTTTGTGCTACTTCTTTACTTTGTAGGGTTTGTATTTATCAGTTAAGTCTTTAGTTAGGGTGAAATTGCTATAGCATAGGGTTAAGGATTCTACGGCAATATCACTTTTATCGGCTGTTAAATTACTGACTTCCCATTTTTTAGGATACACATTATGAAATTCCCAAGCCATAATAGGGTCTTTCGTATTCGTATCTAAAAGATGAACACTCAATTCTTTGGGTTCGATATAACCATTTATATTGTTCAATAAATGTTCATGTACCCAAAGTGATAATTTCGATTTCCAAACCATCAAACCTCGTTTCAATACTAAATCATCAAAACTAATTGTCCCTTTTGGAATAGTATAGGCGAATTGATTGACGCCACCTGCTTGAATCGTCGTGGTATCCATTGTCGCAGCAATGCCCGATACTTCCTGAAAAGCAGCATCCAAACTATTGGCGCCAGATGTATTCCCATTCTCTCCAATGAGGTAAACCGCATAGTAAAATCCAACGGGTGGAATATAGCCTTTGAGCGACATGGTTTTTTAATTATCGTTAACTAAATAATACCGTTTTCTATGGTTTTTCCAAACAGTTAATCAATTTCGTACAAATTGTTTTGCGAGTTTCAAACTCGCTTGATATATTTCGGTGAAGTTTGGAAACTTCACCAATCACATTCTTTTTTTTGTGTTGTGAATGGACTTCCCAAGTTGGATAAACTTAGGAAGTCCTATGAAAAAATTACGCTTTCGCGAAGGTCAAGCCTTCATGAGAAAGGGTAATTTCTTCGATTGCTGCCTCACTGTTTTGAGCATTGAGATCAGTACCTGCCACTTTCATTGGGAAGGCATTCTTCAATGTCCAAGTAAATAAAGTAGCGTGTTCTTCATCTAGTAATTCGATTGTCACCGTCTCCCGTTTGATGATATTCATCTTAGTTGACATGAAATAGTCGAATAATTTAGTATCACCTTTGAACATACCTTTTTTAAGGGTAATATCACTGGCTTTACGTAAACCAGGCATTTTTACAGTAGAAAATTCATTACTGTTACCTGCACGATATTCAATGATATCGACTTCTGTATCTAAACCAGATACTTCTTGGAAAGCGATTTCGCCTTGATCGCCAATTGTTACTTTGAAATGAAACTTTGGTACTGGCCAAGGAGCTTCCTGTTGTGAACCATCTGCCATTTTTATTTAATTTTTAATGTTAGTTAATGAAATTATTAAATGGTTTCGTTTTGTAGATGGTTAAAAATTGTAATGGTTTGAATAGGATGAAAAATAGAAATTTTATATTCTTTTCCACGTCGAATAAATTCGACAATCCTATTTCAAAAACTATTAATCACAAATTAAGACTGCTGCATTTGCTGCTGGAAAGTAATTACAATGAATTCCGCAGGACGAGTAATCGCTACTTTCACCGTAATTTTCATGTACCCATCCAAGATATCTTGTGGTGTCATGGTACTTCCTAAACCAACATCAACACTAAAGGCTTCCGCAGGAGTAGAACCCGCTAAAGCACCTTGTTGCCAAGCATTTGTCAAGAAATTGGTAATTAACGCTTTTAAATTGGTCCAAGTCGAAGAAACGTTTGGTGCAAAAACATACGCTTCTGCTGCAATTTTGATCGATTGTTCCAACATAATCATCGTACGACGAACACTGATGTATCGCCAATCGGCACTATTACCATCCAAGGTACGCGCGCCCCAAACTAAAACACCTTTACCAGGGAAGGTACGGATCGCGTTTACTGCTTTACCATTTAATGGAAGATTTAAATCTTCTTGGTCATCACTGGTGATGTTTACACTAGGTTTGTTTACCGAGCCTAAGCTCACATTAGCAGGAGATTGGAATACCCCTACATTATTATCTACCATCGAGTAAATTCCAGCCATTGCAGCTGATGGAGGCAATAAGTTGATTTTTGCACGGATATTCGTTAAAATATCTTTGTACAAAGGACTAACTGCTAGTAATGTTTGATGCGTATTGGTAGCAGCAGCTTCAGGAGTAACGCCTTCTGCTGGGTCAGCACCGATGCCATCAATTGCTTCATTGATTTCAGTAGCACGTTTTTCATTGATTAAACCTTCTTCTTGAGAAGCCGTAACTTCACTTTTGAGAATGGTTTTTAAGGCTTCGGTATCTGCAAAATTACCTAGACCAATTTCATTCGCTTGAATGGCACTACTTTCTATCCAAGGATAATAAGCTGCACCCCATTGCAAGAAATTTTGTCCAATATCATCACGGAAACGATTAATAGGATTTGGATCATTTTCGGGACCTAGTCCTTTATAACCTTCATATACATCTAAAATAGCAAAACGATTACGCATTTCACTTCCACAGTGAATCAACATTTTTGCCTGAACGGCTTTGTATTCTTCGTCTGATAATAACATGACATCAGGAAGAACAAGCATTGTTGGTTCTGGCTCTTTCTTTAATTTGTCAATTCCTTCTTCGAGTTTACCTTTGTCTAATGCATCTGGTTCATCTTTGCCATATTGTCCAACTGATACGATATAACAATCGGAACCGCCATTTGCAAAGAAAAGACGCATACAAACAGGAAGATAATAATTGCCTGCTGCTACTTCAAGCGTGTAATCAGTTGGATTGTCAGCACTTGGAACTACATTAAATGTGGTTTTAGGCATTCCTCCGAATAGATTTAGATACTCCCCATAGGAGCTAATCCGCGTAGGTACACCCGATAGGTCTCGTTTGCCTGCCTTAGCTGTTTCCGTATAGCCTATAAAGGCAGGTACGGCGGTAGCTACGGCGACGGCCGAGTTGGGAAAGGCGCTTTTTTCTTCAATATAAACGCCCGGCGTTGCATATACTTTTGCCATCGCTTTTTGATTTAATGATTAAATAATAGTATCTGGTTTTCTTTTAAATTAAAATGGAAATGAAAATCAAAATGAAAAGGTGAAATTGTCATACTTGATTTTAATTTTCATTCTTATTTTACTTTTGATTTTTTATAAATACACATAAATGTCTGAGACAATTTTAGTGGTATTATCTGCTTGTGTAATGGGTTTTATCGTTTTATTATCTGGATAGGGGAGTGGGATACTCGATCCTATATTATGAATTTGGTTGCCAATAATTTTATTCATATTAAGCTTTAAAGTATTGGTATATCGTTCTTGTAAAGGAATTTCTTGTGCCGAAGAAAGCAACATGGCTTCTTGTCCATTGGGTAATGTGCGACTGTCGAGTGCAGAAAAATCAATGGTAGTTGGTGCAGTTGCTACACTAAAATTCCCTAATTGATAATCATGGGTGTTGATGATATTATATTGCCAATAAGTCGCTCTATTTTTAAATTGGATGAACTGTTTGATAGGTCGTTCTTTAGACCAAGTATTTGTTGAAAGTTCCAATTGTATAAATCCAAAATCAGTTGGAGTTGCACTATTACTGATAATGGTTTTTTCTTTTAACTCCTCTTCGATATAAATGTCATAAACTCCTTCTGCCTGATGTTGTAAATCAACTAAAATATGATTTTGTACAGCTTTAATTTCATATTCATCTACGACCTCCCCATTTTGATTTTTGACTTGTAATTGTTTCCCTTCATGAGTAGCGGCATCTACTTCATAAGAAAATTGTTTTGTTTTGATCGCCAATTGATCTTGCCCGTTTGCTTTTTCTTCTTTTGAAAGGAAAGAAGTAGCTGCATTTAAATTAGAAAAATAATAGACTTGATTGGATGAGATTTCTAAAGGTAGATCGGTATAATTTAAAAAATAAGGGTCATTAATTTTAAGATGAAAATTTAAAGAAGTTTGAAGATTTTCTTCGACAAACAGAGGTGTATTCCCATCATTTTTTGCTACGATATGATAGGTTGTTTCTACCTGACGGAAGAAAAGTCCATATTGTTGTAGCATTCTAGCTGTTTCTCTAGAAGGAACGACTTCTACATTTTTACAACGACCATCTGAAAAATAGTCATGTAAGACATTTAGTTGGTATAAGGGGGTAACTCTCACGCTTTTTTAGTTTATTTTACTTCAGATTGTAATCCTTCAATTGCTGGTAATTCTTCTAATAATCGTTCTTGGTCAATGCTAATCATTCGTAATTTATAGAGTATGGAGGGCAATTGTTTTGCGCCAATAGCGCCCCAAAGGTTGGATAAATCACGAAGTTCTACATTACTTATTTCTATAGTTAATTTATCTAGACTGTTTTGTAATCCAGGTGTATTTTGTGGGGTGAAAACTTGTTTTCCTTGAAAAAATGCCATTAATCCTGATAATACTCGAAGTGATTCTACATAATTATTGGCATTGAAATTTGCCGCAAATAATAAATAAGCATTCAAGTGGATCGGTGGATTTTTGACTACTCTAGCCGACGGTGCTGCATTTAGATTCATTCGATCTTGCTCGATAGAAAGTAAGGAGCATACCATTTTATTTTCCGCATTTATTGGTGTTGAACCATCTTGACTGACCAAGTGAGACAAGACCACTACATCCTCATTTAAATCGTATTTTAACTTGAAAAACTGATTGACCTCCTTTGCTAAAGTTTCGAGTACGTTTGCTATCATACTGCTGGTTTTCTTTTAGTTGATAATCGTATTCCCACAGATAGAATAGTTCTTCTGCAAGAAAGAAAATTTAATACCGTTTTGACAAAAACCTTTCGTATATAATTTATGCCTGCCCGACTCTGGCGGGATTTTTTCAAATCGGCATTATACGTTGATGGTGTGATTTACGAAATCACTTATTCAATTGCGTATAAGTATCCACTTTTCTATGAATACAATTGATCTAAAATTAGCTTGATTTAAGGTGAGTTTTGGTGTAAACTTGTAAGACTTTGTATGTTGTTATTGTGCCACTTTTTTTATTGCGGCGATCATAATTCTTGTTAAATATAAACCAATTACATTAATGATATAAATAATTAAGTATAATTCTATAATAAAATATCGTTCGCCTTCCGTAAAATATCGTCCTTCTGCCACTATATCGAGTGCTGTTACAAATAAAAAACTGATCGGTACAGCTATTATCAAAATGAATAGCAACCATAAAAATTCGCGAGCAATGGTCTTTATCATTTTGGTAATGTATTTCGGTATCGTCCAAATAAATAATAAATCAACATCGTTCCTATACTGCCCATTATGATACCTATTATCAAGGAAGTCAAATCATTAGGCTTTGCTACTCCGCCATATTGCATGTACATCCATCCAATAAATAAAGCCAATAATATGGGTAATGAACTAATAATATAAGTCAATCGCAGCGTTTTATTCGCAAAAAAGGCATCTCGAACGCGCCAATCAAAAAAGGCAATTACTAACCCAATTAAGAAAAATCCCAAATAGAAAAGACCTGCTATACTTATAATAAATCGATTTTGATAAATAAATTGGGCTAAAGAATATTCTAATGGACGATTATCTGCCAAAGCATTCCTTTTAATAGTTTTGCTTGTAAATTGATTGGCAATAGTTAACCAAAGATCATTATGATTATTATCGTAGCCAAGAGCCCAAATGGCAACTCCTTTTAGGTCTTCATTTTGTACCCAATCATATTTTCGACTCAGGGTAAAGGCGTTATCAAACCAGCATTTATCATAAGTGGAATCGGCATTTTGCTTTATATAATAGACGCTTTCCGTGTAGTTGTCATAGGTAGGTTCAATCGTTCCTTTTTGGCTATACTTAGCCATGATGTCACGATACGTTAAATGCTTTACAAATGTTCGATCTTCCGAACAACGCGAACTATCTTTACTTTGCCACAATGCACCATAGTAAGGTAGCCCCAACACTATACGTTCTCTGTCAAGTCCTTGTTGCAAATAGTTGAAAAGAGATTCCTCAATGTTATAAGGATTTTTGGTGTCGCATATTTTTTTAGGTGAACGTAAAGGAGCTACAGGGCCGTCGGTTTCGCTGGATCGTGTATGATAATCATAGCCTGTAAGGATAAAGAAATCAACTAAATCTTCTTCTTCGAGGGATTCAATCCCTTGACTAAGTGATTGAATGTCATAAATTTGATGCCAGTTAATTTTTGGAATTACCAAACTGACAATGTAATCTTTATTTTTTGATTTTAAACGAGTAGATAATTTTTTGATAAAACGCGTAAAATCAATAGAACGCCCTTTCGGAATATTTTCAAAATTAATGTCTACACCATCTGCATTAGTCTCTTCTAAAAGCTGGAGTAATGTTGTGATCAATTTTTCTTGTTGATTGGCAGTATTGGCTAAAAAGATGGAATTATCTGAATTTTCATGACTAGTAATAGTAAGCATTGCCTTACATTTAGTAGCATGTGCTTTTTCTATTATACCTGAATCTTTCCACTCTTGTAATATACTTGGATTATTCGCCAATCCAGTTTTGGCATTGATATCATAAGAAAACCAAGAAATATGACTCAATAAATGAAATGGATAATTCTCATAAGCCGATCCCATCCAATAAGGATGCCATCCAAATACAGTACTATTTAAAGGTAAAGTATCAGATAAACCAACGGTATCTTGAAGCGTTTTGGAAATATTCATTAAATAGTCCCAATCATCTCTTCCTGTTAGTCGGATACTATCATAAATACGTTGTTGCTCACTATGAATGACACTATAGATGCCTCCAAATCGGTCAATGACATTTTGAGGAGTTTCTTCGGATTGTGTTTCTAAACTTTCTTTTTCTTCTTCCGTCTTACCCGATTGACAGGCATTGCCAATGAGTAGTAGACCACTACACAACAAAAGGATGATATGTATAGAACTGCTATTTTTCATTGGCAGCTTCTATTTGTGATTCACGTAAAATACGATATTTCTTAATCGACTTAATGCTCTTGGTCGTAACAGCTTGAGTTTGAGTTTGAACGCCAAAACCAATCATTTTTACTTGAATAGGGTAGGTGTTGACAGAAGAATTATTTTTAAAATTGACAAGAAATTGATACGCTTCTATTGTTTCTTTCCCAGGTGTTTTGATGGGATGTAATGGATGTTTTAGTTGTAGATTTTGTAAAGAAATTCGCCCAAAATTAGAAGATAGTTTATTGCTAGATTTAAATTGTAATTTATGCTGTACATCCGAAAAACCAAACTCAACATTTGTATTGGCAGTAGCAGGTAGCGGAATTCTTCGATCCAATTGATAGGCCACCAAAGAAGGCGTAGAACTCAAAGGCAGCAAATCTGGTGGAAGCGTCACTCGTTCTTCCAATCGCTGATAAGCGATGGTATCTTCCGCAGATAAACCAATCCAATAAACCAACTCCTCAATGGCATTTTTTTGATCGTAGGGAATCGTTATGGGTACAATTTGATAAGGATCTTGTTCAAAATCTAAAGTATTACTAATGGTCGTACTTAAATCAGCTAGTTGAAAAACCAAGGTATCTCTACTGACTACCTCATGAGATATAACTAGATCAGCAGAATCACTAAAAATGGTATCTCGATAAACATCATAAATTTGAGGGTTCAATTTAGGATAGCGATCAATTTTTACCGTCACTTTATCTCGTGTGAAAGAATATTTATCAAGTAAATCTAAAATGTAATCATCCGTTTTTTCAATGACAATTCGTTTGCAAAAACATTGTCCTTTTTTTATATCAGCACCTGCCAATACGATTCCTCCTTTACTATCAGCTAAAGTTACGGAACGAATAATATTATGCCCAAACGGACGTATTTCAACTAAGAGCGTATCGCCTTCCTCAAAAGAATAGTTAATTTGCTCGGATTTAGTATAAGGTAGTTTAAGGGTAAGATCAGCAACGGTCTTGGGAATAGAGGGAAGATATTCAATTTCTTGTATGATTAAGCCATTACTTATTTTTTTTACTACGCGCCCCTTATCATCCAATACATCTACGGTATCGAGTGCATTGATTTGCCCATTTATAATGGGAATCACAGTACAGTAAAAAAATAATATAATCGAAATTAGTCTCATTTGGGGGTGATGATTGACTAATGCTTAAATGCTCTAATAAAAGATATTAACTTGTTATAACAGTAAAAGTTACACTAACATATAAAAATTATTTATATTTAAACATACTGCTTTCTATACCGTAACTAAACCTAATAAGAACATATTTTCATTGATCTCAATGCTCATTTGATATGACACAATCCACCTCAATTGCCAAATCAAATTCTATCTTAACCCCTGATTTTACGGATATTGTTGATGCTTTAACTTATGCGATACAGAGTAATCGTTTTGCTTCCTTAATTAGTGAAACAGGAAGTGCGAGTTCTTATGTATTAAATGAACCTCTTACTAATAAATTACTAACACAAAGTGTGCGTGCCTATAATGGGAATCGTTGGAGAGTGGTGCATACCTATCCAGGTTTACAGCCTGTAAATAATTTGGCAAAGGCTCTTTCTCAACCGGGACAATTATTTTTGCCCAAGGAAATGACAGCAAGTGCTGAACCCAATATTCGGAAGCTTCTTCATGAACAACAAAATGCGATCAGTCAGGTATATCAACAGGCTGCATTTGCTGCGCAAAATCCATTTAATTTACTAATCGTTATTCATCATTTTGAAGATTTATTTCGGCATAAACAATTGTTTACGAACAAAAGTGAAGATGTACAATATGTGTCTTTATTATTAAATGCCATTCATAACTCCGCTGTTCCTGTTTATGTAATATTGGATATTAAAGCTCCCTTTTTATATGAAACATCTAAATTTAGAGGATTATCAACTTTAATAAATCAGTCTAAAGTACTACTCAGTCCTATACAGAAAAGTTGGATCATACAACAGTTAGGAAAATTAGGAGAAGGTAGTGATAATTTTTCTCCTGAATCATTAAGCAATCTGGTAGATGATATAAAAAAAGATCAACATAATGAAAGTTTGCTTTTGCGAACCAATTTTATGTTAAATGAACTCCAATCTAGCGAAAGCGATCAAGAGAATATAAAAAACGCCTATCTAGGAAAAGGAGGAATCACTAATGGCATCAGTAAAAAACTAAATCAAATCTATCAACAGTTAAGTGAACGAGAACAGCATATTTGCCAGTTGATTATTCGACTTATTGTAGGGAAAGATAGTGCAGGAAAACTTGTAAGAAAACCGATTACTTTTTCTAATGTGCGCTCTTTTTTATCAACTCACTTTGAAGAAAAAATAACTCAACATGAGATTACACAGGTTTTTCAAGCTTTTGATTTGACCAGTTTTAGTTTGTTTAGAAAAGATAATAATTCAACTTTTTCAATTGTGGATTTATCGAGTGATAAGCTATTGAAACTATGGGATGAAATTTCATTATGGGTGAGTGATGAACATTTTTATATCAACATTTACAAACGCTTAGTTGCTGATACTTTATCTTACAAAGATGGTGCTGGAGATGGTGAATTATACACAGGCATGAAGCTAGAAGCTGCGATAAATTGGCAAAATAGTGCGAATAATTCCTTGCTTTGGGTGCAGCAACATGATGATACATCTCTTCCAGAAGAAACTTGGGCAAAACAATATGCTAATTCATTAGAAGCAGTTCAGGCTTTTCTCCGAAAAAGTAATAAAGAACATTTGCTCCTTATACAACGAGAAGAAGAAACAAGGGCATTTAAAATAAAACGAGCCAATAAACGAGCTAGAAATGCTTATATGATGCTTGGCGTAAGTGTTTTTTGTCTCTTATTTGCACTCAATGAATTTAGAAAGGCAAAAAACCGCAGAGATAATATGGAATTAATGAATACCTTATCTGATTTTTCGGATGCGCGTATAATTGAAGATAAATTAGATTACGCAAAAATTAATTCCATTCGATATGCCATTAACCAAGATTCTATTGATGATAATCGAGCTTTATTTAATCGCTTTTATCAAGATTCTTTATTAGTAATGGATGAGCGGAGGTATCTAAATACCAGTTCTTTACCAGAAGATGATATAAATATCTTAAATACTATGAGCACCATCTTTAAAAATTATCGCTTAAAAAAAGAGGATGGCAAGGAAAAAGATAAATTCATACAGATCGCTAAAGAGGAGTTGTTATTTGATACTACTTATAACAAAAAAGAAAATATCGAAAAAGATACCATAGACAAACTAAAAGAAAACCCTTTCTATTTTAAAGCCTTAACAGAAATTTTGGATTTAAAAATTGCTACAAATTCCAATAGAGCAATAGAGTTGGTTAGAAAAGATACAACCAGTATTTATGATGTAACGTCTAATTCAGAGGTAGAACAGGAATTTGCCTATATTAAAGAGGAAGGAATCGTCACTATTTGTGTTTTTGACTTAGCACAATGTGTGGAATTAGAAGATATAGTAGCGGCGAATGATTATGGAGGACGTTCTGTTGCGTATAGTAGTGATGGAAAATATATTTTTGCAGCTACGCTATCTGGTAATGTTTATCGTTGGAATAGAAATTCCAATACTACAAGATTTTCAAATGATATAAGAGACTCCTCTCCAGAAATCAAGGCTAGTTTTAAGAAAATTGCTAGCATAGGAAAAAACATTATTTTTGTTTCCTTTACTTCTATACAAGGTAAAGCTCGTGTGATTGCACATACCACATCGGGCATCTATTCCATTCATCCAGAGACAGGTAATTATGATAAGTTAGTAGAAGAAAAAGTACCTATTTCCAGTATGTGTATACAGCCAGAAGGTAATTTTATCTTATATTCTACAGCCGATTATAGCAAGCTTGTAGAACTTCGTCCTAAAAAATTAGGTCGTACCATTCTTGAAATCAAACATCCCAATGTACGGATCACGGCTTCAGCTATTAATAATTTGAATCCTGATAAAACGGCTACAGTTGCTTTTGGCTCGGATCAAGGAAAATATTGGCAAACGAGAATTGACTTTTCTAGTCGTTCTTTTCAAGAAGTTAATCTTAACAATACCTCTTTTTTTGGAAAACCTAAAACAAAACATTCAGCTAGTATTACTCGCTTAGTTTTTAATCCAGAGAAGAGCTCCAATATATTAGCTTCTGCTGGTTTGGATGGAAAAGTTCGTTTAATTGATACAGAAGATGACAAAGAGAAAGATGATATCTTAATTGAAAATGGTCGAGATATATGGTCTTTGGCCTTCAAAAATCCATATGAAATAATTGCTTGCGAAAACCGAGTACTACGAATTTGGATATCGGATCAAACTCGTTTAATAGAAGTACTTCAATAAAATACGATTATGGAGTTGTTCTTCAACCATCATGTATTCTAAATTCTGACTATTTCGGAGGTAACTCTTAATGGTATCGTTTGGACTATCTGAAAATTTACGGGCGATATCGGTGATATAGATAAAATCCATTCTATTTTTATTAATAAAAATTCAGAAATGTACATCATTCTAGTATATGACATGGGCGAAAAACGTGTGTTGAAGATGCTAAAATTATATTGTCGTTATTTAAATTGCTTGGATTCAAAATTAGTGAGTTGAAACTAAAGGAATTGCTTTATGAAGCTGAATAAATTATGATAGTTTGATTATCTTTAGTAGTCGAAAATGCTCTTTGACATTTTGTAAATCCTTAAAAATCACACTACTACTTTGTTTTAATACCCTTACAGGATGAATAAACTTAAGTTTATAATATTTCTACTGCTATTTGTTCTATTGGCTTGCAATAATGAAAAGACTAAAGAACAATCCTATTTTAACTATTTACAGCTCTCAGAGAATATTCTAAATTATAAAACTACACCAAAGGATAAGTTCGATAAAAACGGACTTATGTTTTCCGATCAAGGCGCTTGGTTTGCTTATAGTTGTGCTGATACAACTGAATTTGTCGGCTTTTCTGGGCCTTTTTTAATGACTCAACAAAATGGTATATGGAGCAGTCAATGTCTTTCTGCTTTATACATAGAAAACCAACAATGGGCAATTCAAAATTCCAAAAGTTTTAATAGCCATTTAGAGCAATTATTTACCTCTGCATCGCTTCAAGTTCGACAACGACTAGTTTATTTATCTGGGCATACGGCTTTTATTCAATCGGAAATCAAAAATATCTCCAAAGAAGAAATCTCGTTTCAATACCAGTGGAAAAACTATCCTGTTTTAGCTGATGATTTAAACTTTTCTGCTAGTGAAAATCAAGTAATAATTAATTCAGAAAAAACGAACGCAATAGGTTATTTACAGTTTCCAAGTCAAATAAAAAGTTGTGCGCCTAATTCGTATGAAACGATACCCGAAACTATAAAATTGGCGGAAGGAAAAAGTACGACCCTACTCCTTTCTCAAACCTTTCTCTTTCCTGAATATTCTTGGAAAAAGGAAAATCTACACATCAAAAAGACCAATTTTGATTCGCTATTCACTATTAGACAAGCCGAAAAGGAAACACAATTAACTGCAATCATCAATAACAGGAAAAACCAGTTTCAAGATAGTATCTATGCTCAAGTCCTTATAAAGGCACAGCTTACTTTACAAAATAACTGGCGCATTCCTTCAGGTGAAATTGCGTATGAGGGTCTATTTCCAAGCTATCATTACGAATGGTTCAACGGCTTTTGGTCTTGGGATTCATGGAAACATAGCGTTGGTTTGTCCTATTATGATACGGATTTGGCAAAAAAACAAATCAAACTAATGTTTGAGTTTCAAGAAGAGGATGGCTTTGTTGCTGATGTTGTTTATCGAGATACAACCATTGAAGCACACAATTATCGAGATACCAAACCGCCTTTATCGGCTTGGGCTGTGACTAAGGTTTTTGAAAAAGATAAGGATTTAGATTTTTTAAAAGAACTCTATCCAAAACTGAAAAAATACCATTATTGGTGGTATGCTAAACGTGACCACGACAAGGATAGCATTTGCGAATACGGCTCTACTGATGGTAGTTTGATTGCTGCTAAATGGGAAAGCGGAATGGATAATGCTATTCGCTTTGACGATTCTAAAATCCTAAAAAATAGTGAAGGAGCATATTCATTAAATCAAGAAAGTGTCGATTTGAATGCGTATTTATATGCCGAAAAACTATATTTAGCACAACTAGCATATACATTACAAAAGACCAATGAAGCAGAACAATTTAATCAAGAGGCATCAACATTAAAAACTACTATTCAGGAACAGTTTTATGATAAAAATGACGGTTGGTTTTACGATACATCTTTAGATGGCAAACACTTTATAAAAGGCGAAGGCAGCGAAGGCTGGACGGCCCTTTGGGCAAAAGCAGCTAGTCCACAACAAGCAGAAGCTGTAAAAAACCGTATGATGATGCCCAGCAAGTTTTTTACCAAAGTACCTTTTCAGACCATGAGTGCCGATCATCCGAAATTTGCTCCTTTGGATGGTTATTGGCGTGGACCAAATTGGCTCGATCAAGCCTATTTTGGTGTCAAAGGATTGCGAAATTATGGATATAATATCGAAGCAGATGAAGCTACGATTCAAATTTTGAATGGTGCAGAAGGTCTATTACAAAAAGGGTCTGCGATTCGTGAAAATTATCATCCCTTGACAGGCAAGGGATTACACGCGCAGAATTTTAGTTGGAGTGCAGCACATATTATTATGTTGCTCATGAACGAATAGAAGTATCTTTAAAATCATCTATTGAAAAGAATTCCGTGTCATCTATACTACCAGCCATGATGAAATTTAAATTATTCTGTGCCCTATTTATTTCTACTATAATAGCTTGTCAAAAACAAGCCTTACCAGAGCTTGCTCAACAAAAAAACCATTTCAATCATCAAATTTTTGAAGAAAACAAATTACCTCCACGAGCTACCTTTTTTGCATTTGAAACCAATCAAATTTCGAAGAAAGAAGATTCTAAACGTTTTATCAATTTAAATGGCGACTGGAAATTTCATTGGGTCAAAGATCCAAAACAACGTCCTACGACCTTCCAAAATGTAAATTTTGACGATAGTAAGTGGACGAGCATTCCTGTTCCTGCTAATTGGGAAGTAGAAGGATTTGGAAAACCCATTTATCTGGATGAACGCTATCCCTTTACTACAAAATGGCCGAATGCTCCCGAAGATTACAATCCTGTAGGAACGTATAGAAAAGAAATCATTTTAGATGATGACTTTTTGTCCGAGGATATTATCCTTCATTTTGCAGGTGCAAAATCTGCCATGTATGTCTATCTCAATGGTCAATATGTCGGCTATTCACAAGGAAGTAAAACGCCTGCGGAATTTAATATCACCCCATTTTTAAACAAAGGAAAGAATGTCATTGCTCTACAATTATTTCGTTGGAGTGACGCCAGTTATGTAGAAAGCCAAGATATGTTGCGGATGAGTGGTATTGAACGCGATGTCTATTTGTATAGTAGACCTAAAATTTATCTTTCCGATTTTCATATAAAAACCACATTAGATGACACCTACAAAAACGGCATTTTAGATGGTGCTTTTTTTATTAAAAATAATACAAACAAGGAAATAAAGCAACAACTAAATATTACGCTACAAAACGAATTTACAATTTCAAAAGATGCGGTTATTCCTGCTAATTCACAACTTGAAGTTCAGCTGAATGAGACTATTAAAAATGTTAAATCCTGGTCCGCAGAAACGCCCAATTTGTACGACTTAATTATTTCGCTAAATGAAAATCAATTCATAAAAAAGCAGATTGGGTTTAAACGAGTAGAAATTGAAAATGCACAGGTACTGATCAATGGAAAAGCTGTTTATTTTAAAGGTGTCGATCGACACGAAACGGATCCTTATACGGGACATGTCGTATCTAAGGAGTCGATGCTCGAAGACATTATTTTGATGAAAAAAAACAATATCAATGCAGTACGAACAGCACATTATCCCAATGATCCGTATTGGTTAGACTTATGTGATCAATATGGTTTGTACGTAATAGATGAAGCCAATATCGAAAGCCATCCACTTGCTATTTCAGCAGAAACTCAAATAGGTAATGAGATGACTTGGCAGCCTGCACATATGGCTCGATTAAAGCGGATGTATTATCGAGATAGAAATCATCCGTCTATTTATTCCTGGTCTTTGGGAAATGAAGCTGGTGAAGGTGAAGTATTTAGAGCAATGTACAAGTGGTTAAAAAATCAAGAAAATAACCGAATTATACAATACGAACCCGCTGGAAAAGAAGATTATACAGACATTTATTGTCCGATGTATCCTAAAACTGAATATTTAATCAATCATGGAAAATCGAATTCGGACAAACCTTCTGTAATGATTGAATATTGTCATGCCATGGGAAACTCTGTTGGAAATTTACAGGATTATTGGGATATTATTGAACAATACCCCAATTTACAAGGAGGCTATATTTGGGATTGGGTGGACCAAAGTTTGGAATATAAAGATGAAAACGGAAAACCTTATTTAGCTTATGGACACGATTATCATCCAGATTTACCTACGGATGGAAATTTCCTCAACAATGGCTTGGTTGATCCTTATCGCAATCCCCATCCCCACTTATCTGAAGTTAAAAAAGTATATGAGCCCGCACAATTTGAATACCTAGGCAATGCAACTATGGCATTAACAAATAAAAACTTCTTTACTGATTTTTCAGATAAAACACTTCAATGGAAACTATTAGAAAATGGAAAACCCATGCTCAATAAAGAAGGTATCTCAATCAACGTACTTCCGCAGCAAACCATTCAAATGGTCTTAGAAAATTTTCCAGCAAGATTTGAAAAAGGCAAAGAGTATATTTTACAAATTAGTTTGCATCAACAAGAAGCTAAAAACGGAATTCCCAAAAATCATGAAGTCGCTTGGGATGAATTTGTGTTGCAAAGAGCAGACTTTCAGCCTATTATTTCAGCAGAAGAACACCTACCTTTTAAGATTGATTCATCCGACACTCATTTTAAAATTACAAACGGGGGTAGTCGTTTACAGATAGATGCTAAAACAGGAGAAATAACTTCTTGGATGTATAATAATTCAATCATCACTCAAGAACCTATTCGACCTAATTTCTGGCGTCCACCCACCGATAATGATTTAGGGAATGGAATGGATAAATGGGCAAAAATTTGGCAAGAAGCCAGTTACAACTATACTTCAAAATTAATCACCCAACCTAAATTTATCAAGGACAATGTAGTATTTAGCGTTCAATATGACACACCACATGAAGAAGCTGCATTAAACATAAGCTACCGATTAGAACCAGAAGGTAGTTTGAACGTTGCTTATCAATTTACACCTAAAAAAGAAGCTTTACCCAACATACCAAGATTAGGCATGTATTTGACACTTTCTGATAATTTTAAAGAATTCAATTGGTATGGCAAAGGTCCTGAAGAAACGTATTGGGATAGGAAAACAGGACAAAAAACAGGCATTTATACAGGTGAAATTATTGACCAATTTCATCGATATTCACGGCCACAAGAAACAGGGAACAAAACCGATATACGTTGGGCAACAATAGCTTCTAATTCATTAAAGCTACGAGTCACAGGAAATCAATTACTCAATAGTAGTGTGTGGTCCTTTGCAATGACTGAACTAGATTTTACTAGTGAAGAAGCTGGAGAGTCGGCTTCAGGTTTAGTACCTGTCACTAAGAAACATGGTGCAGATATCACCATAGGTAAAACGGTGCAATGGAATATAGACTTCCTTCAAATGGGTGTTGGTGGGGACACTTCTTGGGGACGACTGGTGCATCCAGAATATACAATTCCTGCAGATCGAACCTACAATTATTCATTTACTATTCAACCCCAATAATAGCACATATCTACTCATTAAAAAATGAAAGTAATGGAACGAATAAAAAAACGTATATTTAACCTTATGTTAAATAGGTTTAATTCTACTCTTTCACCAATTCAAATTTTAATTCCTTTAAAGGTTGATGTTTTGTACTCTGCTTTTCAATAATTTGCCAAAAACATCCTGCTGGTCCTGAAAAAACAAAAGAACGCTCCCCAAATTCATTTTTAACAATTGCAGTGGTTTCTAAGGAGGCATCGGCCTTAACTAACTTATACACCATATCAAGTTTAGCCGTATAAAAAGAATGCAAAGTAATCCCTAATGCACCTGGATGCTGATGATCAGAACGATCTGCTTTAGTACCAATAGGCACAAAAAACTTCAATTTACCACAGATGTTATTTGGGGAGACAAAGCCCCAGTACCAATGGCTATCGCCCGGCATCATTTGGAACACACGTTTAGGGCCTTTGAGCCAATCCCCATCAATTTCTGGTTCTTTCTCTGCTCTTAGTCCGAGTGCCGTTTGGAGGTAATTGAGCGAACGAATATCATCTACTTTTATAATAAAATCATGGTGCGTAAACTCACTTGTTCTCAAGGTGCTATGCTCCCCTACTGTGCCGTATCCCGGAATATGATAACCATATCGTTGAAAAAAAACATGATTAAAAAATTCACCATAAATACCCGTTTCTCTTACCACTACTGGGCGATTAAAGAAGTCCTTTTTCTTATCATCCAAACCAAATAAGTCATCTGCAATAGGCTCAATAGGCAACCACTTTTCTCCTGCTTCTCTTGCTGCTTGATAAGTATCATACAATCTAAAAATATCTTCACATCGCATTACTGCCATACGTTGCCCGATGGTCTCAGGAGGCGTATAGCCGACGCCTCGACTAGTGTGTTTTTCCCAAACTAAAATACGTAAAAGACCATGACTATCTATATCGCCATTTTGTAAACGATAAGATTTCAAAGCAGAACGTGCACCATACAATTTATACGCTTGATCGGCGGAGTATTTTGCACTATCAACAACAGTAAAGCCATATTCTCCAAAATATTTGATGGCATAATCTGCTTTTTCTACACCTAGCATCACTTCGTATACACCACTAATACCCGTGTCAGGTAGTTCTACTTTTTCTTGACCAAAAGTCAAAAAAGAAACGAATAAAAGATAAAAGAAAAGACTTCTCATAACTAAACGGTTTGTGGCTTTTTGAAATTTATTCTAACTAATAAAAATCCTATTAAGGCAACAGCACATAAAATGATCATAATTTGTATCGCAGGTAGATAAGTCCCATCTGCGACACTACGTCTACCCAAAAACATAATACCAGCAACAGATGCCAAAGTATCAACGGTTAAAACGATACCGAGTATTTTTCCGTAGGATTGTCCATAATATAATTCAGCAACAATGATTTGTATCATGGTAAAAACACCACTATACGCAATACCGTAGGTCACTGCATACCAATAAGGAGACCAGCCCCCTTTATCCGTTCCCATGAGATATAAAAAATAATTGCCTATTATTAATAAGAGTATAGATCCCGCCATAACCATTTTTTTGTTGAAATGATCACTCAGAAAACCAAAAAATAACTTACCAATGACCCCAAACAGAAAAAAAGCAGAACCTACATTGGTTACAGTTGTTGCATCAATGGATAATTCTTTTTGAAGATAAATATCTTGATGTTGTCCCATACCGATAATACAAAACCATAAAATACCCGTTGCCAAAAAGATCAAATACAAGGTAGGACTTTTCAAAGCTTGGGCTAATGTCACTCCTTTTTTCAAATTCATTTCAGGTTCTTGATCTGCTCCATCTGGAAACAAACCCATTTCTTGAGGGGTATTTTTTACCAAAAAAATCCAAGGGATAATCATAAATAAAGCCCCTAATCCTGCTAATAATAAGGTCGCACTACGCCAGCCCATCGCCTCGATCGCATCGCCTGTGATTTTATTAAATAAAGCACCGCCCAAACTTCCGCCGACTAATAAAATACCAACTGCTTTTCCTCGATGTTTGTGAAACCACTTGGTCAAAATATACATACTCGATGCCAATCCTGCTCCTGCTAAACCAATTGCAAAAACGATATAAACACCAATGAATTGCGTCAAATCATTGATCCGTCCAAAGCTCACTAAGCCAATTACCAGAATAATCGAACCAATTAACATGATGCGTTTGGGATTGTTTTTATCCAGTAATGTCCCAATGATTGGCATTAGGAAAGCCAATGCCAAATAGAAAATGGAAACGGGCCTCGTCACTTCTTCACGCGACCATTGAAAGACATCAATTAAACTAGGATAAAATCGTTTTAATGATAATGTGATAATGCCATTGGAAGCAGCATAAATCAAACATAATCCTAGTAATACCCACCAACCATAGAATGTTTTTTTCATATGTTTAAATTATTGTCGTGAGCCGACTACAAGCCGTCTTACGATTAGTTTAGTCATTCTTTTGTGTATTATTTATGAAAATAAATAGCATGTTCGTTTCCTAATAAAAGGCTTGTTTCAAGTACTTGATTGTCAAGACACTTTGATTAGTAATTTTCCAAAATTTTCTCCTGTGAATAGTTTTTTTAATACACTTGGAAAAGTATCTATTCCATTAAAAATATGTTCTTTAGTATTCATTTTTCCTGTATGGAGCCAATCTGATAGTTGAGCCACAGCCTCTGGATATCGTTCTAAGAAATCAAAAACAATAATCCCTGTAATATGCCCCCTAGCGGTTACAATTTTCATATAATTCTTCGGTCCATACATGGATTTACTGTTGTATTGTGAAATCGCTCCGCAAATGACAACTCTAGCTCCTTTTGCTAAATTGGCTAGAGCAGTATCCAATAAAGGGCCACCTACATTATCATAAAAAATATGAATACCTTCAGGGCAATGTTGTTTTAAGACAGCATGTACATCTTCTTCTTTGTAATTGATGGCAATATCAAACCCACAGTCCTTTAGCAGATAATCACACTTGGCTTTAGTGCCTGCCGTACCCACTACTTTGCAGCCCTTGATCTTGGCAATCTGACCAACTGTACTACCTACAATACCAGCAGCACCACTCACAAAAACAGTCTCCCCTGCTTTTGGCTGTCCTCGTTCCAATAATCCAAAATAGGCAGTCATTCCTGGCATGCCTAATATACCCAAATGCCAAGACAAATTCCCTTTGGATAAATCACATTTACTTAATCCCTTACCATTAGATATAGCATGGGTCTGTGCACCAAGTAAACCTTGGACATGATCGCCAATTGCAAAAACGTCGTTCTTGGAATCAATCACCTCCCCTGCTGCAAAAGCACGCATTACAGCACCTATTTCTACTCCTTTGATGTAAGTCGTTCCTGCATTCATCCATCCACGCATCGCAGGATCTAATGAAATGTATTTAATCTTGATTAATAATTCACCATCTTGAAGTTCATTAATCGTACTTTCTTGTATGGTAAAATTAGAGGCTTCTACCATACCATTTGGTCTAGAATTTAAAATTATTTGCGTGTTTTGCATCAAAAATTAGTTAATCCTTTTAATAGTTAATCAAATTAACTAATTTTATTCGAGAATGAGAAAATATTCATGCAAAAAGACTTTATAAAAATAGGTGATCAAATTGTTCATTATCGTTCTGCTGGTAATGGGCTGCCCCTTTTATTGCTGCATCCTTCCCCCAATTCTTCTAAACTGCTGCTTCCTTTGATACAAGCACTTTCGGAGCATTTTCTAGTTGTCGCGCCAGATATACCGGGTTACGGTTTGTCTCAACCTTTGGTGAGTGATTTTCAAGATATTAAAGATTATGCTTTTTTCTTTTCTCAATTTTTGGAAGAATTGGGTTTCAATAGGATTGCCATTTATGGCACAGCAACGGGTGCGCAAATTGCGATTCGTTTTGGATTAGAATTTCCGCAAAAAACGGCCCATCTTTTTTTAGATAATGCGGCTCATTTTACAGATGAGCAATCTACCAAAATTTTAGAAACTTACTTTCCTAATTTACAAGCACAATACGATGGAAGTCATCTTCCAAAAATATGGACATTCGTAAATGACTTATTTTTATTTTTTCCTTGGTCATGGTCGAAAAACGAAAATCGAATCCATGCGCCTCACCCCCCCGATGCTGTATTGCAGATGGTCGCGATGGATTTTCTACAAGCGGGGGGGAATTATGACCGAGCTTATCGAGCCGCTTTTATACATGAAAAAGTAAAACATGTTCAGGCATTGACTGTGCCTACTACCTATTTTCAATGGAAAGGAAGCATCTTAAAACCTTACATGGATTCCCTTTTAGAACATCCGCTTCCTGAAAATATAAACGTCTTTACTACACCAGCTGATAGGATTGCAAGGCAGCAAATTATGGTGCAGCAAATCAATAAAGATTATACAAATGGTGATACACATATTGCCCTAGCTTTCAATAATGGACTGAAAGAACAAGGCTATATTCGATTAAAAGAAGGGGATTTACATTATTATTTTCATCAAAATAAGACAGATGAAATCCTTTTAGTCTTGCATGATTTAAGAAGTTCTGCGGCAGTTGCATTGGAGGAATACTTACATTTGATAAGGGATAAATCCATTTTAGCTATTAGTCTACCAAATCATGGAGATTCGGATACATTTGATATAGCATTTGAGATCGAATTGATTGCTGCACTAATTAAAAAATCACTAGATCAATTAGGTATTCAACAACTTAGCATTTTCGGTTTTGGATGGCCAAAAAAGGTAAGTGATTTTCTTTCAGAAAAATATACTTCTATACAATCCGTCAATTTGCCTATTACCGTAAAATCTCCTTTGCCAAAATTAGAAATCAGGGCAAATGGCGCGCATTTGATGGATGCTTGGTTTTATTTGAGGCATCGAATTTTATTTAAAAATCCAAATGAAAGAACGGTAGAAAATATCCAAGCCCTTGTGGCTGATTTAGACCCAGAAATGATCCATTTAGAATTATTAGAATGGTTGAAATGTCGAATTTAATTACTTCTGAACGTTTTCCTTGAAATGTTCTAACAAAGTAGTACTAAGATGATCTAAGGATTTGAGTAAATTTTTTCTTTCTTTTTGATTAAAATCAGCAAATAAATTTTCATTGAAAAGTTTTCTACCCGGTTCGAGTTTTTTAAGTAAGTTCAATCCTTTTTTGGTCAATTGGAGCCGTTTTTTGCGACGGTCAATATCGTCTTCTATTTGTTTGACTAATTTCTTTTTGAGTAAAGAATTGATCAGATTGGTCACATTTGGACGAGATACACTCAAGGCTTCCGCTAATTCAGACGCCATAAGTGGTTTGAAATGCTGCTCTCGTTCAAAATATGGGATGTTCGGATCACCCGCCAAATGGAGTAATAGCAACCATTGTTGGGTCGTAATTCCTTCTTGGGAGGAAATGTATTCACCATACTTCTTCAATAAATCTGCGATCTCTAATATGTGCCAGATCGTTTTGGCACTGTCATTTTTTTCTATCAAGATTAGGAATTTAAACTATCTTAAAGACTGCAAAAGTAAAAACAATTAAATTGATATTAATATGTTTAGTAAAAATCATTTTTTTAAGCCGTATATATTGCTCCTTTTCATAATAAGTAAGCTATCGCTTTTTACACAAGAAACAACTACCCCCTTAAACGAAGACCTCAATTTAATGATGCAGTGGTTTGAAGGAGAGTTCGACAATTTTCAACAAACATGGATGGAAGAAGAAGATAGTATCGCACTAGAACTTAGACATGAACATATTCATTCTATTTTTGCAAAAGTAGACATGCCTCAAATAGGAAAACATACTTTTTTTGTAAAGCAATATCAAGATGGTGACACGAGTAATATTTATCGTCAACGAGTCTATAATTTTCATATCAATGAAAGCGAACAAGCCATTCAATTAGATATTTATTCTTTCAAAACTCCTGAAGAAGAAGCGAAATATAGAAATGCAGACCAACAAAAAGAGCTTCTAAATGAGATGTCCATTTCAGATTTTAGAAACATTGAAGGTTGTGCCGTCTATTGGAAAAAAGAAGGAGATCATTTTATTGGCTATATGAAAGAAAAAGCTTGTCATTTCACCTCCAAAAGAAGTGGTAAGGAAATTTATATTACGGATAGTCTGAGGCTTTCGCAAGATGAAATCTGGATTAGAGATGAGGCTTATGATGCGGATGGAAATTACATCTTTGGCAATAAAGCAGGCATTCATCACAAACTTAAAAGATGCCGTTATTTCAATGGTTGGATTGCCGTTGAAAAAGAACCAAAGTCCAATGATTACTATCTGATGCGAAATATTCGTTTACACGATCAGGGTCACAAAATCAGATTGATGGATAAAGATGGTGCTGCTACGCCCTATTTCGTCGAATTGTCGGAAGTCAAGCACCGTTCAGGGATTGAAGTACTCAAACTTGCGGTATACGAAGAAGGCAATAAAAAATCACTCTGCTATGTCTGGACGAATGTCGAAGCCAAACGTATTGGTATCAATATGCGAACAATCACTAGTGGCTTTGTTTTAGAAGAGAATTCTAAGGATTAGAATTCATTTTTAATACCACCAAGGAGATGCAATAGGTGCTTTTTTAACTAGGAACGCTTGCTGTCGCATGAAGCGTTGGATAGCGGCAGGTCCCATACGGGTAGCGCCCATTCCAGAATACTTGAAGGCGTTTTTTTCTCCATCATGTACAATAGCGGTGAGTCCTGCATCATTGATACTGATGGCGCCCGCTTTCAAGGAATTACCAACTTGTCGAGCTTCTTCCCAGCTTGCTGCAAAGACGGCTGCACTTAGTCCAAATTGGGTGTCATTGGCTAAATGAATAGCTTCGGCTTTGTCTTTGAAAGACATAATTGGTAGAATAGGGCCGAAGGTTTCTTCTGACATGATTTTCATCTCGTGATGCATATTAGTAAGTACTGTTGGTAAGCACCAATACGCACCATCTTTCCATTCACACTGCGCATGCCCTGTATGTAATATCGCTCCTTTTTCTATAGCATCTTTTAAATGATCGTTGATGATCTCTACTTGTCGCTCAGCGATAATGGGACCTATCTGCCCATCATTAACCGAAGGATGCGCTAATTTAATTTGCTTTGCTTTGGCAACGATTTTTTCTACAAATTCATCAAAAATTTGCGCTTGTACATAAATGCGTTCGATGGAAAGACAAGAGTGTCCACAATTACTCGTCGATGCCCAAAGCAATGCGGAGCTTGCCAAATCAAGGTCGGCTCCTTCAAAAACTAAGGCAGGATCTTTACCGCCCAATTCCAAATAAGCGGGTATAAAAAATTCAGCAGCAGCCTGATATACTTTTTTACCTGTAGCAACACTTCCTGTAAAACAAACCAAATCAATTGCTGAAATTAAAGCTGCTCCTACTTGTCCATTCCCTGGGATATATTGCAAGATGGAAGCTAAGGCAGGAACTTCTGCTATGGCTGCCATCATAGGCTCAACAAAACGAGGCGTTACTTCACTGGGTTTTACAATGACCGCACAACCCGCCAAGAGTGCTGGAATAGAATCGATCAAGGATAAAAGTAGTGGAAAATTCCACGGACTAATTACACCCACCAATGGATAAGGCATGACGGATTGTTGCACTTCTATAAAGGGAATACTAGACGTTTTGGTAACTTGATTATCAAAATAGTTTTTAGCAATACCACACCATTTATCAATACTTTTCTCAATTAAATCGGCTTCCAAAACGCTTTCTCGATACCGCCCTGTATCCAAGGTCAATGCTTGAATAATAGCCTCCTTGTGTCGAAGGACACTTTTTTTCCAATCTTGTAAGACTAGGATTCGATAATCAATTCCTTTAGCCCACCACCTTGTTTGTGCTGTTCTAAGCGCGGTACATTTTTCTTTTATGGTGTGCTCTGAAAGTAGTTCAAATTGATAATCTATTTCCCCATTGCGAGGATTTCTGACTTTGTAAAAACTCATATCCTTCCTTTTTCTTCAAGTTGTTGAATGACGGTTCTTTGAAATGTGATAAAATCTTTTTTTTGAAAATCTGTTGAATTAGAAATTAGATTAGGTGGATAAAAGTTCTCCTTTCCATAACTTGCAGCGAATAATTGATTGCGTTGTCGTGCAATAAAATTGCTCATACCTATTCTTCTTCTGTGCGCACGCAATGCCTCTAAATCAATGGTCGCATTAGCCACCATACTCTCTCCTACACTTGCTTCACAAAGCACGAGTCCTTCATAATTAATAACTTTAGAACCACCATCTGTAGAATTTAAGGGAATACTAATATTGGCAATACCCGCAGAATTGGCAGATACAACGTAAGTCATGTTTTCGATGGCTCTTGCCATTTTGGCAATGTTTTTTTGGGTTAACATGGGACTGCCTACTTCGGATGAAGAATGAAGGAAAAGCTCTGCTCCTCTCATCATCAGACATCGTGCAATTTCAGGGTATAAAATTTCTTCAGAAGCAATACAAGCTAGTTGACCAATTTCAGTATCTGCCACAGGAAAAACGGCTTCTAAACCATAGATTTCTAAATATTTATCCCAAACATCATAGGGCGTTGGCGCATACATGGAATTGAGTCTTCGATACCGCAATATCACCTCCCCCTTTGGATTGATAATAAAACTCGTTTGAAAATATAAATCTGGAAAATTAGCATCCAATTCATACGCATTACCTGACAGGAAAACATCATTTTTTTGAGCAACCGTTCCAAGTTGCTCATAGATTGAACCATCTATAGCAATACAAGCTTTTTCCCGCCATCCTTCGATACTTTCTCCCATTGGGAAACCTGTCAGAAAATATTCTGGTAAAACCACAAGACGGGTATCTCTTCCGATAAATGCCTTGGATGCTCTGATCTGCTGGTTCAATCGTTGGATGGTGCGTTCCATCATGGCTCGAGCTTCTGCCCTATCTTTGGCGATGTTAACTGCATCACAGGTCACTTGTAAGGCTAATGCTTTGTATCTCATAAAAGAATCTTTTTTATCGCTACAATATAACTAAATAGTTAATCAAATTAACTATTTTTAGTTCTTAAAACTTACGCATGAAGGAAACAATTTTAGCAGCAACGCCACAACTTTTGCAACTCCTCCTCTTTCTCATCATGTTTGGAATGGGAATGACTTTAAAAATGGCTGATTTCAAAAGGGTTGGACAGTACCCAAAGGCGGTTTTGATTGGTTTATTTAATCAAATCTTGCTATTGCCTTTGATTGGTTTGTTTTTGGTCATGGTGATTCCGATGTCACCGATTGTAGCGATGGGATTGATGATTGTGACGGCTTGCCCAGGTGGAGCGACGTCCAATTTGATTTCACATTTATCGAAGGGAGATACAGCATTATCCATTAGTTTGACGGCATTTTCGAGTGTCGTTACGGTTTTTACGATTCCTTTTATTATCAATTTTGCACTCGATTATATCATGGGAGATAGTGGTGCGACGATTCAGTTACCCATTTTAACTACTATAATAAATATTATCAAACTCACTGCGCTTCCTGTTGCCATCGGTATGTATATCAATTATCGTTTTCCTGAATTTTCAGATAAAAGTCGAAAGGTTTTGGCTTGGGGATCTGGAATTTTCATCTTAATTGCCTTAGGTTTAATTGTCTTAAAATTAGATCAGTTAGGGAATGTTTGGGAATTTATAAAAGCTGCGGGCATAGGAGTTATTTGTCTAAATGCATTTACTTTATTCGTCGGTTTTTTGAGTGCTAAAATATTAAAATTGAACACTCCACAAGCGATAACAATTTCGATAGAAACAGGGATGCAAAATAATGTATTGGGTATGGCTATTGCGACGGCTCCTTCTATGCTCAATAATCCAGAAATGGCAACTTCGGCGGGTGTTTATGGCATCGTTATGTGTACGACGGGTTTGATTTTGATCTACTTTTTTAGAAAGCTTACAAAAGATTGAAATCTAATTTTCATAATTGCCCCAAGGGAACATGTTCCCTTGAAATTCAGGATACTACAAGTCATTTTTACTCAAAGCAAACAATCGTTCGTGCATCTTTGTCAAAGCAGTTGGATTATCCAATTGATCTTTGGCATAAGTTGCGCATCGTTCGATAAATTCTAAAAATTGTTCCTTTTCGGTGCTTGTAAATTGCGATAAGAAGGCCATATTTGCTTCTTTTCTCAAAGGTTCCATTTCTTGGAGTAGTTGCTTTCCTTTGCTACTTAGTTGGAGTAGTTTTCTCCTTCGATCTTTCTCATCCTCTACTTGTGCAATTAACTCTTTTTGCATCAAAACTTTTACTAAATTGGTAATCCCTGGACGACTGATTTTCATTGAATTAGCTAATTCTGATGCCAGCATACCGCCTTTATGGTGCCTATTTTGTTCAATAAAAGGAATATTTGGATCTGTTGCCAGATGTAATAAAATCACATATTGCTGCGTGGTGATTCCTGCAAATTTATAAATCAAATCGCCGCGTAATCGTATCTGACTGGTCAGATTAATCATACTAAATAATAAGGAAGCGTCAAGCGTTTTTTCAATCATATTTATTGTGGGTTTTACAAACTAAGGAATGAACTCAAGATGATGACTTCATGGATTCCCTCAATTTTGTTTGAGCCAGTCTCCGATACCATAGGGATCTTCCAAAGCCGCAGAGACATGTTCGTGTTTTATTTTCCAAAGATTCTCTTTTTTTCGTAGCACAAAAGAGGAACGAAATACTTGTTCAAATACTTTTTCATTGACTTCAACTTTCAGTCGTATGACTCCTCCTACCCAAGCCATCTCTCTTGCAACATCTTCATAAGGGCCTTCTATCCAATCAATTGATAACAGCGATAATCCTGAATTACAGAAGTCTTTCCAACCCTTGAAAATATTCTCAAATCCTCTATTCGATAATCTTGGTCCTTCTAATATCACATACAATTCTTTTGTTTGAATATAAGATGCGCCGATCAAATCCGCTTTCTTATCAATGATATGCTGGTAAAATTGATTAATAGATGCTGTTGGTGTCATTCCTTAATAGTTAAAGTTGTTGTACACAACTGAAAGAATCAGTTCTCAAGTATCTTACATTTGATCGATATCATCGGCAATTTCTTCCAAGGTTTTATCAGGATTTTGTAGTTGCTCCATTTCTTGTTGCACGATACGCAGCACGCGAGAGATGTACTCACTGTGCCACGTTTGGCGTTGTGTTTCTATTTCTTTTGAGCTGGGTATATAACGTTCGATTTCCTCCCGTGAAAGGATGCCTTTCGCTTCCAGCAAACGCTCCAGCGTGTCTACTCGTTCTCTTGCTACCGCTAATTCACTTGCCACCGCCATCGTGATATTCAAAACGCGCTCAACGGCTGGGTCGTTGAAAAAATAAGGTCGTTTACCTTTCGCTTTATTGGATGCGAGTTGGATGTAATCTATTTCTTGCATGATGTTAAAATTGATACTTTTAAAAATGGAGAGCATTATTTCCAAGAGCCGAAAACATTCCAAATTGGGGAACGTCCGTGATCTTCTGGTTCATCTGCTTTGTGAGTGCCATCATCTAAATCGTTTATGGCTTTTGCCCCAAAATGAAGGTATTTGCTTCTATCAAAACCACATTCAGCCATCAAATTTTTAGGGCTGATATCATGCATCTTTGACCAGTAGGGTTCGCTATTATTATAAGCATCCCAATCACGGATAAATTGCTCGTACAAACTCATATCATCGGTATATTCGGGTTGTTCGATATGTAAGGTTAATCCACCCGATTTTAAGACACGGTGAATTTCTTTCATGATTTTATAAATCGATTTACCACCCGTTTCATGAAGAAACATCGTTGTTTGTACCCAATCAAAGGATTCGTTTTCTAGTGCTGACATATCAGCCGCATCCATTTGCATAAAGACAATATTTTTATACCCCAATGCTTGTGCACGTGCATGTCCATATCGCAACATCGGTTCACCTGTATCAATTGCAATAATCTCCGCATCGGGATATCGTCTCGCAATGGGTAGTACATTATGACCAATTCCGCAGCCAATATCTAAAATGCGTTGAGGCTTAAATGCTGGATGTTCTGTTGTCAACCAATCTGCAATTGCCTGTCCGCCTCCATCACTGTATCGACCGAGTAAACCCGCTGTTGTGACAAACAATCCACCATCATAATTAGCAGCATTGGCGACATCGCCTTCAAATAATGGCGTATGATAACTACCGGGCATCAAGTGATTATCAACCGCCTTTAAGTAAGATGGTACAGACACCTCCTTATTTAAAACAAGCGTGTCTTTGCCTTCATTCCATTTAGCGGCTTTATGGGCTAGTTCTTTAGCTTGGCGGTAGGTCAATGAGCGACCTGCTTGTTGTCTCATTTCCATGGTGGACCGACGTAAAGCAGACCAAATTTGATAATGCGGATCTTGTCCCATTGCTTCTTTTACTTCGTCTTTAGTTTCAAAATCACGACCTTTTTTTGCTTGAAATTTTGGAGCAACACGATTCTTGTAGGCGATAGAATTGCCTTGAGATACATGTGCCAAGTGTTTGTTTAAATTGGCGATAAAGTTGTATCGAGCGCGCTCATCATGTGTCATTTCTGGAAACATATCATGCTGAGCGATTTTATCGTAGGTAGGAGGTAAGTTTTTAACAGCCATAATTTATTAATTTATAATGCTTAGCTTAAAATCTATTCTAATTAATATAACCTAATTGTAAATCTTTTTCAATTGCTTTTTCGGAACGTTTTTTTGGTTTACCATAACCGCCACCACCCGGTAGTGTCAAGATGATTTCTTCTCCTGGATATAATTTATCTAAACCCTTAGGAGCTAAATTTCTTTTGGGTATAATTTTAATGCTTCCTTTTGCACCATGCTCACCGCCACAAATTCCGTGTGCTTGTGTTTGTGTTTTTTCAGTAAGTATAGAAATATTAATTGCTTTTTCGCCAATATGTTTAAAACTAAAGACCTGACCCAATCCACCTCGATATTGTCCTTTACCGCCACTATTAGGAGCTAATGATTTTCGAGTCACCAAAATTGGGGCATCATTTTCTAATACTTCGATAGGAACATTCGCTACATTCGTCGGAAAACTCAACACATGAACGCCATCCTGATTGGGTCGTGCTCCGTATCCACCGTTCAGGAAAAAATATTCTACAAACTCTCTCCCATCATCATGCATTCCATTTAATACGACACACCAACATGCACTACCACAATCCGCTTGTATTTTATTGGGTACTGCTTTCGCCAAAGCACCGAAAACAACAGAATGCAGCATATTACCCGTAATATTACGCGCACCAAGCGGCACAGGTTTTTGAGCATTGACCAAACATCCTTTTGGAGCGGTAACTTTAATGGGACGAAAAGCACCTTCATTATTCGGAACTTCAGGACTAAAGGTACATTTAATAGGATAAGCCGTATAGGCATAAGTATAATTTAACACGGCATTGATACCTAGCGAATGTGCGCCCGACGTGCCTTCGTAATCAACATGTATTTCGTCTTTTTTAATGTGAATGGTTGCTACAAATTTGATGGGTTCTTTTTTACCATCACCATCTGCTTCATATTCGTATTGGTAGGTGCCATCAGGGGCTTCGAGGATTGCCGAACGCATGGCTTTTTCAGAAGCAGCAATGATTTGTTCACCGAGCGTATCTATTTCTTGGAGATCGTTTTCTTCCATCAATCGTTTCAAGGAAAGAATACCTTGATCATTGGCAGCAATTTGTGCGCGGATGTCGCCGAGGGTTTGATCGGCAGCCCTTACATTCGCTCTGATAATACTAAAAAGAGTATCGTTTTCTTTACCTGCGATAATTAATTTAGTTGGAGGAACCATCAAGCCTTCTTCATATAAATCTCTTGCGCCCGCGCCCCAAAGTGCACCGCCCATATCGGGAGAATGGGCAATTGTTCCAATAAAACCAATCAATTTTTTTTGATGAAAAATTGGCGAAACGATACCAATATCTGGTTTGTGACCCGCACAGAGCCAAGGGTCATTGGTCATGACCACATCTCCTTCTTGCCAAGTTGCTTTTGGGAAATAATCTTTTAAAAGTGCTTGTGTAAGCATGGGCAACACCCCTAAAAAAGAAGGGACACTAATGCTAGATTGTGCTAAAGAACGCCCATTGCTATCCATCAAAACGACAGCAAAATCATTGCTTTCTCGTGTGACGGTGGAGAAAGAGGTACGTTGTAAAGTAGTACCCGCTTCGTCTACAATCGAAATGAGTCGAGACCACAATATACTTAGTGTGATGGAATCATATTTTTTTGAAAAGGCGTTCATTTAGATTAAGTATTTTTAAACCTCAAAGAAATAGATTTCATAAAATCAGTAGGTTATATCAATAATGATATTTTTATATTGATCAATTTGGATTTTGGTATTATGACCAATCACTGTTGTACTTTCCATTTCTTCAATGATCGCGGGTCCTTTGATGGTTTTACCTATTGGTAAATTATAACGATCATAAACAGAACAGACGATGGGTTTTGTTGCATTGTCAAAATACACTTCGCGTTTATCTTTTGAGGCTTTTTTACCTTTTTTAGCAATATCTTGCTGTGGAGATAAGGCTGGTGTAGACCCACTTACAATCACTCGCCAAGTCACCGTTTCCATTTCCATCTTATCAATTGAACGACTATAGCGCAATTCATATTCTTGTAAAAATCGTCGCCGTATCTCATCTATACTTTTAGCACTCAAACGACTATTGGGCATTTGAATCGTAATCTCATGACCTTGTCCTGCATAACGCATATCTGCAATACGTTGGATCGTCGCCTCTTTCTTTTTGATACCCGCTCGTTTCAAGAATTGCATTCCTTTTTGTTCCATTTCTTTGAGCATCATATTTACCTTTTTCCAATTCATTTGCGATAAGCGACAAACATAAGAACTAATATGCTCACTAGCTATGGGTGATACCAAGAAACCTAGAGCAGAAGTTACTCCTGCACCCACAGGGATAATCATCTGAGGGGCGTGTAACAATCGAGCTACTCCAAAAGCATGAACTGGCCCTGCTCCACCAAAAGCCATCATACTAAATTGGCGCGGATCAAGTCCTTTTTCTAAAATGTGTACGCGCGCAGCATTTGCCATATTTTCATTGACGATACGATGAATGCCCATTGCCGCCTCTGAAACACTTATACCAAGTGGTTGAGCAATGTGTTTTTTGATGGCTTGTTCTGCCAGTACCTTATTCAACTGCATATCACCACCCAAGAAATAATCAGGATTAAGATAACCTAAAACCAAATCTGCATCCGTCACTGTCGGCAACTCTCCTCCCCTTCCATAACAGGCAGGACCAGGTTGTGAGGATGCACTATCAGGACCTACGGTGAGTAAACCCAAGTCATTCACTCTTGCGATACTACCACCTCCTGCTCCAATCTCAATCATGTCGATTACTGGAATTCGGACAGGCAAGCCACTTCCTTTTTTGAATCGTCGGACACGTGCTGCTTCAAATTGATTGGTAATTTCTGGTTGAGCATCTTTGATAAGCGAGGCTTTGGCGGTTGTACCGCCCATATCAAACGCTAATAAATCTAATTTCTTGGTTAATTTACCAAAAAAGACACCCGCCATTGTACCGCCAGCGGGGCCACTTTCAAGCAGTTGAATTGGAATTTTTCTAGCACCTTCTACGGTTGTCAATCGACCACTTGAAATCATGATATTGATAATACCTTTAAAGCCTAAGCCTTTTAAATTCGCTTCTAGTTTTTGTAAATAATCATCTGTAATGGGTTGTACATAGGCATTCATTGCAGTAGCGGAAGTCCGTTCGTATTCTCGAATTTCGGGCATAATTTCAGACGAAAGACTACAATAAATATTTGGGTGGTTTTTTTGTATGAATTGGCCAATTAATTGCTCGTGTTGGGGATTGGCGAAGGCATGGAGGCAACTGATGGCGATGGATTCAACGCCTTGTTTAACTAATTTTTTGACAACAGCTTTCACCTTTTTTTCATCCAATGCGATTAAAGGTTTGCCTGTTTTTTCTAATCGCTCTTTGATTCCATAGCGTAAATTTCTTGGCACTAAAGGTTCGGGTACGGTGAGGAATATATCGTAAATATCATATCGTAATTCTCGTCCAATTTCGAGTACATCTTCAAAACCAGCCGTTGTGATGAGTCCAGTTTTAGCCCCTTTTCGTTCGATAATAGCATTGGTGACTAAGGTAGTACCATGTACGATCTCTGTCAATGTATTTATTTCTAAATCAAAGCTTGCTACCAATTGATGGATACCATTGATAATACCTTTCGTAGGATCAGGATAGGTGGTCAGCGTTTTACCAAACTGTAAAATTCCCGTTTGCTCGTCGAGTAAAACGAGGTCTGTGAACGTACCGCCTATGTCTATTCCTAGTTTCATTTTTAAGGTTTGAAGGGTTCAAGGGTGTTTATTATCATGATGTTATTAATTTGAGGGTGTGTTTTTTAGTGCTTTAAAAACTAATGATACTCTTCTCCTCCTGAAACATTCATTGCCTCACCTGTAATATAAGCGGCTTGTTCAGAAGCTAAAAAAGCAACTGCTTTTGCAATATCATCTACTAAACCTGTTCTACCTAAAGGATTCCGATCTTTGATCCCTTGTAAATAAGTGTCGTAATCGAGTCCTAGTTTTTCACTAAAAAATTGATTTTGCCAGTGCCCTAATCCAGTTGTAATATGATTGGGGCAAACGGCATTCACTCTGATTTTATGCGCACCAAGTTCGATCGCATTAGATCTTGTTAAACCCACCATACCGTGTTTAGAAGCCGTGTATGCAGCTGCAAATGGGAAACCCGATTTAGCCGCTTGACTAGCAATATTAATAATGCTGCCTCCTTTGCCCTGAGTAATCATTTGAATGGCGGCATGTTTAGAACATAAAAAAGCTCCTTTCAGATTGACATCCAAAACGGCATCCCAGCTTTGTTCTTTAAATTCGGTGAAGGGTTCCATGATGTAGCCAACACCTGCATTATTTACGAGAATATCTAAACTCCCAAATTTTTTAACGGCTGCTTCGACCAATGCTTTGACTTGGCTTTCCTTTCGGACATCACAAGGGTAAGCAAACGCTTTTCCTTTGTTCTCTTTATTGATTTCATCAACGATGGAATCCATTTCGGAAGTCGTACCGACATGATCTTTACTAAAGTTTTTTCCTGTGGGTGTACCGAGATCGGTAATGACGACATCGCAACCTTCATTGGCCAATCGTTTGGCAATGGCTTCTCCAATACCTTTGCTCCGTCCCGAACCAGTAATAACTGCGGTCTTCCCTTTTAGTTGATACATAAGCTGAAAATTGAGTTATGCAAATTGTTCGGATACGATGAAGACTGGATTATCTGCAAATGCTTGAAATTCACCTGCTATTTTTTGCATGTTTTCAGTAGAAACTTCTTTTCCCAATAAATCCATATCATTCACCTCAATGACTTCACAATACTGATAAGGTGGCGTTCCGCCAGAACCCATCAACGCATTTAAGCGATATACTTTGAAGTCGTTGACAGAAGTTAAACCTTTGACGGTAGGGACATCGGTCGTTTGTGCCCATTTTTCGTATGCTTCTTTTGAAGCTTCGTCTTTTAAATTGAATAATACTAATAGTGCTGCCATTTATACAGGTCTTACGTTTAAAAAAGATTTACTTTGTAATTTTATTAATCCCTGAACGGAATTTAAAATCATACTAGCTCCTTTATCGATTAGAGCTTGTGCTTGTTCTGCCGTGCCCGCAACCGTTCCAAAAAATTTGCCGTTATCTAAAATCGTTTTGAAAATATGATTCAACATCTCTTGTACTTCTTGATGTTTGGGGCCATCATAGAATCCCATTGACATCGCCAGATCTCTTGGGCCAATGATAAATCCATCTACCTCAGGAATCGCACACATCGCCGCTAGATTTTCCACACAAGCCATTGTTTCTACTTGAGGCATAACGAGAGTTTGCTGGTTTGCAAATTGAACATACTCCAATTGAGACATGCTGCCCTGCATATAATCTGCTGCTCGGATTGGCCCAAGTCCTCGTTTTCCGATTGGTGGATATTTTATTGCTTGAACTAATGCTTGGACATCTTCCACGGTATCAATCGTTGGCATCATCACGCCCATCACGCCTGCATCCATAAATTGTAAAATAAGTTTGGCATCCACGCTTCTAATCCTTGCCAAAGGTGTACAGCCCGTCACTTCGCAGGCTCGCACTAAATTAGTAATATCAGATGCCGTAATTCCTCCATGCTCTGCGTCTATCATATAATAGTCAAAGCCATTGAGACCAATATATTCACAGATAATTGGGTCAACTGTAGGAGCGATGACTCCGAAACAAGTTTTCCCTTCTGCTATTCTTTCTTTTAGTTTATTTTTCTTCATGGTTTATTTTTATCTAATCGCTTCTCCTTTTGCAATTTTATCACGAACATAGTTCATAAGACCTCCTGCTTTTCCAACTTCAGCGACGAAGGGCGCAGCGGGTAGCGATTTGAATGTTGTTCCTTTGGTTATATTTTTAATAATACCCGTATCAGGATCATAAGATAATTCATCACCTGTTTCACATCCTTTTGCAATGTCTTTGGAGGTGACGAAAGGCAATCCATAATTAATGGCATTTCTAAATTGTAGGCGCGCAAAACTATCTGCGAATACAGCCTTAATTCCTGCCCCCATTAATCCTGTGATGACATGTTCAATACTTTTGCCACCGCCAGCAAAATTGTGTGCCGCAACAATGAAGGTATAATTGTTGTCTTTAAACCCATATTCTTTATTGAAAGCTTCGTCTACACCCGCCATTACCCATTTGCTATTTTCCGCAGGATCAATGGCAGACGTCCAAAATTCTTGGATAATAATGTTATATGCCATCACATAATCCGAAGCGACCCAACATTTTCCTTTTATCATATTGTATCAATTAATTAAACAGTTGATTTACAGCATTATTTGCTGAAGCTAAAGCCCCTTCCATTCCCTTTTCGGCAAAACTAAGATGCTCTCCAGCGAGGAAAACTCGTTTTGTGGGTCTTGCCATTTCAGGTACAAATTTCGTGACTTGTCCTGCATGAAATTCTGCATAAGCACCTTTATTGTATTTATAGTTACTCCACGAAAATGTATCTATGACTTCTATGTTATTTTGCGTACTTGGACGTATTTGGTGAAGTGTCTTTTCAACTCTATTTTTAAAGGAATCTTCATTTGCTATTCTTGCACCTTTTCCATTAATAAATACCTTTAAATAAACTTGTTCGGCTTCTTTATCATTGGCAGCAAATACCCGTTCGATTGGGCTATCGGTCCACATAGAAAGTGGTAACCCATCTGTTTTCCAAAATTTATTTTTTACAGCAACTATGGCTATAGCAATATTCGTATAGGGCAATTGCTGAATGGCTTGTTTTTGTATCTCGGTAAATCCAATGGCCAACTCTACATCTTTTAAAACAGAAAATGGGATTGTACAAATTAATTTATCTGCTGTGTAAGAAGTTCCATCTTGACATTGAACTTGTATCCTATTTTTTTCTTCTATTATTTTTTCAACTTGCTTGTTCAATTCTACAGTTGAATCCAAGGATTTTGCCATAGCATTTGGTAAAGTATCACTTCCGCCAGCAACATTAAGTACTGCTTTACTTCCTCCCATCATTCGATATGCCATAGAACGCATCACGTGAAGGGTAGAAATTTTATCTAAACCATTGTGATTGGCAGCAAGATTGGCTAAGCGAATCGCTTCTTCGTCATAAGTGGCTTCTTCCAAAAAATGACGATATGGTTTATCCAGTTTTTCATATCCTTTTTGATACCAATCGGAGGTATTTTGTAAAGGCATCTTTTCTCGCAAGGCAGCACTTTCCAAGCGATAAGGGGTTAATTTTTTCAAATCCTGAGATAAAGGATTCATCAAAGAAGTTGCCCAATCATCACTAACTATATTTTCACCTTTATAATGGATCATCCAACTTTTTGGATAAGGTTTTGGCTTGATTAATTCAATATTTACTTGTTTGGCAACTTCCAGTACTCGTTTATATCCGTCTCCTATTTCAACGCCCCCAAGTTCTATGGGAGATTTTAAATTTCTTTTGGTAAACAAGCGGCCTCCTACTCGATTACTTCCTTCCAATATTTTATAACTAATCCCTTTTTCCTGCAAAAGCATCGCCGTGTACAATCCTGCCAATCCAGCTCCTAAAATCAACACTTCTGTATCTTTTTTATGTTGAAAAGCACAGGCAGTATGACCAAAGGTTAAACCTAAGGCAGCAAAAGTAGATTGCTTTAAAAATGACCTACGAATCATTTTATTAGGCTTTTATGGTACGTGGATCGGTTATTTTTCCACTGATGACAGATGCAGCAACAACGGCTGGAGAGGTCAAATAGATTTCTGCTTTTTTGCTTCCCATGCGTCCTTGCATATTTCGATTGCCTGCGCTTAATACAATATCTCCATCACCTGCCACGCCTGTGTGAATGCCCGCACATGCCGCACAACTAGGCGTATCAATTGCGGCTCCTGCTTCGACTAAAACTTGCAAGTATCCTTTTTTCATAGATTGTAAATAAACATCTTGACTGGCTGGTACCACGATCATATTGACATCTCTATGAATTTGTTTTCCTTTGAGAATGCGCGCCATGATTTCCATATCCTCAATGCGTCCGTTGGTACATGTACCAACGAAGGCTTTATTGAAGGGCGTTCCTATGACTTCTTCTACGGAAACGGTATCATCTAGCTTGTGAGGACGTGCTACGGTAGGGACTACTTTAGAAACATCTACTTCGTAAACAGCATCATATTTAGCGGTGGGATCACTCTTGATCATTCGCCAATTGCCTTTCGCCACTTTTCTTAAATAGCGTTTGGTAATTTTATCAGGGGCAACAATTCCGTTTTTAGCACCTAAATCAACGGTCATATTGCAGAGTGTCATCCGACCCGCCATATCAAGCGCTTCTATGGCTGGCCCCGTGTATTCTAATGTTTTATAGATTAAATGCCCATTCCAGTGCATCATCCCCATAATGTGTAAACTTAAATCTTTCGCCATTACCCAAGGCTGCCATTCTCCTGTTATATGGAATTTTACACTTTCAGGAACTCTAAACCAAGCCTTCCCCGTTGCCATCGCTACAGCTGCATCGGTCACCCCAACTGCATTGCCTACCGCACCTACAGCACCATATGTATTCGCATGGCTATCTGTACCAATACTTATTTTTCCTGGGAGTACATGACCTTGTTCCACCATAATTTGATGGGCAATGCCTTGGCGACCTAAATCATAGAAATAGGTAATGTCATGTTCTCTGACGACCTCGCGCCATTCATTGAGCATGGTCGCAAATTTTTGATTGGGTGGTGGTACTAAGTGGTCGGACACACAAATGACCCTATCTTTATCAAAGACTTCCGTTTTGCCAAGAGAGCGAAATTTAGTAAAGCATTGTTTGCCCAAATAATCCATTGTCATGACCGTGTGTACATCTACCCAAACTAGCTCTCCCGGTACTACTTTTTTCTTCCCACTATTTTGAGCCATGATCTTTTCTGTGATGGTCATTCCCATAGGAATTTTTTTATTTTTTTAAACTAAAATTAGTTAACACTGTTAATTATTAACAAAATTAATTATTTTTTACAAAAAAGAAATTATTTAGTTTAATATTTTGATCTTTACAGAAAAGAACGAAGAAAAAACTACCTTAAATCAATTATTAATTCACATAACTAACTATTTCAAGCCTCAGAATTTCAATTATCAATAGCTCTTATTCTTAAATGCTTCTCGCCTATAAAATTAGACATATAAAGGAATAATTAAACTAATCGTAAGACGACTTGAAGTCGGCTCACGACAATAATTTAAACAGATGAAGAATAAACAATACGTCATCCATCAATTTCATGAAGACATTCGTCTTGCAACGAAAATAATAGAACGCCCCATTCCTGATTTGGGAGACTTTGAAGTTTTAATTCGTAATAAATATGTAGGGGTCAATGCTATTTATGATCGAGAATTATATAAGGGCAATGTACCTTATATAAAAGTGGAATTTCCATCTGTATTTGGTGTGGAAGCTGTGGGTGAGATTGTCGCTAAGGGAGATTTAGTAGAAGGAATTCAACTAGGACAAGCTGTTTCTACAGTAAAAGTGGGAAGTGCATATCAGCAATTTCAAGTTGTAGATGCAAGTAATATTATTTTTATACCTAACGCTAGTCCAGAATATTTAGCCATCAACCCTACAGGGATTTCTGCTCATTTGGCACTTGAACAAGTGGCAGATTTACAAGAAGGACAAACTGTTGTGGTATCGGCAGCAGCGGGTGGACTTGGGCATATTTTGGTACAATTGTGCAAGATGAAAAATTGTCAAGTCATCGCAATTTGTGGGAGCGAACAAAAGGTAGAAATGCTGAATAGCTTAAATTGTTGTGATCGGATTATCAACTATCGTGAAGAAGCTATTGCTGAAGTTTTGAATAAAGAATATAACAATAATATTGATGTTGCTATTGATTCTGTTGGAGGACAAATTTTTGATACATTTTTAGCAAACCTAGCACCTCTTGGAAAATTAATTGTCGTTGGTTTAGCTTCAGAATTAAGTAGAGATCGTTTTGAAAAAATCCATCGAGCAAGAGTTTATGAAAGCATTTATTGGAAAGGTGCTTCTGTGCAGTGTTTTATGAATCATCTATATAAAGACAAACATCCTGAGGCGAGAAATCACTTGTTTTCTTTATATCAAAATGGCAATTTACAAATCAAAATAGACCCTTCTTCCTTTCAGGGTATTGCATCTATTCAAGCTGCCTCCCAATATTTATTAGCAGGTAAAAGTTGTGGTAAAGTTGTCGTTGCTTTATGAAACGGCTTCTTTGATATAAGAAGTTTGTTGAAAATGAGATGTTGGAATCGTATCTTGAGTCGCCGTTTTCCATTCTTCTATCATCATGAGCCCTTGAAACTCATCATCTTGAGAAAATTGCCATACGCGCATACGGTGCCCCTCGCTTATCAAAGAAATTATTTCGTACAAACGACTACCGGGTTGATCTTTATACGTCCACGTTAAAATGACATTACTTTTGCCCTCCCATGCTTGGCCATAAATACGAGGATTGTCAAAAGTCATAACACCATTATCGTCGAAAATGGCTTCTCCAAAATTGTGAAATTCTTCTCTTCCATCATCAAAATTATATAAGTTGGTTTGATACCATCTTCGTCCATCCAATTTTAACGTCAGCTTACTCTTGTGTTTAAATAAGATTTTACCATCTACATCTATTCTTGTGTATGTACCTTCCCAAACGCCTGTATGATGAGGAAAAAAATTGAAATCCATAGGTCAAATAAATTAGTTAATTTAATTAACAATTAACAAAATTAATTATTTTTCTAAAAATAGTATTCTTATCCAATTAAAATTAATAAAAAAATAAAAAAGTAGTACAAAAGCCTTGAATTGACAAAAAAAATAGTTAACTATGTTAATAATTAATTAGATTAATTTTTAAGTTTATCATACTAACCTTAACAAAACGATGGTTTTTTGACTTGGAAAGTATAATCCTATTATACGAATCACCCTTCTGTCAATACCATTATAAACAACCCAAGTTGCAAAAATCACAAGCCTAATTTGCTTCGGCAATAGGGTTTTTGAATGACCGCAGCTTCTTAACTAAATATAAATATATTATCGTCTAAACTTTTACTTATGAAAAATCAACAATTACGTTTTACTTTTCTGATCTTAATCGGTTTGTTCATAAATTGGACACTTACTGCACAAATCAGTGGAAAGGTAACTTCTGCCGATGAAGGCATGGGTTTGGTAGGAGTTACTGTAGTAGTAAAAGGAACGAGCATCGGTGCGATTTCAGATTTTGATGGTTCTTATACCATCGATGCAAAATCTGGAGATGTCTTAACTTTTTCGTACATCGGAATGATTAACCAAGAAGTTACTGTTGGCAATGCTTCTACACTAGATGTCGTTATGGCAGAGGATGCCACTACCTTATCTGATGTTATTATCACTGCAACTAGACAACCTATTCGAAAATTGGAAGCTACTACTGCTGTTAATGTAGTCAATGAAGTCCGATTGGAAGAAGCTAAACCTGAAGGTATTGCAGAAGCTATCAATGGAACGCCTGGTATGTACTCTAGTTTTTCTCAAGGCCGTTTTCGTGGAGCGATTTTCACCAGAGGTTTTCCTGATGGTTCTGGTAATGGATTAGTTTATACTGGTATTTTAATGGATGGATTACCAACGCTAGCGACTACTGCTCGACCTCCTGATTTTGCACTTGGTATGGATCCAGGGGTTGAACGAGTTGAAGTCGTGAGAGGAAGTGCTGCTACTTTATTTGGTCGCTCATCTGCTGCTGGCGTTGTAAATGTTATTAATCGTACAGGCGGTACAGAGCATCATGGTTCTGTACGATTTACCAATTATAATAACAATACTTCTAGAGATGGATTTGACATGAAAATAGATGGTACGCTTCATGGCCCAATAAGTGACAATATTCGCTATAATGTTGGTGGATACTATGTCAATGACCGAGGTTTTAGAGATTTAGGGTATAATGATAGAGGTGGTCAATTGAGAGCGAATGTTGACTTTTTATTAAACAATAATAGTAAACTTCGTGTCTTCGGTTCGTATGTAAATGTTTCTATTCAAAATATGATTGATATTCCTTTCGTTGTGAATACTTTCAAACCTAGAAATGGTTGGGAAACAACGAACTCTTTTTACTTCGAAGGTTTGGACGATTTGAGTTTCAATGTGGTGAATAAAGGAGGAGAAGCTGAAACACGTAGTGTACAAGCCTTAAATGAAGATGGTAATTATGCGCGAGGTGGCAACTTTGGTGCTATGCTTGATTATAATCTCAATGATAATTTGACGCTTTCTTACAAAGGTCGTTACCAAAGCTATGATCATGGTACAAAATTTAACTTAGGCGTTTCTACCTTTTATACGGATGCTCCTTTTAGTCATATCCGAGTATTGATTGATGGAGATGGCAATGACACGGATATTATGAATGAATTACGATTAACCTATACCATCGGTAGTCGTAATAAGCATCGAATCAGTGTTGGAACGTTTCTTTCGCAAGGAAATTACACTCCTGAGACCTATAGTTTAGCAGGTTGGCATACCAACGACCGAGAGGCAGGTTTATCATTTCATGGTTTCTTCCCACCGCCTACTTTCCCTCCTCCAACGACAGGTTCTCCAGCAAGAGTTGATGAATACCAAATTAATACAACTGCCTTTTTCCTAGGTGATGAAATAAAATTTGGCGACAAGCTGACCACCAATATCGGTTTCCGATGGGATCGAGTACAAATGGATTTGCAAGGCTTCTATGATGAAGATGCAGATGGTCGTATAGATGTTACCACTAGAGAAGAAGAGCATTCTGACTATAGCGCATCTATTGGATTCAACTATCTTTTGAGTGAACGTTCTGCCTTATACGGCAATGCAGTAAGAGCCTATAGAATGCCCGACTATAGTGCCTATACTGCATTAAGAGCCTCAGCATTAACCTCAAAACCAACTATTGAAAATAATGAAATCGTTAATAATTTTGAATTAGGCTATCGTACAGGCATTGGCGACTTAGGAATTGATGTTGCTGGTTTTTATACTAAAATTAATAATCGTTTAGCAACTGTTTACGAAGGTGCCATTGCAACCCTGAAACCCCTTGGTACAAACCAAATCGTCGGTGGAGAATTGGCATTGACCTATGCACCTACTAGTGTAAAAGGTTTACTAGTTACTACAAGTCTTACTTTACAAAATGCTACCTTTTTAGATTTCAAAATCCCTGTATCTCGTTCCAATCCTAATGGTAATGCATTTGGTAATACCTATGTATTTGAAGGAACAGAAATGATTGATGATACAACTTCAGTAGATAATTACTCTATTGATTTACGAGGTAATCAACTACCAAGAGTACCTTCTACCATTTGGAATTTCAATTTGGGGTATAACTCTAAATATTTTGGTGCAAATGTTGCTTCCAACCTCAACTTAGGACGTTTCCCTGATGCGACTAATGTATTTGAACAAGATCCATATTGGTTAGTTAATGCGGGACTTTATGGTCAGGTTCCCATTGGTGATAGTAATAGAATACGATTAACCTTGACCGTTAAAAACCTATTAAATTCAGATACCGCCCTTCGAATGCTTTATGTTTCCGATAATGATGCCGCCTTGGGCATGAAGCAAGCACTCGAAGCTGATCCAAGTATCGGTGATGCTACTTATTTTACGGGGATACCGATTCTTCCACGTAGAATTTTGATCACCTTAGGGTACGACTTTTAAGTTTCGTATTAAATCTCACAAAACACAGGGCTCATTCTCATTGGAATAAGCCCTGTGTTCTTTAATTTTGAGTTTAGACTAAAATTTAAATTATGCAAAAATTAATCCCCACTCTACTGCTTTCTTGCATCCTTTTGGTGTTTAGTACTTGTGATGCCGTACAACATTCCACTGCTGTAGTAGAAGATACTTCTACCCCTTCAGTCACTTCTTCTTTACATCTTGATTTAGATAAAGCTGAAGATAATCTTACAGCCTTTGTTAAAGTAAGAGGATCGTTGACAGATAATGAAGAAGTCATTTATTATGCCAATGGAAAAATCTATGGATTTGTAGATGGCGAAAGAGATAAACCACTCATGGGGTTTGAAATGTATAATATCGCTCGTACGATTAAAACGGGTGAACATAGCTATGAATTGCTGACGAATGAAGTTTTACTTTATCTTGATTTAAAAACAGGAGAAGTATTGGAGAAATTTGAAAATCCTTATACTGAAAAAACGGTAGATGTACTACATGTTTGGAATTCACCAGTGAATCAAAAATTTGCCTTAGAAGGTCGATTTGGTAAATGGGGTGTTAATCACAATAAATATGGCGAAGATATGATTTGTATGAATGCAGATGTATTTCTTGCCTATCCTTCACCACTTAAAGTGGAAGAATTTCCTGAAAATTCTCAGTCTGATCTATATGAAGCCGCTGAATTATTCCAATTTTTCTTCTCTGAAGAAGCCATGAATGATCCCAATCAAAACAGTATCAATTGTACGATCTCTTGGACACGCATCGGCCCGTGGTTGCCTTGGCTCAATATGGGACAACGATCTGGTCGTATGGTTTATCAAGGGGCAGGTTATAAATTAATGGAAAAGGATTATAATACTATGCCAAAACTCCTTACCGATTATGTCATGGCAAACAATCCAAAATATCGCCACGCTCCTACCGAGTACTCCCATCCCAATGAAACCAGTTGGACCTACTTTAAGAAAATGGCCGCACAAAAAAAAGAAGATTAATCAAAAAAGGGTAGTAATTGATTTGCTGCCCTTTTTAGTTTTAATGATTGGAGAAGTTTCCTAACTTCTCCTGAAAATATCAATCGAGCTTCCTAGCTCGCAACTCCAACTCTTTCTTTTATTGAAGATCATCTTTATTTTATTCGCTTATAAATCAAAGGAGTATCATAAGGTGTCAATCGAACACCATCTTTTTCTAACAACTCCATCACCTCTAAATAATCTAATGTCAAAGTTTCAATTAAGGTAAATCGTATCCCATTACCCAATTCGTTGGGATGATGTACCGTAAAATAGCCATCTTCATGATAATGATAAATAGCAGGTTTAAACCGAGAACTCTCCTCTAATTCTTCATAATCAAAGTATAAATCTGCATTGGCATTCACGACCTCTTTTTTGTCCAATCGAGTAGGAATCTGCATGGAATGTAAGCATACACTTTTACCATGATGGGGCTCTACAAAAAATAAAAGGGGCTTCACTTCCGTCTCTTTCTCTGGATAGGTGTAATAGCTTTCTTCCAAAATAAAAACACCATTTATTTCCGTTGGTATATTCCGAACGATGTGTGTACAATCCCTCGTCACATGCTTCGCATAAGGATGTACTTGTTGCCCTGCAGCACGTTCTGCATCAATCTGTTCTTGATTATCAAGGTCGCCAATTAAGATTTGTTTGAATAATTCGATCCCATCCATAATTAAGTCGGTTCAAAAATTTCTATCAAAAATCCATTGGGGGCCAACATCGTCATGACCTTTACCTTGCCTAAAATTGGATCATTGTAAACCATTGGTTCTTGTAAAATTTGAATATCCATCTTTTCAGCATTTGACTTTATTTCTTGAATATCTTTTGTTTTGAAGGTCCACATGCCCAATCCTCTATTGGGTACTTTTGGAGTTACGTCTAATTCGATATACTGTCCATCTTTATAATCTAAAAATAATAGATGATTATATGCATGACCTTTGGCATACACCAAAGCAAATCGAAAAGGCACACCTTCTTCAATTCCTAATGCAGAACCTGGACTCGATTTCCATTCTCGGTCGGCTCTTAATTCTTGTCCTAAAACATCAGTTAAAAATTTCAAAAAGGTATCTGAATCTTTGAGTACCATTGCGGAATATCCTGGCCCTCCTTTTTGTGTTAAGGAATCCACTGGTGCTAATTGATTCATCCCATCCTTACGCTCAATTCCGACAGCATGTAGATAGTCTGGTGCTTTATAAATGGTCTCAATATATCGATAAGAAGTACCGTCGCTTCGGGGTACGGTTCCTTCTTGTAAGGCAGCCATGGATTCAAAGCCTTTGGTTCGCAATTCTTTATCTAGTTGCTCTTGATTTAAATTTGGAAAACCCAAAGAAAAAGGCCCCAATTCTCGTGCACTCCAACTCTTATGTATAAGTGGGGTTTCTTTGTTCAATACCATTAATCGGATTTGAATCAACGATGGTACAGATGGACGATACAATCGGTAGGTTTCCCAATTAATATCTTTAGGAATATCCCAAAGTTGGCGTTGCTGCTGCTTTGTTGTTGCATCTACGGGAAGGGGTCCTTCCAAACTCATTCCCATTCCATCAACATAAAACTTCTTAATATCTTCTAAAGAAGTTGTAGCCAAAGTTGCCGTGTGCAAACCTCCAGTTAGAGCATCGGCAGCGTCGGAAGTAGGTGCTAAGGGATCTTTCGTTACTATCTTTGAAGATGTATTATGAGTAGTATTTTCTTTCAATTGATTAGCGCAATTAGTCAACGAAATGATAAAAATAAGGCTAAGGAAAAAGTATTTCATTATTTTGGTTTTAACACTCAAATTTATCAAAAAATTAGTTAACTTTATAAATAATTAATCTAATTAACTATTTTGATGCGGTGGATATTAGTTTTCGTATTTATTACTTTATTTGTTAGTTGCCAAAATCAACAAAAGCAAGATATAAATTCAACTGTTAATACCATGAAATTCCCTAGCTTCCAACACAATTTACAGTTCGAAAATACATCTGTTGATACGCCCAGAGTTAAAGGATTTCAAGAAGTCATCTTTAGTGTTTCGGATATTGAAGCGGCTAAACAATTGTATCAAAAAGTCGCTGGATGGCAAGTCATTTATGAAGGAACAGGAAATTCCACACAAAATAGATTTTGGAAACTTCCAGCAGATATTCCTTCAAAAGAAGCTTTACTAAATAATCCTAATGACAAAGAAGGTTTTTTGAGATTAGTACAATTTGAAAATGTCGATCAACAACAAATTCGCTCTAGTGGTCGCCCTTGGGACACAGGCGGCATCTTCGATATTAACCTTCGTGCTAAAGATTTACAACAATCTTTTGAAGATTTTCAATTAGCAGGTTGGAATGGATATAGCGATCCTATTCGGTATCAGTTTGGTAAATTTGACGTTGCTGAAGTCGTCATGCAGGGAGATGATGGTATTGCCGTTGCGATGATGCAGCGCCACGCTCCCACTCTTGAAGGCTATCCCAATTTACGTAAGCTAAGTCATGTCTTTAATTCCACCCACATTAGCAAAGATGCAGATGCTGCACTGGATTTTTTTGTTAATAAATTAGGCTTTAAAATTTATATGCAAACCAAAGGCATTGACCGCAAAGCTGGTAGAAATGTATTGGGTATTCCTCAAAACATCAATGATGATATCGAATTGCCAGTTTATATTGTACATCCTGAAGGTGTGAATTTTGGCTCTGTAGAATTTATCCAAATGAAAGGCTTAGAAGGAGAAAATTTTGAAAATTTAGCCGTCCCGCCCAATCTAGGGATATTAATGCTACGCTTCCCTGTTTCAAATGCTGCTGCTTATGCAAAACAACTACAAGAAAGAGGAGTACAGTTGTACTGCCCTATCACAGAAATGATGCTAGAACCTTATGGCAAAGTCAATATATTTGCTGTTCGCTCACCAGATGGTGTTTGGTTAGAATTTATGGAATTAATAGAACAAGAATGAACGTAATCATAGAAGAACAAGGTTTACGAGATGGATTTCAAACGCTTTCTACCATCATTTCAACGGAACAAAAATTAGCGTATATTGACCGATTGGTAAATGCTGGCATTCAACGTATACAAGTCGCTTCTTTTGTCCATCCTCGACTCGTTCCACAAATGGCAGATGCAGATGAATTGTGCAAGCGCATCAACAAAAAAGAAGGCATTATTTACAGTGGTTTGGTCTTAAATTTAAAAGGAGTAGAACGCGGTATCAATGCAGGTTTAGATCACTTGGCTTGTTCTATTTCAGCAAGCGATACACACAGTCAAAAAAATGCACGCAAGACCTTGTCAGAAGCAAAAGCAGCTTTCAAAGAAATGGTCAAATTAGCCCATCAAAATAATGTTAAAGTACGCGGCGGTATTCAATGCGCATTTGGTTGTCGATATGAAGGTAAGATTCAAGTTTTACATGTTTTAGATATGGTGAAGCATCATCTAGATGAAGGTGTGGAAGAAATCGCGCTAGCGGACAGTACGGGCATGGCAAACCCTCAAGCCCTACAGGATTTGATGCAAGAAGTTTTGGCTTTAGCTGAAGATAAACCCGTCATTCTTCATTTGCATAATACCGAGAATAAAGGTTTAGCCAATGTATATGCTGCATTGCTTGCAGGTGTTCGTTATTTTGATACCGCTTTTGGTGGATTAGGGGGGTGCCCTTTTATTAAAAGTGCGACAGGCAATATTGCGACAGAAGATACCGTACACCTACTTCATCAAATGGAGTATGAAACAGGAATTGACATTGGTAAAATTAGTGCCTTGAGCAAAGAATTAGAATCCTTATTAGGCCATGAATTACAAGGTCAATTGTACAAACTTTGGAACAAAACAGATATTAAAGTAGTATGACCTTAGCTGAAAAAATATTATCCAATCACCTCGGTCGATCCGTAAAAGCGGGTGATCTCATTATTACAGATGTAGATGGAGCAATGGCGACCGATACAACTGGTCCTTTTGCGATCAAAGCGTTTGAGGAAATGGGAGGTGGTCGTGTTTGGAATCCTGAAAAATGTGCATTAATCATAGATCATGCCGCACCAGCACCCAATGAACGCATTGCTAATTTACATAGCTTGATGCGACAATTTGCTAAGGAAAAGGGTATTCGCTTATTTGAAATTGGAGAAGGAATTTGTCATCAAGTTATGGTAGAACATCAATTTGTCCGACCGGGTGATATATTTATGGGAGCTGATTCTCACACACCTACTTATGGTGCATTGGGAGCGATGGCTTGTGGAGTGGGTTCGACGGATCTAGCAGCAGTACTCAAGACGGGAAAGATTTGGCTAAAAGTTCCTGAGACCATTCGTATCATCTGTAATGGTTATTTACAAGAAGGTGTTACAGCGAAAGATTTAATTTTGTATTTGGTGGGTAAAATAAGTATCTCAGGTGCGACCTATCAATCTGTAGAATTTCATGGAGAAGCCTTTGAGAATATGACACTCGCTAGTCGGATGACCATCGCTAATATGGTGGCTGAAATGGGGGGCAAAACAGGGTTTGTACATCCAAAAGGCTTGCAATTAGATTATTCATTCGATGCAATTTATCCTGATGCGAATGCCCATTATGTTCAAACTTTTGAGTTTGATGTTAGCAATCTCCAAGCCCAAATCAGTAGCCCTGAAAGTCCTGATAATGTAGAAAATATCCATGCTCATGAAGGACAAAAAATTGATTATGCTTTTATCGGTACCTGTTGTAATGGTCGATTAGAAGATTTGCAAATTGCTGCACAAATTTTAAAAGGTAATCGTATTGCTGAAGGCGTACGCTTTGTCATTGCGCCTGCCTCTCGCTCAGTGCTATTGGATGCCATATCGGATGGAACTTTACAAACTTTAATAGAAGCAGGTGCCGCTATTATCAATCCAGGTTGTGGACCCTGTGTAGGTACACATCAAGGTGTTCCTGCTAATGATGAGGTCGTCATTTCTGCGGCCAATCGAAATTTTAAAGGACGCATGGGTAATCCTAATTCTAATATTTATCTAGGTGCTCCCGCTACTGTGGCGGCTTCTGCGCTAGAAGGTAAAATTACCAATCCAAAAAAATATTTATGATAAAAGGAACGGCACATGTTTATGGCGATAATATCGATACTGATCGCATCATCCCAGGGAAATATACCAAGACGCTGGATATTTCTGCTTTAGCAGCGCATGTTTTAGAAGACTTGGATCCCAGTTTTAGAACAAAAGTAAAACAGGGAGATATTTTAGTGGCGGGAGATAATTTTGGATGTGGTTCTTCTAGGGAACAAGCCCCTATTGCGATAAAGGAAATCGGTGTTTCCGTCGTTATTGCAAGATATTTTGCGCGTATTTTTTTTAGGAATGCAATTAATATTGGTTTACCTGTATTAGAAATTCCAAATCATACTATTGCTGAAAATGATAAATTAGAAATTGATTTACAAAATGGAAAAGTCATCAATTTAACTACTCAAAAAAGCTATCAAGCAACACCTTTACCAAAGGTCATGATTGATATTTTAAAAGAAGGAGGTATGGTGGCTTATTTAAAGAAAAATGGTACTTATATTTTAGATTAAACGCCAAATCAAAATTAATGACATTTACCTGCCAGTCACCATTAACTTTGGTGGCAGACTGGTTTTCGCGTTTCTAAATGTGGCAAGAGATTGATTTTCAATCAAGAACGCGACCATTTTTAGAAACGCTTAATGAAAATTACTTATTAATTCCTGTCCGCCGTGACTATTTAGTTTGCGACAGGCGGGTTTTTGGCTTACTGCTTAATAAACAAAATGTACGATATACTTATCATAGGAGCTGGAACTGCTGGTATGGCATGCGCCATTACTGCCGCACAACAGGGCGCAAAAGTAGCCGTGATAGAAAAAGCAGACCATATTGGTGGGGCATTGCATTGGTCGGGAGGACATATGAGTGCAGGAGGTACGCGTCGTCAAAAACAACTAGGCATTGAAGATTCTCCAGAAAAACACCTAGCTGACATCTTTCGCATTAATGATAGTACTGGAGATTTAACGCTTACCAAAATGGCCGTTTACGAAGCGCCAAAAACAATAGATTGGCTAGAAGATTTAGGGTTTGACTTTGCTCCTGAATGTCCAAGAATCATTTATGGCCATGTCCCTTATACCGAAGCACGTACACATTATGGCACCAATAAAGCTCTTTCTATTTATAAAGTCCTTCGTCCACTTTGGGATAAACAAGTTGAAGAAGGAAATATAGATTTATTTCTAGAAACAACTTTAACAGCTTTAAGAAAAAATGAGGGTCGATTTAATGAAGCCGTTACGAATAAACAATCATTTTTTGGCAAATATATCGTCCTCACGACGGGTGGTTATGGGAGCAATCCTGCTTATTTTAATGCCAAACATCCTAATACCCCTTTGATGAGTTCTAGCTACCCTACTGCAACAGGTGATGGGCATCAAATTATTGAAGATTTGGGTGGTGTCTTTGAATATGGTAAGTTTCATCTCCCCAGTTTAGGAGGCGTAGAATTAGAAGAAGGACGTTGTAATTTTAATGAAGCTTGGGCAATGGTCTTAACGTCTATCTATCGACCAGCACGAGAAATATACGTCAACAAGCATGGAAAACGCTTTATGAATGAAAATGAACCCAATGCTGATACCAGAGAGCGAATCGTCGTGCAGCAACCCGATTGGAAATTCTGGATCATTTTCGATGAAACCGCCTTATTGGAACGAAATGCAGGTGGTGCTGAAAATTCAATCATGATTGGCTGGGATACTGACAAAATCAAAGCAGTCGCAAAAGAAGAAAAATTCATTTGGCAGGCTTCTTCTATCGAGGAACTTTGTACAAAAGCTGGTTTACCTTATCTAACCACAAAAAAGACAATAGATACCTTCAATGAAGCATGCGATAATAAAATAGATACCGAGTTTGGAAGAACACAGTTAAACCATAAAATTCAAACTGCTCATTACTATGCACTTCTCGTTCACGCTTCAGTTTTGGTGACCTTTGGAGGAATGAAAGTAAACGAACAATTACAAATCGTTGATAAACAAGGTGAGGTGATGCAGGGTTTGTATGCAGCAGGGGAATTATTGGGTTTGGGAGCGACGAGCGGTTCAGCTTTTTGTAGTGGTATGGCGATTACGCCTGCTTTGAGTTTTGGACGAATACTTGGAAAAAAATTAAGTACAAAAATCAATGGATAGTTTACCTTTAAAAGGGCTTCGTGTCCTCGAATTCACCCATGCCGTCATGGGCCCTTGTACGGGCTTACTCCTAGCTGATATGGGCGCAGAGGTTATTCATGTCGAACCTCCTCATGGCGATCATACGCGCCGATTAAAAGGCTTTGGAACGGGTTATTTTTGGATGTACAATCGGAATAAAAAAAGCCTCACCGTCAATTTGAAAGAAGAAAAAGGTAAAGCATTGATTTACCAATTGGCAAAAGAGGTCGATATTTTGGTTGAAAATTTTGGTCCTGGTACTATGGATCGTTTGGGCTTTAGTTATGAAAAAATGAATCAATTAAATGAGCGATTAATCTATTGTTCTTTAAAAGGATTTTTAGATGGGCCTTATCAAAAACGACACGCGATGGACGAAGTAGTGCAAATGATGGGGGGCTTGGCGTATATGACAGGTCGCCCTGGAGATCCGCTTCGTGCAGGAACATCCGCTATTGATATTACGGGAGGCATGTTTGGTTATATCGGTATTTTACAAGCCTTGTATGAACGAGAAAAAACCAATAAAGGCAAATTTGTAAAAGCTGCTTTGTATGAAACTTGTACTTTTTTGATGGGACAACACATGGCTTATGCTTCTCAAATTGATTATCAAGTACCGCCTATGCCAGCTCGTGTAAGTGCGTGGTCCATTTATAAAGTATTTGATACCAAAGATGCAGACAAGATATTTATTGGCATTATTAGCGAAAAACATTGGGAACGTTTTTGTCAGTTTTTTGAATGGGAAGATTGGTTAGAAGATGAACGGCTTAGTACTAATAACGGTCGAATAGATGAACGAGCATGGTTTATTCCTGAATTGGATAAAAGGGTGGCTCAATTTACTAAAAGCGAAATTAGCCAAAAGTGTGATGCTGCCAATATTCCCTTCGCCCCTATCGCTAGACCCGAAGATTTATTTGATGATCCACAATTGAATCAAGGAAATCAGTTATTGGAAACCATCATGCCGAATGGACAAATGACTAAACTTCCAAAATTTCCAATTCAATATGGAGATACAGAAGTAAAATTACATAGCCAACCACCAGAAATTGGTGAACATACAACAGAATTGTTAGCAGCGCTGGGGTATACCAAAGAAGAAATCAAAACATTGAAAAATCAATCAATAATTTAAAATTTAAACATGCTAGACTTAATTATTAAAAATGCACGTGTCGTTCGACCCAATAAACAACACATTGACTTGCTTGATTTGGGTATTAAAGACGGAAAATTTACCAAAATAGCTCCTGAGATAAAAGCAGAAGACGCCAAAAAAGTTATTGATGCCAAACAACAATTAGCCTTTCCCGGATTAGTGGATGCGCACATGCATACGGGTATCTATTCGCACCTAAGTGAAGATGCCATTACCGAGAGTAAAGCCGCAGCTATGGGAGGGGTGACCACGAGTATCAACTACATGCGTACGGGCAAATATTATTTATATAAAACAGGCCCCTATGCAGATTTTTTTCCTGAGGTCTTAGATATTTCAAATGGTCGGTTTCATGTAGATTATGCCTATCACTTGGCCCCTATTCGTTATGAACATCGAGAAGAAATAGAAATGTTGATTGAAAAATTTGGCGTGACCTCTTTCAAAATATTCATGTTTTATGGTAGTCATGGTTTACATGGTAAATCGTCTAAAGGTAGTCAAAACGAATTTTTGATGACTCCTGAAGGTGAACAGTATGATATTGCCCATTTTGAATTTATCATGCGCGCTATTCAAAAAGCAATGCTCGCAAATCCAGATAAAAAAGATGAAATCAGTCTTAGCCTACACTGCGAAACCGCCGAAATTATGCGGGCATACACAGAAATTGTTGAGCGAGATAAAAGTCTAACTGGTTTGAGAGCGTATAGTGCATCTCGTCCGCCACATTCTGAAGGACTCGCGATATTTATTGCTGGATATTTGGCCCATGAAACGGATTGTGCGAATATCAATTTATTGCATTTATCCTCTAAAAAAGCCGTAGATGCGGCCCTAATGATGGAACAAGTATTTCCACATATTAATTTCAAAAAAGAAGTAACGATAGGTCATCTACTATTAGATTACGACTCCCCTGCTGCGGGTCATGCTAAGGTAAATCCACCCATTCGTTCACGTGAAAATGTTGAGTATTTATGGCAATGTTTATTGGATAGAAAATTAGATTGGGTGGTTAGTGATCATGCTTGTTGCTCTGCTGAATTTAAAAAAGATCCGAATGATCCAGAGAATATATTCTTGGCTAAATCTGGTTTTGGAGGTACAGAATACCTTTTATCTGGATTGGTTTCAGAAGGAAGCAAACGAGGAATGAGTTACAATCATATGGCGGAACTCGTGTGCTGGAATCCTGCTAAACGGTATGGCTTGCGTAGTAAAGGAGATATTGCCTTGGGGTATGATGCCGATGTGGTTTTATTCGATCCGCATGAAAGCTTTGTAGTTCGTGCGGCAGAGTCTGAAAGTGCGCAGGGGTATACCCCTTTTGAGGGAGTAGAATTGAATGGCAAAGTAAAATCTACTTTTCTTCGTGGGAACTTAATTTTCCACAATGACGAAATCATTGGCGAAGCAAAAGGACAATATTTAGCGCGACCTTATTAAATACGTTATTTCCAGTCATCATAAATATGATAGATCAATTCTGAGGTCTTAAAGAAAATCTCCTTTAAAGAAAGGGAGATTTTCTTCTTTAGGGATTATTAAAGGTTTTCTTCTGTGTACAGGACAAAACTTAGGAAGCGTGTTCTTTTTTAAGGGCAACGCAATAAATTACGTTGGAACAAGCCTCTTTTCAAGGTGATTTTTTACGAAAAACTTTGTTTTTCCTTTTTATAAGGAACCCTATAGGGATTATTGAAATATATTGTTTTTTAATATAAAAAATATTATATTACAATTTGAAAATTTTTCCTTTTGTAAAACTACACCCATGGCAAAGCATATTGAGAAGCAAGAACGTAATTATCCTGTTCGACGTTTTCAAGCAACAACAAACAACAACAAAAAATCATCCTACTATCCCTTAGTAGATAATAGTCCTCAAGCGATTCAAATGCGTCAGCTTAAAGCGCACATTCAAGAACAACAAAAAATAGATCCTTTCTTTTATTTACGAGATACTACTACTCTTCAAAAAAAAGAAAATAAAACTGGATTGCCTGATGATCTTAAAACGGGTGTCGAAAACCTTTCTGGCTTCGCTATGGATGATGTTAACGTCCACTACAATTCCCCCAAGCCCGCCCAACTCCAAGCCCACGCCTACGCGCAAGGCACCGACATCCACCTCGCCCCCGGTCAAGAAAAACACCTCCCCCACGAAGCTTGGCACGTCGTACAACAAAAACAAGGGCGCGTCCAACCAACTATGCAAATGAAAGCCAAAGTCAATATTAATGATGATCCAAAATTGGAAAAAGAAGCCGATGTGATGGGCGCGAAAGCACTTGATCCTAATTCATCAAGTCATGCTTCTTCAAAAGAATCTTTGCAAAAAGTAGCTTTAGAAAATGAAACTAGTACTGCTCAAAGGTGGCCTTTTTCAAAAAAGATTTCAGTCGGGGATTCAGGACGGACAAATAAAGATGGCGTAACCGTACATATCGACAATAGTAAAATGAGCAATGCCTTTAGAAAAAAAGCCAAAGGACTCAAAGTCGGTATCTTGAAAAAAGGAGTAATGCTAAAGGTTGTAGAGCATCTAGCTGAAAAAGAAAAAGTAGCAAAAAATAAAAAATTATTAGTAGAAGTTCCTGTAGATGCCTTCCAAAATGGATTTCTCCGACAAGGGAACTTAGCTGAAGAAAATGAAGATCAAGTCAATTTTGTAAGAGGCTATGTTACCATAAAGCATATTGATTTTGGTCGATTAAATGATGATGATGAATTCATTTATGATGATGTGATGGCTAGCGATAAAGACAAAAAGGAAGCAATGAATAAAGTTTTTAAAGAAATGAATGAAGACACTACCTTTATCAATAATATTACTACCGAAGAAGTCGACAAAAAAGGATACTTAATCAAACAAGTCATAAAGAAAGCACTCGAACAAGGTACAACGGTCTTATCAGCTGCGGGCAAAACCATTAGTAAACAAGCCATAAAATTAGCAGACAAAAAAATTAAAACTGCGCTCGAAAAACACCTCGCTTACATTAAAAAAAATAACCTAGATAGCGATGGCTTAGAAGAATTTTTGGCTGATACAGGTTTTAAAGATAAAATGAAGCTGAAAGTTCAAAGTCTTTTTATTGATTTGAAAACAAATACCTTTAAAACCTTACTCAATCAAAACGAAATTGCCAAGAACTTACAACGCGCAGGAAATCAAAATGATTACGTTTATTTGTACAAAATGGAAGCTATCTTAGCCAAACGAGAAGCTACTATCAATAAATATTTCCAACAAGGCTTAATTGATAGTAATCAACACGATTTTCTACAAAATAAAATCACCAGCAATCGTTCACAAATTCAAACCTATCTCAATGATCACATTCTCGGAAGTGCTGCCTATGAAGAACAATTTGGAGCTGACCCACAACATGCCCCTAATAATGCCCCAATCATCGAAGAAAATAGAATGCCCTTAGAGCCGATTATCGAACAGCGCGAAAGAAGTACTACTAATTTATCTGATTTAGTTGATGAAAACTTCCTTAATGCTATACAGGAAGACGATGTACAAGAAGAACAGGTGGACGATGCCATTCCAGAAGCACCACTTGAAGAACAACAAGAGCAGCAAGAAGAACAAGCACCACAAGAAGCCGCTCAAAATAATGCGAATCCCGAAAATGTAGCTGTACCGAATCCTGATGAACAATACCATGTATTCATGCGACAACTAATGGATTTGATTGGATTACGAGGCGAATACGCTAATTTTTACATCGAGCTTCAAAATGCTTTACTACAAGATAATCCCGAGCAATTCTTGATGGGTATAGCAATAGAGGAAGAAGATGATTTAGAAGCACAGGAATTAAGAAATAGAGAAGAACCCGCCCAAGAAGAAGAGGACGAAAGACAGGCAGGCATGCTATTGTGATACCATTTTGTTAGGACATAGAAAACGTATTGTTTTTGGCAATATGTTTGCATTGGTTTATATATAAAATAATTTAATGCATTATGTCCGAACGAATACATCAAGAACGAACCGAAGAAAGCCCTCGTCGATTTGAAGCGACGCCATCCAAATCCACTCCACTAAGTACAAAAGGATTCGCCTACAATGATTCGACTGCTACCCTGATGCGAAAAATCAAAGCCGAGCAAAAAAAGAATCCTCCTCCCCGACTAGTAGACAATCGCCCAGAAGCCATTCAGATGCGAAAGCTAAAAGCACACATTCAAGAACAGCAAAAAAAGAATCCTCCTCCTCGACTAGTGGACAATCGCCCAGAAGCTATTCAGATGCGAAAGCTAAAAGCACACATTCAGGAACAGCAAAAAATAGATCCCTTCTTTTATCTGCGAGAAAATACCCCCGTTCAACAACAGACGAATGACGCTACAACAACAGAAGCCCCACTCCAAAAAAAGGAAAACAAAACTGGACTACCCGACGACCTCAAAACAGGTGTCGAAAATCTCTCTGGCTTGGCTATGGATGATGTAAAGGTGCACTACAACTCTCCCAAGCCTGCCCAACTCCAAGCCCACGCCTACGCGCAAGGTACGGACATCCACCTCGCCCCCGGTCAAGAAAAACACCTCCCCCACGAAGCTTGGCACGTCGTCCAACAAAAACAAGGACGCGTAAAACCGACCACCCAACTCAAAGGAAAAGTGAATGTAAATGATGATCCGAAATTGGAAAAAGAAGCGGATGTGATGGGGGGAAAGGCTAAAAGATTAACAACAGAAAATGCTATTAAAAAATTAGACAGAAAAAATACCGATTCTGCTAAAACTATACAGAAAATTCGTATTGAAGAAGGCTATAACATAATAGATTATGCAAGCCTTTATGATTATATTGAAGATGATTTTGGAATAGATGAATCTATGAGCCAGGACTTAAAAGACGAGTTAGTTGCATTAAAACTTAAAGATATAGATTTTATTAAAGAAGATTATGAAGGTATTACTTTAGTAATTGATGATCAAACTCAGTTACTTAATTTTATTAAATTACTTAGTAAAGGTCATGAATCAATAAATGAAATTATTGAAAAATTCTCCCCCAAAAAAAACCTCCCTCATCAATTTCATACTGCTAAAGAAAAAGGTGTAAATGAAGATGGTCTGAAATGGCTCGATAAAAATAAAAATAATAAACTAGCACATTCTTTCTCAAAAGCAAAGACGGTTGGTGAATTAACTACAAAATGGGGAAATGATGATTATTCAAATGCACTTAAACATAAAAAAACTAATTCAGCTTTACAAGCTCTAAAAAAAGGACATGTGACTAAAGCAAAAGAAAACTTTATAGAGGTTTTAAACTTTAGAATTAAACAAAATAACGATCAAGCTACTTTAGAAACAGATGAAAAATCAAAAGAGAATCAACGAGACGGTCATGATCATTTCATTAAAGTTCTAAAAGGAATCATAGAACAATTGGATAAGTACCCTAATTGATAACCTCAGTCTATCCACCCAAAAATGTTCGTTTCAGTCTTCTGACTGAAGCACATTATCCTTACACGTCTCTGACGTGAGTATCGTATAAGACCATCACGTCAAAGACGTATAGGCTAACAACAAGTTTCAGGTACAAACTGAAACTACCATACTTGGGTGATGGTATTATAGAAGCGTTCATTTTTATAAAGGAATCAATGAAAACTTGCACTTGCACTTGCCACTTATACGCAATTGAATAAGTGGTTTCGTAAATCACACCAAAAACGTATAATGCCGATTTGGCAAAATCATAAATTATATACGAAAGGATTTTGTTAAAACGGTATTACATTTTAATTTTCATTATTATTTTGATTGTATCACCAGCCCATCGGGCGAAAATGAATCGCAAAACTTTTAAAGACGAGTTGGTCTCGATCAATTTGGCGGCGCTCGAATTCGATGGGTTCGATATAGGCGAAATTACCATCTTCTTTTTCAGAGAATTTGCCATGAAAGCGGCAACTTATTTTATCCACAAAGATGGAGCGGATATTGGCAAAGGTAAAGGAGCTCGTCATCGTTTCTTCTACAAATTCGAGCGTATACGCACCAAAGCGTTGCTCCACATCGGATAGGCGGACCACTTGTTTGGGGAAGGTGAGAATGAGTTCTTCGGGTGTATTGGGATCATTTTTGGAAGTGATGATTCTGATTTGTTTGAGGACAGGATCAAAGGGTGGGATGATGATTGTCCCCAATTCAGGTACCACTTCTCGTTTCGACCATAATTCTACTAGCATCTCTGTGGTAGGTTTTGCCTTGGAGTATTTTTCAAAAAAATGGCATAAAATATAAAAAGGATCAAGCGTACGGATGAGATTGCGTTCGTGAGAGATAGAATACATAATCGTAAAAGCTAGTGAAATTCTAAGATACAATTAGTCTAGGAAAATGTAAATCAAAATGCCAATGATTTTTATCGAGTTGCTTGTTCTGGAACAAATTGCTCATCTGAAATAGGCGAGGCATCTTGCTCGTCAACGACTGGAATAGGATGAGGCGATAGTGCATTGACGGTCAGAATTTGGGTGAGGGTTTTGCCTAGTCCTATACCACTAAATTTTAAGGCAACGATTTTTTCGGCCATCCACATTTTACTCCCCTTCTGCCCTATTCGTTCTTGATTTAAATACAATTCATCAATTCCATACGATTGCCATTGTACCAAAACCTGATCGCCTTCTTTGACCCAGTAATGCGCTGTATCTGTATATTGTTCTACTAAAGCTGATTTCATCATCCCCTTTTCATCCACTAAAAATAATTCTAGTTGTAAAATGGGATCTTGGGCTACTGAAAGACAAACCTCTTTCGATTCAGAACGGTTTGCATGATAGGCGATTAAGCGATAATTGGTTGATTGCTCAGGATATAAAATACAACTACCTTTCAGACTTGTTTGTTCCAAAGTAGGTTGCCATTCGATGCGATCATATTGGCTCGCATCCCACTGCAATGTTACGGCTTCTCCTTTTAAGATGTGTTGCTGTGAAATAGAAAATTGTAGTTGTGGCGTACGTATTTCTGAGGCTTGTTTTTTAGACCCTGAAGGAGCAGATGGTAGTGCTAGAGGAGCAGTAGGTGCAGCAATAGAATTGGCTTTTCCTTTTTCAAAAAGTAATTGAAATTGTTGTTGATATTGATAAATTAAAGCAGCTTTATCTCTAAAATAAGTGTGGTATTCATCCTTAGAAGTTAAACCGGGATAGACTAAGATGTTTTTTTGATCAATAATCCAAAAGGAATTTTTTATGGACTTGGCATCTGTCCAGATCAAGGTGTTTTGTCCAGTTGGTACTACATCAGCAACTACTTCTTGTAGCTCATTTTGTACCACAATATCTACAGACAATCCTTTTTCTTTTTGGTGCAATAGGGTTAACAGGCTTGGTATACTAGCTTGATCTGTAAGTACAGCTTGAATATGGCGTTCTGCTGCTTGTAGTGCCTGTTGAATCGTTGTGATATTAAGATTATCCATCTGGTTTTATATTAAAACTTTTTAATATGTTTACAAAATATATTTTTCTTTGTTTCAAAACGGAATGAATTTATAAGTAGTGGGGCACGAATAAATTTACATTCTCAATTCCTCGAATTAGCTCAATTAACGTCATTTTCAACGACTTACCTGTCCGCCATGACAGGCGGGTAATTTTCACTATTTCAAGGAAAGTAAATTTATTTTCTCCGCGTGCCTAAGAGACAAAGACAGGGCAATTTTTGGGTATAAAATAGAAATGGCTATATTCGCAAAATTTTCTAGTTCAATTATTATAAAATGCAGACCAAGACGATACGATTAGGTGGTGTACCCGAACATTTCAATTTACCCATTCATCTTGCCATAGAAGATGGAAGTTTTGCAAGTCGAGGGGTCAATTTAGAATGGACGACCTTTAAAGGAGGAACAGGACAAATGACCAAAGCACTACGAGCAGGCGAAGTAGATGCGTGTATTTTATTGACAGAAGGTATCATTAAAGATATTATTGCTGGAAGTCCTACCAAAATTATTTCTGGCTATATTAATACGCCACTGATTTGGGGAATTCATACAGGTGCAAAAAATGAATTGTCTCGGCACAGCGACATCTACGACAAACAATATGGTATCAGTCGATTTGGCTCAGGCTCTCATCTTATGGCAATAGTAGATGCCACTTTTCACGACCATAAAATTGATAAAGAACAATTTACCATCATAAAAAATCTTGAAGGGGCTTTAACTTCTCTTACGGAACTTTCTACAGATGTTTTTTACTGGGAAAAATACACCACCAAGCCCTATGTTGATAGCGGGCAATTGCGTCGTGTGGGAGAATTCGTTACACCTTGGCCTTGCTTTATGATTGCTGCTACTGAAGAGGTTTTGGAGCGAGAACCCGAAAGTATGATTCGTATGTTGCGAACGATACACGATAGTTGTGATCGCTTTATGCAATCCGATGAAAATATTGCATTGGTAGAACAGCGTTATGGACAAAGGCGTAAAGATGTAGAACGATGGTATCACTCCACAGAATGGGCCATTCACGGTTGGGTAAGTGATAAAATGCTACGCTCCGTTGTACATAATTTAAAAGTAGCCGAGATTGTCGATGAAGCTGCACAGCTACCTGATTTGGTTTGGAAACGATAACTATTATCGCATAATACGCCCTTCTTTTAAGAACTCTTTTTGAATACCTGCTAGAATATCTTTCTGTTCAATGACGGGCTTTGAACGCGTAAGTGCCATCAGACAGCAATATTGTACTACATTCATAATTTCGGCGCCAGACAATTCATATTTCTGAGCAATTAAATTGAGCGATACATTGGTATGTAATTTTACCATTGGAGGAAATCCTTTTTGCCACAACTGTAAACGTTCTTTTGATTTTGGCAATGGAAAATGAATGATGGATTGAAATCGTCGGATAAAAGCATCATCTATATTATTCCTAAAATTGGAGGCTAAAATCACCATTCCATTGTAGCCTTCTACTCGTTGAAGAAGATAAGCTGTTTCTTGATTGGCATATTTATCATGGGCATCTTTTACATTGGTTCGTTTGCCAAATAAAGCATCAGCTTCATCAAAAAAGAGAATCCAATCTTTATGTTCTGCTTTCGCAAAAAGTTGGGCTAGATTCTTTTCGGTTTCTCCGATAAATTTAGAAACGACCATAGAAAGATCGATCTTAAAGACTTGCTTTTGAGTATATTTTCCTAGAAGCGTGGCAGTTAAAGTTTTTCCTGTCCCCGGAGGGCCATAGAATAAAACCCGATAACCTGGTTTTAATTTTTTGCGCATCCCCCACTCTTCTAGAAGCGTTTTATGATGTTCGATCCAAATTTCTAATTCTTTGATTTGATTGAGGGTATCTTCATTTAAGACGAGATCCGACCATTCTAAATCTGTATGGAGTAATTGTGCAGGAAATTTAGTGCTAAATTTAGGAAGTCTAAATTTACCTTGTGTAAATAACTCTACATAATCATTGGCAAGTATAATTTTTCCAGCGGCACGCGGTTCGCCTGTGGGGGCGTCTTCAATACTTAAAATTTGATGTTTGGCAAAGAAATGTTCTTCATTAAATAATTCTAAGTACTTAAAACGTTCTTCCATATTGCTTCCTGCCAAAATGAAAAGGATCGTTTCCATAGTAGGCAAAAATCCACGAAAATTCTTCCCTCTTACGCCCCCAATTTGCGGAAAATCACCTGCTTTAGGCAAGTGTTGTTGGATAATGTTATCGAAAAAATGAGGTTGTACATGTGGTACGAGCGCGATTAATAAGGTAATGTATTCAGCATCGTTTAATTGGTGGGTGCGCAAAAATTCTGTAAAAGCTGTATTGGAGCCATTCAAATACGGTTTATTTAGCAACTCCATAGAGAAGAGGTCGGAACGCTCTATTTCGTCTTTAATTCTTACTTTAATAATATTTTCTAGAAAAGAAAATGATAACTGAATATAGGGTATAGTTGTTTGAATCATTTTTTGAGGTTGAAAAACTTTCGCAAAAAAAAATTAAAAAATTATCCTTGAAGTGATTATTTAAGCTATTCTACGTAATTCTTCATCACGTTTATCTCTTAGATTTTCATATGTTTAAAAATTATCTGAGGCTACGCAAAATGCAGCTAAATTTCTGCACAGATGTAACCACTTCGTTCTCGCATAATATTTCCTGTCCGCCCTTTATGGTTTTGAGATGACAGGCGGATTTAATCATTCCCTTGTGTGATATTATGATTAATAAATATCATGCTCGTTTCATTAAATATTTTTATCAAACATTGCCCTTGTTGAAAAAAATATCATGAATAGCATTTCCTAAAATATGCTTATCATTGTTTTTAATTGATGTGCAATATCCTGATTATTCATTTTGCTTCAATTTCAGATATCTAATTTTTCTCCATCCAACCATAGTTCAGGCGTATTAGCATCACTTAGATTCGCTGCGATATTTATCATAGCAATATCGTATGCAAATTCATAGTCATTTCCTTCTCCTAAACTCTGATAAAAGCCTACCGCAAAATTTATTGCTGCCTCATCCCCTACTTCTTTATTCATGCCCACTACATAAATGCCATGTTTACTTATGACCTCCGCTTGCTCATAAGAAAAACAAGCATTTAAGACGACACATTTTACTTTATCTTTAAACCTTCTGAAAAGTCGATTAAGTCCATTTGTTGGGAAATACACTGCCTCCCCAACGGCATCTTCTACCATAATTCCTTCTTCTCCTGTGCCATGTCCTGAGAAATGCACGATTTCAGGATTTTGTTGTTGCATAGCTCTTGTAATCGTAGGAATTTGTACTGCTGATTCACTCTCTAAATCAAATTGATCTCGATCAGTAGACAAAGCCAAACTATCCTTGATTTTTCGTAATTCTTCTCCTAATCTCAACGGATCGGCATCTTTAGGATTGGCACTTAGAAATAAAATTTTACGGATTTGAGAAGCTGTAGTAACACTACTATTCCCCTCAGTACTCGACGCTGTATTTTCTGGAATTTCAACATCATTTCCAGTTTCTGGAAGACGTTCAATAATCTGCGTAAGCGCGTAATTTAATCTAGCTACTGCAATATCATAATCACTTTTTGAGATTAATTTTTTTACAAAGTAATCATGATGATTTCGATTAAAAGATGCTGTTTGCATTAATAAATCATTTTCGAGATAGCGATCTTTCCCCTTAACATAGGTAGAAAGGCTTTGCAAGGCTTCTTTTAATTTTACTCCAGCAATCAATGGGTTGACTAAATCCGTTATTTCCTGTTTTGTCATCTGTGGTATTTTTGTTGATATGTATTGATAAAAACTAAATATCGTTTTTTTTCAACACATAAGTAGTCTTAGGGGATTATTTGGGCAGAAAAATTTTCAGAAAGAGATTAAAATAAAGCTTCAAACGCCCGCCTGCCGTTATTTAAAAAATTGGTGTCGGGCAGGCTTCATTCTGTTGCTATTTCAGCTTTTTTGTTAATCTCAAAATTTTTGCCCCAATAATTAACACCCCTTACTTAACAATTATTCTTCTCCAATAATTTCTGAGGACTCATTTTTATTATATTTTCCTTGATGCTGAACTGGAGAAGGAGTTGCTTTCGCTGTCTTTTGGACGGTGTCCTTGTTTTGCTGAACAACATGCGTTAGTTCATGTGCAATAAGGCGTTGTCCTTCGCTGGTTTCAGGTCGAAATTTTCCAGCATTAAAATAAATATCTTTACCCGTCGTAAAAGCTTGAGCACCTAGTTCTTGATTCATTTTATTTGCATCTTGATCGGTATGAATAGAAACATCATCTAATTTTCGACCAAATGAATGCTCCATTTTCGTTTGGGTTTGATCAGGCAATTTTGTCCCCTTTCCTTTTTTCTGTTCTATCTTATTACTCAAAGCAGTACTAGCTGTTTTAGGGCTATTGGTGGTTGCTTTTCGCTGAACAGCACTCATTTCTTCTTCATTTTCAGAAGCGTCAGATTTTTCTTGAATTAGTTTATCCCGTTCTGTTCGTTGTTCTGCGGTGGCTAATTTTTCATCTTCCTGAGGAGTAGCCAAGCTTGTTCGTTGAATACTGCTAATTTCCTTTTCTTGAATAACTGGAGTTGTACTTGATGAATCGACGACGGTATTGGCTACGGCATCTGCTTCTTTTTCGTATTGATCATTGGGTTCTCCAACCGTCAACTTTGTTTGAAAAAATGCCCCTTCTTCTTTTGCTTGAATGGGATTATTGTTCGTTTTTGAAAAAAAGGCGGTGTCATTTTTTTCTGATGAATAATTATTTTGATGTGCTGGATATTTTTCTAAATGTTCCATATTTTCTAGATTAAATGAATAAACTTTGTACAGGACAAAACCAAAAATGGATGTTCTTTTTTTGAGCAACGCAATAAATTACGTTGGAGAAAATATTGTTTCAAGGTGGTTTTAACCCCTTGTTTTTATTAACAACATTTTTATCCTGTACGTAAATGAATAAATCCAAATTGATTTTATCCTCTATATTGTTCCACAAAATTTACCATATCTACAAAATCAAATGCTTCACTATTACGTCCGATTTCAGGTTTCCAACGTGGATGAAGTTTGATAAAAGAATTGTCATCGGCTGCCAAAACAGTATAAAAAACTTCTCCCAAGATGCGACTACCTACCGGCCCAAGATGTTCTCCATCTGCTACATCTTCTGCTTCTTTTAAAATGTAATACCAAAGTGGCGTTCCTAATAGATCAAAACGTTCACAAATATCAATAGGGATAGGTTCTATGCCCATGCGCCGAGCCACATCTTCTCCAGAAGGTAAACCATACACTACTCCTCTTTTAAGATTTCGATAAATCAAGGAGCGTTCCCAGCGATTATCAGAACGAATGAAGGGTATATCGTGAAATAAACGTTCAATATTGGTATCTAATTTTTTAGCATATTGTACCCTTTCATCTCCAAAATCAAATAGACAATGCCAATCCACATATTCTTCCATCTTTTGAAAAGTTCCTAGCTGAAACAAGTTCTTCTCAACGCGTTCATTGATTTGGTTATCTTTTCGTGTTTGAGAATGCCCCATACGAAACGCCGCCCCTGTAAATTCTAAAGGCAAAGTATCTGCACAAGTAAAATATCGCGGCCCGCATTCTACAATATCTTTAAAAGTATCAGGCTCAATAATTTTTTTCAAAAACTCATAAATAATCAGCCATTGATAATACCAAATTGTTTGTTGGCGTGCATCTTTAAAGACATGATTTCGCCCACATTCAATGCGTCGATGCTCTATCATGGCATTATGAAATTCAATAAACAAGGCGTGCATCTGAGAAACAATGATATTTTCATCATTTCGGGCATCAGGAATGATGGCTTTATCTTGCTTGTTGCGCTGTAAATCTTGCCAAGTATTGTCATAATCATCCGAGTAACACTCGCCTAATAATAATTTTTCACGATCATCACAATCGTATAGAAAATCTTGCGTCCATTGTCCATACATACAATCCAAATCAAGATTGATCGAACGATGATTTTCAAAGCTTGCGGGGGCATTAATTCCTCGAAATTTAGAGGTTACTTCAAAGGTCATATCGTGTGCCAAGAACTGTCCAAAAATGGCCAATCCATTGGTAAAACACTCACTATCCGTACAACTATTTTCTCGTTTTGCCATCTCTTGTGCGATACGTTGAAGGTCATTCTCGCTGATATGTAGCGGAGCTAATTCAGGAAATAGGCGTACAAAGGCGGCTTGTCCATGTAAATGGAATTCTGTTTTTTGGTGCGATTGCATTTTGGGTCGTTTTGAAGTTTTGTAATTAGGTTTGTTCCTTATTCTTAAGCTATTTCATACACTGTTTAAAGTCGTTTTAAAAATTCTTTTGCTAGTTTTAAATAATCTTTCGCGCCATTGGATTGCGCTTTATAATTGAAAATGTCCACTCCTTTTTCTTGGGCTTTCGCCAAAGCGATATTAGAGCGAATCCGTGTTTTAAAAACTTTACCTTCATAGGTTTTTTCCAGTTGACGGAGTATATCTCGATTCATGGTTTTTCGTCGATCATATTTGGTTAAGACAAAGCCTAGTAAATCTAATTTGAGATGCAAGCCTTTCCTTAAATTATCAATAGATCGCATAAAACTCTTCACCCCATTTAAGGGTAAAAACTCTGCTTGTAAAGGCATCAAAACAAAATCACTCGCCACCAAGGCATTCACCGTCAACATAGCCAAAGCTGGTGGACAATCAATAAAGATGTAGTCATACTGTTGTTTTACGGGTTCGAGTAAGCGACTTAATAAGTTTTCTCGTCCAAAAACACTCACCAATTCCATTTCTGCATTCGCTAAATCTAAGGAAGCAGGCACCACATCTAAGACCCCCTCTTTATGTATAATGCCATTTAAATCAGATTGGATACCCATCGACTCCTCTCGAAGTAGGTGATAAATGCTACGCGCAGGCTCTTCGTGTAGCCCCAATGCTTGTGTGAGATTAGCTTGTGGATCGAGATCGAGCAGCAGCACCTTATGCCCTTGGTCGCGTAGTGCTGCGGCAAGATTAATGGCAGTAGTGGTCTTTCCTGACCCGCCTTTTTGTATAGCGATAGAAATAGTTGGCATGTTTTGAGGGGTTTTGGCAAGCTAAAAAAGTTAAGTCTCGTCCTTTTTGAAAAAAGCTTGATAGTCTGATTTTAATTTTTCTAATTCTTCTTCTAATTTAGCGGCCCCTTCTTTGAAGAGTGAGCCGTCTTTAGGATCTCGATGTTTCTTACGTAATCGATCCACTAAGCTGTCCATATCTGTATTTAAGGGAATCCCTTTTGCTTGTAGTTTGTCCTTGATGGCTTGTAATTGTTCTTTTTGGCTTTGTATGTTGGCTTCGTCTTCTGTAGTAGTGGCATTCCATAAGGAGGATAAGGCACTTCCCATATCTGTTAGAAAGGATTTACCTTCTTGAAATTTTTCTTTTAAGCGATCCGTATCTAAGTAATCGACTTCTTCAGCGACCTCATCAGGCTTTTTCTGTCCAGTTTTTTCTTTGACCGCATTCATAAATTGATTGGCTGCCAAATTGAGTTCTTTGAATAAGACTTTATTCGTATCTGAAGGAGCTAGCTTAAATTCCTCCAAGGCAGATAAATCTGTTTGTAGTTCTTTTCCTTCTATATTCCACAACGTATCCTCTCCTTTTGGAAAGATAAAATGTGATGGAAACTGGTAAAATATCCTTGGTTTTTTGGTATGGTAAAGCATAGAGAGTTTTAAGAGATATTGATATGAAACTAATTATAAGATTGCTACTCATAGAGTAAAAAATCTGGAATATAATCTGAATTTATATCTAGTTTCAAATCTCGATTATTTATTCCAACAATTATAGCACTTAACAGAGGATAAGAAATAAAACTTTCACCAGACAATTCATTTTCTGGCAAATCCCAGTATTTCTTATGATCACTTAGTCCCTTATACAAATTATTGTTAAACATTGAATTATCACTCGAAAAAATAGCTTTATAGATAAGTAATTCATTCACCTGTATCATATCAATAAATTTTTGAGAATAACTTGGTATTTCACTAGCAGAATTTAAAACCTCAAAAACTTCGATAAGTTTGTCACCAATATTAATCGTTTTAGAAAATAACCCTTTATAAAATTCAATCATTTTAAAATCTACTTCATTCCCTTTCACTTGAGCTGTTTTTAAAACTTCTTTTGGAACTTGTTTTAATATTTCTATACAATCCATTCTATTAGCAATAATAGATACATGGAATGCCCTCCACCAAAACACAACACTCGTATAAGTATCCATTTTTTTTCTACTAAATGGATAAATTTTATCTTTATATTTTATATCAAAATCTATATCCATTTTTGTAGAACTAATAAAATTTGCTGTTCCGATTTCGGCAGCCAATTCAATTAATACTTTTAAACCTTCTTTATGATCTGGCAGAAAACTACAATAACCTATATTTTTTAATATTTCTTTAAATAGATAACCTATATTTTCAGGTCTAGATTTAAAAGAATTAAGGTCATCATCCAAATTAGTTAAAAAGGATTGATGCATTAATTTAACCATACCTGAATTTGGAATATCAGTTCTTTTTACATTTCTCATTTATCAAACTTATTAATTATAACTTCGGGTTTTAAATTTCCTAACTCATCTACTTTTTGGCTCACTTGGAAAAGTTCTATTCTATCTGATTTCCTTGCTCTCTTTAATCTATCAGCCATCATCCATAAATCAGGGTTACCATTTTTTATTGCAGCTTTCTCCATATTGTCTATAATAGAATCCACATACTCATAAGTTCCCTGTTCGGCTCTTTTCCCTCCTCCAATATTTCGACTTCCTCTAGAACTACCTCCTCCTTTGGCTTCTATAATATAAATCTTTCCATTATGTTCATATACTCCGTCAAACTGCCCTTGTTTTCCAGCTCCAGGAATATCTGTATCTAGTCGTTTCGCTCCAGGAAATTTAGATTTTACTACGGCATCTGTTGCCTGATCTCCTAAAGCTTCACTAGCATTAACCATATCTTGATTAGCCTGTTTCCACTCTGGATCATTTTTATATAATTCTTCATTACCTCCATGTTTATTTTCGACATCTGTCTTTTTTTGTTTAGCTACTTTCCTTTCTCCTTCGAGAGCTTTTAACTTCTCTCGTTGTTTTGCTGTTAAATCTGAGTGATCAATTCGTATCTCTTGATGCTTAGTAGCGGTTCTATTATTAGCAGAAGATCGGGCATCTCCAAAACTAAATTCTGTTTGAGTAGGCTTAGCCTCAAAATCTACTTCTAGTTTTGGTGTCGACTTACTTCTAGCTAAGCCTGTGCTTGGATCAAATATACTATCTTTGTCCCTAATTTTAGCAAGAATCTCATCAATGGATTGACCTCCAGAAGGATTTTTTTGATTATATTCTCTTAATGTTTCAAGCTCTTTTTGAGTAATACGATCTTCCTTTTTTTTAGATTTCCGTCTAGTTTCTATTTTATCATTAAATTCAGTCTGTCGAGTTGTTGGACTATCCTGTTCGGTAAAGTTACCATCAACGATATAATCACTGGCTATCATATGGATCGCATAACGCCCTAATCCTTTTGGCTTGGCTTCAAAACGCTTGATCCATTTAAAGCGAGATTTTAAGGTGTTCAAGGCTGCCAATAATGATGCAACTGGGGTGTAAGGTGCTGCGTCCATTGTATCCGTGATCGTCTTAGCAGCAGCAATAGCTGCAGGTCGTTCTGCTGCTTTGGTGGCTTCATCGACTTGTTTTGCACTTTGCTCTGTGGTTTCTTCGCCAGCGGTTTCCGCCGTTTCTTTTGTTGTACGTTCTGTTCCTATTTCTGCACCTTCTTTGGCAGCTTTTTCATTAGCCACCTCAGCCGTTTCTTTAGCGGTTCGTTCAACGGCTGTCTCACTTGCCTCTTGTCCGCCTTTTTTGGTTAAGCGACCCAGTAGTTCTTGTCCATAGCGAATGACACGTTCTCCAATTTCTTGAAGTGCATTAAAGACTCGACCTACGGCACCTCCTGCTTTACTCAACATTGCTCGAAGTTTTTGGAGCAATTTCATAAGGAGTCCACCTAATTTAGTTAATGCTTTGAAGGCTGCACCTAAAGCTGCTCCAGTCCAATCTAGTATTTTAGCAAAAAACTGTAAGGTTTTCATCACGGGCTGCGCCGCCGTATAAGTACCCGCTGTAAGTATACCTAAGGCAACCTCAAACACGATCATTCCTGTGAGCCAACCAATACCATGTCCCATTTTTCGTTCTGCACTATCTTGCATAAAGAAACCGACCATTTTTTCAGCAAGCGATTTTCCAGCACCACTTATTGCTTTTTGAGCTGATTCCCACATACTGCCCATTTTCTTAACTAAATCATCAAAGGTCATTCCTTCTCCTCCTTGGAATTGTTCCTCTACGGCGGGCATGAAATTTTCGGTCACTTCATTTACATGTGGACTAAGTTCATGCCCCATTTCTATCATGCGTCCTGAGAATTCTGCTTGATTTTGTGAAGCACTATTTGTATTTGATGTCTGAGGTGTGCCTGTATTTGAAGCGGTAGAACTTGTTGTATTGGAAGCAGTAGGAGTACTAGTAGGTGTTGTATCTGTACTGGTATTCGCTTTTTGAGCTGGTTCTTCTTCAAATAATCCTAAGAACCAATTTGTCAGGCTACTTAGGCCTTTTAATGCCATAAACATTAGCATAAATGGATCCGTCAATCCTTCCCAAATACCTTGTAAGAAACCGCTTACAAAGCCGATAATAAATTCGATACTTGCACCACTAATTATTTTGGCAAACTTATTCGTGATAGCAATTTTTTCTTCATCTGATCGACCTCTAAATTCTCGTAAAAAGCCAACAATAAATGGTTGCAGAAGTGGCCATAAAACACCCAAGAATGGCAATACAGGTAAGGCTTCAAGAAAAGCGATTACTCCATCTAATAAAAAGTCTACTATAGGTGGTTTATAACAATCAGGTAATGCACGCCATGCCCAACCAGCGATAATGATTGGTATCATAGGAGGATTGAGAATCGCCAGTCCAATAGAACTGAGGATTTCAATGTAAGGTTTAACAATGGCTTTTATTTTATTGAAAGCTGTTTTGAATGCTTCAATCGCTCCTTGGAAAGACTCTTGTACCCATGTGGTAAAAGTCTGTACATGTGTAGCTAAATTTTGAACAAAGCTACGTGCCATTTCTAGCAGTGGAATTCCTGTAAGTCCACCAATTAGTTCTAATAATCCTGAACCTAGTTCTACTAGATGACCTAATAATTGACTCGCTACATTACTTATTTGCGTAATAAAGGTCTCCCCTGCTGTTAACAATTGTGGCAATATGGTATCGCCCATTTGCTCTCGCGCATCTTTGATGATATTCGGATTATTTCTATTATTCCAAAGCCATTTAATAGCTTCAATCACCTGAGGGCCATATCGAATAGCAATAACTACAGGGCCAATAGGAGACATCATTAATAGGATACCTACTATTGTTTTTAATGGCTTGATAATTGGTGCAAAAGTGGCTTTAATTTCTTTCCAAATATCATTGGCAAAGCCTTTGATCGACTCCCAAATACCGCCTTCGCCATCTCCAGAGAAGCCCAATTGCTCCATAACCCATGACCAAGCTTTTTCAAGAACACCTTTCACTGCTTGTAGCCATCCTGAAATTGTACCTGCAATTTTTTTAACGACACTAAAAGCCTCTCCCGCTACTTCCATAATAGTATCAAAAATCGGTGCGATAACAAGATCAACAACTTTACTCAAAAAGCTTTTAATGGTATCAAACGCAGCTTTGATCGCTTGGAAGAATGGATTATCCATGAAATCACTAATGAACCCCCGCATTGCATCAATAGCATTATTAAATGCTTTGCATGAAGCTTCATCACCAGAAACAATTCCTTTAATGAGATTGAAGGTCTTAGTTAGATTAGTTCGTATATCTGTAATAAATTGTCCTAAATCGAAACCTCCAAATAGATTACTTAACCAAGTTTGAATACCCTCACTAAGTGCTTTACTAATTAAGCCTCCCGGACCATCTTGGATTATTTCTGCTAATTTAGGTGCTACCTGACGAATGATAGCCATAAAAGCATCAGCCCCCATTTCAATAACATCCTCTACTCGATCACCTACCCATTCTACCGCATCTCCAGCTAAATCCCCAACAAATCTAGCTCCTCTTGATATTGCATTTCCTAGATCAGAAAGTCCAAATGCTTGTATATTTGGTGCATTAAAGGAGTTCACTCGATAATTGGGGCGATAAGCAGTAATTGATTTTGTTTTTAAGAGTGCGCCCCCCTGCTGTACGGTATGTGTCAATTCATGAGCCAAAAGGTGCTGTCCTGATTTCGATTCGGTATTATATTTCCCCTTATTGAAATAAATATCTGAGCCGTGTGTAAAAGCTTGCGCCCCTAGATCACGGTTCATTTGTACCGCATCACTGCCCGTATGTACCCGAACACCACTAAAATCAGCTCCCATAGATTGTCCCATAGATTGCTGAATATCAGGAGAAAGGCTTTGTCCTTTTCCCTTGGACGAATTGAGCTGTTGCTGAAGATTGGGTAAAATAGATGAACTATTTGTTGCGCTTTTTTCTTGGATAAGTTCATTTTCATCCTCTCCACCACTCCCAAAAATGGGCTTACGTTGAAGGTTGGGTTCTTCCTCTATGCCTTCTTCTTCTTTCTTTTGCAGGCGGTCTTCTTGTTCACAATCATTGCATTTTGCTTGGAGTGTAGGCGTTGTGGGGTCTAGTTGCGCTTGAACGCTTGTATCATCCTCTCCACCACTTTCAAAAATGGGCTTGCGTTGGAGATTGGGTTCTTCTTCTATGCCTTCTTCTTCTTTCTTTTGCAGGCGGTCTTCTTGTTCGCAATCGTTGCATTTTGCTTGGAGTGTAGGCGTTGTGGGGTCTAGTTGTGCTTGAACACTTGTTTCATCCCCTCCACCACTTTCAAAGAGAGGTTTGCGTTGGAGATTGGGTTCTTGCTCTATGCCTTCCTCCTCTTTCTTTTGCAGGCGTTCTTCTTGTTCGCAATCATTGCATTTTAATTGTACGGAAGAAATGGAGGAAGAAGGTGTTTGTATAGTTTTTTCTGTACTTAAATCTTGTACCACTTGATCTGCTACTGCATCTGCTTCTTGTTCGTATTTATCATTGGGTTTTCCAATGGTAAGTTTGGCTTGAAAGAAAGGTTGTTCATTTTCCCCAAAAAAAGTACTACTTCCTTCTTTTGAAAAGAACGGTGTATTCGTCGAGTTGTGCTGACGAGCTGTAGTAGAAGTGGTATTTTGAGGGGTAGTTTTCATTTATCGCCAATCAATTTTTAAAATATCTTCCATCCAAGGCAATTTGACAATGCTCAAATTCCAAGGTAATTGTTCTAATAAAATATCAAGGGTTTCTTTTTCTATGGTCAGTAAAATACCTGTTTGTGCTTGTTCGAGTTTTCCAGATCGTTGTAAAAAAGCTTCACGTAAACTAGCATTCGTCACCTCTCCCAATGCTCCCCAATGTTGTACAACGACTTCAAGTAATTCTTCTGCTTCTTCAAGAAAATTAGTAGGAAAATCTATTACTGGTGCGATTGGTGTATTTAAAGGTAAACCACACATTAATTTAGGCAATACCATTTCGTATTCTGGAGAAGTAGTATCTCCTGTTGCTAAATAATGAAGTAAATAAATGGCTTGTTCTCTGGATCTTGTATCACAAAATTCTCCTTCTTGAGTTAGTCCTAAAGTTTCAAAAAATCGAGCAATAAACGGATGCAGTAGAATAATGCCTGCATGATGAATGTATATTCCATCTTTGGGGATAATTGTTGATTCATTGAACTCAAAATCAGTTAACTCTTTTTCAGCATTTTTTGCTGGATTTTGTTCATTTATTTCGGTTTGAACAACTGTTTTTTCACTTAATAGAGATGGCTGTAAAGCTTGTTCTTGATTTTTTTTAGCTTGAAAATTCAAAACTTCAACAGCATTTAATAATAATTGGGCTTGTTTTTCTAAAGCGTTAATTTGAGTTGTGAAATTTCTCATTTCTGAAGAAGGAATTGCTTTTACAAGATAATTTTGAATAAGCAATTCAGTTGTTGTTTTCTTTTTATTAAGAATCACTTCATCAAAAGTGATTTTCCAAAAATTGGCTGGCTTTAGGAATGTGTTTAAGCTTGATTCGTTCCCTGTTTTTACTTGTTGCAATTGTAAAAGTTCATTGATCCAAGGGATCAGTTGTTGTTGTTTTTGAGCAGTAAATACTTCTACAATCGTCTTTAAAAAATGAATAGGATGTTGTAAGATCAATCGTTCTCTGACAATTTTGGATTGATGATAACATTCACGTAACTCTGTGATAGCCTTCATTTCAGAGGCTAATGCTGCCAAGACATTTTCCTGCCATTTTTCAGAAGGCTGATTGATGGACCAATTAAAATACCCATATTCCAAAAAGTAAAGCCATTTTTCAAAATCACTTGTCAGGATAGACTGTTCGCTTCCTTCTTCTAATGCTATTTTCGTGAGCTGTTCTTTTAATGCCTTTTCAATTGTTTTTTCAATGTGAAAAAGTAATGTTGATTTATTCAAATCAGAAGCAGTAATCCTTCCTAAATCAATCTCTAGACGATCTAAGTGAATCACTTTTTCTCTGGTAGAATATTGATCAAAAACCTTTTCTATTCGATGGATAATCTCCCGCCAATACAGTTGGCTAACTTCCTGTTGGAGCTTCCAAGCATGATCTGTAGATGGAAGCACTAAATCGATCTGTTGTTTTGCGATAAAATGCTTCATTAAATAGTATTTAAAAGGTCAACATATTGATCTACTACGCTTGCTTGCCAAATATCTTTCAATTGGTCGCTATTCCAGTTCGTTCCTATTTTCGATACATTTACTTGAGCAGTTTTTAATGACTTCAAGATGGTCGTTAATTCTTCTTTGGAAGTAAGTTCTAGTTGATTTTTGGCTACTAGTCGATCTAATACATGCTGTGTAGCAATAGCTAGAATTTTCTGATAGTATTTTAGTCCTGTTTTTCGATCACTTTGTGCATTATCCTCAATAATTTGTGCCATCATTTGTTGATATGCGCCCATACTGCCATCAGAGTAGTTCACGAAAAATTCTACTCGTTCATAATAATCTGATTTGAGCATATTTTGGTTGGTGATCGCTGCCAAGGCTTCTTTATTGGTTTGAGTACGTTGTGCCAATATGCGTTGTATCGTTCGATCATCTACTTCTAGGGGAACTGTGTCTTCCTCTGGCATGGGTGTTGAAATAGCAGTTTCTTTTTCTGCTATAGGTTCTACAAGCTCTAGTAATGGTTTTGTATTTGTGGGAATAGTGCTATCTGTATTGAAATAAGCTGAATTACCATTAATGGCTAAAAGATTGCTGGCGTTGATAGAGCTAAAACTGTAAAGTGAATCAGCATTTCTCGTAAACATGGCATTCATCATAAAATTAGCGGCATCAAATAGAATTAATTTTCGCCGTTTTCCACAAAAATCATTTGTTGGTTTTTCCTCAGATAAAGGACAAGAGTTTAATTCCATTAAACAGTCCATAAGAGAACAAGGATCATATGATGGATAACACACTCGTTCACATCGCATCCATAGGAGCCATTGATGATAACAAGTTTCAAAAAGACACATCTCTTTAGGAGATAACCATTTTATAGTAAGTGCAACATGCGCTGGAAGGTGTGTACGAATAATTTTTTGTATCCCTTCTCGTCCTTCTAAAGTGCTACTAGTTTTGGTCCAAGCAGGCAACACAATTGTTGCCATAAACGAATATGGATCAGCCCCCGGAATATAATCTTCACAAATCGAATCTTCTTCGCAGGGAGATTTTTCGTCAGAAAGGACAACTGTTGCAGTGCCAACGACTTCTGTATCTGTCCCTGAAACATTGACAGTAGTTGATCGATCTGATTGACTACAAGGATCTTCCTCAATGGGCGGGCAACAAAGTACACATTCTCGATCTGGTTCTATTGGTAAGAAACATTTTTTGTCTGAATTTTCTGGTTTAGGACGAAGCAAAATATGCTCAAGCAAGTGCATTCCTTGACGTTGGGTTATTGCTTTTGTACGTTCGATAGCTGCTTCTACACTTGATAATTTATCGTACCATTGAGGATGATAGGCTACAACTCCACTTGGATTGACCAACATTAAACCATAGGTTGTACAATCGGTTTCTAGTGGTTGACAATTCGCTGCATCTTGTAATAAGATGCAAAACAGGTCAAAATAACACTTCGCTTCAATTAGGTTGTCAAAACATTGAAAACTTTCCCAGATTACTGCACCATTAGGAGATGGATCAGTATCAGAAGGCGTTTCACAAGGTTTACAAACTTCATCGTCAGAAGGTAAATTGGATGGAAAAGAAGCGCAATACCATTGAAACTTAATTTGTCCATTTTGCTTCAAGCGATAGGGATAATACCAAGCCAATTGATTGATTTCCTGAATTCTTTTTTGCTTTTGTTCTTCAGTTAAATTGGAAATATCTTCTACAGCTATTTTAGCCGTATCAATATTGACAATGTTAGAATAGGGTTGATTTAGAAGATATAAGGTGGATTCATCCATATGAAAAAACTCAGGATGAGCCGCATAATTTACCACATACAATTGTTGTTTTTCTGCTGTTGTATGAGGGATGTTTTCCGTTTGAAGTTGTAAAGAAGTTTTACTGTTTGCATTACTGAAATGAAGCCAATATTCTTTACTAGTACTAGTAATTTCTATTTCTTCATAGATAATTTCGGTAGAAGTTTGACTTTTTTTACAGATTCTGTTTAAATATCGTTTTGTTATGGCGATCTCCTGTTCTGTATTATAGAGAAAAGGATGACGTGCAATACGATAGTGTTCATTAACCGCTAAAAAAGAATACGGCTTTTCTTGTTGTGGATCAGTAATTTGATAATAGGTCTCCTCCTTACAACTTACTTCCATCAGGGCTTCCAATCCTCGTTTTTGTTGAGCATCTTCCCAGCAATCTAGTTCACATGGATGCGGATGACAATCTTCCTCAAACAAACCAATATAATATGCACAATCTTCCTCTTGAAAAACACGACATTTTAGGGTGCTCACCATTTGAGAAAAGGAAGCGGAGGCTTCAATTGCTTCTGTCTCAGATGCATAAATTTGTTCACTCTTAATAATGCATTCCCCATTATCAAACTCAAAACGAAATCCATTGAAATCGTTGGAAGTACTAGGATCAGAAATGTTCCCAAAGACACATTTACAAATGGTTTGATGCCTAAAACATGCTGTATTTAAGTTCGTAAACTTATGAGGTAAACATTCCCCATTTGCAGAAGTATAATATATTTTTGCTATCGGAGCTGGCTTTCCCCAAGCTCCATTTTCAGTGGTATAACGGCATTCACTTTCCAATAAGACTTCACTGATTGCCAAGTAATAACAACATCTATCTTCAACTTCTACGGTAGGATCACAACAAGATTCTGCTTGGCGTTGTAAAACACTCTCATCATCGTAATAGAGATGAAAACTTTGTGTTTGTTTAACGACACATTCAAATAATTGGAAGGCATTCCATGCTTCTTCTGAAGTAGAATAACATGTGGAGCTTTTCCATGCTATTTTCTTTTGAATAGTTTCATTCCCTGAAATATCTACATAATGAATCGAGTGTATATCACGTGATTTATTTCGACCATAGAGCAGTAACAATTGGAAATAATAACAATATTCTATATCGTTGATTCCTTTACATTCATCTGCTGAAACTACTTTTTCACATCGACGAATGGGGTAAGAACAAAAACATATTAGCCAAGTTTCAGGTCTACTATGATATAATCGTACCATTTCATCGGGGATATAGACCAAGGGGCCATTATCTTGACAAGCCTCGTCACTTATATCTAAAGGTTGACCAATATTAATAGTAGTTCCATAATTAGCGGGGTCGGAAGCCAATTCAACAATTTCAAAAAAGTGCGCTTCAAAAGCTGCTTGGGCTTCTAACACTGTATCATATAATTGTGTGCTGACAAAGTATATTAACTGTGAATTATCCTTATTTCGAAAAACATATTGATATTTAAGTCCAACTTGTCGAATATTATTACCTGCCATACAAAAATCACAATAGGGCAAATTAGATAATAGGGCTTGAAGTTGTTTCAATATTTCATCCGTTAGTTCGATTTTATCATCCACACAAACACAGGGGGCAAATGCCATAGGTAATCCTTTATCAACTACTCGATAAGCATAATCACCTCGACGACTTGTAGGGGTCTGATCAACTGCATGAGTTGGGGCATCAAGCAAAGCAGGTTGATTTGCAGCTGCTACATACGCAAAAGCCGTTTCTACTTCTTCTTTCTTATTTACTGCATCTGCTTTTTTGCTATATTCTTCGTCTGTAGAAGCAAAAGCTGTTTTTTCATTTCCTTGATATAAATCGAGACGATATTTTTTGTCCGCTGTGGTTTTTACTTTTACGTTTACGTCATCTATATTTTCATAGAATGTAGTATAAGCTTTAGTTGCTGCTTCAGGAGAAGGATATTTTTCATTGCTTAAAAAGAGGCGTTTGAACGAAGCTGTTTCATCTTTCCAACAATATTCGTATTTCCATTGAGAAGGAGCACTGGAGGTTTGAATTTGATAGCTATTATCATTTATTTTTTGACAAAATGCGGCTAATAATTTTTTTTCTTCGGCTGAGTCTTCAAGGATAGATTGAGCAATTAATTTCTCCTTAGCAATAATTGAAATGGGCTGTTGTTTCAACAACTCACTCCCCTCTTCTGCTACAACTTGAATTAATTGTTGATAATCTGCTTTTGCTTGTTCTTCTTCAACATAAGCATTCGTCGAACGGAAAAAATCTTGTGTATTTATTTGTACAATAAAGTGCTGTTCTGTTCTAAATGCAAATGGATTTTGATATTGTTTTAGTTGTTTTTGAACGGTTTTAATGAGTTCTTCTCGTTCTTTTTCAGATGCAAGTTCAGCAGGAGAAGTCGCCAAGAAGTGATCTTCTTCATTTTTGATAGAAAATCCAAAGTTAAGATTAACTTCATCGCCTGTTAAAAAGTATGATTTTTTACGTCCAATTACCGCCTTCACTTCATCTATGGCTTGCCAAGCAGCTTCTGTTGATGGATAATAATGGTAGCTGTTTAAAAGGACATTATTGTCTTTGGCTTTAATTTGGAAACCAAAAGCTGTATTTTCTTTGGTAAATTTAATGTTTGATTTCGTTTGAATGCGTGCATTAATTTGCTCCAAATACGCATTTGCTTCTTTTTTTGATAAATTTTTAGACTGTGCTAATAAACGACCTCTACTATCTTTCAGTACTACCTTAGTTTTTGTTCTTATCTTTTCTACACTCAATTTTTGATTAGAAAAACTAGACCAAGTACGTTCTGCGGTTCGTTTATTTTCACTCCATAACACACTAGAAAGCAGTACCTTCTTTTGCTCATCTAATACTTGCCAAGAATAAGCAGATTTGACTTTATTAATGGTGGATTTTTCTTTTTCCTGTTGAAAAAAGATAGGAACTTGTACTCTTAGATTAGCATCATTTGAAGAAGCTACTGCAATACTTTTTCCTTTTCCATCTACAAGTTGCCATTGCAAGGACGAAAACTGTTCTACTTCTTTCCAAGACCAATTTCCATCATAGGATTCAATAGTAATTTGAAGTGCATCACTTGCTGCTTTTTGAGAAGGGTATGCTTCCGCACTACTTAGTAATATTGTTTGTTTATCGCCTAAAATTTGCCAACGATATTGTTCTTGTTCTAATCGAAAACATTCTTCAAACTCATTTTGATCGAGCCATTGTTCCCCATTTGAAAGCACTGTAAGTGTAAGCTTTTCAGGTGCATCTCCTATCTTTGTTTGACGGTTAATGGCTTTGGCAAAAGAAGCACTTGCTTTTAATGCCGTATCTTCATTTTTGTATTCTTTTGTACTTTGTCGAACCACTTTTTGGTTAACATCTGTCAATTCTAAATGATGGATGTATTCTACTATTTTGATTCGATCTTCTACAGGATTTTTTTGATAAACTGCCTCTAAATAGGCTAGTCGTTGATCACGGGAGTTGGCACTTTCAAAGGATTCTTTTGCGTAAAGCGTACCATTAGGATAATCCATTTTATAACTAAAATATCCCTTTGATGGATCGTCTACTTTTTCAAAAGCTGGGGCATTACTCAAGGTAGATTTTGCTAGGGCAATATCATGGAGTGCTTCTTCTTCAGAATCATAAATTCGATCGGTCGCCATCATACGAACCCCTTGATGATCGACTAATTCATATTGGAACTGAGCACCATAACGAACTACCTCAAAATTGCACAAACGTTGTTTTTGCCAAGCATCAATTCCTAATCGTCCTGCGACTTGTTGTTCAATACCTGAAATATTATCTGTGTTCCAGTATGACTCTTGATAATTGAACGCTCGCCCCCGATCTCTACTTATTTTGTCATAACGAGATAAAAATTGTGATTTTGCTTCTAAAACATTACCCTCTTGTTGGAAAAGTTGTAAAGAAAAATCGTTAAAACACTCATTAAAACGCGCTAATAAATGATCGAGAAAAGTAGACCGTCTTTGGGTATATTCTGCTGGACTTTCCACCATATCTTGTAAAACATCAAGATAACTGATGGGTGTATTGATTAATTCAAACGTATAAGTAGTTGAACTAGGAGAATTATAATCTCGATAATTTTGCACTAAGCTAGCCATAAAACTTATATCCCTCGCTGCTGCTTTTGCTGCTGCCTCACTTGTATAGTCTAGTTTACTTACAAAGACAGCTTCATCATAAGAAGTACTGAGGATAAAGAAATAGGTAGCATCTTTTCCATACACTTCAATGGAATATTCATTTTGTTCAAATTCACGTGAAAATTGAGCAACAGCAACAGCGCGTTCTGCTGCATCAGAATAAATATGCGTAGGAATCGTTCTCACTAAATTGGGATCATCATCAACGAGATTTTGAATAACATCCCATTTGCTCCGTTCGATAGGATAGGCAACAATAGAGCCAATGGTTGTGTCTGCTTCATTAGGGAAAAAACGCAATAATTTATGAACATCAGGAACGGCATTCAATTGTTGTACAAAATAAGTATGCTGTACCTCTGGCGATCGTTCACTTTCAGGCTGCATAGCAAACATATCCTTCATATTTGCTAATTGTGCTAAATAACTTGCCAGCAAATTATCGAAAAATAATAAATACCCTTTCAACTGTAAGGCTTGTGCTTTTCGAAGATCACTGCTATCTTCTGGAATGCCACCTTCACGGATTCCATACACTGCGGGAAGATCATTTTGAATCGAATAATAATCACCTAAATCTTTTCGATAACGCCCTTTAGGTGCAGTTTGATCTAGTAAATCAGGATTTAAATATTCTGGCTTAGTTTGTTGTCCTAGTCGTTGTTTCCATAATTTATCAATACGTTTTTGGTCTACACTAATGACAATTCCATCGCGCATTAAACGTAGTTTGGATTGATCTAAACATAAAACAGGTACATGATCTTCTGCCAGTTGATAGACCCATTCTTTACAATTTGCAGAATTCGAACCTACATTACCTTTAATACCTAGATCTCGAATATTTTTCACCCCTTCAATTTGCATAATGATTTGATACAAATCAGATAGGTGAATTTCTTTTTTCCGCCGAATACTCCCTAATTCATCTGTATCTATAAAGCCATAACTATCTAAACCGTAAGGACGACCTTCGAATATCTCTTCAATGGCTTTTCCTTTTTGTAGCATTTGCTGGAGTGTATAAAAATGGACTGGTGGTGTAAAAAATTGATTTATAGCATCAAAAATATTAACATACACCATTTCCGAATCTACATCTTCATGTAGATTAACATCAATGCAAACTTGCATTTTTTCTTCGCAAAGAATACAGATTTTTGTGTAATCCTCACATAAATTACGATGTGCATGCAAGCGTTCACGTACACGAGTAAGGATTTGATTAATGGTTGCTTGAGCGATAGTATCATCTTCACAATCAAGACTAGAGCGATCCAATTGTAAGTAGACTTTGTATAGCCCGTTTAAAGGAACAGGATTTATGGGAGACGTATTTGAATCAACACAAATCAACTCACTTTGATTGGCATTAAGGGCAAGCGTCAATTCAGAATCAGCAATTTCCAACCAAGCATTTCGTACACCCGGTAAATCAATGAGCATCTTCCGATAATCCAAAATAGTGGTTGGATTATTACTTAAAATTTCAGCCGCAGAGAAATATTGTTTATTTGTTTCTCCTTTAGGAGCTGCTAATAAATCTTCAATGGGTAATTGAGTTCGATACCCCAAATCTAAGATGGCATAGATTAATGCTTCTAAGATCGTCACCCCTGGATCGTGGGTGTTATGGTCGGTCCAGATGTCGCCTGCGAATCGCCCGATATGTTCCAAACCTTCCTTACGGAGTTGTTTGAAATTTAAAAATTCAGGAAAGTCTTTATCTTTTCTTTGTATAACTGGAGCTATAATTTTGGTCATAATACTAGAGGGTTGTCGTCATTTTTATTGGGGAAAAATCAGCTTCTTTTTAGGGGTACAATCTGCATTATAGGTATTGTTGATGCAGGGTGTTCCTTTGTCAGAAAACTCTTCACAAGGTCGATTAGCATCACAAATCTGTACATCTCCTGCTACTAAGATGGATCGTGCAGTAGTTGGATAGATTTCTTCCGTTTGATATTGGGCAAATAAATAACTAGGCTCATCACAATTGTTGACATCAATGGGTAGTTTACAATCAGGCGTTCCTTCTTTTTTGTCTTCATGTAACCAGTATAGTGAGCACACATAATCAACATAGGGTCGAGTTTCGATAAAATAAACCAACTCTGAGCGAGAGAGTATGCGTCCAAATTGTAAAGCAGCCAAATCTCCATTTTGCCACGGTGCTAGAAATTGTTTAATTTCTTGGGCTAATAGTTCACTATAATAAGCAATGCTTCTTCCTTGATGTAATTGTACTCCTACACGAATGTGTACTTCTTCATAACGAGGATTTCGTACTTTCAGACGTAGGAAAGGCGTCGTCCGTTCTTTTACATATTTAGTAATACTATCCAATAAACTGACAGGTACTCTAGGCAATGCGCGAGCTCCTGCTTGCAATTGATTGACATCAGGAATGACTGCTAAAAGGACAAAACCGGGTGCCATTTCTAAATCGCGTTGATAATTGGTAGCACTCAAGCCAAAGGTGTGAGAGATACATTTTACTCGATATATTTCGTTAAAGCGTTCGAGGACTAAGCGTTCATAATCAAATTGATTTACGGCACGTCCTTTGTGGCGAAGTCGTTCTGAAATTCGGCGATAAAGGGTATTTCCTTCTTCTGGATTACGACCGCCAAAGGAATCATAAAATTGAGTCACTCCCTTAATCGTAGAGTCAGACTCTTTCATTTTAGAGATACTTCCTTTTTCAGAAAGCATACTTTCTCGTAAGTTTTCACTTTGTGGAGTATATTCTACGAGTGCTGCTTGTGTATGTATTCCAATTGTTTCACCTACAGCAGCTACATTTTTAAAGGCTGATACTTTTAACCAGTGCAAACCATTTGGCATAATGGTATTATCATCTTTTGTAATATTTCGTGGAATATTAATTTTCACGATACCCGAACGTGTCAGATAATTGGTGTTATCTTCTATGATATGAAATCCTTCTTGTAATTCATACCATTGGTTTCGACTGAGGTAATGCCATTTAAGGTTGGCCTTATTCAATTCTGAATTAGCGGTAGCTTCTGCTAATTGAAACAACATATTCACCATATTCCCAGGTTTGAGTTGTTTCAAACCAATAAAAAGCGTTCCTTCATCGGTAAAGGTCGGGAACAATGTTGGCGTATTGGTGATTTCCTCTATTTTATTGGTTTGTTCGAAGGGATAGAGGTGAAGAAAATGGATTTCAGTATCTTCTGATTTAGCTTTGTAATCAATAGATATATTTTTGATAATAGGGGTATAAGGTTCTCTTGGAATTTGAGGCAAACTATCTCCTGTGATATTATTCAAATCCGTTTCCAATCCACAGACTAAATCTTCCAATTCATCTGCAACTGTTGGAAGGCCTTTAAATAGTATAGTATCAATAAATTCATCAATAAGTGCAGCTGTAACAGGATTACCCAAACCGATAGCATTAATTATCCCATCTACCGTATCTACTTTAAGATGGTTAGTTTGAGCTTTTTGGCAAGCTTCTTGGATTTTTGTGCTAAATTGATTAGCCTTTACTAAATCTGCTACACCAGAAAGTTTAAACATTTGCGAAGCCAAAACAAAAGCATAGCGATGATGCTGAAAGCTTACGCCATCTAATTTTAATTCTACAAAGCCTTTATTAGAATTAACATCTAAAGATTCCAAAGGCTCTAAAGGCATTGAATTATCTTCATAAGATAGTGTACCTCGATTAAAACCATAAGCATTATAGCGTTTATCAGTATTAAAATTAGATGGGCTAGGACAAAAAAGAAGGGTATCTTTTTCCTCAAACAACTTTGGATTAGATCCTAGTGTTTGCCATGATCCATCGTGTAAAATATTAGGTGTTATTTCAAAACTTGAATCAAAAATCTCGGTTGATCCATCTTCATAAGGATCAGAAGTGTCCACTAAGTCATTGTAGGCACTATAATAGTCATTAAAAACATCTGGTCGGTCTTTCCACTCTACATTTACTTTAAACTCTTTCCAATTTTTACAAAAAACCTCTTTACTTCCCACATAGAAAGATGTACCTACAGTGGGTCGAGCTCCAAAAGGATACATCAAGCTATTAACACTTTGTAAATTTTCTTCGTTTTGAACAATTAAATTCTTGACCCCACACACTTCTACTTCTATACAACTATCTGTTACCTGTAAATGTCGTAAAAAATGATATGCCGACACCATTAGTTCATCATTCGCTGGGCAACAACGCTCTAAATCACAACAGGGCTTATAATTATCACTAACACATGCTATTTTTTGTTCATTTATTAACTGAATTTTCAGTAGAGGCATTTGTGTTTGAAAATCTTCTTTTAGGATTTCGCTATCAGCAAATGTGACGGCAGGCTCATCAGGAGAAAGTTCAATTACAAATTCGAGTTGTAAACTATTTGAAATGGAAACAGATACTGTAGAGGGTGAAAACCAATCTGCTTCTCCACTAAATTGTAGGTCAAATAAACTGGGAAGAATAGCGCTAAATTTTTGTGTAGTAAAATCAGCAATTTGTACCGATTCTATACAATCTAAATTTTTCAAACTACAATCTAAATTTTTCAAACTACAATCTAATGTAATCGTAATTTTTCGCTCCCCTTCATTCAGTAATAATACAGGACTAGCTAATACAAATCCTAAACGAGCATTGGGATGTAGTGCGGGGGTCAAATCCAAACTAGCAGGAGTAGTGGCTGGGTAAAACTTACTATCTTTCGCCCCCAAGGTGGACCAGCTTTCGCCCTCTTCTAAGTCTTCTTCTATACCATCTGCCTTGGTAGCATCAGATGTTATGTATACACCTTCTACATAGCGATCTTTATCATCAGCATCACAACTATCCGAATTATTATCGGTATATCCTTCAGTAGGTTGTAAATAAAGTGTTCTTACCTCAGCGATTTGGGTTTTATCAAAAACTACATCTTCTACCAATTGATAAAGAATATCTTTTTTATTTAAATCTTTACCATTTTTGAGTACAGTACCAGCTTTTACTTCTTTTTGTAAAATGTGTTTTTGTAAATTAAATATAATATGCGCTTGATCTGGGGTAAGATCACGTCTTTGTATTCCTAATATTTCTTCATAATAAAACTGAAGATGTCTCGTCGTAAGATTATTAAAGTTATCTTGTAATTTGCGATATAATTCTAAAAAGGCAAACAATAATGCTAAATGTGGTTGTTGCAAACGTTGCCCTTCTACTACAGTATCCAATTCATCTTCCAAAAACGAAGACGCATTTTGGGTAATTTGTCGAAAGACTTGAAAAAATGGCTCAATGCTATTTGTTAATTGATAACTTAATGCCATCATTCGATCTTGGATCGTACCGGGGGTATTTCGAAAATCTTCATCTATAATATACAAATCTGGCAAATCCAAACCCCAAGCAGATTGTGAGGTCAAAGGAAAGAAATCACGAATGCCAATACAATACCATTTATTTGCACCATTGCTTAGTCCAATGTATGCCAAAATAGGTTCTTGTAAATTATTGATAATCAACTGATTTAGCTCCCTTGCCAAACCAGAATTGGATTGCGTGAATTGATTTTGTAAATCGTAAAGAGGTTCAATTAATTCTTGCCAAATAAAATCGAATAATAATTTTAACTTGGCTTTGGATGGCGATTGTTCCAACTGTTGCACCAATTGTTCTAGATCATCTTCCAAACCATCTACATCAAAATGATGCATTCGAGCCAATAGCATGGGCAAACTTTTATTAAAAAAACTCTGCCAATTGCCACGCTCTAAATTGGCGTTATAATAATTAACTAGATTCGAAAAACGATTAATTAAGCTCAAAAAATCGGCGGTAGACCGACCATCCATCTCCATTGTGTCAGGATCAAGTTTGGCAGGTAGTCGTTCATCTTGACTAGTTCCAGGGGTATTTAAAAAAGGATGGGGTATATTAGTTACAGATAGCATTTTCAGGATTTATCAAGTGTTCAATTGAATAGGTTGATCCGCTTCTCTTAGGTAATAATCAAAAACATAGTTATAGCGAGAATTGACTGTTGGAATAGAATATTCCAATTCGATGCGCAGTTTACCTTCGATCAATTCGAAATCTTCGGGTTGGGTAATTTCAATACTTTCTAGTAGAATTCTTGGTTCAAAATAAAGGATGGCATTTTGAATTAAATCTTCTAAAAAACTAAGTAGCGCATTATTGACAGGCTCAAACTGATAATCTTTGAGATTGCATCCATAATTGGATTGCATGACGCGCTCTCCTAAGCTAGTTGATAACAAAATGTGTAGACTTTCTTGAATATCTTGTACATCCTCCACCATATTGATGGCGCCAATTTCACTATCAAAAGTTGGCGGAAATGACCAGCCTCGTCCGAGAAAAGAATTTGTATTAAGTTCCATTTGATTTTTTCTTTATACCGTTTTGACAAAATCCTTTCGTATATAATTTATGATTTTGTCAAAGCAGCATTTTCCTAAATCCCGTACCTGCAAGGTCGGGAATACTTCTAAGGTGTGATTTACGAAATCACTTATTCAATTGCGTATTAGTATTTCTTTAATAGCATTTATCCACCGATCAATACGGTTGTAGCTCCTTTGACAATCGTTCCACCATGTGCAGTTAAATCTCCTACCCTTGCTGCTGGTCGCCCTCCTATGAGTACAGTTCCTGATCCTTTAACAATACTATCTGGTGGCCCTACACATGAACACAAATCACCTATTCGTGCTGCTGGTTGATTTTCAATCAATACCGTAGTTGCACCAGGGCCAATAACGGGTCCTCCGACATGTGGAACTGGACCAGGACTAATAAGAGGACAGGTATGAAAGTCTGTTAATCGAGCAGCAAAAGACATAGTTTAAGATTTAATTTATTTTCACTAATGATCCTGAAATGGTATTGATTCCTTGAGCGGCTAGTTTCGTTGTAGCACCTTCCAGTTTTAAGGGACCAGAAGCACTTGCACTCAAATTGGTGGCTTTAATATCAAGATTTGTTCCTGCTTCTATGCTGATGGCTTGCCCTGCTTTTAGATTGATATTTTTGGGACTAGAAATGTCTATCCCAGAAGAACTCATCTCAATCTTATTGCTATTTTGATCTTCTATGATAATCGAACTTGCAGCTTCATCTAAGATGATTGTATTTCCAGCAGGGGTATCTATTGTGATAATTTTTTGACCATCATCAAAATGAATACGCATTTGAGAACGTGTAAAAATTCCTTTTTCATCATTGGCATCTTGAGCAGTAATAGGGGCAGGTTTGGCACTACTATTCAACATACCCAAGACTACGGCATCTCGAGGATCATTATTTAAAAATCCTACTATGACTTCATCATCTATTTCTGGTAAAAAGAAAGTTGCTCTATTTTCCCCTGCATCTAATCGAGCGATTCGACACCAAATTCCTGAAGCTTGTGCATCAATGATGGGTAATTTTACTAAGATACGATCTTCTCCATCAGGATCATCTTGGAGTTGCACGACCTTTCCTATCTGTAAACCGTTTATAGAAGGGATTGTACCCGCAGCTTGATAATCTGCAATATTGGATCGATTGGCATAACTTTCAGGACAAAGTCCAAATTGAATTTGGGAGTCCCATTCTCCTTTTCCTATTTCATGACGTATAGCCGTAACGAAGGCTTTTCCAGAAAAACGTTCTCCTACTCCTTGTAGGTCGATCATCGTACCCGGTTTTAACTCTGCTTTGCCTGTTAGGACATGCGCTCGTCCACGAATTTTTGACAATCGACTTTTCAACATACACGCTTCTGCCCAAGTTTGTAATTCTTCAGAAAGTAAATGTCCACTATGCCTTAATTCATAAGCATCCAAGCCAATTACTTCGGCGAGTTCACTCGCAGCGATATTGCCATGTTCTGTAAAATCGGCAGAGGTGGCTTCACTTTCAAATAAATCTTGTCCTGCATAATCCCAAGAACTTGCTTTGACACTCCCCCACTGCGTTCGTGCATCCATTTGTGCTTCAAAGCCATAGATAGTACTTCCATAAAGTAAACTTAGTACAGGATCTTGGCTGGTATCTGGCGCTTTGATTTGAATAGTTCCATCATCGACCATGACTAATTTTCCATTGAAATCAGCACGAAGGAGCATAAAATCCCAGTCGGTGGTATGATGTTGAACAATTTCTTTGTGTTCAAAACCCGTATCTTCTACATCAGGTGTAAGTCCATTATAATCGCCAATAAGTTCTTCAAAAACTTGACTATCTGTTCGATTTTCGTGATAGCGATTTCGTCGTCCAATCGTCATACGAACGGCTTCATCTTTACATTCAATGATAAGATTGGAGTTTCCGTTTTTGCGAACTTCTATCCCATGTCGAATAATGATGCCTTTAAAGACGACTTCATTTTCGCTATCTCGCCCAGCTTTGATGACAATTTTTTTACCAGGGACAAACTGATCTGTATTACTTAATTCAAATGTTTCTTCAGCAGCTTCTCCATCTCGAATTACTATGCAAGCAGTGGGTATTCGATTCACTGCTTTATCTACAGTAATAGACATAATTTGATAAGCAGGATTAATCGCCTCCCCTTCAATTAAAATATCAAAAGAGACGACATCGTGCGCTGAATCATTGGGTATGGTTCTCGTTCTATTCATATCTCCGTTTTATCCAAGGGTGGTAGAATAAGTTCTTGTCCTATTGGAATAGTACGAAAACTAGAAAAGCCATTCACTTTAGCTACTTGTAATACGTATTGTGAGTCGTTGTAAATATCATGTACAATATTGTCGAGTCGATCTCCTGCCTTTATTAAGCGACGATGCGTTAAATCAGGAGAAGAATTGCGTGCTTTTTGTTCTCGTTTTTTAGGAGAAATGTACTCTTTGAAGGTAGCATTTGCTTTTGCACGTATGGGATGCCCGTCTTTATTAAAAAGGGTATAATTAATATCGACATTCGTTAATACACAGGGAAAATGGAGTGTTCCCCAGCATAATTTCAGGAAACGTGGGCGATGTACTTGTCCATTAATATCGTAGACGGTTTTCAAGAATTTTTTCACTTGATTGTCCACTGCTTTCCCTTTTTCAATATCTTCTTTTTTTCCAATATTGTAATGATAACCTTGTATTGTTCCTGTGCTATCAAAAATAAATTCTAACTTCAATTCTTCAGGTGGAGATGCTTTATATTTAGGATCGCTCCCTGCTTGTCCATGTCCATTACGGTCATCGTATTCCACCTTGTAGGTGCGAGTATACGATTCTGGATTTACAGGAACACTAAAAGCTCCAGCATCTTTATCTTCATTCAAAAACTCTTTGTCTTTGTATGGAATGATGAGAATTTTATTGACATTTTTACTGTCCATAGTTTATTTTGAGACTAGTTAGGAAAGCTTGTTGATCCACTTAATTAATGGTGAAAGTCAACGTTCTCGTTCGCGGCGAAGAATAGCAAGTACCATATCGACACATTGCTGTACGATTTCTGCTTGATTTGCTCCATTTCCACCTCCTCCACTTGCACTGGAAGCTGCTTCTCGACTTTGTTTACCATCAATATTTGCTTTTATTACTAATTCACGCACTTCGATAGGCATAGCTTATGGTGTTTTGAAAGTGAAAAAATTGTAACTCAATTCGAAGGTTTCGATTAAAACTTCGCTTTTTTCGGCATTTAATTCTCCTGTTTTCCAAGCTTTAGGCCAAGCATGATTAATATCCCATTTATAGAGGGCTTCATGTTGGTCGTTGAGCAAATGGATGGAAATATCAATGGGTTGAAATTTATAGTTATCAAAAGCTTCTTTACACCATTTGGATAATTCAGAAGCCCCCGCAGGCGATAACACACCTCTTTTTAATACTAAATCATTGTATTTTCGACGAGCAGGGATAACATGTTCAAAGCGATTTTCGCCACCTTCTTTAAACGTTTCGGTATCAAAGGAGACTTCCAATCCTGAAACAGCTTGAAAACGAGCATCAACTTTGCTGCCTAGATTAAAAACTACTTCAAAATGAAAGCCTACCGTTTGATAAAATTCTGTCATAATACTTCCTTAAGGAATTAAGTGATTATTGTTAAACCCTCATGGACAACTTCCATTGTTTCAATCGCAATCTCATTTGCATCAGCTTTAAGATCAGTAGATTGTACTTTAGAAGGCCAAGCTGCTTCTAAACTCCACGTAATAACAGGTTCGTGTTTTTCATTAAGGAGTTTGATGGTAATGTCCTTTCGATAGCGGCTTCCTGGTTGATTGCCTTCTTGGAAGTAATAGGTTTCTTTCCAAGCATTGTAGAACGCATAATCGCCCTGGAAATGCCCTTTCTTGAAGGTAACATTGCTAAATTTCGTTAGCCCTGGTTGCTTGGACTTATTGTATTTTTTACTGTTGCCTTCGCGATATTCGATGACTTCTGTCTCGAAATCGAGTCCGCTCACTTCAGTGAAGCCCATTTGAGCATCACCCCATTCAACCATGAAGTGAAATTTGGGTAATGGATATTTTTCAGCCATTGTGACTTAATTTTTTAAATTAGATAAATTATTTACACGCTTTTGCTTCTGTAGAAGCTTTGATAGCATCTTCTAAGCTTGTTTTGATAGAAAGAAACTTATTACATTCTATTTCTATTTTATCTTTCTGTGATTTGATACCTTCTGTCTCTTTCTGAGCTGCAGCGTATTCTTCCTTCGTTTCAGCATAATAAGGATCATTTCTCAAAGGCATGATAGGCTTAGGATGAATAGACGCACCACAAGCTCTGTTGGAAGAACCACCTGTATCAGATATACTGCCTGTGCCGTTAAAGAGCCCTTCTAAACGAGTGATGATTATTTTCAAACTGCAAACAAAATCAAATCGTTCTTGCTCCTCCAATTCTTCTTTTTTCTTTTTACTACTGCTTTTTTTCGGTGGTACCGTTGCTTCTTCTTCTTTTCCACAAAGCATTTCGTAGAGTTCACAAGCACAAGTCAAGACTTGAATAACTTTCTTGATTAACTCTCGTTGAGAAGCGATGGCTTTATCTAAATTGGTGCATAATTCTTCGATACAAGCAACGATTTTAGAATTTTTAGCATTCAATTCTGGCTCATTGAGGCAATCAATTTCCCGTTTCAACTCTGTGAGTTTTAGCTTCAATTGGTCGGTGTAAACGTAGAATTTTGCAATCATACAGAACAGAATTTCTAGTACTTCCTTGACGCATTCCATATTATCGCATACGGTACACAGACGTTCGAGGAAGATACCAAGTTCTATTTCTATATCGCGGGTTTGTTTTTCTGTTTCGTTAACGTTTTCCCAGTATGTTTTGAGTTTGCCTTCCCAAATAACTGCATTAGTACAAATTTTATCCGCTCTATTTTTTAAAGCCGATACTGTTGCTAATGTATTTTTGGTCCTACGCAAATCCTTCTCCCATTGCTGGATACAATCACCATTTTCTCTAGTGGGGATTGTAGGGTTTGTTTCTTTCATTTTAAAAATTTTAGCATTAATTGATAAAAATTAAAACATTCTTTCAGATCAAGAATGGGCTACTTACATATCCCAATTCTTAGCATCTTCTGGATCTGTTTTCTTAGGAGGAACTTCTCCTGTTTCTTCACACTCTTCTTCTCCTCCTCCTGGTGGGAGATCTTCGATAAATTTCTGACAAATCTCTTGGATACGTGAAGGATCTTTATCACATACTGGATCGCATAAGAAATCATACACGGCACTTTGTGCTTGTACTTTACTATTAATTGTACATTTTTCGAATTCCGCTTCGCTCACATTATTGATTACATCCAATAATTCTTGATTGGAAGAATCTATCATTCCTGAGCTGTAAGCGATATTTTCGTCACAATCTTTTTTGAGATCGCCCAATAAGCTTGCTAAACTTTGACCAATACTCTCTAAGCTATCTATATCAGAGAAGGTCAAAATACCAGAGATATCAACCCCTGCATTGAATGCATCTTTAATCTTCTGATTGCTGTCTTTGATGGCTGTTACACAAACATCCATTATACTTGGTTCATCCCCCTTTCCTGTAAATAGATTAGGAATACCATTGATTAATTTCTCAACTAAATCAGGATTACAGCGTTCATCTTCTTCTTTACAATTTTGGATTCTACAGGCTACTTCTTCTACCTTAGACATATTGTCTTTGGTTTCTTTGATCATTTTCATCAAATCCTTGAAGCAACTTTGTAGTTCGGCTTCTTTGGCGACTAAATCGCCTATTTTGGTATTGACTAATTCCGTTTCTTTATTGGCTTTTTGACCAAGACAATATTTGAAGTTGGAATAAAACGTATGTGTACTTTGTGCTTTTACTAAGCAGCAAATTTTATATTGGAGATCTTCTTGTACTGACCAATAATCCGTACAAGTGGCATTAAACTCGCTTTTAGCGGTCACCTTATCTCGACATATTTCGAGTTTGCACTCTTTTAATATTTCGACGGTAGGTGAAGATGGCTTGGTCTCCGATGAATTAGACATAGTTGCCATATTAAATTATGTTTACTTTTGGTCAATTAGATAAGGCAGTTAAATTTTTAAATACCTAGTTTTAAAAATTAACGTCTTTATCTAGATGTTAAATAATTAATTTTCTTCGAGCATCTTGTGGCTAAAGCGTAAGATGATAAATTCGGCAGGTCGTACTACAGCCATTCCGATTTCTACAATCATACGGCCTTCCCAGATATCTACTTCTGACATGGTTTCATTTAAACCTACTTTTACAAAATAAGCTTCTTGTGGAGTTGTCCCCATTAAGGCACCAGCTCGCCATTGTAGCGTAAGGAAGTTTTCAATCATGGATTTAACACGAGTCCATGTATTGATATCGTTGGGTTCAAAAACGAATTGTACCGTAGCTTTTTTCACAGACTCTTCTACCATATTGAAGAATCGTCTAACAGAGACATAACGCCATTCATTGTCATTACCTGCAAGCGTACGCGCTCCCCAAATAATAGCTGGGCCACGTCCTGTAAAAGATCGAATTGCATTGATTGATTTTCCAGCGTTTACATCAACATTTAAAGATTCTTGATCTTCATCTGTTATTTTTATGCTTGGACGAATCGCAAAGTCAATTCCTTCATTAGCAGGTGCTTTCCAAACGCCACGATTATTATCTACACGTGCATACACACCCACGATAGAAGGGGAAGCAGGCATTTCCATTTCTAAATTATTAATGGCTGCTTTTGCTCGATTGTACATGGCATTGTTGGCAGATTTTAGGTCAGCGAGTGTCATTGCAGCTCCATCTAGGGTGATGTTAACAGCAGTTTCTTCATACTGATAATCGTAACGAGCAAAAATTCTCGGATAGTAGGCGGCTCCATATTTTGATACGTCAATTGTTCCAAAATCTTCATTTCTGAACACGTCTACATTATCAATGGTATCATCATTTGGATCAATCCATACATCCATGACGGTGAAACGATCTTTAAGTTTAGCACATTGATCCATCGCTTCTTTTTGTAAAGCATAATAATCACCAGAAGATAAACCTTGCCCATCAGGAAAAACGATGAGTGTAACTTCGTCTACTTTTTCTAATTCCGCTAAAGCAGCTTGAAGTGTAGCTAAATCCACTACTCCTGTGTCATAATTTCCTACAGAAATAATGTAGCACGGCCCACCTCCATTGGTGTAAAAAGCTTGTACGCCATGATACATCATGTAAGGAGAAGGATTGGTGATTTTGGCATTGGTTTCTATGGGTGCTTGTGTAGAATCAATGGTGACAGTAATGCCTGTTTCCTTGAATGGTTCGCCAAAGAAGCGTTCATACTCAAAGGTAGAAACAATACGATGAGCTTTATTTAAAAGATCACCATCTTCTTTTTGTCTGGCTTTACTGGTATAACCGATAAATACAGGAATCGCCGTTTCTACTTGAGCAACAGAGGGCGGGAATCGCCGTATTTCTTCGATGTATACCCCGGGGGTTTTGTAATTGTTCATATTAAAAGTTTAATTAAATATTGACTAATGGATTATTTGAGGATATCGGAATATCTGCAAAGACTTTATTGTTTTGATAGCGAATCGAATTCTTTTGTGGCATTGGAAAAATATCCCCATTAGAAAATGGGACTAATGAATGACTCATTGTTTTAGGGTCATTACTCACCAAATTATCCCCATCTTGGGTTAAATGAAAGGCGGTCCCTGCTGTTATTTCTGCTGGAGTAAAAGTTGTTTGAGGGATATATCGCCAGTAGGGTTTTCGACTAGCGAATCGAATTTCATAGATTGGATGAGGAATAAGTATTCCTCCTACTCTTCGGGTTTGTAATTCTCCATTTCCATCTAATATGGCAAAGTTGGGATCTGTAGGACTCAATGAAAGATCCAATAGACCTAGTTGTTGTATATCGTGATATTCTGTATCCAAGCGAATGGAATAGGTCTGTGCTATACCTGTATCTGTAGATACATCTAATAAATATTCTCCTGATTCGATGAGGGTTGGTGATTCAATGACATCTTCAATAGCTGAAAAATTTAGATATACAGATTGAATAGGGTCTGTTTGTACTTTTTGAATACTTTTTACTACCGTTCCATCTGTTTCTTTCAGTACAAAATCAGCTTGAAGAATTGCATTGTCATAATGAAAATGATAACGAAATTTATGAGGTAATAAACGTTGATCGGCATTATTAACAAAACGATGATCGGTGCGATTATTCCAAAGTGCCGCACTAGACGCATTTGTGGTTTCTATTGCTTCTTTTATGGTGCCTGAAAAGTCGGCAAATGCTCCCATCTCGTAGGTAAAGCTAGCATCAAAAGGAGCTATTGGATTGGATAAGACCAAATCTCCGCTAAATGGTGTCAAATCTTTTGTAGAAAAATAGAAATTGCTAGGAAAAGGGCGGTTAAGTGTTGTATTAGTGATACTTTTAAAATAGCTATTCTTTGCCGCAAAGGTAAAACAGAGAGCTTCATCCGCATCCCAGTCAATCTGAGGGGCATAAAATAAATCACTTCCGCTCATTCTTGTCTTTACTTCTGTTCCGACAATAAAGCCTAGTGCCGTCCTTGCCCATTTTAAGCGATAGTTTTTAAGTAAGGCTTCTGTTTTGGTTGTAGGTGCAATATCCAGTTCATTATGAATGTCTAGAATTTTATGTTTTAAGCGACGACTAAGTAAGCTCGCCTTTGGTGCTGCCGCTAGATCAAAATAGGAAGTATTGTTTTCATCCATTAAGTAATACTCATGAAGGAATTGTACCTCAAAAAGCCGTTTAAAGACAATGCTAGACATAAATTAAGATTCTAAAGTTGCTTGAAAATTATTGTCGATTTCTTCGATGACTGGAGCATCTAAATTGGTATCATCCTGCAGTTTCACCAATCGTATTTTATACATGACAAAAGGTACTTGCTTACCGCCGAGCGATCCCCACAAATGATTGATTTGTTCAAATGTTAGGGAATACATTTCTACGTTTAGTCGTAATTCTTCTCGATCTCCAATATCAATGGTATTGTCGGTTGCTACGGAGCTAAATGGAGAATTTTGTACTGTAAAGCATTTCTTTGACTGAAAAAATTGAATGACGGAGCTCATACGATATAGTGCAATCTCATAAGCATCCATTTGACTTTTGTCGAGTGTTGTAGTAATGAGAAGGTATAGATTGAGATAAACAGGCGGTTCCTGAAATCGGATGCGTCCTGATACTCGTGTGTAGTGACTACTATTTTTTAAAGAACTTTCTTCTTCTGTATTGACGAGTGTTAAGATCAAACAGTTATCCAAATCCCCATTGGAATCACTTTCTAAAGCAGCTATATTTTCAAGTTTAATATCAGCATCTGTGAGGGTATCACCTGTATGCAAATGAGCCATTACATATTGGCTTAATTCATCTCGTAATAATCGTAAGGCAGGGGCTATCATCTATTCAAATTTGGTAAAAGCGGTTGAAAAATCTCCTTCATCTATCATGTATTGTACTGTTTCTTGTATGCTTTTTTTGCTACAATCATTAATCAGTACCATACCTTTGGTCCAGAAGAAATTACCATTGAGAAATGCCCCATTTTTTAAATGTTTTTGGCGCAAAACTTCAATGCTTTTATAGGCAAAAAAAGAAGCTCCAAACAAATCTCCATTTTTCATCCTTATGATGACATCGGTAAATGTACAATCGGCTGATTCCTTGTTTTCAAATGGTTCATCCCTCATGTTAGAAGAGAGAATGATCTGTTCTATTTCATGTGGCATTTTATTCAATAATTATAATTCAAAACTCCAACTTTTTTTTGATAGAACAAGGGATGATTTGACGAATGGTAGACTTGATGGAAGGAACGGTCAATTTATAGAAGGATTGGTTTAGAAATGACGAAAACATAAAATGTAAATCCCTCTTTCCTTTCCTTTTTTAAAACCTATACCATCAAAAGATGAGTACCTAGTAAGAAGATACCCATCTTTTGAAGTTACAGAAATAGATCTACTACAAATGTGGAATTTGCGTAAGGAATTCGGCTCGTCTACGACGCGCAACAGGTACATGCAGATCGTTCGTTAAAAAGATCGTACCATCCTTTTTATATCGCTTGACATGTTGAAGGTTGACTAAGTGAGACTTGTGCGGTGCAAAAAATCCATAAGGGCTTAATAACTTAATAAATTCTCCAATATTATACGCACTTACGATGTTGGTACGCTCGGTTGTAAAAACACGAGTACACTTTTGTAGTCCTTCACATTTGATGATGGATTGTACTGAAAAATATTCGTAGCCGTCAATTGTTGGTATACCAATTTTATCCTTATTTTTTGATAAAGAGCTTGGTTTTTTGGATTGAAAGCGTTGTTCCGTCGCTGCTAAGGTTTTAAAAATAGAACTTTCTTTAAGGGGTTTAAGTAAAAAGTCCGTTGCTTTTAGCTGATATGCTTTATAAGCATCTTCTTCTTTATTTCCCAAACAAATCAATTCAATCTTTTTATCAGAAATACTCAGTAATTCATCCAATTGTTCTTTTTGAATAGAACTAATATTCAAGAATACTAAATCTGTTTCCTTAGAAAGTAAGGTATGAAAGCAGGGAGAAGAAGACTCTGCATTAATTTGTACATTAGGAAAGGAACTAAGTAGATACCTACGTAGCAAATTTACAGCATTATGATCTGGTTCAAATACATATGCTTTGATCATGTGAGTTATTTGTTTTTCATTAGTTATTCATTCACTTAAATGAAGCTTTGGGTCGTAAGCTCTACTAAGCTGGGGTTAATGAATAACTAGCTTGGTTTTTTGGAATCAGGTGGCAATGAATGCCTTTATTTTCATTTTTGGGTCTTAAAAAATAATGCAAAAAATATTTTGTTACATTATTTCTAACAAATATAACAATAATCTTCGATTTATAGTATAAAAATTACGTATTTAAAAAAACAGAATAGATATGCAGCGAAAAATAAATTTGGTTGTACCTTGAGAAAATGACAAAACAAGATTGGCAAGCCGTTCAATTTATGCTCATCAGTGTCTCAGCTTTTACCATCATGAATGCGATTGCTAAATACTTGGTCAATTTTCATGCTTTTGAAATTGTCTTTTTTCGATCTATTGGGACGATCCTTATATGTCTATTGCTATTATACAAAAACAAAATACCCATTTTAGGAAATCAACGAAAGCTATTACTCTTACGTAGCTTTATGGGTATTTTTGCGATTACTTCTTTTTATTTGGCGGTTAAAGAACTCCCGCTCGGAACGGTGGTAAGTCTTCGCTACCTCTCTCCTATTTTCGCGGCATTGCTTGCCGTTTTATTTTTAAAAAGTAAGGTTAAACCGATTCAATGGCTTTGTTTTTTTGTAGCTTTCTTAGGTGTTGTTTTGATAAAAGGATTTGATGTAAATGTAAGTATGATTGGGTTGATTTATATTTTAATTTCTGCTTTTTTTACAGGAGCCGTTTATGTAATCATACAGCGAATTGGACAGAGCGATCATCCTTTAGTGGTGGTTAATTATTTTATGTTTTGTACCATGTTGGCTGGATTAGCATTAACCCTTCTTAGTGATAATTGGTACACGCCCGTAGGAAATGAATGGTGGATTGTAGGAAGTATGGGCTTCTTCGGTTTTTTTGGACAATTTTTTATGACAAAGGCGTTTCAGACGAGTCCTGTTACGACCATTGCTCCGTTTAAATATATCGAAGCTGTTTTTGCACTAGCGGTAGGTTTTTTCTTTTTGGGCGAGACTTATTCGGCTATTAGTTTGATTGGAATTAGTCTGATTATTGGTGGAATGCTCTTGAATGTTCGGGTGAAATAAATTAAGTCTATCCTTGATTTAAGGATGTGCAGCTACCCAAACTTCTCCATCTTCAAAGATTTCTTTTTTCCAGATGGGAACGGTTTGTTTAAGGGTGTCAATCGCATATTGGCAAGCGGCAAAAGCATCTTTTCGGTGCGGACAAGCCACTCCAATAATAACGGCAATACCTTTGATGGGAAGTACACCTATTCGATGATGGATCGCAACTCTTTGAGCGGGATAATGTTCTAAAATATGTTGGGCAATCTTCGTCATTTCCTTAATTGCCATAGGGACGTACGATTCAAATTCTAAACGTACCACCTTCTTTCCTTTGGTTTGATTACGAACCGTACCAATAAAGGTGACAATCCCACCACAATCATCATTGGTCACGAATGCTTCAACGACAGATGAATCTAAATCTGTGTCCAGAATTTGTATGTCTATTTTTTGATTCATAGAGTCCATAAATATACACCTTAATCAATAGTACTTTTAAATTTTAGCAAAAAACAATATACTTTTTTGTATTGAATAAATTAATCTAGCACTTTCGCACGAAAATTGCTTTAGTAGTTTACCATAATAATATAGATTTTTTAATTCAAACTTATAACACGTAGATGAAAAACGTATACATTTATTTGATCCTTGCAAGTTTTCTCTTTAGCAATGGATATTTATTAGCACAAGAAAAATGTAGTACCTCTCATCGGAAACAACAAGCCCTTCAAAATCCTGAGATAGCAAAACGAGTTGCAGAAATCGAAGCCTTTACACAAGATTGGATTAGTGAGCATAAAGATAAGAAGGTGCAAAATGTCATAACACTCCCTGTAGTAGTTCATGTTTTGTATCATAATCAATCTGCCAATATCAGTGATGCACAAGTCCTCTCTCAATTCCAAATACTCAATGATGATTTTAGATTACTCAACGATAATTTTGAAGATACACCTGCCGCATTCAAACCTTTCGCCGCTGATGTCGAAATCGAATTTTGTTTAGCGTCTTTTGATCCAAATGGTAATCCAACTTCTGGAATTACGCGAAAACAAGTAGATTCCGATTTTGATTATGACAATGACTACTATAATCCAGATTGGGGTGGTCAATCGCCTTGGGATAATACTAGCTACATCAATGTATGGATTACAGAAGAACTCGATGGACTTGGATTTGCTTATTCCCCTGGGACGGCAGACGAAGAAGATGGAATTGTGGTGGTACATAAATCATGGGGAAATACAGGAACGGCCGAAGCTCCTAATGATTTGGGACGTACAGGTACACACGAATTTGGACATTATTTAAATTTAGATCATGTTTGGGGACCTGAAGATGGAGGCTGTGGTGAAGATGATTTTGTGAATGATACGCCATTACAATATGAAGAAAATTATGGCTGTGACAATACCTTCCCGCTTCATGATGATTGTACGCCTAGTGGAAACGGAGTGATGTTTATGAATCATATGGATTATGGTGATGATGCTTGTTTGACGATGTTTACAGAGGGGCAAAAATTACGAATGTTAGCTGCCGCAAACGGGCCAAGAGCGAGTTTACTAGAGTCCAATGCTTGTAATTTAATGTCAAACACCACAAATCTTCTTGCTTTTGATTTTATGGTGTCGCCAAATCCTGCTCAAGATATTATTAATCTTTCTATTAATTATGATAAGGAATTACGGATTGCTCTAGTCGATATGAATGGAAAAGTTTTGAAAGAAGCAGTCATGCAAAATAATTTATCATTAGCGGTAGACGATGTAGCTGCTGGTATTTATTTTATAAAAGTGGTAACAAAAAATGCTTTTGCTACTCAAAAAATCGTTATTACAAAATAGCATTCTTTTTCTAAAAGAAATAATTGGTATAATCGTGGGACGACTTTGAGTCGGCTCCACGATATAAAAGAAATGATCAAACTATTCGTAAGACGACTTGAAGTCGGCTCACGAAGTAAAAAAGAAACTTTAATGAAATATTTAATCATAGCTGGATTGGTCGTAATGGCTTGTATCTTTTTTGTACGCTGTAAAACCAATACCAAAAGTCAAACAACTACTTCATCCTCTTCTACTTCGAAAGAAAGTACACCACTCTTTTATCTAAAAAAAGGAGCATGTCGCGGCGCATGTAAAGTCTATGAATTTTCCGTAGATGCTTCTGGTAGTGCATATTTAAAAGGAAAGCGTAATATCGAGCATATCGGCGAGTTTACAACAATTTTAAATGAACGAGAGTTAGCATCCCTAAAAGAAATGCTCAATAGAAAAAATTTCCCAGCATTAGATCAAGAATATCCACTAATTGTAAAGGATATGCAGCAATATACCATGCAGTACAAAGAAACAACGCTAAAGTTTCAGAAAAGAAATGGCCCGAGAGATTTATTTCCAGTGCTTGATGAGATAGATCAATTGATTGCGAAATTAGATTGGAAAGCTATAACAGCAGAGAAGTAAAAGAAGAATTGAGTTTAACCTCCAGCAACGGGTGGTATGATTACTACTTCTTGATTGGGTAAAATAGCATAATCGTCCTCCCGATATTCTTGACCAATTGCCAGCGACAAACTCGCCAAGCGACTAAAATCGGGATAGGATGCACAAAGCTGTTTTTTTAAATCAGCTACTGTACTATTTTCTTCTACGGCTAAAGTAGTTTCTCTAGTCTTGAGAATATCCGCGGCAATGCCGAAGGCTACAATTTTTACTTCCATTTACTAAAAAAATAATAGACACATAGTCATCCTGATTTTTCTACAATACAAGAGGCTATAGGTGGATAAGTGGATATGAAAATCGCTTTTAGCGATTTTCGAGAATTGTAATATTCACTTATCCACATACCGAAGGCACTTTTAACCATATTTCGTAACTAAACCATAAATATATCTACGAAAATTCGGGATGAATCATGTCTAATTCAATTATACAAATTTATACCCTTGCTTATTCAAAGGTAATGTACGAATACGCTCACCCGTAGCTGCAAACAGCGCATTCGCTAAAGCAGGTGCAGCAGGTGGTGTGCCAGGCTCTCCTACTCCACCCGGAGGCTCATCAATATCCATAATATGAACTTGTATCTCAGGACAAACGCCCATGCGTACCATTTCATAATTCGGGAAATTGGATTGTACGACTTGTCCATCTTTCCATGTAATTTCTCCATACAAAGCCGCTGTTAACCCAAAGATAATTCCGCCTTGCACTTGCGTATCGACAATATCTGGATTAACGACATTTCCACAATCTATAGCAGCGTATACTTTATCTATTTTAAATTCTTTTTCGCCTTGTTTTGAAATTTCAACCACTTCTCCAACGATAGAATTATAGGATTTCACCAACGAAATACCGCGATATTTTCCTTCGGGCAATGGAGTTTTCCAATTAGAAATTTCTGCAACTTTATCCAATACTGCGGCAAAACGAGGATGATTCCCTAACTTAGAACGACGGAATTCATATGGATCTTTTCCGACGGCATGCGCACATTCATCGAAGAAAGATTCTGCAAAAAATCCATTTTGAGAATAGCCCACCGAACGCCAATAACCAATTTGTATGGGTAATTGAATATCATTAAAGGCGACTCGTTGATTTTTTATCACATAAGGCATATTATCTGCTCCTTCTGCGGTAGTTTCATCATCGGCGGGAGCAGTTGCCATGGAAGGCATAATACGTCCCATTGCATTATTTGAACAAGACTGTAAGACCATTTTATTATCCCAAGCAATCAATTCACCATCTCCTGATATCTTTGCTTTAAATTGACTCGCCGCCATAGGGCGATACATATCATTTTTCATATCCTCCTCTCGGGTAAAAATCGTTTGAACAGGCGTTCCCTCCATTTCCTTTGCTACTGCGGTAGCATAACGAACAAAATCAGGTTCTCCTCGACGACCAAATCCTCCACCCAAATAAGTAGTATTTACCGTAATATCTTTTTTAGGAATACCTGATACTGCTTCTACCATGGTATGTGCTACAGAAGCCGCTTGATGCCCGCACCAAAGCGTCGCTTTACCATCTTTTACTAAAACCGTAGCATTCATTGGCTCCATTGTCGCATGTGCGAGATAGGGCAAATCATAACGTGCTTCAATGGTTTTGGTATTGGCTTGTTCTTGTGCAAAAGCATCCGCTACATTTCCATCATTTCGGGTGATTTTTAAGGGTTTTTGTTTCAATAAATCGTTCATCTGAGCAAGAATTCCTTCCGTAGAAATACTCACGTCTCCTCCTTCTTCTTCTACTTGTAATGCTTGCGCTGCTTTTGAAGCCAGCCATGTATTATCAGCAACTACCGCAGCAGGTCCATCTTCTAGTACTAGAACTTTCTTTACCCCAGGCATATTAAGAATAGTATCTTCATTAGAAACGGATTTTATCTTTGCTCCAATCGTAGACGGATGTTTAATAGCTGCATACAACATTCCATCTAAACGAATATCTATTCCGTATTCTGCTGTACCCGTTACTTTCTCAAAAGAATCTAAACGTTTTACAGGCTTACCAACTATCTTGAAATCTTCTTTTTTCTTTAAGGTAGGTAATTCATCCAATTCAATAGATGAAGCTGCTTCTGCTAATTCCCCATAACTTAAACGATCATTCGTTGCTGTATTGATGACATAACCGTTTTCCGCTTTACAATTGACTAAACTTGTCCCCCATTGTTTGGCGGCAGCCGTTTTTAACATCTCTCTTGCTGTAGCACCTGCAAAACGCATATTCGTCCATGCATCAATTACGGAAGTACTCCCTCCCGTAGCTATTACAGGTAAAAAAGCATATACTTTTTCTAATAAATCATATCCTTTAAAGGCATTAGGTCGATTTTTAGTAACTAAAAAAGTATTCGAATAAGGAGATTCTGGTTGAGGCGATACGACTTTAATGGAGTTCATATCCACTTCCAGTTCTTCTGCTACCAATTGCGGTAAAGCAGTGGTAACTCCCTGCCCCATTTCGGCACGTGCTACGGCTATTGTCACTGTATTATCTGGTGCAATCCGAACCCATGCATTCATGGAATTCCCGTCGCCCATTCCTTTTCCTGAATATTTTTTTACTGCACTACTAATGTGCATATAACCACCCACACCCACTACTAAACCTACACCTGCAAGACCACCTACACCGATAAATGCACGGCGGGTCCACTTTCGAGCAGTACTTCTTTCTTTCTTTTGATTTGCCATAATTAAAAAGATTTTAAAGTGAACCTAATAATTGATCTTCTGTATTTCCTAAATTTTTTGCGGCTGTTTTAATAGCTTGGCGTACACGATTGTACGAGCCACAGCGACAAATATTGGTAATAGACTTATTAATATCCTTGTCAGTAGGATCTGGATTTTCTTTGAGTAAAGCCTCAGCTGCCATAATCATTCCTGATTGACAATAGCCACATTGTGGTGCGGAATGCTCAATCCAAGCTTTTTGTACCGCGGATAACTCATTTCCTTTGGTTATGCCTTCTATAGTCGTAATGGCTTTTCCTTCCAATGCCGATGCAGGCAAAGTACAGGTTCGCATCGCAACTCCATCAATATGTACGGTGCAAGCTCCACAAGAAGCCACTCCACAGCCGTATTTCGTTCCTGTCATATTAAGAACATCCCGTAAGACCCAAAGTAAGGGCATCGCAGGATCAGCATCGACTTGATAGTCTTTTCCATTTATATTTAAATTCATATGATTGGATTTTCTTTTGAAGAATGGTGATTCAAAGCACCTAAATTTACGGGTTTCATATTGAAAATTATATTTTTTGATGTTTTTTTAATTGTTGAAGTATCCTGTAGATATTTTGGGGAGGAGATTTATTATACTGATTTAGACTTTCAAAGTTGGCGAAACTTTAAAAGACAAGTTTAATCCCCTTTAAAATTAGGGGTTCTTTTTTCTTTGAAGGCTTGCAGTGCTTCTTTATGATCTTTAGAATGTGCGAGTTGTTCTAGTATTTCTTGGGCGAGTATTTTCATTTCTTCTGGTGAAGTATGGAAGGTTATATTACTCACGTTTTTAGCTGCTTTAACTGCAAGGGGAGCTTTTTGCGCGATGGATTCAGCCATTTTTATGGCTTGAGGTAATAATTCTTCTGAAGAAAATATATCAGTAACCAAACCGTAATCTAAAGCAGTTTGGGCATCAATAGGTTCAGCGGTGAGGAGCATTCGCTTTGCACGGGCTTGCCCTATGAGACGCGGTAAACGATAGGTAGATGCCATCAATCCTACATTGATTCCTGCGGTGATAAGCTTTGCATTTTGAGTTGCTAATCGAAGATCACAACATAAGGCTAATTCCACTCCCCCACCAATACACCAGCCATTAATGGCTGCAATTGTTGGGATATTTAAAGCTTCTACTCGATTGACGACTGCGCTAAAATCACGTAAATTTTGGATTAATTTCTCTTGATACGCTGCATTTTGAATGGCTTCTTTTAAATCATCGCCACAACAAAATTTATCTCCCCGACCTGTGATAATGACCACTCTCAATTTTTCATTCTGCTCTATTTCATCTAGCAAAGTAGCAAACTGTATCTTCATTTTCTTAGACAAACTATTCGCAGGTGGATGATCTAGCTCCAGCAAAATAATATGTTCATTAATATAACGGTGATGAATAGTAGCCATAATCTATTAAGCTTGGGGATTTGTCAAAGAAGGTTAATCTTCAAGTACGGAGATAGCAATATTCCATTTACGAATTGTGTAGCCCTTTGTTAATCCTGCCAAAAAATAAGGATCTGTTTTTACGAAATTTTCAATCTTAGTTGGATCATCTACTTTAAATAAAAGACCTGCATCCACCACATCATCAAATGCACCCCCTAAGATAAATTCTCCACGTTCTTTCGCCGCCAATACGTGTTGGAAATGGGCTTTGCGATAAGGCTCGCGGGATTCGAGATAGCCTTCTTTGAGATGGTATAAAAGGAGGTAGTACATTTTTTAGATTGTTAGACGTTATTTTATTATTAGACTTGGGGACGTAAGACTTAGGACTTTTTTGACGCTTTAATTTATCGAGTTTGGAAACTTCACCAATCATCAGAAATAAGACTTAAAGCGTTTTTGATATTTACTTAATGTAATCACTTTTCTATTTTAAATAGATCAAAATTGACGCGTTTGGTGCGGCGCATGTATTCCATCGTCCGTCCTGGGAAATTATTGACCACAAAACCACTCGCCGATTGATACCAGCTTTGATCAATGGAAGACCAAATCATTTTGGATAAGCGTTGCTGTAATTCGCTGAAATATTCTTCGACGACTTTTGATTTTATCTCTAGCGATTTTAAGGAATCCTTCTGGAGTTTAGCGATACATTGTTCAATATAATTTGCTTGCGCTTCACTCATAATGATAATAGAATTATGTCCCAAGTTGGTATTGGGTCCGTACATGACAAATAAATTTGGAAATTTAGGAATCGTCATTCCCAAATAAGCTTTTGGGTTTTCTTTCCATGCTTCTTGAATGCTTATTCCGTCTTTTCCTATGATCTGAATATTTAATAAAAAAGGATTGGAGATAAAGCCTGTTCCATAGACCAATACATCTATCGGAAAATTGCTGTTTTGGGTTTGAATACTATTTTTTTGAATGGACGAAATAGGATCGGTGAGCAGTTGTACATGTGGTTTCGCTAAGGCACGATAATAAGTATCCGAAAATAAAACGCGTTTTGCCCCAAAGGGAAATTTAGGTGTTAATTGTTCAATCAAATTGGGGTCTTTGATTTTTCGTTTCATTACAAAAAGACTCAACTTTTCGAAGATCGAACGAAATAGTCCATTTCCTTTTTTTAGTACTAAAAATAATGCCCCCGTTTGTAACCAAAGACTCCATCTATACAAATAGAATAAAAAGGGGAATCGTTTCACCAATTTCTTTTCCCAGTTTTTATATTGTCGATCTAGTTTGGGCAACATCCAATTGGCAGAACGTTGAAAGACCACTACTTCTTTAGCGACTTTGGCAATTTCTGGTATGAATTGCGTGGCACTTGCCGCATTGCCGATTACACCTATTGTTTTTCCTTTTAAATCAATAGCATGATCCCATCTTGCAGAATGGAAGTTAGGCCCTTGAAAAGTATCTTTTCCTTTAAAATCTGGAATGGAGGGATGATGCAATTGACCAATCGCAGGAATGAGTGTTTTCGTTTGATAGTCCTCCCCTTCTTTTAGTTGTACGGTCCAGATTCCTTGTTTGTCGCGCCAAGTTGCTCCAATCATTTCTTTTTGAAAGTGAATATGCGAACGTAAATCATATTGATCTACAATCGTATTGATATATTCCAAAATCTGATCTTGCGTAGACCATTTATAATTCCAAAAAGGATAAGGCGCAAAGGAAAAACTATACAAAACCGAAGGAATATCACACTCCGCTCCAGGGTAAGTATTTTCTCGCCACGTTCCTCCTACAGCGTCCGCTTTTTCGAGCATCACAAAATCATGGATGCCTTTTTCCTTTAGCTTAATCGCCATAGCGATGCCTGAAAAGCCTGTACCAATGATGATGGAGGTGTAGGTCATACTATTTTAATTATTAGGCATGAATATACCACATTTAAAGATAGAAACAATTTTTCAACTCTTATTTGAACAGTTTTGAACCACAAAAGGCACAAAATAAGGATAAAATGAAATACCCATCCTTGTCGTTAAAAAATCCTACACCAAATTTTATGCTCTATTGTTTCAATATTTTTTCAATAAAGATTTGTCCATTTGTTTTATGCTTAATTTGTACAAAATATAAACCTGCTGGCAGATTTTGAATATTGATAGTAAAGGTATTACCCGTCGGAGCATACATTTGATATACATTACCCAACATATCTAAAATACTAATATCAAAATCAATAAGTGTTCCTTCAATAGTAAAGGCATCAGGAGTCGGATTTGGGTAAAGGGTGATGCACTCAGGATCGACTACCACATCCGCAGAAGTATCAGTCGTTTCTGTTCTTTTCCAAAGTCCGCCTCCTCTTGTTATGACAAACATTTCTTCTGGTCGAAAGGGATTAAATACAACTCGTCTACAACGAGGATGTGGATATTCATCAACTCGTGTAAATATAGGTGTAGCACTATTTAAATTTGTGGTTTTGTAAATTCCATCCCATTTCACAGGCACATACATTTCTTCTGGATTAAGTGGGTTGATCGTCATACTTTGGGTGTATTCTTCGGCAAAGATACGCGTCCAATTTAGTCCTCGATCTGTCGTTTTATACACTCCGCCTAAACCTAAGCTTGCAGGATCAGAAGGTGGCCAAGTATCATGTCGTCCTACTACAGATGCATACCAAGTGTTTTGAGTGGGGTCATTTTCATCAATAATAATTTCTTTAGTGTAATAAATCATCCCTGCATCTGAGCGATCTTCCCAAGTTTGTCCACCATCAGTAGAATAAAACACCCCGCTACTTGGAGTAAGATTAAAGTTGACTTTTCGACCAGAATAGTTTGCTACGATAGAACCATCATCGAGTACTTCTACAAAATTAGGATGCCCTTCCGTTCGAGGAGGTGCTGAAAGTGGATTCCAAGTTAGACCAGCATCTGATGAATGATAGATCCCACCATTTGCAAATGACATTACACTAGCATATAAATTATTAGGGGCATTAGGATCAAGACTGACATTTAAAATAGGATGATTGAGGGCAAACACGGTATCCCAATTGAGTCCTTCATCTGTTGTACTGAGTATAAAGCCCGGGAGATTATCGTAATTGTCATCAAGTATAGAAGAATGATAGGGGTCTCCAAAGAGACCTACACAAGTATAAATTTTATTTTGGGAGGGATCTTTTTCAAAATTATACCAATGCGGATGAGCATAGGGGCCATTTTGAGAACTCCACGAAAAAAAGACTCCTCGTTTAAATGACCAAGATAGTCCACCATCTTCTGTATACATATTACCAATATCCGTATTGCCCACTAAATAACGATCTGCCTCAAAAAAGTGAATATCATTTTGTGCCGTAACATCAAGTCCTGAACTGGTAAAATATTCTACCGTAGAAGAAGGTTGTGCAATTGGATTTCTAGTAGTGGGATCAATGTAAATGGCATCCCATGTGCTCCCCCCGTCTGAAGTAATATGCCCATAATTACACAATACCATAGCTCGATTTGGGTCGTTTGGATCAACATCAATTCCAAAATTATTTTGATTCCAAGCAAAACCTTGAGGACCATCATGACCAGTCCATCCAGTAGTTAAATTTGCATTATTGATATATTGCATCATTTGTGTCCAAGACGCTCCTCCATCTGTTGAACGCATCGTCAAAGGCCAAATAGTTCCATTAGGTGGAAAGGAACTACTTACCGATATCCAAATGGTATCAATATCACAGCAAGATAGCGCAATATCGTTCACGGGTTCGGTATAGGTAATATTAGATTGAATGTTTTCCCAAGTGGCAGATGGGCCATAATCTAAACGATAGATATCTCCAATAGTACCAAATAATTGATCCACGAAAAAGTGAGCGAATAAAGAACTTGATGGCGCAGGTAATACCACTAATCGAACTTGCCCATTTTCTTTTGCTCCTTGCAATCTGAAAAAACCTTGTCCTGCTGGCATTCCGGGATAGCTTTCTATTTGAAAATTTTGACCATTATCATGAGAAACTAATAAACCATCTGCTGTACCGACATAAATATCATTTCCATCCCAAAATGCCCCTCCTAACCACATATCATTCGGTGCTACAGGCTGATAAACGTTCGTCCAAGTTGTTCCGCCATCATTACTAAAGTAGAGATTTTTCCAATCGTTGATTAATACCCGTTCGGTATCATTGGGATCGGCTAATGCATCATGTACTCCTGCAGCTGTGGTCGGTTCACTTACTTTAAACCATGTATTTCCACCGTCAATACTTTTAGATAAAATGCCTCTATTCAGTTGATTGTTAATCATTTCTAAGGATCGACTTATCACATACATGATGTTTGGATCACTAGTAAATTGAATATCGCTTTTTGTGGTACTCGTTAGTTGATCCATGTGAATGAGTTCCCAAGAATCACCACCATCTAAGGTACGATACATGCCTCCCATATCGCAAGATAACCAAATGTGATCGCTGTCGTGTGGACTGATAGAAGGCTCATACATGCCACCTCCACCACCTACTCCTACTACCTCGAAAGGGGTGTATATTTGGGCATTGATATTGAATAATAAGAAAGTAAAGAATAGTGTCGGAAAGAATTGTCTTTGTCTAGAAGTGTGTTTTGGGTGAAACATGTTTTTGTGTTTTGGTATAAATTGAATAGTTATGTGTTCTTCCTTTACTTTTTTCGCCTATATGAAGTTATGAAAAATAGTTTATCCATACAAATAGTTGAATATCAAACTGTTTATAGATAGATAAAATATAGTATTTATTCAGATACTTGCCTTTTTTTACTAGCAATTATAACAGAAGTGAGAATCAAAACTCCACCAATGACACTTTGCCAAGTCGGAAATTCCTTGATAAATAGCATCGCCAGAATGATTCCATAAATGGGTTGCACACTACTCATGATACTGGCAGTACTTACGGAAAAATATTGAAAGCTATTCAAAAATAAAGTATGTCCGATAGCAGTGGTGACTAATCCTAAAAAGATCAAATAAGGGACAGATTCACCAAAACTAATCATGTTGATTTGTAATAAAAATGGACTCATTAGTACTGTAGCAATCACCATTTGATAAAACATTAAAATCGAACCATTAAAGCTGTTGATCTTTCGTTTTAAAATCACATTGCGTAAAGCATAACTAAAAGCAGATACTAGTCCAATCAATAAGCCTTGTAACATCGTGTCTTTCAAATCAAAAGAAGGTGCGATAAAATAGATCCCTAATAAAATCAATCCCCCCAATCCTAAATGCGAGCGTTGAAAGGGTGTTTTCAAGAGTATAGGCTCTAAAAAACTAGTGATGATGGGATAAGTAAAGAGTGACAACATTCCTATGGCAACATTTGCCCATTTCAAAGCATAAAAATAGGTCACCCAATGAATGGTCATCAAAATTCCTGTTAAGAACAATGTCCATCCATCTTTTTTAATGGAAAATTGAAAGGAATAGCGATTCCAAACACAAAATATGCCTAAAAATAATAAAGCAAATAAAGCGCGATAACTAATCGCAACTGGAGGAGATAAGGCAATATATCGTCCTAAAGGCCCCGATGTACTGACGCACAGCATGGCTACATTGATCAGTAGAATAGGGCCTAAGGTGGATTTATTCATATTATCTACATCAATACGCCTTCTTTGGGTTTGATACCCGGTGGTAAATCTGTTTCGCCTAACATTTCACGCAGATCAATTTCTATGACTCGACATAAGGAGAGCATCGGAATATCATTTGCCATACCTTGAAATGGATTTTCCGTATAATCCCCTACCACTTCCATCATTACATAAATCCATCCAATTAAAGCAGCAATAGGAACGGCCAACCACACGCCCCAATTGGCTAAATTCATTAATTCTGGCACCATACTAAATGGTAAAAGAAAAACAAATATACCGACAAAAATTCGGCTCATATTCGCATATTGACGCGGTAAAGGGAATTTCTTAATTCGTTCATTTTTACCTTGAAGGGTATAAAAATTAGTCAATAATCCTGTCATTTGGGTATGACGGAAATCGTCTAGTAATCCTTTTTCTCGAAGTGCGCTTAAATCTCGTGATTGCTCATTGATAATTTGAGTAGCAGTATTGACATTTGCGACTAAACGATCATGTTCTTCCGACTGTAAAAATAGTTTTAACTCTCTGCGCGTCACGTCATCGTCTATGAGTCCGATTCCAAATTTCTTTTGATAATATTCAGCCGTACGCGCGATATGCCCGCCCTGACTAATGTGTTCCCAAGGAGTGGCTACTAATAATTGACTTCGATGCGCATACAACCAACCAATGTGTCGATAAATTAATCGTTTTTTAATGCTTTTCACTTCTTGATCGGAAACTTTATTAGTGGCAAATAAATTTGTGATATAGCCATCTACCATCATGCCCCACGAACGACTATCATTGACGATACCGCCCCAAATTTTTCGGGCTTCCCACATTCGATCATAGGCTTGATTATTTTTAAAACCCACATAAAATGCCACTGCCGTACCAATCACCGACAAGGGCAACCAAGGAATACTTATACTCAATAACTTAAAATAATATAGAGCTGCGACACTCCCCATAAATGCCAAAAGCCATATAATATGAGGGCCTGACCATTTAATAATTTTTACTACACTAATCGATTTGGTTACTAACATTTGAAGATTTTTTTTCTTTCTAGTACTACTATCTACTGAACGATAGATTTATTTAATATGTATTTTTTACGCTCCAGTAG
>JAHDES010000064.1 GCA_020628645.1 Saprospiraceae bacterium
TGATATGAGAAATTTGGAGAATAGTTAGCGCTCCACCTAATTCTTATTATGAGCCAAATACGATTTTTTACTAAAGCTGTACTTACTTTTAGTATAAAACTATTTTGAATTGGAGACGCCTTGATGGCTGTAAAGCTAGTTTTTCTCACAGATTATTTACTTATCTCTCTGATAAAATAATATGGACAGGAGAAATAGCTGTATTGATAGGAATGATAGTATCCTTAGGAGCGTATCCTTCTTTAAAAAAGGATAATTGGGTACTTGTATTGGACGTTTTTAAAAGGAACATGCCTTCTTCATTGGTTAATGCGGCAATATCTGGTTGATTATCATCATTTTTGTTTTTAATGGTAATGATAACATCTTCCAGTTTCTGAAATTTGGAATTGGTAACGAATATAGGTATAGATACTATAGTATTTTTGGGCATAATAGAACAGCTTAAAATGAGTAAAAAAAATAAGAACAGTATAAAAAGAAGTAAGGGTCTCTGCATTGTGGATATAAATTAAAAAAGTGGCAAAAATGGTCAACGACCACTTTGCCAAACTATACATTAATGTTTATTTGTATGGAACATCAGCTTAATTATTGATGTCTATTTTTCCAAGTCTTAATATTATTGAATACCTCTTTTGTAATTCTGGTCGCAGAGTTACCTGAGCTGTGTCCATTGGTATGAATACCGACAGCATATCGTTGCCCATTTTTGTATTGCCATACGGGTGCACCACTTTGACCACCAGCCGTATCAATATTATACACTAAGGTCTTGCTATTCACATCAGTTAGCTTGCGTGCATGCCACCATTGTGTACCAGGAGTTTTATCACCTGGGTAGCCTGAAAGATTGACGGCTCTTCCTTTTAAGGTGTTTTTTGAATAATAGCCATATCCAAAATATCCTAATTGATTACCGAATTTACAGTCTGAAGGAAGAACAATGGCTGCATAGTCGTATTCTCGTTTGCGTTTTTGTGTCCATCCTTTAACACTATAGTAGAAGGAAGATTTACAAGAACCATACGGACGACGACTACCATTTCGACCTGGAATAACTTCGATGCTTTTTGCCCAACCGCCTCTATTGTGCATGTACACTACATGACCAGCAGTAACTACTAATCGAGGACCAACCAAGAAACCAGTTCCAATCCATTTTGAACCATCTGCAGCTGTTATGGATAAAGAACAGATACAACGCCAAGGAAAGGCAGTCGTATTATTCATTCGGATACGATCATCGCGACCAATAACAACTTCATTGATTTTCTTGTGTAATTCTGGTTGATCTTTTAAGATACGTTCCAATTTGGCATTACCAAATTCTGCAAAAGCAGCATCTAAAAGCATGCTTTCATCTTGTAGGATTGCCTGTTGTTCCCGTTCCATAGATAGGATGGATAAATCAGCTCCTTGAACTGTTTCTAATTCGGTACTATCCACATTTGGATTGGGGTTAACAGGGTTTTCATCATGTTCAGTGTAGGATGTTTCAGAGACTTGTTGATTCGAATCAGATTCATGGTCTTCTAAAACTTCAGTGTTTACATTGGTGTGAGTGGTCGTTCCTTCATCCATAGCAGGAGGAACAAAGCTATCCTCAATCATTGAAGTAGCATTCTCGGTTAATTGGGGGCTATGGGTTTCTTCTACCATAGCAAATCCATTTTCTGAAGCCATAAACAATTTTTAAATGTTTGAATAATGGTTAAATATGTAATTTGTTATAAAGAGGTATGCTTATCAAAAAGGTAAACGGATTCTTATTTTTTTGTGAAAAGGAGAAAAATTAATTTCCAAAAGGTAAATTATTCTACCGTTTTGACACATAAATTGATTACTGTGGATGGAGGTATATGGGTATTCTGTGCGGTACATAAAGTGGGGAAAAAAGAATTGTTTTTAATTCCAAATAGACAGGAGGATTTTAGTTGATGTGCTTGGACTAATACTATTTTATCGATCCATTTTTGATCAATTTTATTTAAAATGGCATAGTAGTTTTCTCCATTGGCATTTTCTAAGGAAATGGGTAAGGAAAATGAATAATTGGGGTTGATTAAGATATTAAATTTATGATTGGCTACTAGGGGTTTTTGATCGGAGTTTACCAAGCACCATTTTCTTAAAGTCTTAGAGTAATAAATGATAATGGAAGCATTATTAAAAGGATCATCTACTTCTCTTCGATGCGTTACGAAAAGTATAGCTTCTGGCTGCTCATTAAGTAGGGGATGATCAAGAATGCTTAAATTTTGAAAAGTGTTCTCAGGGGTGACTTCATGGATAAAGACATTGGGAAGTATATTTTTTTTGACGACAATACTGAATTTTTGATACTCATCAATAGGACGTAAATCTTCTCGAAATAACGACCAATGGGTTCCATCAAAATGTACGCCAATTGGAGAAAAATATTGTTGACAAAATTCCTCACAATAGGGCGTTGCAATAATCACAACATCTGGATTTTCATTAACCGCAGGATGATCTATTATTGTACTATAGCCATTAGTATTATGCCATCTTGCGGTATGAACAATATTGAGGAGTTCGGCTTTTGTAATAAAAGAAATAAAGCTAAAAATACAGATAAGTGTAGTCGTTTTCATTGGATGACTCATGAATTTAAGTTTAGTGATTGAATAAATTAGTTATCACTAAAATGAGTCGCTACAACTAGAAAGGTAAATGAACATAACACAAAAATCCCACACGGAAGTCAACTGATTTCAATGTGGGATTTTAGATTAAAAATATGGATATAAAAACCAACTTATCTTTTTGTTCTTCGTCGGAATAAGAAAAGGACGCCTCCAAATAAAGCAGCAAAACCTACCACATAATAAATAGGAGGGATTGTAGCAAAATTGTTTATGGATTGCTGCTCATAATTTCCATAATGGACAAATGACGCCCAAAAATAAGGATGTATTCCAGTTTTATTTTCAGTTCGAGTATCTTTGATATATTGCAACTTAGCTTTTTGTAAGGCTACAGGATATTCATCTTCTTGTAAATATTCTATGAGTAAATCATTGATATCACTAGAAGGTTCATCTGGAATATTCCAAATGGGAGCGATAAAGTTTTTTACCCCTGCATAACTAAAAGCATCAGCTAAAGAAGTATTGGTGTTCAGGGTATCTTTAGCCGCCGAGCAACTGTACAACATTACTATATTGGCTTTTAAATCCATCGCACTGATTTCAATAAAACTCAGTTGATTATCTTGGCTACATGCTTTGTCCGATTCGGTGGTCAAAATTAAACTTGAGAAATAAGGATTGTTATGGTCGATTAACGAATGCGCGCTAATATACATGCTTGCAAAATCATCCCCCTTTTCTCTAAAATCAGAAACGGTTGTATTAGGGAAATAATTTCCTTGTGAAAATTCGTCAGAACGCATAAAAGAACTGTCAATATAAACTAATGGATCTTCATTCATACAGCCAGCTTGTGTTACCGTAAATGCGCCTTGACCCTTTACAGCTGTAGCTTGGTTGAGCATCAATTGTTGTTGTAGTAAACTAGCAGAATTCGCATAACTAATACTATATCGATTGATCAAACAATGTTCAGTATCAAATGTAGAAGTTTCATTTTTTTGACTGCTTAGCATATCAAAAGGGACTAACTTCATCAAACCTTCATCTGGGATAATGATTAATTGTGTAATAGAAGGATCTAAGGGTACATTACCCAAAAAGTTAGTATACAAATCATGACTAATATTATTTAAAGCAATGAGGTTTTCTTCCCTCTCTCGTATTTGAGAATCATCGATCATAAAAGAACGAAGTGTTTTGATGTTTAGTGCTACATCAACACCTAATTCTTGTTCAAGCATTATGAAGTCATTTGGTGTGATGACCCAAGTGAATAGTTTTTGATCTTTGCTGATATAATACTCAATCAATGCACGGTCTTTATTGACCAGTTTTTGCTGGATGTTTTGAATGCTCGTTTGCGTATTGCCATACCGATTGAAATAATAATCAGGATCGATGTCTTTATAAGTCAATAAAAGTTGTTTTAGAGCATCATAATTTTTTTGTAATTCACTATAAATATCGCTTTTATTCATTTGCTCATTGGGCTTGGCACTTAAAGCTTTTAAGTTTTTAGCGATGGCTTCCCGTAATTGATGTTCCTGTAATTGTGTTTTTTCATCAATGGTTGAAAGATTGAGTGCATTGGTATGGTAGAAGCGTTCGATTAATTTGGTCGCTTTTTCCGCCTCGGAGAAATAAAAAGCTTTTTTCCAATATTCTTCGCCCAGTTGATAGGCCGTTTGAATGGCATTGTCATATAACGATTGGTAGCGATGAACGAGCCCCTCTTTATCGCGATCATCGGCCATCAATATTTTATTTTGTTCGATATAATCTTGTGCCGTTTCGTAAGCGGTAAATGCTTTTTCTAGTTGTTGCTTGTTGATTGGATTATCTTTATATAGTGCTAAGTGATAATCGCCATAGGTTTGAAATAAATCAATTTGTTGATAAACGGGTACTTTATCATACGGATTACTCGTAAAGATGGCTTTTGCTTCCGCTAAAAATTCGTTGGCGCGATTATAATTTCCTTTCCTTAAATACACCCGAGCCATTTCAATATAGGTATCACCAACTTCGATATGGATTATGGGATCACCAGGTTTATTATCTTTCGCAAATATGGTTTTTTTCTTTTCCAACACTTTTTCTTGATACAGGATCGCTTCGTCCAATTGATTTTGATTACTATAAAAAGTGGCAAAGGCTTCATAAAGTCTATGACTTTGAGTGGAATCATATTTGTTCAAGTAATATTCTGCATTTTGAAGTGCTTCTTCAGCTTCTGGTATTTTATTTTGTACTTCTTTTATTTTGGAGATGCCAATGTAATTATGAATGATACGATTGATATTGCTGGGATCAGAAGCTGCCTCAGAAGAATTATTTAACTTACTTTTATATTGCTTAAGCCCAATCTCATAAAGATTTATAGCATCATTTATTGTTTGTTTTCGAGTGATAGGATTATTTGTATTTTCTATCTGGGAGCGTAAAACATCCGCTAATAGTTTATAAGAGTGATATAATCTAGAAGCTCCAACTTCTTCTCCTATAATTATAGCTTTCCTATAATATATTTCGGCTTCATCTAAACGTTGTTGCTTACTGTATATGCTTCCTAAAAATTGATAATAAGCCGCTATTATTTTTTTTGTTGAACGATTAAGAGTGGCATCTTCATGTTTGTTGATTAATTGTAAGTAGTGCTGCTCTGCCTCTAAATAGCTTGCTTTCTTATATAAATAATTTCCTTTCTCGTTTTGTAAAAATAAATACAAATATTTCCAATCACTTTGAGATAACTTTTCTTTGTAAGTGTTTAAAGAATTATTCGCTTTGTCAAGATGTAAATTAGCTAAATCAAAATTTTCGTGATGAACTGCACATTGTGCCTGATGAACATGTAAATCTAAATAAGTATACCAACAGTTATCAGCAAAAACTTTGGGGATAAGTTTATCAGTTTCATTAATAAATTGTAAAAGATTTTTATTGTAATGATTTTTTGCTATTTGGTTTTGAATAGGCAGGTATAAGCTGTCACAATTTGATTGTGTAAAAACTATGGAGTAATAAAATAAAAATAATACGGATGATATATAGTTTTTCATTTTGCTATATTATTTAAGTCAGTATAAAATACAGGCTTGATTATTTATAAAACAAGAGTAACAGGCTTATTTTTATCAAATGGTATAGAAAGAATACTTTTATTGCCATTAGTATCAATTAGTTTTATTCGCAATTCTAAAAAATCACTTTTATTTTGTCTAGATCTGGAAGATAAATAACCTAAATTGGTAAATGAACGTATTTTAATCTCGCCATTTGATTTTGATTTTAGTTTTCTTATTTTCATATTTCTATTCTTTGTTGGCGAAATAATTGTATTATTAATTGTGGTTATATTATTGTTTCTTAAATCAATAAGGCTCATCTCATTAATTTTCACGTTAGAATCAAATATTTTTTCTATAAAATTAGTATAAATTATACCTTCTCTGATAAAAGGATTAATAAGCCAATCTTTTTTGTTAAAAGTTGGCATACAAGATCCTGCCCTACATGGACCAGATGGTTCTCTAACCCTTACCATTAATTGACAATCTAGTTCTACATTAGTAAAATCATAAGTAGTTGATAAGCCAAAAGTTAAAAAACCTCCTTTTATATCTGCACAGTCTTGATTTTTACAGTTAATTTTTTCTAGTTCATCTGGATTTTCAAAAGCCCATAGCGCAACAAGCTCCATTTGCTTTACAGTATTATAGTTGCATAAAGTTTCACAATTAATGTTGTTATAAAAGTCTAAATCCTCATTTTTTAATGCTTCTTTTTCTTCATAATTTAATTTTTCATAATCCTTTATTGACTTTTCCTCTTTTGTTGTAACATCACAATTAGTAGATAACGAAAAATCCTTTCCAGAAATACAATTTAAAGCTTTTTTATAATTTGAATTACAACCAAGATGAATTGGTTTATTTAAAATAACTACTTCTCCCTGCGTTTCCAATCGAGCTTCTTGCGCATCCATTTTAACCGCACAAAAACAAAGAATAAAAAGGTTAATAAATACAAAAATGGTTTTTCTGTTGAACATAGTTGTTGTAGTTTGTACTCCTTTGGTGGGGAGGTATAATGAATAAAAATAATACTTTATCTGAAAGTATGATAATCCCATAACATTATTTTTTAATATTGTCATGTTTCCATAAGGAGTTTCTATGGGGTAAAAGGTAAACGCTTGGGTCAAAAAAAATACAAATGTTTACCTTTTAGTGTTTTGTTGCTTATTTTATTATAGTACCCAATGGGATTAAAAAATTAAAAAAAATCGACTAGACTGTTTACCTTTTCATTATTTGTTTCTCTTTGGGTTGAAAGATTCAACCCAAAGGGGGATGTAGGTGTATATTCCCAATGTTGAATGACCGATTCATAACTTAAAACCATTTGTATGGAATTCATCGATTTTTTAAAGCTGTTAAAAGAAGGTAAGGATGAAGAAGCTTGCCGACTATTGGTACAGGCTTGTTTTCAAGAGCCTGCTTTGATGGCATTGGCTAAAATCATTCGCCCCGAGAATCCCAAATCCTTAATTTTAGAAATAATTGCTGATTTTTGGTTGCATATTAAACGTAAAATGAGTGAATTGAAAGCGGATGATAAGCCACTGGAAATCAAAAAACTATTAGGGTATATCTATACGATGTTAAAAAACAAAATGGGCAAAAATCGCCACTATGAGGAACTGAATTTCGACCTCTCCATAGATGAAATCGAGGAAGAAATTGATTCCTTAAAAATGAAAGCCATTCGTAAAGGAATACCTGAACTTTCTGAAGTGAATCAGGAGATTTTGCATCTGTTTTATACTGAAGGATTTTCACTGGAAGCTGTGGGCGAACATTTGGATTGTTCTAAAGATTCAGCGAAAGCACGTTTATGGAAAGCACGTAAACAACTAAAAACAATTTGTGCTTCTATCCTAAAGGGAACTGCTGAAATATTGCTTCTGCTAGTCGTATTTTTTTTATTCTAAAACATCAAATGTTTACTTATTTACTTTAAAAATTAAAAAATGATACTAAAAGATAAAGACCAAGTATTAATTCAAAAACGTTTAGAAGGGCGATTGAATACAGAAGAAATCTTATTGTTTAAGGAACGATTGGAATCTCCTGATTTTAAAGAAGAATATGAGTTCCAGCAATCACTCTATGCTGTTACCCTTGAGCAAAAAAGAGATAGCTTACTCGCATCGCTACAAGAAGAATTTTTACCCAAAGCAGAAAAAGAAGAAGTGGAACAACCGAAAAAACGCTTCTTATCGCTCGATAACTTTTGGCCTAAACGTTGGTATGTTCCTGCGATGGCAGCTACTGTTCTTTTGCTTATTGGGCTTGGGATCACGAGGTGGTCTTCTGAGACAGATCCGATTACTCCAGTCACCCTTTATGAAGAATATTTTAAGGTGTTACCCACTAAATATATCATTGTAGTAGAGGCAAATGCTGCTGCTACTGAAAAGAATAATTATTTAATAAAAACAAATTATGATAACGCACAATATGAACAAGCCATCGAATACATTCTTGATAATCCTTCAAATCAAGAAAGTGATGGGATACAACTTCTCTTGGCATCCGCTTATTTGAAAACCAATGAAACAGATAAAGCAATCAACGTCCTACAAACGATTATTGCTGAAAATGACACCCCCAATTATACAGAGCAGGCAAAATGGTATTTAGCATTAGCATATTTAAAAAATGAGAAAAAAGATGCAGCCAAAACACTTTTAATTGAGATCAGTAAACAAGCCAATAGTTATCAAAATGACTCGGCTAAACAAATACTCCAACAATTGGAATAAATGAAGCTATGAAACAAATCCAAGGGCTGCCCATCATTCTATTTGGACAGCCCCTTTTCCTCATTTTATAGCTCTATCGTATTAATTTTGTTAATTAATGCTTTAGGATCTTGCTCTAGTAGTTTCATGATATCAAAAATTTTATCACTAAAACCAGCAAGTGCAAAGACCTTGTTTTCTGGAAATTGTAAACTTCCATAGCCCCGTAAATCAAAAGAATAAATGTATGGAGCAGCACTATATTTATTTTGATAAGTTTTCACAGCATCAGTAGGGGCACCTCCACCGATCCATCCTTGCATATCAGATAGCACTACAATACGATCATATCGCTTATTGGCAACATTGAAAATCGCATTGAAGTTGGTACCATGACCTACTTTGTTTTTCGATGCGAAATTTGCACCAAATGCAGTAACACTATCCTTCAATCCATACGAGATGTATCGAGCAATTGTACCAAATTCCATGATGTCTGCATTGCATTTTTTAGCGATGATCATTCCGAAAATTGCACCTGCTTCAGAACATTGTAAATGTTGCGATTTAGCAACTGGACTTTGCATCGAACCTGAATTATCAATTGCTACTAATGTATTTTCTAAGATTGGAACATTAGCACAAGATAATTCAATGGCAATATCCAAAGCCATTCGAATTTTTCGAGATGTAGCGTCTTTTCCACTAAATTGCTTATAAGCTGTCAAGTAACGAAAAGGTAGAACCATACTCTTACGAATACGATTCGAATCAGTTAATTGATCTAAAGCACTATCTAGCATCGAAGGAGCTTGATCTGCAATATTTCGTAGATTTCGTAATAGTGCAAAATAACCTAGTTTCCCTTTTGCTAATAAGTTAGACCATGCTTCAGTTTTTTGTGCTGCTACTTCTTGATCTGATGTTGCTTGACCTGCTTTGGTCAATTTAGCTTCCCAAGTCGATTTATTTCGTAAGGTATTATCTACTAAATTTTGTAGTGCTTTACGATTTTTAACGGTTGGTATTGGGTGAACAAGGTTGACAATATCGACCAATTTCACTGCTTTACCATTTCCACGATATTTAGCCAATTGATATCCATCAAACTGATCAAATGCTTTGGCAAAACCTTTTTTCATGGCATTGGGCATGTTCTTTCCTCCCTTTGCTTTGTAATAGGCTACAATTTCCAACATATCATCTGGACGATGAATAATCTTTTGATAAAAATCTTTTGCCCATTCTTTTCCTGATACATAAGCTGCAATCTCTGCTGCAAGGACATGTGTAATACTTCGCATTCCCATTTCCTTACGTGCATAGATAGCTGCTTTTGCGGCAAAGAGTGGATCGACTTTACGCAGTAAACGAGTTAAATCATCAAAACTTTGTTTTGATGAACGATAGTATTGATCTTGAGCAAATGAGGTCACTAAAAGTGAAGCCAATTGCATTTCAGGACTTTGCATATAAGCTTTTCCGTCTGCAAGATTAGTGGTCGTTTTAGCTTTGCGACTTTTGAAATTGAATAGTGACATTGCGTTTAAAATTGTTTAATTTTTAAAAAAGTAGGGAAAAATTGATGTATGTGGGATTTCACTTTTAGATACGAACTAAACGAAGTAACACACATCTTCACCACTACTTAGAAATTATTTGTACTCTCGACGGGATTCCCCGCCTGCCTTTTTTGACAGTTTTAATTAAGTCGGGTAGGGAACCCGCTATCTTCCCGATTTATCGGGATGTCCTAGTCCAACTTAACTACGAGAGCTTGTAATGATAGAATCGTTGCCTGAGAAGGATTCGAACCTTCATCTCCTGAGTCAAAGTCAGGAATATTAAACCATTATACGATCAGGCAGTTGATTGAATGAAAAATTAATATGCCAATGAAAATTAAAAATTGGACGGTAGTTAATAATCTTCTCTAAAGTCTATTATTTTCATTGTAGTATTATTTATAAATAGTTGATCCGGTGGGACTCGAACCCACGACCCCCCGATTAAAAGTCGGGTGCTACCTGCCAGCTGAGCTACGGACCAATAAAATTTGTTGCGCAGACAGGATTCGAACCTGTAGCCTAGAGCGTATGAAACTCCGATGTTGCCATTACACCACCGCGCCAATTATTTATTGTAATTCAAAAAATGAAGGATTCTTTTAAAAATTTAATTAACTGAAATACTTGTTAGCAGAAGTAAAAGGATTCGAACCTTTATCACGGGTTTTGGAGACCAGTATTTTAACCATTAAACTATACTTCTATAAAAAATAGTGGTGACACGGGAGTTGAACCCTGCCCTCTCGGGTTTCAGCCGAGCGCTCTCACCCCGAGAGCTTTATCACCTTATTTGTTCTGAAGATTGGAATCGAACCAATAACCTTCCGCATATCAGACGGGAGCGCTAACCCATTGCGCCACTTCAGAATTTAATGTACTGTCCCGAAAGTAGGATTTGAACCTACAACCTTCTGCATATAAGACAGCTGCGCTAACCATTGCGCCATTTCGGGTTTGAGTGTACCTCTGATTGGATTCGAACCAACACTTTTCAGGGCTTAAACCTGTTGTCTCTTCCAGTTGGACTACAGAGGCAATTAGAGCTGACAGTAGGACTCCCCGCCTGTCTATGTCTAGCACTTGAAAACGGCGGACAGGGAACCTACAATCTCAAGATTACAAATCAAGTACATTACCTATTCTGCTATGCCAGCTTTATTTTAGTAGCGATGGAGAGATTCGAACTCCCGTCCTTCTCCTTGTAAGGGAGATGCGCTTAACCGCTGTGCTACATCGCTTTTTGAGCAAGTACAGGGAATCGAACCCCGATCTTCTGATTGGAAGTCAGAGATAATGAGCCATTATACGACACTTGCTTTTTTAATTCCATTGGGTGAACTCGGGACTCGAACCCTGTTCTTCGCTGTCACAAAGCGGCATTTTACCTGTTAAACTAAGTCCACCATTTGTTATTTCCTTTGGATTTAATCTGATTTTTGAATATCCTCTTTTGGAAATTCTACAGATTAAAGTTTTATAATTGGAGCATACGACTGGACTTCCCGCCTGTCAATATTAAAAATTTGATAATAGCGGATAGGGAACCAGCATCGCAGGATTTACAATCCTGTACCTAAACATTCGAACACACTACTTATTTCTTTTTCTGTGCGGAAAGCAGAGGACCCGAACCCCACTCAGATTTATACTGAGACCTAGTTTTCAAGACTAGTCGCCACTCCAATGTAGCTGCTTTACTTTCCTGATTCTATAATTTGCGGAAGACAAGGGATTCCCCGCCTGTCTACCATTAACTAAATGCGGCGGACAGTGAACCCTCATTACAAGTTTAATCGTAAAATGCCTTAGCAGGGCATCGCAGCCATCCATATCTGCCTATCTTCCTTTAGTACTTCAGGAGGGACTCGAACCCACAACATTTCCGTTCTAAGCGGAACGCCTCTTCCAATTGGGCTACTGAAGCTTTAGAGTGGGAGTAGAAGGATTTGAACCTCCAAGATCCTTTCAGACACCTGATTTACAGTCAGGGACGCTACCCAATTACGTGCTATACTCCCAATTCGTCTAAGTGGTAGGATTTCCCGCCTGCCACCTTTCTAATCATATCATGTCGGGCAGGGAACCTACATCTCCTGTCTTCCAAAGACAGCGCTTTGCGCATATTAAGCTACACCTAGTCAATACTTGCGGACATGGAGAATTTTGAAATCTCGACCTGACGGTTAACAGCCGACTGCTCTGCCTCTGAGCTACACGTCCTTTTGAAAATAGTGTGTGGAGACGAAGAGAATCGAACTCTTCTCATTTTGCTTGCAAAGCAAAATCGCCAGCCTTGGTACATGCGTCCCCGATTAAAAATATTTATAGATAATGGCGGTACTGACGGGAATCGAACCCGCAACTTGAGGATAGACAATCCCCTGCTCTGCCTGATTGAACTACAGCACCCTCTGATAAACAATGGAGAAAAATTGAATTGAGAACAATAGTGCTCTACCATTTGAGCTACAGGATCAATTTATAAAATTAGCGATCCTGGCAGGACTCGAACCTGCAACTCCTAGACCTGAAATCGAAGTAACTCAATTACTGACTACCATTGATTTTTTTATAAAATAGATGAACGAAACTCGGTTGTGTATAGAAAAAATTCGATGGGATTCGAACCCACTACTTTTGAGTAAAGTCAAACGTTCAACCTATGAACTACGAAGTAACACAGTCCGATCAGTATCATCTATGTCTTAATGTTTGTCTTTATTTTGCACTTTAGGCACTACGAAATAGAAAAAGGAAAACTGTTTTCGTCGTAGTTGCTTACTAACAACTATCGACTACTTTTAGTGAAGCTGTTAGAAGGAGTGTTTATCAAAGGCTATCTGTTCAAAGTTCTTGGGTAAACCACTAAAACTTTGCAGTTGATCTTCCAAATTATGAGACCAACTAATGTTGCCTTTGAGCTGATGTTTTAAATTTTGATATTGAATTGAAGGTGTCATTTTTTATAAAATAAACATTGAAAATAGTGTAAACTGATTTATTAAATATTGTTTGTCATCAGTTACGGTATCATAAAGCATTTTTGAGAAAGATTAGTTCCTTACGGGTTGATTTTTTTTTAAAAAAAATCTTATTTGTTTATAATGTGCTGATAACCAGTTTTTTGAGATTTGATGATTTTTCACCATTGATTAGAATATTATAAATCTATAAATTGAAAAAATCTCAGCATGGTAGGATGAAGTCCATCTTATAGTTCTTATTACTTTAGAAAATATGGAATTACGCACACTTGATTTTCCAGCATTTTTCCAGCAATTCTTAATTTGGAAAAATAGAACACAGATTACGCGGATTGTAGGGGTTATCACTGATTTCTCAATAAAAAATGGTGTAAATCTGTCTTAGCCGTATGCCATCAGATTCTATATTGAGAATTGCAGGCATTATTTAATAAAACCATTGATTTAGAATCCTTTACAAAGTTTTCATAGTTGAAATTTTGGGTGTTATCTTAAATATCAGATTGTAAGGTAATAGTTTTTGGTATTTAAAAAATATTGTTATCTTTCGGGGAGAGTTTTTATAAGCTCATAGCAAATAGTGAGTGTATAGTGTAATGAAAAAGATACACCTCAATTTCATTGGCTTAGTTCTATAATCACTATCTCAAGGTGTAATCTCCTTAATGTTTTTTCCACAATGGCTTTAGTGTTCAAAGCCTTTCCATTAAAAGCGTGTTTAAATTAGAGTAATATAACAAAAAGGTTTTTAGACCAAAATTGTGACTCCAATGGAATTTCAAAACGCTTGTCTCTCATCCCGACAATTATCAGGAATCAAGCCGTTACATTTTTTATTCCACACAATTTGTCTAAGAACGAAAAAAATCAATATCAAGGAACTTGATATTAAGAGATGTTATACATTTGATGTACTAAACCTACTATTTAGATAGGTGTTAAAAGTACTTCAGATTATTGATTTAAAGTAAAATATATTTTAACAAACACCAAAATTAAGTAACAAACAAAATGAAGAACAAACTCTACGCATTAATCGTCGGAATAGATGAATACTCCAGAAGTCCATTAAGTGGTTGTGTAAAAGATTCAGAGAAAATAGAGGCTTTTTTGAATAGTTCTATCGTCACGAATCAATATGAAGTCGACATTAAACCCCTACGAAATGCTGAAGCTGAACGAACAACTATCATTGAAGCATTTCAAAATCATTTAGGGCAAGCCAAAGAGGGAGATGTTGCTTTTTTCTACTTCTCAGGGCATGGTGCTCAAGAGACTGCTGATATCCATTTGTGGCATGAAGAAAGTGATCGAAAGCTAGAAGGCTTAGTTTGTGTTGATTCATTGGAAACAAAACTATTATTAGCGGATAAAGAGCTTCGTTTTTTAATACATCATCTATCTAAAAATAATCCACATATTGTTACCATTTTTGATTGTTGCCATAGCGGCGAAAATACAAGAGGAATTGTGGAAGATGAAGTATTTACCAAACGACAAATGACTTATCCTCGAATGAATGCTGCTTTTCCAAGAAGGAAATGGGAAGAGTTTTGTTTTCATAAAGCGATAGATAAAGATGTTTTGAAAAACAATGAGCTTAATAAAGTGATGCCACAAGGCAATCACATTCAATTGGCCGCCTGTAAGAGTGATCAGTCCGCTTATGAAACAACTATTCCAGATTGGGGGAGGGGAGGAGTATTTACCTATAATTTATTACAAATACTAACTCGCTCAAGAGGACTTATCACCTATTATGATTTAAAAAGTAGAATTCAACTCTATATTAAAAATCAATACAATCAACGCCCCACCATTTATGTAAGAGGAGAGGCGGATCATGAAATATACAAGCTGTTTTTAGGAAAAGAGCAAGCAAGTCAGCCACTTTATGGCAATGTAGTTTATAATGCAAGGAATCAATCGTGGATCATGGATATGGGAGCGATGCATGGTATTTCATATCAAATTGAATCAGTAAAAGTTATAGATAAAGCCAATCAAGAATATCAAGCGTGTATTCAAGAAGTGAAAATGGATGTTACCTATCTTTCTATTGATGATCCACTGGATGAATTGGATTCTTATCAAGCTTATGTAGATGATTTTAAATCTGCTCCAATTGGTGTATACATTAATGGAGATCAATTCACTACAACTGTAAAAGAAGAACTTGAGCAATTAATTGAGTCAAAAGGTACAAATATCACTCTAGAAAAAGAGAAAAAACTAGCAGATTATGTTGTGCAATTAGATAAATGGTATTATTCTATCACATTAGTTAATGATCCTTATCGTCCATTGGTATTGCCTCATGAGGCGGATCATCCCCAAGCTTTAAAAGGTATTTTTAACGACCTTTATCATATCTCTCAATGGGAATTTGTGAAACAATTGCATCATACAGACACCAAAAATGAATTAACTCCAAATTCTATTCAACTAGAATTCTATGATGCTTTTACAAATGCACGAGTAAAAATAGATAATGACGAAATTGAAATGCCGCTCCGTGAAAATAAGGACAGCAATCAATTTAAAGTTAAATTGACTAATGTTTCAAGAAAGACACTCCATGTAGCCGCCTTATACTTAGGGGTTAATTTTGAAGTAGATCCTGATTTAATGGAAACTTCCGTGCAACTACTAGAACCCGGTGGTTTTGTATGGCTACTTACTGGAAATTCAAATGAGAGTACAGACTATTTTTTAGAAGAAAGCAAAAAGGCATTCAATTGGAAATCTAGTACCAGTTATTTTAAATTTATCATTAGCACAAAAGATTTTGATGTTAGGAAATTAGCACTAAGTGCATTAGCTGATCCATATGAATTAATAGAACCTAAAAAAGGCGTAGATGTAAAAAGAGGAATTAAAAGAAAAAAGGCAGATAGTGAACTATGGACTACCCGTTTAATTTCCTTCAAGGTAAATAATCCCAATTACAATAAAGCCAATCTTCATGATTTAAAGAATTATCTCGAAACAGATGCTGCTCCATTTATAGCAGGACTGTATTTAGATACGGAAAATAGTTTTTCTACAACCTTAATTTTGAAAGATGAATTTAGAAGTGATGAAAAACTCATGCAAGAACGTGGATGGTTTGAATTCAAAATGAATACTGCCAACTGGATCAGTAGAAAATTTAGACTCAAACGATACAAAAAGAAACTCAAGCGATTTCCAAACAGCATCAAAATAGTATCAGAAGGAGATTCTTGGTTTCAATACCCACATCCAAAAGTAAAAGATATTATCGACCATCTTTCCCAACATTATGCTATTTATAGTGTAGGAGCAGCAGGAGATGAAGTAATCAACTATTTCAAAGAACAGGAATATTTCCTTGCAGTAAAACAAGAACATCCAGATTTTTTACTTTTAAGTGGCGGTGGAAATGATATTTTGGGCCCTCAATTTGAAAGTTTTCTACGAGATGACTTGCACGATGGTTTAAGATTGGAAACCAAAGAAGACCTAATTCATTTTATGAAAACTTCCTTCTTTGATAAATTAGATAAAGTCCTTCAAACGTATAAAGAAATATTCAATAGTACCTTTGAACAATCTCCAAACATTCACATTCTTTTACATGGCTATGATAATATCATTCCATTGGATAAAACAGATGAGGGTTGGCTCGGACGCTTTATGATTAAAAAGAATATGCTACAACAAGAAAATCGAGAAAAACTCATTCACTACCTTTTGATGGAGTTTAATGATCGTGTAAGTGCATTGGCAGATTCTTATCCTAATGTACATTATATTGATGTTAGAAATTCTGTAACTGATAAACAGTGGTATGATGAAATTCATCCTGACAGTGAAGGATTTAAAGTGGTGGCTGACAAATTTTTAGATAAACTTAAAACCTTAACACCAACTCCCGCAGGAGATTCAGACAGCCCCTTACCCATGACAAGCGCAAAAAATATAACAGCTAGAACTATTGTTCCAGAACCTCCAAGTTTGGAGGATGCTTTGGGTTACCATGAATTGATTACAGCATTAGAACAACCAGAACGAGTGACTCGTGGTGGAACATCCACCAGAAGTCTAGCTCGATCAAGTGGAAAACAAGACCTACTCGATCAATTTGTAGTATTTAGTGTTCCTGAAGATAAATCTCAAGGAGGAATAATTGATTTAGGAGAAGTAACACCCAGTAAGCAAGGAAGTACGGAATTGCCCGACGCTTTACTCCAACTAGAAATGCTGGGTTTCAATATGGGAGCAGAGGAGAATATTAAATCCAATACCCGTGCAACGATGCGTCTAGTAGTGGGGCAACAAGAAGCTTTAGATAATCAATTAGAACCACTTTTTTGGGTCATTCAAGCAGGGCTTAATTTGTATAATGAAGAAGAAGGACGCGCTGCAAAATTCAAAGAACTGGCAGCAGATTTAGATAAAGCCTTCAATAAACGCTATGTGGAGATTCCTAATGGTATTGGCTACTTGACATTTGATGTGGTTAAACATGAAGCCCCAAAATGGTGGCAGAAAGTATTTAAGTTTTTAGGGAGTGGAGTAGGACAAAACTTGATTTCTGTCATCGGATTACCTGCTATTACAAATACAGCTTTGAGTGCGATACGCGGCTTGTTTAATGAGTTGAAAGAAAAAAATGCAGCACCCCTTTTCAAAAGTAGAGGACTTAAGTTGGCACTTACCCAATATGGTAAAGATAAACTTTCGGGCGGTTCTTCTACGCTGCGTGTAGGAACACTTAATGAAGGGATTTTTATTATGATTAGAGGAAGAGATTATCAATTTTTCAAAGATCATCCAGCCAAATATGATTTGATGCATAATATGTTAGTACCAGCAGATTTTGTGGCAGCAGATTATTTTGATCCGAACAAACCTAATCCTTTTGAGCATAAAACCTTTGCGTTGTTTAGAATTCGAACCAAAGAAGTCAATTTGAAAGAGAATCATTTGTATTTTTCGTAATGTTCAGGATTATAGGATTTATTTGGAAGTACTAATTTGATTTTTCAAATCTTGAGCTAAATTGCTTGTGCAAATGCAGGTATTAATTATCTTTAAGGTGAGGATGACATTTATCTCTTTTATACTAACTAAGTGATTTGGTAGGATGGCGAAGCGAAAACCAATATTCTTGTTTGCATTTGCAAATGATGCTACACAAAGTTTGAATCTTGCAGAAGAAGAACGAATCATTCGTGAAATACTAGCTCCTTTACACGATCAAGGTCAACTGGAGTATTTGTCTTTAGGTAATACCAGCGTTGATGATATTTATAAAACCTTTAATCGCCTACACAATAGAATTGAACTTTTTCATTATAGTGGTCATTCAGGAGATGATTTTTTAGCCTTTACAGATAAAAATGCGCGTGCTTCATTGCTCTCCACTTTAATGGGACAGCAAAAACAACTTAAATTGGTTTTTTTAAATGGTTGTGCTAATGCTGCACAAGTAGAAGAACTTTTTTCAAAAGGAATAAAAACGGCAATTGCAACCTCTGTTCCTGTAGCAGATTCCAATTCTATTGAGTTATCCAAGTATTTTTATCAATCATTAGCTAGTAAAAAGACCATACGCGAAGCGTTTGATATGGCAGTAGCAAGAGTTAAAAATGATAATCCTTTGCTTGATATTCAATATAGAGGGATCAATCTTCCTACAAGGAAAACTACTGATTTTCCTTGGGGCTTATATTCTCAAGAAGAAAAATTTACACAATTGGGTATACCCACTACAGGGCATGAGTTTTTAGAAGAAAATTTCATATTAGATGATTTCTTGAGTGATGAAGATATTAATACTCCCTTTATAGAGTTGATCTTTGAAGGAATGAGCCGATATGATGAGCATTATAAAAAAATGTGGGAACAATATCTTCCAGATCAATCTCCTCATCAAATACAAAAATTAAAAAAGGAAATTTTTGGTCAGTTTCCACACATGATAAGTAAACATTTAAGTGCTTTATACAATGCAAAGAGAGAGGCAAGAATCCGACTTTTTGAGTTGAATGAAGCTTATCTTACCTTAGCTAAATTTGTTGCTGTCATATCCATTTCTAATGTATGGGAAGCCTGTTTAGAGCCTCAAACCAAAATACCTAATCCTAATTTTAAATTACGAGAAGAATACAAAACAGACCTATTGAAATATCTTGAGATGCGAGTATATCCTGCCATTGAAGATACTTCATTAAATTTTGATAATTTTTTCGATTTTATTTGGTTGACAAGTACTATAAGCCGAATTTTTGAAGACAATCATCTTCTTCCTTTTATTGAAGAGTTTCAACAATTGTATGAGAGTATAATGCATCTTGACAAAACCTATAATGCTTATCGTTTTTTAGAGCAAGAGCTTAGAGGGCGATTGTATCCTTCTAGTATTGATGTGACTGAATTAACAACTTTATGTGAGCAAGCAGGCGAACAACTTGGAATCTTATATCAAAAATGTGCCTTTTTAATTACCTACGAACTTATATCTATTAAAGGGATTGATATTAGTAATCCACGAAAAGCAATTAAAGCAGATTTTGTTCATACTAAAGCTATTTTAAAGGGGGAAGGCTCGGTGGATGATTTCCCAATGAGAAGGGATACATTTGCGAGTAATCAATCCGTGATTATTACGAAAAGTTTTCAAAACTCTACAAGCTATTTAAATCTTTCTCCTTTTATTTTAGATTTAAATGTTTATGAATATAAGACTAAAACGATCATTCCTGAATTGCATTTTTTTTGCGGGTACGCTCAAGGTAAAAATGAATATAAAGAATACATAGATCGCTTTTATTTGTGTTATGAACGGGCAGATACGCCGGGAGAGGTCATGATTTTGGTAAATAATTTGGCTGAAAAAAAATACTTGACGCATTATCTGGATAATAAAATAGAAAATAATCCTTACAAGCATTATTTACGAAAATATAAGTTAAAACATATCAAAAGAAAGAAAGACCTCGAGATGATTGAAAAATTATTTAATGAACTTAAAGTGGATTTACAACTAAAATGAGTGATAGCCCTTTCAAGTTTTTAAATGCTTATAATAAGCTAGACGAAGCATCCTTTTTTGGTAGGGAAAAGGAAAGCGAAGATTTATATGAACTCACCTATGATACTCGACTCATTTTATTGTACGGTGCTTCTGGTACGGGAAAAACGAGCTTAATACAATGTGGTTTAGCGAATAAATTTCGAGATAGTCATTGGTTGGGTATTTTTGTTCGCCGATCAACGAATATAATAGAAGCTATCCGAGAAGCCCTTTATAAAGAATTAGGAGATTTAGCCAATCGAAACAGCCAATCATCTATTCTGGAATTAATTGAACAACTTTATTTTGAAAAATTTAAACCCATCTATTTTCTGCTCGATCAATTTGAAGAACTGTTTATTTTAAATCCAAATAAAGAAGAGCAACAGGAATTTTTTGAGCTACTCGATCTCATTTTGAACTCAAAAGTATCTTGTAAATTTATCATCATAATGCGCGAAGAGTTTATTGCTCAATTATGGGAGTATGAATCTATTATTCCTTATCTTTTTGACCACCGTTATCGAGTTGAAAAAATGCGTTTATCGACCTTAGAAGAGGTCGTTGAAAAAACATTAGATCGTTTTGAAAAGAAAGGGGTCATTCAGTTAGAAGATAAAACAGAATTAGCGCATCAAATTGTTCAAAAACTTCAAACGAATACTACTGATCCAGAATTGACCTATCTCCAAGTTTATTTGCATCGACTCTATCAATTGGCAAGCCAGCGAAATAAAACTTTACCCATTTTTAATACGGCATTAATTAATGAACTAGGCAGTTTTGAGGACGTAATCGGGGATTTTTTAACAGATCAACTGCGTGTAATTGAAACACAATTGGGTGTAGGAAAAGAAGGGATTCCTCTGCGAATTTTGGGCGCATTGGTAACGGATGCTCATACAAAAAAAGTAGTTTCTCCAGATTATCTTGAGCAAATTAGACAAAACCTAAATATTACAAAAAACGAACTCGAACACTGTATTCAAGCCTTTGAATCCATGCGAATAATTCAACGCTACGACTGATGAAAATAGAACTGACGCACGACATCATGGCTAAAAAAATCTGGGAGCAACTTCCAGAGCAAGATCGTATGTATCGTACGATAAAGTCGGCTGTTCAGCGTCGTCGAAACGAGAAAGAAAACCATAAAGGATCGCTTTTATCAGAACAAGAATACGACGAATGGAAAGTTTATTTTAAAAAAGGAACATGGGAAAAAGAAGAATTAGCTTTTATCGAAGAAAGTCGTCAGGCTATTGTTCAAAAACAAAATGAAAAAGAACGCGAACGAAAAGAAAAAATTGAATTACTAGAGAAAAAAAATCGCTTCTTTTTATGGACGACAATTCTAGCCTCAGCAGTTTTATTGTTGTTACTGCTCTTTATAGCTTATGCTTCTTTTCAAAAAGAACAAAATCGGAAGAAAGACTTGAAATTTGCCATTGAAAAAGCCATAGATTTTAAAGAAAATGGAAAATATGCCCAAGCTGTTTTTCAACTAGAGGAAGCAAATAATTATGTTAAACTAGAAGATGAACAACAGCAGATAAATACAAAAAAAGATACCTTTCATCAACTAGACACCTTTTGGTTATCTGCTGAAAAAGAAACTAACCTCAGGCTCAAATTGGAGAAGTTCAAAAAAATGAAAGCCATTAGTACAGACGATTTTTTAGATAATCTCATTAAGGAAACAGATCAAAATCTCGAAGAAAAATATACAAGCCTTATAGAAAAAGGAAAATCATTTTTTACAATGGGAGAATCTTCAAAAAGTTTAGTTACTTTGTTTTTTGCCTATAAAAAATTTGAGGACGCCTTAGCTTTAAAACCCAAAAGTAAAGAAGCCGAGAAATATCAAAACAAGGTTTTAAAATTGATGGATGACTTAAATAACGACTAACATTTTTATAACAACAAAAAAAATTATAAATTAGCGACAGCGTGTTTTCATTCTAATAGAGTTTTCTTCAAAAGCGAATGAAAATTAGGCTTACCCTAAAAAATATTAGCCTACCTTAGAAGCTGTTAGAATTTAGTTTTTTGAATAATATGAAAATTGTTTTTTCGTCAGATAAGGCATAAAAAGCGGAGTTTAGCCACGCTAAATGAGTATTTTTAGAACGAAATATGACGTAAAAAGAAATTCATATTAACAATAGTATTAAACTCTAACAGCTTCTTATATTCATCTTTTTGCTTTTCAATCAGACTTGCTACTGGAATGAGTTATTCTTCTAGTACCCATCCCATATCCGAATATCAGTGTATTTTTTAACAGAACAATTAACCAAACTTATGAAACGAGGGATACTAACATTGGTCTTTGCTACTTACATTACGCTTGCTTTTTCTCAATTTGTTTATATCAAGGGAGATGATTTTTCTAATTACAGTTTAGGAAATATCTCTCCTCAATCTTCTAGCTGGGTCAAATGGAATAATACAGCAGGAGATGGAATAGTGACAGATGCATATGATAAATGTAATTTTACACCTACAACATTTACTAATTCCACTAACAGTATTAATCATGAAAACTCCTTATTAATTGATGGAAGTAGATCGCCCGTTCCAGATATCGTATACACCTTAGGTAATCAGCAAGTCCTTAATATAGGTACCGATTATATTCAGGTAGCATTTGACTTATACATTCCTAGTGGAAATAGAGCGTATTATAATATACAAGCTTCTCAAAACCAAAACGAGTTTGATGGAGGAGGAATTTATGAAATCTATTTCGATGGAAATGGTAATGGAAGGGTGTTATCGACAGCTTCAGGTTCTGTAGGAGACCAACTGGCTACATTTGATTATCCTCAAGATGCCTGGTTTTCTGTTTGTCAAACATTTTCTTCAATTTCCACGGAAGGTTCTTCTTTTTTGGTAGTAGATGGAGAACCTATTACCAGGATACCATTGAGTACACCTACTATAGTGGGAGGAATCAACTTTTTTCCACCAAGTAGCTTGTATAAATATTATGTTGATTGTATCGTATTGAGTGAGGCATCTTCCTTTACTTGCCCTGCCGTTTTTTTACCCTATTGCCACAATGGTATGCAACTTGATATGTCATGCGATTTTAATTTTTGTGTAGATCATGATTTATTTACACCTAATGGAGATTGTGGTTTTGACCCTTGTGAAGAAATTATTGATCTTCCCTGTGGCATTACCTACTATGAATCTACGGTTGGAGAAACCAATAAATTTACTATTAATAATTATAGTAATTGCTACAATAGTGAAAATTCATTTGCTGGCCCAGATCAAGTGTTTAGAATTCAAAAAAATAATAATTTTGGACGTTTAGTAGTGAATCTTTTTAGCGACTTCCCTAGTGAAAATCTAGAGATGTTTCTATTTAATGAATGTGGTATATTAGAACAATGTATAGATGCCAGTAAAGTACATCCTCACTCTCAAAATAATGGTGCTCGTGAATTTATATTTAGTGACTCAGGATCACCACTCTCATCAGGTACGTATTATGTCGTGGTAGATGGTACTAATGAAAATCAAGCTTCTCCATACAGAATTACAGCAACTTGTGATAATCTTACTTGTAATTTTATTAATCAACTAGAATGTAATCAACCCATTTCTGAAAATACAGCTACAGGAGATAATAGAATAAGTTCTTATAAGCGTGGAAATAATACAAGTACTTTAGGACAAACTGGAAAAGAAATAATTTATGAATTAGTACTTGATAAAGATGTCAATGTTAATATTACAATGAATCCATCTCCTTCAGCAGGCGATCTAGATTTATTTATTCTAAATTCTTGCGATGAATATAGTGTTATTTATTCAAGTACCAATTCTAATTCTTCTACTGAAATAATCAATGAATTTTTTCAAGCAGGAACCTATTATGTCGTGATTGACGGCTGGGATAGTGCAGAAGGCACATTTGATATTGTTGCCCAGTGGGATTGCAATACCCCTTGTTCTGACCCTACTCCTGCCAGTTGTGGAACGGTATTTACCAACGAATCTACCCTCAATTCAAGTAATGGTTTTAGCTCTTATGATTGTGCTCCTTTTAATACGTATAATGGTAATGAAAAGGTCTATGAAATTAATGTTCAAGAAAAACAACAATACAAATTTGTACTTGATGCAACTCAAAGTGAAGATAATTTAGCTCTATTTTTACTAGAAGAGTGTACGATTTCTGATCCTAGTTTTACAGAAAGTGCTCAAGTAGGATGTATGGCTTCCAATACGAGTTTTGTATCAAGGAAAGTATTAGATGTTGTGCTTGATGTAGGTATTTATTATGTAATTGTAGATGGGATAAATGCGAGTGATAATGGCCCTTATTCTTTTGAGGTTTCTTGTGAGTGTCCTTGTGTAGAACCGCCAGAAGAAATGCCTTATGCTTCCAAATTTTTATGCGATGATTTTTCAACCTATGGTATTGGAAATAGTATTACAGAAGCGTCTAATCGATGGTTTGATAATGCCTTTAATAAAGCCCCTTCCTTAATTTCAGTTGAAAATGATAATGCTTTTCTAACCTTAAATAATCAATCCTTCATTGGAGGAAATGTACTCTATGATTTAGAAGGTAGAACAAGTGGAAGATATCGTTTGTCTTGGCGAATGTTTATTGGACAAGACGGTAGCATGAGTTACAATATTCAAGATCAAACCCCACAAAATGTTACAGGGTCGTATAATTATGAAGTTCGATTTTATGAAAATCAAACAGGAGAAATTTATCGAGGCAATATTTCTTCTGCTATCGCAACATTCTTCTATTACCAAGATGCATGGAATGAGGTTACTCAAATTATTGATCTGGACAGAGATGAAGTGGAGTTTTGGTTAAATGGCATCTACTTAGCTACTTGGACATACAGTACCTTAGAGGCTACCACTAATCTAGGTGCAATTAACTTCTTTTCTTACATGGAGAGCAATTCTGATATCTATCGTATAGATGATATTTGTATTTGGGAAAATATTTCTAATTGTCCTACTATTACCGAAGAGGGAAATAGTATTTGTACCAATTCAGGGAATCAATATGTTACAGAAGCAGCAGCGCGATGTGATTTGTATACTTCTTCCGACTTTTATACTTGTACCAGTGTATGTGATATTTCAGGAATATTGATTTATAGAGGACATGAATTTAGTGGAGAATTTACGGATAATGACTACAGTAGTTCTCAACTCTTACAAGACCAATGTATTTTAGATGCTTATGAAGGAGGTGTTGTACCCGAAAATGCATTTGTAGATGTGTATACTTTTTATAATGAAGATGGGGGAGATGTAGATTTCAATCTAGGAAACTTTGGTGAAAATACTAAAGGATTCATCTTTGAGTGCGATTGTACAGTCGTCAATGATGAAGTCATCTGTACTCAAAGCTGCATAGACATTTCAAATGGACTGCCCAATGGAGAAGGATTCTATTATTTAGTATTGATTGGTACAGAAAACGAAACCTATACTATTTCTGTCTTTCCTGGTAATCAAAACTGTATAAATATTGAAGATATAAATTGCGGAGATAATCTACTAAGTGATGTCTTTTTTGATAGTAGTGAAGATTTTTCTGTAGGTGGAAGCGGAGATTATGATAACTGTTATTCTGGAGATCGAACTTATTTAGGTGGAGAACGAAAATTCCGAGTTCAAATTAAAGATCCTTCTTATCTATCTGTAAATGTCAGTTCTGATGAAGCAGACTTAGGAGTCTTTATTTACGATTACCTTTGTGGTGGAAACTGTATGACCTATGCAGAAGGGTCTGCTGGAGAACCTGCTATAATTGATTCATTTAAAGTCACCGATGGCATTTACTACATCGTAGTAGATAAAGACTCTGATGATACAACAACTGATGAATTTACCATCTCTGTAAATTGCGAAAAAGACGAAGATTTTGCCAATGTATTACTAGATGGGCTTCCTAGTTTGGAAGCATCTGTTGATTGTTTTACTACAGACTCCAGTCATCTTATTAAAGTACGAGAAGATGCCTTGAAAAGTCCTCATTCCAACGGTTTTAATGATGATTATCAATTATTATTTTACTATGAAACGGATAATGGTTCAGAAAGGACTGTTGTAGGAGAAGAATGGAATAATGCTAATGAAATGCCATTTAACATCTTTGAAGATGATCCCTCTACAGATAAATGTTCTTATGAAAGTGGAGACAGCATAAGAATGGCACTAATAGAAAAACAAACCAATGGAAATAATTTTTATAAAACATCCATTACCTATGCTGCAAGTACACAAAATGCGGGAATTTTCACCCCAACCACCACTAGCACTATTACCCATCTAGAATTATCAGACCCCTTTAATTTAGATGTGAAATCATCAGAATATAAATTACTCACGGCTGATTCTTCCAAACAACGAATGATCATCAAGGCAAATACTTTTTGGCATATTGATGTGGTACCGCCAGTAGAATGGATTATCCCTGATACAACAGATGGTTTTAATAGTGAAATTGTCGAATTTACAGTAAAAGAAAATACCACAAGTGAGATTAGAGATGCAGCATTGCGCATCAAATTTACAAGAGAAGAAGATGACTTCTTTTTTGTTATACCTGTTTCACAACAGCGAGTATGTGTAGATCCAGCATTTACTATTACCAATAATATCCCCCTTGGGGAACAAATTTGTGAAGGCGATGACATTACACTAAGTGTAGAAGACCTTTCTAATCTTGAATTCTATCAGTTTTTATGGAGTACACAAGAAACAACATCCAGCATAGATGTTACTGCCATTAATGATGATAGTTATAGTGTAACCGTCACAGATACTGACTGTCAAACCTTTGCTACTAGAACTTTTACGCTTCAAAATATTACTACACTTCCTGATGCTCCTCTTCCTTCATCTGGTACTACATTTACTCATTGTATTGGGCAAAACCCACCAATGATTGCTGTAAATAGTACGCAGGCTAATATTAAATGGTATGATGAAAATGATATTCTCATAAATCAAGGAACGATACTAACGATTCCAGATACAGATTTAAATACCGCTGGAATGTATACTTATTATGCCCAAGCAGAATCCCTAAATGGATTCTGTACTAGCGAAAATAATGTTGAAATTCAGCTAGACGTAAGCGAAACACCAAGCATTAACAATTTAGCACCCACTACAATGGAATGCCAAGATGAGCCCGTTTTCTTGAGTGTATCTCTTCAGGCAGATGAAACGATCGAATGGATAGAAAATAATGAAGTCATAAGTACAGCTTCTACCATTTTAGTACCATCTAACGAACCCTTAAATACAGAATATACCGTTATTGTAACGAATAGCGCAAATTGCACAGCTAGTGCTTCTACTAGTATTGAAATTGCAGAAAATCCAGTTGTTACGCTTAGTAGTCAAAATGCAAATTGTGAGGAAAATAATGGTGAAGTTATAACGACTATTTCGGGTGGTTCTGGGAATTATTCCTTCCTGTGGAGTAATAATATGATTACACAAAATATCAATAATTTAGCAACAGGTAGTTATGATCTCACCGTTACTGACCTGGAGTCATCATGTACTACTGTTGCGCGAGCGACAATTGGTCAGGACGGAGGCATTAATGTGGCTATAGCAGGTGCTGCCAATTCCATCTGCCCTGGAGAATCAGTCTCTCTAAAAGCAATTCCTTCAGGAAGTCAGGCAGAAACTTATTTATGGAGTACAGGAGATACTACTTTTGATATTGTAGTAGCTGATTTGACAACTACTACTCCCTTTTCAGTGACGGTAACAGATGTAAATGCCTGTACAGCAGTTAGTACAACTATCGTAACCGTCAATGAAGAACCAACTGTAAATTTAGTCGCAGACGATCCTTCTATTTGTTTAGGAGAAACGGTTGCTATTACTGCTCAGACAGTTAATAATACCAATAACTTTCAATGGTCAACTGGTGACAATTCAAATACAATTGCCGTCAGTCCTACACAAGACGAAACCTATACCGTCTTAGTAAGCAATGAATTTGGTTGTACGCAGGTTTCAAGTATTGATATTAATGTAACTATACCTCCTTCAATAAGCATTTTAACTACTAGTCCGACGGGCTGTTCCAATAATACTGGTGCTATTACAATTGAAGTGACTGATGGTATGGCTCCTTTTCAATACAATTGGAGTAATGGTCAAACGAACAAAGATATCAGCAATCTTTCGGCTGGAATGTACACAATTATTGTAACAGATGATAATGATTGTACTGCTATAGCAACGGCTACGGTAGGAACAACAGATGCACCTAGTGCGTCACTAAATCCAGCAGAAGCTATTGTTTGTGCAGGTTTTCAAACACAGCTATTGTTAAATCCTTCGGGTGGCACGCCTCCTTATTCGTTTAATTGGGATCAAGGACTTGCAAATGTAGAAGATCCACTAGTTTCTCCTACTTCAACTACAGATTATCATGTAACAATTACAGATGCTAATGACTGTACCACCACTTCTTTTATTACCGTAACGGTAAGACAAGCCCCTGCCATTAATCTGACAGGGAATAGCTCTTTTGTTTGTGCTGGAGAAGAGATAGCTTTATTATCTTCTACACAAGGAGATGTATCTGGCGTAAAATGGGAAGCGTCTATAAATGGAACATTTGTCCCCAATGAATTTGTAACAAGCCCTAGTTTTATACCCAATAATGAAAATGCTCCCTCTATTCTTTTTACCCTCAATGCAGAAACAGATGGGATTTGTGAAGCGATCAGTTTAACGCATCTGGTTAATATTAATTCACTTCCTACATTTTCAAGTGCCACGCCAGAATGCGCCAATGATAATGAAACCTACAGTGTTGTATTTACAACGAATGCAGATAACATTATTAATAATACAGGTGTTCTTGAAAATATAGGACAAGACCAATATAGAATTTTTGGCGTAATACCGAATCAAGATATTTCGCTTCAATTGGAAAATAGCATAACAGCTTGTACAGATGAGGTCGTACTTATTGGTGCTAGTTGTGATTGTAGTATTAATAGTCCGATCTCACAAGGAGATATTGCTGTTTGTGAAGGAGCAACTCAAGATTTAGAAGTTACAACTGTAGGTGATGTGTCGATCAATTGGTTAGATGAGGATGGAAATGTTGTAGGCAATGGGGTAAGCTACAGTCCAAGTATAGCAGGTACCTATTATGCACAAGCAATAGACTTATTTGATACGGATTGTAAAAGTCTTGCTACTGAAATTAGTTATACCATCTTATCCAATCCAACTATTGAGTTTGAAGAAGAAGATATTGTTATTTGCCAAGATGAAACCGCTATGATTGCGCTCGAAGATGCCAATTCTGCTTTCACTTATGAATGGAGTACAGGCGAAACAACCTCAAGTATTGAAACACCCATTTTGCAGGAAACAACGGATTTTATGGTAACAGTTACAGATGATAATGGATGTAGGAGTGAAGATATTATTCGTGTACAAGTACAAGAACCTATTCAAGTTAGTTTAAATGAAATAAATTCAACAACAACTGTTTGTCCAGATACCGACGAAATTTATTTAGAGTTGAACATCACGGGTGATTATAGTACAATCGAGTGGGAGATAATTAATATAGATGGTATTTTTTCTTCTAGCAATGAAGCCTCAAATGTATTTACCATCAATGAAGAAATAACAAATGATGTAGTATTATCCGTTCAGGTTGATCCAGCAGGAGCTTGTGATACAGAGGTGCTTATTGAATTGATAGAATTAAATGACGTACCCTCCATTAACAATGAGCTTCAAGAATGCGCGCCTGATTTACAAAGCTATTCTCTCTTCTTTGAATCAGATGCAGATATGGTTGCAACCAATCTCAACGCTGTATTAGTAGAACAATTGAATGATGGAATACAGCTTTCAAATATACCTGCTGACACGCCAATTACCATTACCTTAGCAAATTCAATGACTGCTTGTAGTGGAGAAGAAATTTATACACCTAATTCTTGTCCTTGTCCAAATATTGCTGCGCCTGTGCCCGTACAAAATCTTGTAACGATTTGTGCAGACGAAGCTATTCCAGCTTTATCAGTAATGGCTATATCAAATGATTATGTTTTCAATTGGTTTGATGAAAATGATATTCCATTGATGACAGATGCAAGCGATTTTATTCCTACTAGTGCTGGAATTTACTTTGTACAAACAGAAGATCAAGTCTCAGCTTGTACCTCTGAAAAAGTTGAAATTGAATTGATTATCCATCCAGTTCCCGAAGTAACAATCAATGCCCCAGATATTCTTTGTCCAGATACAGATACAGATATTGAAGCTTTTATTTCTGGAAATTATGATGCTGTGGTATGGAATACAGGAGAAACGGATGAAATACTAACGGTCAATATAGATGAAAATAATGCTTTTTATGTAACAGTATCCAATACTGAAACTGGATGTATGTCAACAGATTCAACCCTCATTTCCGTCTACGAATTGGAAGAATGGGAAATTGTCGAGACTTCGTCCATCAACTGTTTTGGAGAAACAGGTAGTTTACAAGTCACTGGATTTCCAGCAGGAGTAGAATGGAGTACAGAGGTAGATGATTCTCCTTTTATTAATGATCTTGATGCAGGCATGTATTCGGCTACTATTACAGATGCGAATGGATGTGCTACTGTAGTAGATTACCAATTAATTGGACCAGATTTTCCTCTTTCCTTTACTAATATCGTTTCGCAAAGTGATACAATGAATAATGAAATGAGTGGCGCTATCAGCGGAAGTATTAATGGCGGAACAGCAGACTATACTATTAATCTTATTCTTGAGGGGACAATATTCAAAACGCAAGAATTGGATGAAGCAGGAGTATTTACGTTTGATTCTTTAGGTATAGGAACGTATACCTTAGAATTGGTAGATGCGAATGATTGTGTTGAAACATCTGGCACTATCATCATAGATATTGTTATTGCAGTTCAAAATTTAGATTTTCCTTATGGAATAAACGTATTCCCCAATCCAACATCAGATAAAATTTATTTACAACTCGATAGACAAATTAATGCGCCTATTCAAATTGATGTTTTTGATATAATGGGGCGATCTATTTTTAAAGAAGTATATTCTAATCAAGATCAATATGAAATTAACTTTTCTAACCAAAGTGCTGGAGTTTATTTTGTAAAGTGTACGATTGATGAAAATATTTGGATAGAAAAAATTATAGTTGAATAAAAAGTACTGTGTACAGTACAAAACTTAGAAAGAGTGTTCTTTTTTAAGGGCAACGCAATAAATTATGTTGGAACAAGCCCCTTTTCAAGGTGGTTTTAACCCCTTGCATCTTTCTAACGATTATTTTGTCCTGTACACAGAAAAAAGTAACAAAAAAAACCTGATAGGTTATTGTTATCAGAGGTAAAATAGTTAAGATATGAGATTTCTACCAATTCAAAAACAACACCTTTATGTATTGTTGTTTTTGCTGATGCCTTGTCTTTTCTTTTGGACTTGTAATCAAGAAGATGATTTACAAGAGCTCGATTTTTTTACAGTTATTCTAGATACTCCTACCTCCACTTTTAATAATGTGATAGGTAGCATTACCCTAAAAGGAAGACTAGGAAATGATGATACTTATGATAACCCTTCCTCTTTAGAACAAGGCTTTTTTTGGGCCTTAAGTTTAGATGAACTAGATAATGCTCCGAATAAAGTAGAAGTGCCATTAAATGACAGTGAAGATCCCAAGGCATTTTCTTATCAATTACACGATGTAGATCCAGAAGCAACTTATTACATTAAAGCCTATGTAAAAGGAGTCAATCCAGTATCTGGAAAAACGCGTGAAGTAACTTCTTCTACTAAGGCATTTACGTATGCCATCAGTTTATCTATTGATGAAGAAGTGCGAGTTGAAAATAGTACCGCCATTATAAATGCAAGAATAGATGGTCTTGATGCTGGAGGATATCAAATTGAGGAGTATGGTTTCCTCTTTTCTCAAAACGGCAATCTTAGTTTTGATGAAAATGGAAATGTAACTTCTGATGTGGTGGTATTGCTACAAAATGAAATAGCCACAAATGATCGAACCATCCGAGATACACTTGATAATTTAGCATTTAATACAGATTATTATTACAAAGCATGGGCAAAATCAGGCGAGCGTTTTTTCTATAGTGAAGAAACACTAGTTCCTATAAAAGATGGTTGGGTACAAATAAATAATTTTCCAATCACCTTACGTTGTGCGGTAAGTGCAGCAGAGGACAATTTTGCTTATATCGCTTTTGGCGATGAAGATAAAACGTTTTATCCTAGAACGCTTTACCAATTTGATATTCAATCTGAAACATGGAATCTCATTACAGATGAATTGGGTGATTTTTATGGAAAATGTGCTGCTACAGCGCAACTACATAATGATGCCCTTTATGTTGGATATGGTCATTTTCACCCAGATGGGAGTATGTTGAATGGTATATTTGAATTTAGTCGTACAGATGGCAGTTTAATGAATGAGTATGATAATTTTGAAGAGATATTTATTCGTCGAAAAAGCTTAGTAAGTTTTAAAGTCAATAATAAACTTTATTTTGGAACAGGCTACAATAAACCAACCAACTCTTATTTAAATGATTTCATTGAATTTGATCCTGTAACGAAAATTGCCAAACCCATTAAATCACTACCGATAATGGTCAATGGCGTAGAAAAAGATGAAGGTAGAGACAAGGCCGTAGCATTTGTAATTGATAATGTTGCTTATGTAGGCTTGGGGACGAGTCCTAATGAAGAAGAACTCACAGATTTCTGGCGATTTATTCCACCTATAGATGATACAGATCTCGGAAACTGGGAATTTCATTCCTCTTTTCCAGGAACAGCACGAAATGGAGCAGTAGCAACTACAATTGCAGACAAAGCTTACGTAGGAACAGGAGAAAATGCTTTTTTTGGAAGATTTAATGATTGGTGGGAATTCGATCCTTTCGCAAACCCATATTGGCAAGAACGGACAAGTTTACCAGCTTTAGTTCGTACAGATGCTTCCGTCTTTTCTATTGGAAATAATGCTTATTTAGGTTTGGGACAAGCTAGATATTTTGATGAAAATGACAATGAAATTAAAACACCGATCCTAAAAGACTTTTGGAAATATATTCCTGAAAACTAAATGCTACCTAATCATGAGAATGCTATTACTTTTTTTCTTTTTAATAAACAATCATCTACTTGTTGATCTAGTAGGACAACATACAGTGGATGATGGAGAGGAACGATCCTATACGTTTCGATTATCTGTAGATGAAAAGAATGATTCAATCAACATTCTTATAGATACAGCTCAAACTCAACAAGGACTCAATCAGATAAATATCCAAGGACTGACTCTAGATGGTGTAAATCTGGTATTCGAATCCGAGAAAAAAAATTATAACAGTAGCATAAAAGGACATTCTTTACAGATCAAGGATATTTCTTGGGCAGATGAATCAGTAAATTGGTCGCCTGATTCTACAGATGTTACTTATGTTGAAAGTAAGATGAAAAAAGGGTATTCCAATAAGTTTATTATTGAGGACGCATTTGAAAATTTTCTTATAAACAATGAAGAATTTACCCTTACTATTCAGCATCGGTTTTCCGTTAATTTTGACCCAAACGAACGACCTAGTTTAAAAAAAGAACTCCCTTATTTCATCGTAGCTGGCGCAGTAGGTGTTGGAAGTATATTGTACGGACAGAGCAAACGAAATGAGCGAGATACTGCACTAGAACGTTATTATGAAGCTTGGGAAGAAGGAAAAGAAGAAATGGATGCGGAGAATTTTCACACTACTTATACAGATAAAAACAGTCAACTTAAAAATTTTACAATCATTGGCGTTGGAATATTATTAGCCGATATAGCTGCTTTTCTTTGGCGAAATAATGTCATTAAACAACAACAAGAAGTTTATGATAAAATAATTAAAATAAATGGTAATGCTAATATTGACTTACAACCCTTTATTGTTCCACAAAAAAAGAACACAGCGATAGGCTTTTCTTTAGGTGTTAATTTTTAATCAACTGAACATGCAGACATTTTGTAAACTTATATTCATCTTCCTTTTTAGTTTTGGAAATAACATGCTCTTTGCACAAGCAAAACTAAAAGAGTATACCAAAAAAGTCGAGCAACTTTGTGATGCTATTACTGCTGATTCACCTCAAACTAATTGTATAGAATGTCAAAAATTATTAAAAGAAGGCATACAAAAGTTAGAAGAGGATTATGTGCGTGCACTTATTGTATTTTGTACGGCTAACTTTGATGACAGATGTAGTGGAGTAAAAGATTTAGTTGGCAAACTGATAGACTTTAGTATTGATGAGATTAATTCTTTGGAAAAAATAGCAGAAAAAAGCACCAGACAATTAAAAATTGTTAACCAAAAACTAGAAGCAGAAAAAGCTAAAGTAGAACAAGAAAGTAAAGAAAAGCAAATTTATCAAGCCCTTGCCACCTTCAATCAAGCTCTTGCCACCTTCAACCAATCCCTTGCTGTTGCCAATAAAGAAGAAGCAGAAACAATAGGCGTTAAACTAGAATCAATGCGCTTGCCTTTTTTGGCGGACAGCCTTCTTATTTATGGTCAATTTAAAGATGCCCTTCATGTAGCTTATTACGGTCTATTGTTGGATGAAGGTCAAGGCACACCAAACAATTGGAAAGCTTTTGGAGAGGCTTTACGATATGATGAAGAGTATTCTCCTATTTTATACAAAACGGAAGAAAAAACTACAATTCAAACAATCGAACCTCTTTCGGATCATCAAATATTAATCAATAATGATCAAGGAGTATTACTTTATGATCTTGTTGAAAAACAAATAAAGGATACGATTATAGGAGCGCACTTACTACCTTCATCGCTCCCAAATGATTTTTCGAATAAACTGATCCAAAATAAAGAAGGCATCAGTATGCTCAATGAAAATTCCTTAGCTATAAAAGGAATTTGTAAGCTAAGCCATAAACCAAAATTGGTCTCCATTTCTCCAAATAATGAATTAATTTTTTTGGTATCAAAAAGAAAAGAAAACCTTCTTTTCAATCTCTCAAAAGATACAATAGTCAGAACGCCCTTTGTAGATCAATTAATCTATCAAGTAGAATTTAACCCAAATAAGGATGAGTTATTTTTTACTCGTACAGCAAATGCAAAAGTACTCATTTGGGATGCCACAGGAAAAAAGAAAGGCGAAATAGGAGAAAACGAAATATACATTTATGATGCCGCCTTCTCACCCAATGGAGATTTTATTGCAACCGCCAATATTTTAGGAGAAGTAAAATTATGGGATATGGAGGGCAAACAATTACCCAATCAGTTATCGACTTATCAAAGCATTCGAAAATTGATGTTTTTCGATCAACAACCTATCTTGGTAACATTGGCAAAAAATGAAGTTCATGTATGGAATTATCTTGAAAACAAATCAGATCTTATACCTTTTGAGGAAGGCTATATTACAGCTATTCAAGAAAATCCGATAGATGGCAACTTGCTAATTGCACTTAATAATGGGGATGTATACTCCTATAATTTACTAGACAAAACTCGTATTCGATTTGAAGGGCATAACTCTGCGATTTTCCATATTGCTACCTCAAAATCAAATGAACTACTATTAACCTCCTCTACAGATGGTACCACCAAATTGTGGAACAATAAAGGGGATATTTTAATGGATTGGGATGAAAGTTCCACTTCTACTCCAGCGTTCTTTTCAGAAGATGGAAAAAGTATTTTTGTGGTAGTCAAGGATAATACAAATATTCAAAAATGTACCATACCATCTATTGCTTACGATAAGATGGATTCTAAAAAGGATGCTATCGTTTCACAATTGAAAGAAAATAAGTCCCTGTCTATTCAGTTTTTAGAGTGAGTTTCTAAAAACGTAGCACAAACATTCTTGTCTGTGGAATCAGCATAAAAGGGATGATTTTAGTATTTTATTTTTATTAAAAACAATGTAAATCTATGCTGTTTTATTTTTTGTATGGTTTCAAGTCTTTTTTAAAAGTATGGTTCTTAGACAAATCCTGTGGAACAAAAAAAATATAATTGCATCGGGCGTCGAGCCCTTGCAATTATTACAGGTGGTCTTAGGAGGCGAAGTCACTCCAAATAGCTGCCTAACAGCTA
>JAHDES010000008.1:0-16307 GCA_020628645.1 Saprospiraceae bacterium
AAAATTCTTTTCTTGCCTTTTTTGTTTCAAACTTTTTTATGAGAAAACCCTTAATCGTTGAATTTCCTACTTGATTACTTATATCCACTTTTTTTACTAAATTTCCTTTTTGATTGTAAATCAGTATTTGATTTTTACTCCCTTTACTTTTTTCGCTTATAAAAAATGGAATACTCGTTTTATCACTTGTAGGGTTAGGAATATTATTATAGAGCCTAGCATCTTTGTCTAAATTAATCCCTTCTTCTACCTTATTCCTATTCGATTTTTCATTCCTACTTTCTCTTAATTCATTTTCTAATTCATCAATTCTATTTTGTTGTTCTTGTATGGCTTTCACTAAAACTGGAATTAAGCCATCATAATTGATAGCAGCATATCCATCCTCATCTACATGCACTAGTTCTGGATATATTTCTTGTAATTCTTCTGCTACAAAACCCAACATTTTTTCTGATTGATAATTTATAACAATATCACTTTGAATAGTCTTTTGTTTGATCTCATCATATTCATTCATGTTTATACCTTCAACATATTTATCTAGCTTGACATCATATTTATAACTACTTGGACGCAGTTGCATTAGTCTGTCTATACTACTTTCTAAAGGTTTAATCTCAGCCTTCAAATCTCTATCTGAACCTACCTAACTTCCTGTACAATAAGCAGATCCATAAACTCTAAGTTTATAAGATGCATTGCCATATCCTCCAATAGCGACGTTTTTATCATCTCTTAGAAACAGAACAAAATTAGAGGAATATGGAGTTGGCCAGGGTTTCCAAAAATTTAATCCTCCTACTCCGTAATCCCAATGTTCTATGGCATACTGCCCATTGTTTGGAGTATTATTTTCTATTCCAAATGATAAAGTACGATAATCATCGTAACCTATTTGGATAAAGGCATCATTACGAACTTGCATTTGTGCCCAAGATGTTGTTGAAAAAAGTAGCAATATAACTACCCAAAAGATTGATTTTATATTTTTCATGATTTTTTACTTTTTTTATTAAAAACAATTGGATTCATATATTTCCGCTTTGAAAACAGCATTATTAGAAACTTTAAAACCTTCCGACAATACAATTTTATGTGTGGCTCGAAAAGTAACATTTGCTCCTGATTGAATATTAACATTACCAGAAGGAATCGTATTTGTTACATTGTTTCCAGCACTTATAATAGTCTCTGATTCTTCAGTTGTAGTATTTGAAAAATTTTGATTTTGTATAAACTCTGTACCTTCATTTAGAGCAAGTTGCACTGCTGCTGCTGCATCCACTCGTCCTGTACCAAGCAAACCTATATAAGCACTATTCTCAGGAATATTATATATAGAAGCATCTGCGGAATTTAATACAATATCTTGGATTTCTGATGCAGATAAACAGGGATTTACTGAAGCTACTAATGCACAAACCCCTGCAACCATCGGTGCTCCAAAAGAAGTTCCCCAAGCTGGGGTATACCCATTATTAAGAGTTGGGGACATTACTTTATAACTGGGAGCACATATATTTACTTCAGGGTAATGATGATAAGCAGAAGTTGGGTCTCCAGGTATTTCTTCATGAACATCTTCCCAATTATTATTCCCCACACCGTATGGATTTTCATGCCCTACAGCAGCTACTGCTATAACACTTGAATATGCTGCGGGGTATACAGGATCAGTCAATGCATTATTTACATAAGGTTCATTTCCCGCACCTGCTGTAACAATAACATTATGGACATCTCTTATCTCATCGTACACCATTTCCTGATTAATAGAGAAGTTCCAATGATTTATCCAGCTACAATTTATTACTCTTACTCCTGGTATTTGTGCCATTTGAAGAACTTCATCTGTATTAGCCCAGTTTGAAGAAAATACAATCTTCGAATTAAATCCAATACCTGCTACTCCTAAGAAATTGTCGGTAGCAGCCGCAGCACATCCAGAGACAGCGACACCGTGAAAATCTGCTGCTGCGTTTTGTAATACTTGATCTATTTGAGTCGCTAAATCTTCATGCGTTTGTTCTATGTGTGTATCTGTAATTCCAATAAGTATTCTTTCGTCACCCTTAGTAATATCCCAAGCTTCAGGTGCATTTATCAGTCTCAAATGGGATTTTCGTAAATTAAAACCTCCTACACAGTAATCATTAGGTTCATATAACAATTTATCTTCTCGCCTCGGCATACATAGCAGCTCAACTAAAATGAATGTCTTATCACATTTTTCTAGTTTTGTTACTAACTCATCACTTTTGGAATATATAGTGACAGCCTTTTGTAGAAAATTTGTTTTAGCTGTAGGAAAGGATTTTTCAACTTTAACTATTAATTCCCTTAAATCTGATATTTCGTTGTTCTCTGTTTGTAAAAGGTCAAATAAATCTTCTTTATCAAAAGAATCATCAACCGCGTCCATTTTTAGATTTCCGTAGTAATGATAATAACCATTTTCGTCAGGGAAACACTTTTGAGAAAAAGCAATTCCGCTAAATAGCAGAAATAGTAGATAAAGTAATATCAACTTTTTCATGATATTTGATTTTTTTTTGACAGATTCTCTCCATCTGTCAGAGAGCTTGGTAAATATTTACCGATTAGCAAAACTTAATTAGAATCCATATATTTCTCTGTGAGAGCTTATTCCATTTTTGGAGGTAACTGTTGTTCAAAATTCAGTTCGTTTTGATTTTGCTTTCAGAGTTTCAATTTTTTCTTTTTTAATTTTCGCTAACATTTGATACTAAGTTTTGCCCTCCCCCTCCTCCAGGGCATACACCTTCTTCTATTAAAATATCAATGGAAATTGTAACTATCTCTCCATCATCAGAGGTTACGGTACAAGTTACACTTATTGTACATTGGGAGACTCATTTGGAATCTTTTCATAATGCTTTAGTTTTGAGATGAATTCTTTCTTTTACAAGAAAGATTGGGGATATCCCTTTTGTTGTTTTAGTAATGACTGAGTTTATACTTGTTACAAGGAAAGTAATTACTTTTTTGTTTGGCGTACACTTTCCAAGATTTAAGCGTTATTCATATAGCTAAACAATATTTGTACAAAAATTAAATTATGATTTTTTATAATATCAAACAAGGTGTTGTTGCATTTTAACAAAAAATGTACAAAAACAATAAGGGATATAATTGAAAAGGAAATTCACTATTTAGGCGGGAGATACAACTAAGAAAGGATAAATAATAAGAACATGAGCTATCCTGAGATTTGTTCTAAATACAGTTTGACTCATGTTCCTTTACCATGTATAAGTAGTGGGGCACGAATAAATTTACATTCTTAATTCCTCGAATTAGCTCAATTAACTTCCCACCAAAGGTGGACAGGCATTTTCAATGACTTTCCTGTCCGCCATGACAGGCGAGTAATTTTCGCTATTTCAAGGAAAGTAAATTTATTTTCTTCGCGTGCCTAAGGAAGAATTTATACATTATAAATATCTTCGATTTCTTTTTGATGTTTTTGACGAATAACACGTCTTTTTAATTTCATTGTTGGCGTTAATTCTGCATCTGAGCCATCTGCTTTAGTTGCATCCCAAGTACAATCTAGTATTTTGAACTTTTTAATTTGCTCAATGTGGCTAAATTCTGGATTGAATTTATTGACTACGGTTTGATAATGTTCAATTACTTTTGGATTACTGACAGCATCCGAAAGAGAGGTCCATTGAACATCATTGCAATCACACCAATCTTTAAGTGCTTCTTCGGCAGGGACGATTAAGGCAGAAACGAATTTTTGTTTCTCACCCACCACCATCATCTGTTCAATTAAGAAATCTTCTTTAAATTTATTTTCAATAGGAGCAGGAGCAACATATTTACCACCAGAAGTTTTTAATAATTCTTTTTTGCGGTCGGTAATTTTCAAGAAATTTTCCCCTCCTGGTCCTTTGACTAATTTACCAACATCGCCCGTTCTAAACCAACGTTTGCCATCAATGTCCTTCATTACAGCGGCCGTAGCATCTGGTTTATTATAGTAGCCCATCATGATATTCGGGCCGAATGCTAAGATTTCACCTTCACCTTCTTTATATTCACCTTCAGAAGGATCAATCATAATTTCAACATTAGGAAGTGCAGGCCCTACTGTACCCAACATCGCACCACCTTTATCATATCGACCAATTGTCAAACCAGGTGAAGTTTCTGTTAAACCATATCCTTCTCGGATAGGAATACCAGCAGCAGAAAATACTTTAGCCATTTTCACTGGACAAGCAGCAGCTCCTGTAAGAATACCTTTTACATTGCCACCCAAAGCTTCCCGCCATTTGCTAAAAATTAATTTATCAGCAATGCCCATTTTGATTCCTGATAAGCCACTATAGGATTTATCATATTCATAATCATCTGTCATGTCCAATGCCCAGAAGAAGAGACTTTTTTTGAAGCCTGTGAGTTCTAACCCTTTATTATAGATTTTCTCATAGACCTTTTCCAATAGACGAGGTACGGTACTAAAAAAATTAGGTTTAAGGGCTCTTAAATCACCATCTTCTCCACCCAAATTATCTGTTCCCGTAAAGGTTACACTGATACCATTGTATGCATACGAATAAGAGGCGGTACGCTCGAAGATATGACAGAGTGGAAGGAAACTCAAAGCCGTTTGTCCAGCTTCAAGGGGTAATAATTCTTTCACATTCATCACATTGCTCACGATGTTATTGTGTGAAAGCATTACACCTTTAGGATTACCTGTTGTACCAGAAGTATAGATGATAGTGGCTAATTTACTAGGATCAGTAGCATCCATTAATTCTTGTACGGGTGCCATACTTCCTTCTGTATCCCACATGTCTTTCCAATATTTACGACCTTCTTGTTTATCAAAGGTGTAAATATCCTCAAGCATATCTAGATCTTTTTTTGCGGTATTTACTTTGTCATATAGGTCATCTGCACCAACAAAAGCACATTTCACACCAGCATCATTAAAGATATAGACATATTCTTTAGGACTAATCGTAGGATATACAGGAACAGTAATAATACCTACTTGTTGAGCACCAATATCCATCGCAATCCATTCAGGGCGATTTTTATAGGCGAGCAAAGCAATTTTATCCCCAGGTTTAAGCCCTAGTTTTAAAAGACCTCGGCTAATATTGTTCCCCATTTCAATCATTTGATCGGTACTGAAATAGGTCCATTTTCCATTGTGTTTATAGCCAAAGGATTTTTCGAGTGGGTAGTGTTTCTTTTGATAATGAATAAAATCAAATAAACGCGTTACTTCCATATGATAGATCTCATTAGTTTGATGAAAGAAAATTTAATACGGAAAAATAATCTTTTTTTTAAAAAAGATTATGCTTTTTCCTGAAAAATCTAATAGAAAGCTGGTTCGCGTCACAATACCCCCTATTTTAATTGTCAAAAGATGAAATTCTTAAAGTATCTTTGGTAAAACTTTTAACCCCTAAAACTCAACTCCTATTTACCCAAATTAGAATAAATTCATGGAAGCATACGCAAATGTTTTATTGATTGCTATTCCTTTTTTCTTTGTGTTAATTGCCATTGAAGCATTTTATGGTTGGTGGAAAGGGGAACTTACATTCCGTTCTTTAGATACTATTTCCAGCCTTAGTTCAGGGATTACAAATACCTTGAAGAGTATTTTAGGACTGGTGGTGATTATTATTAGTTATGAATGGTTAGTGAGTAAAATTGCTATTTTTCATATTGAAAAGACATGGTTGGTTTATGTTTTGAGTTTTATTGCAATTGATTTTTCAAGTTATTGGAATCATCGCTTAAATCACGCCATTAATGTATTTTGGAATCGGCATATTGTTCATCATAGTAGTGAAGAATTCAATTTAGCTTGTGCATTGCGGCAGTCTATTTCTGTAATATGGGGCTTTGGCGCATTATTTTTATTACCTGCAGCTTTGCTAGGTTTACCAGGAGAGGTGGTGGCTACTTTAGCTCCTATTCATCTTTTTATGCAGTTTTGGTATCATACAAAACATATTCCTAAATTGGGTTGGTTAGAATATATTATCGTAACGCCATCTCAACATCGTGTGCATCATGCCATCAATGATATTTATTTAGATAAAAATTTGGGCGCTATTTTTTGTATTTGGGATCGACTATTTGGTACTTTTCAAGAAGAATTGGATAATGTTCCTTGTGTTTATGGCGTAAAAAAACCTCCTCAAACATGGAATCCAATCCGTATCAATTTTCAACACCTTTATCTTCTTACACAAGATGCGTTACGTACGAATAGTTGGTGGGATAAAATCCGTTTATGGTTTATGCCTACGGGATGGCGACCTGCAGACGTAGCAAAACGTTATCCTTTACAGATTATTACCGATCCTTATACTTATGAAAAATACGATACTCGACTATCTGCACCTTTAGAGGCATGGTCTTGGTTGCAGTTTATTTTAGCAAATATATTTATAACGCATATGTTGCTACAATTAGCTGTTATTGGATTTCCAGCTTTGTTTTATTATGGAGCTTTTATTTTTATGTTGATTTATGCTTATTCTGCATTGATGGATCGTGATCCAAATGCTATTTGGTTTGAGGCAATAAAATCTATTTTTGGGCTAGGAGTGCTTTATTTTACTGGAGATTGGTTTGAGTTAAATCAAATTTTTCCACTTGGAAATATACTAATCATTGGGTATTTAATTCTATCAGTTTTAGTAGTTGCTTATTTTGTCAAAACGGAGATTTCACAAGAAGCATCTCTTATAATAGCCAAAAAATAAAATTAATCGTATACTACAAAAATTAATATTAATAGTTCTCAATATTAGATTTGAGAATCAAAACTAGAATTACTTCGGAAAGAAATAATCATTTGCATTGGTAACACTAATGTTTTTTTGAATTAATCAAAGAATAATGGAAAGACTCAAACAAGTATGGCTTGTAATTTTAGTTTGTCTAAGTATACAAGTTGTAGCACAAGAAACAAACATTTACAACCCTTGGAAAGAAATATCAGAACAATACCTAAAAGAAAAAAATCTTGATAGACTTCGTATCCCCAAATCTTATGCAGCATTTAAACTAGATCAAGTACAATTAAGTAAAGCCTTAAAAGAAGCGCCTCCACGATTTAGTGAATTTGCAAAACAACAACAAGTAATTCTATCGCTACCTATGCCTGATGGTAGTATTCAACGTTTTAGTATTGTGGATGCACCTGTGATGCATCCACAGTTAAGAGCTCAGTTTCCAGAAATTCATGCCTATGCAGGGCAAGGTTTGGATGATCCTACTGCCTTTGTTCGTTTTAATACAACACCCTCTGGTTTTTTTGCTATGATTTTATCTGCAAATCATGAAACGGTCTTTATTGATCCTTATGCATCTAATGACAAAGAATATCATATTTCGTATTACAAAAAAGATTTTAGCAAGAAAGATGCAAAGGCATTTGTTTGCCATTTTGATGAAGTCAATGATATTGAGAACTTACCTGCTTTTGATGCAACTACAAAAGCAGGCGATTGTATGCTACGCACCTATCGCTTAGCACTAGCATGTACAGGAGAGTATGCCCAATTTCATGGGGGTACGATTAATTCTGTTATGGCTGCTTTTGTTACATCTATGACTCGTGTAAATGGCATATTTGAACGAGAGGCTGCCATTACAATGGTCCTAGTTCCTAATAATGATGATCTTATTTTCTTAGATGGAAGTACCGACCCATATACCAATAATAGTGGTGGAGCTATGCTTAGTCAAAACCAAACGACGATTGATAACATTATTGGGAGTACTAATTATGATATTGGTCATGTATTCAGTACGGGAGGAGGAGGAGTTGCTTTTTTAGATTCTCCTTGTGGCGGGAGTAAAGCAGGAGGTGTAACAGGACTTGGCGCTCCAATTGGTGATCCTTTTGATGTAGATTATGTAGCGCATGAAATGGGACATCAATATGGAGGAACGCATACTCAAAATAACGATTGCAATCGTACAAATCGAACTGCTGTTGAACCTGGTAGTGCTTCTACAATTATGGGCTATGCAGGAATTTGTGCGCCTAATGTCCAAAATAACAGTGATGATTATTTTCATGCAGCTAGTATTGATCAGATGGCTATTTTTTCCAACAATAGTTCTTGCCCTGAAGTTACAAATACAGGAAATGATGCACCGAGCGTTGATGCAGGAGCAGATTATATCATTCCAGCATCAACTTCTTTTGAACTAACAGCAATTGGTACTGATCCCAATTTCGGTAATACACTAACTTATTGTTGGGAACAAATGGATACAGAAGCAGCTGATATGCCTCCAGTACCGACAAATGTGGGTGGACCACTTTTCCGTTCTTTTGATCCTACTACAAGTCCTAGTCGATATTTCCCAAGTATTTTTGATATCGTTGGAAATAATACTCCGACATGGGAAGTATTGCCTTCAGTGAGTAGAGCAATGAATTTTCGTTGTACGGTGCGAGATAATTTTATGGGAGCTGGTTGTACAGATGAAGATGATGTGGTTATTACAGTAGATGGAAATTCAGGGCCTTTTGAAGTGATTGCCCCCAATACTAATGTCACTTGGTTCGTTGGAAATCAAGAAACAGTAAGTTGGGATGTTGCTAATACCAACCAAGCTCCTATTAATGCTAGTATGGTGGATATTTTTCTTTCTTTAGACGGAGGATTTACTTACCCTATTACCCTAGCAAGCGCTATACCTAATACTGGAACTGCAACGATTACTGTACCCAATCTTATAGGTACAGATAATCGTGTTCGAGTTCAAGGACATAATAATGTCTTTTTTGATATTTCAAATACAGAATTTGCTATTGAAGAACCACCAACGCCTACTTTTTTATTGAATTTAATGCAAAATGATCTAGTAGTTTGTAAAGATGAGGGAACTGTTTCTTTTGAATTTACAATAAATCCCTTAGCAGGATTTAATGAATCTGTTACTTTTGATGCAACAGGAATTCCCGTTGGTGCAACCTATAGTTTTTCAACTAATCCTGTAGTACCTTCTGGAAATACGGTTACGCTCACCATCAATGATTTACAAAATACAATAGAAGGCAATTATCCAATTAGTATTACGGGAACTTCTACTTCACAAATCGTAAGTACTAATGTTACTCTTAATGTACTAGGTGGTATTCCTACAATTACCACATTGAATAGTCCTTCAGATGGTAAGCTTGCAGTATCAATTAATCCAGAATTAAATTGGATGATGGTAAATGATGCTACATCTTATGTAGTAGAGGTGGCGACAAGTCCTACTTTTGATTCAAGTATTTTTTTCAACCAAACAGTAAATACGAATAGTGCAAATGTATCAGGATTAACAGGAGGTACAGTTTATTATTGGCGAGTAAAATCTGTAAATCCTTGTGACGAAAGCGAATTTGTAGGAGGAGCTTTTCAGACAGAGGTGTCTTCTTGTCAAACCTATTCCCTTGGCGGATTACCTCAAAATCTTAATGATGGTGCGGGAACAGGATTGAGTTTCTCTATCAATGATAGTGGATTAATGACAGATGTGAATGTAGAATTTCAAGTAAATCATACTTGGGTGGGCGATTTGAGTGCTATACTTACATCACCTCAAGGAACTTCTATTAATTTATTTGATCGAACGGGTCTCCCTGATTTAGATGCTAATTATGGTTGTGATCAGGATAACTTAAATATCTTTTTTGATGATGAAGCCACAAATACCTATGATGATTTAGAAAGTACATGTGAATTGAATATGCCTTATGCTATAGAAGGTACATTTCAGCCCTTAGATATGTTATCTTCATTTAATGGAGAGAATGGTATGGGAGAATGGCAATTAGTTATATTTGATGCGATTCCTCCAGATGCAGGTACACTTGAAGTTTTTAATCTAGAAATTTGTAATGGTAACGCTACAACTCCTCCATCCCTTTTAAATAATGAAACACTTACTGTATTAGAATCAGAAACTAAGGCTATTACGACTACTTTATTGAGTTCTACTTCCATGGGTTCAATGCCTAACGAAATTGTTTATACGGTTTTAAGTAATCCTCAATTCGGCACATTATTTTTAAATGGAGTAACACTATCTATTGGAGATATATTTACGCAAGCAGATATTGATAATAATTTAATTAGCTATACACATAATGGCACAATGACTATGAGTGATAGCTTTGATTTTCATGTAACAGATGCAAACGCAGGTTGGTTACCCAATAACACTTTTAATATCATTATCGAAATATTAGTAAATGATCTTGAAATAGTAGCGACTTTGGATAATGACATCAGCTGTAATAATGCTAATGATGGACAAATATCAGTAAGTGTTAATGGAGGAACTGCTCCTCTAGAATACAGTCTAGATGGCATGAACTTTCAAATGTCCAACACTTTTACAGGCTTAAGTGAAGGATCATATAACATCACTGTACGTGATGCGAATAATTTCACCATAATGTCTACGGCAATTCAAGTGAATAATCCAACTGTTCTTTCTGCTAATTCTAGTGTTAATATGGATGATGTAACGGTAAACGCTTCTGGTGGCACTGGTGCATTAATGTATAGTCTAGATGGAATGAATTTCCAAAGTAGTAATGTATTTAGCGACTTAGCCAATGGTATGTATACGATTACGATACAAGATGAAAATAATTGTACGACCACCACAATGGCAACGGTAGCAGTGAACACCTTGCTTGTTCAAGCAAGCGGAACTAATATTAGTTGTTTTGGTGCTAATGATGGCACACTAACAGTCATCGCTTCTGGCGGTACAATGCCTTTAGAATATAGTATTGATGGCGGAATGACCTATCAGTCAAGCAATATCTTTGCAGGTTTATTTGCTGGAACATATAATCCTATAGTTAAAGATGCAGAAAATTTCACCATGACTGCAAATACTATTACAATATCAGAACCTGTTGTACTTATAGCTTCATCAAGTGTAGAAATGGATGTAGTAACTGTAAATGCATCAGGTGGTACAGGTAATTTGATGTATAGTATAGATGGAATCAACTTTCAAATGAGTAATGTTTTTGGAAGTCTTGCCAATGGCATGTATACTATTACGGTACAAGATGAAAATAATTGTACCATGACCACAATGGCAACAGTAGCTGTAAATACATTGGTTGTAAGTGCTTCTACAGTAAATGAAATCAATTGTAATGGAGATGCAAATGGTTCAATCACTGTTTCCGTTAGCGGAGGGGCGATGCCTTATCAATATAGTATCAATAATGGAGCAAGTTATCAAACGAGTAATATCTTTTCTGATTTAAGTGCAGGGACATATACGATTCTAGTCTTAGATAATGAAGATTTTACTAGAGCAACTAACGCTATTACATTAAATAATCCAACAGCTTTAACCATTTCCGCAAATGTAACTATAGATGAAATCACAGCAAATGGAACAGGTGGTACAGGCAATCTAATGTATAGTATTGATGGCACGAATTATCAAAATTCTCCAATATTTACAGGATTAGCAAATGGCTCTTATACCGTTTATGTACAAGATGCCAATGGATGTATTTCAACTACCACAGCTATAGTTGCCGTAAATTCTTTAGTTGTTTCTGCAACGGTCACCAATGATATTAGTTGTAATGATGCTAATGATGGGCTAATTACAATAAATGTTGCTGGTGGAATGATGCCTTATGAGTATAGTCTAAACGGTGTAAATTTCCAATCTTCTAATACTTTTGCAAACCTTTCAGCAGGAATGTATACAATTATAGTAAAAGATGCGCAAGGGTTCAATATGATGACCAATAATGTTACTATTACCAATCCTACCGCAATTATAGCCTCTTCTAGTGTTGATATGAATGTAGTAACAATTACAGCTTCGGGAGGCACAGGTACTTTAATGTATAGTTTAGATGGGATGAATTTCCAAAATAGTAATGTTTTTGGAAATGTTGCTAATGGCACTTATACGATTACAATAATGGATGAAAATGGATGTACTTCAACAACTATGGCGACAATTTCCGTTAATACCTTAGCGGTACAAGCGAGTGGTGGTGGAATTAGTTGTTTTGGTTCATCAGATGGTACCTTAACGGTATTTGTATTAGGCGGAACGATGCCATATGAATATAGTATTGATGGAGGAATAAGCTATCAATCAGGTGATATCTTTACAGGACTTTCAGCAGGTATCTATACAGCGACGGTACTAGATGCCGAAGGATTTACGATGATGACCAATGCTGTGACTATATCAGAACCTACAGCAATTACAGCATTTTCTAGTGTAAATATGAACGAGCTTACAGTTACAGCTTCTGGTGGTACAGGCAATTTAACATATAGCATAGATGGGATGAATTTCCAAATTAGTAATGTATTTTCTAATCTTCTAAACGGAAACTATACCGTTACGATTCAAGATGAAAATGGATGTACTTCAACAACTATGGCGACAATTTCCGTTAATACCTTAGCGGTACAAGCGAGTGGTGGTGAAATTAGTTGTTTTGGTTCATCAGATGGTACATTAACGGTATTTGTATCAGGCGGAATGATGCCCTATGAATACAGTATTGATGGAGGAATGAGCTATCAATCAGGTGATACCTTTGTAGGCTTATCTGCTGGGACATATACTGGAACAGTACGGGATGCTGAAGGATTTACTATGATGACCAATGCGGTAAGTATTACAGAACCAACTGCACTTTCTGCTTCTTCTAGTGTTAATATGAATGAAATAACTATAAATGCGTCTGGTGGTACAGGCAATTTAACATATAGCATAGATGGGATGAATTTCCAAAACAGCAATGTCTTTTCTAATCTTTTGAATGGAAATTATACCATTACGATTCAAGACGAAAATGGATGTACCACTACTACAATTGCGACGGTTTCAGTAAATACCTTATCAGTACAAGCGAGTGGAGGAGGAGTTAGTTGTTTTGGTTTATCAGATGGTTCATTAATGGTATTTGTATCAGGCGGAATGATGCCTTATGAATATAGTATTGATGGCGGAATGACCTATCAATCGAATAACGAATTTACAGGTTTAGCAGCGGGTACGTATACGGCAACAGTACGTGATGCGGAAGGGTTTACCATCGTGACCAATGTAGTAAGCATTACTGAACCTACAGCACTTTCTGCTTCTTCTAGTGTCAATATGAATGAAATAACAATAACTGCATCAGGAGGCACTGGTAATTTAATGTACAGCATAGATGGGATGAATTTCCAAAACAGCAATGTCTTCTTTAATCTTCCGAATGGCGACTACACCATTACTATTCAAGATGAAAATAGTTGTATCACTACAATAATGGCGACGGTTTCTGTGAATACTTTAGATGTCCAATCTGTTACATCAAATATTAGTTGTTTTGGAGAAATGGATGGTACATTAACGGTATTTGCTTCTGGTGGAATGATGCCTTATGAATATAGTATTGATGGAGGTATGAGTTATCAATCGAGCAACGAATTTACAGGTTTAGCAGCGGGCATCTATACAGCAATAGTGCGAGATGCCGAAGGTTTTACTATAATGACTACCCCTTTAACTATTGTAGAACCCAATTTGCTTACAGCTTCTGCTGGTGTTGATATGAATGAAATTACCGTGACTTCTTCAGGTGGTACTGGTTCTCTTATGTATAGTATAGATGGTACAAACTTCCAAGTAGATAATGTATTTTCTAATCTTCCAAATGGAGAGTATACCATCACCGTTCAAGATGAAAATGGATGTATTAGCACTACTACAGCAATTGTTAATGTTATTGATCCTTTAGTCATTGTTTCCACTACTTTTGAAAACATAAGCTGTCATGATGCCGATGATGGAACGATTACTGTAACTGTTGAAGGAGGAATAGCACCTTATGAGTATAGTTTAAATGGTATTGATTTTCAAATTAGTAATGTATTTTCAAATTTAACAGCAGGTGATTATGAAATTGATATTCGAGATGCAAATGGATCGATCATATCGACTAATACCATAACGATAACTAATCCTGATCCAATCGATTTTTCTGTGACTATTGCCGAAAACGATATTACAATAGATGCAACAGGAGGAACAGGAGTATATCAATACTCGATTGATGGTGGAAATACCTATCAAGATAGTAATGTCTTTATGGATTTGGCAATAGATACTTATAATGTTGTAGTGCGTGATGAAAATGGCTGTCTGGAATTAAAGCAAGTCCTTATTCAAGGAACAAGTATAGACGAATTGGCGTTTCAAATTCAATTTACTATTCATCCTAATCCATCAAATGGAATATTTACCTTGACATTAGATCAGCCCACTAATAAAGAATTACAAGTACAAATATTTGATGCGGTGGGTAAATTGATGCTTCAAAGAAAAATAACAAAAGATGGTTCTTATCTACAAACTATTCTTGATTGTCAACATTTGTCTGCTGGTAGTTATCAATTGTTAGTTACAGATGGCGAATTAAAAGGATTAAAACAATTAATCATCATCCAATAATTATCCTTTCATAATAAATTTGTAAAAAATACCCTGTGATTTAAAAAACAAATCACAGGGTATTTTTCTACCCCTATAAATTCTTCTACCTTTGTCTTATAAACCAAATTTAATACAAACATTCTTGTTTGCGGAAATCAGTATAACCTAATCATCTAAAACAACGTATCTGTTAGCATGATCGCACAATCTAACACCAATATACAATACGATAAAGGAGATCTTTCAAATGAAACACTCCTCCATTTATATCATTCTATCTTGCGTCCACGTATGATAGAAGAAAAAATGCTAAAACTCCTTCGTCAAGGTAAAATCAGTAAATGGTTTTCTGGTATTGGACAAGAGGCCATTTCAATAGGCTGTACCGCAGCGCTACAAGCAGAAGAATTTATCTTCCCAATGCATCGAAATTTAGGCGTTTTTACCACTCGTGGTATTCCATTGGAACGACTTTTTTGTCAATGGCAAGGAAAATTACCAGGTTTTACGAAAGGACGTGACCGCTCTTTCCATTTTGGTGTGAAGGATTATAATATCGTGGGGATGATTTCTCATTTAGGTCCCCAATTATCTTTAGCAAGTGGTGTGGCATTAGCCCATAAATTACAAAAAGAAAAAAATGTCTCTTTAGCTTTTACAGGAGAGGGAGGTACAAGTGAAGGTGAGTTTCACGAGGCACTTAATACAGCTGCTGTCTGGCAATTGCCCGTTATTTTTGTGATTGAAAATAATGGTTATGGTTTATCTACGCCTACCAGCGAACAATACCGTTGCGAACATTTAGCAGATCGTGGAAAAGGTTATGGGATGCGTTCCGTTATTTTAGATGGAAACAATGTTTTGGAAGTGTATCAAACGATTAGTCAATTAGCTGAAGAATTACGCGAAAATCCTGAACCTGTATTGGTAGAATGCAAGACCTTCCGTATGCGTGGGCATGAAGAAGCTTCGGGTACTAAATATGTTCCAAAAGAACTGATGGAGGAGTGGGCGAAAAAAGATCCTTTAGAAAATTATCAAAACTTCCTAATTGATGAAGGCATCTTAACAGAAGAACAAATCAAAGAAGATCGCAAAGCGATTAAAGCAGAAATAGAAGCTGCACTAGCCTCAGCAGAAAACACCCCAACGGTTGAAGCTGGAGCACAAGAATTAGTAGATGTTTATGCTCCTTATTCTCCAAATTTAGTAGCGCCATCTTCTTCTACCAAAGAAATGCGTTTTATTGATGCAATTACAGATGGCTTACGCCTTGGAATGCAAGAATATGATAAGCTTGTTTTAATGGGGCAAGATATTGCGGATTATGGTGGAGTTTTTAAAATCACGAATGGTTTTACTGATGAATTTGGTAAAGAACGGGTACGAAATACGCCCCTTTGTGAAAGCGCTATTATTGGAATTGGTTTAGGATTGAGTATCAAACAACACAAGGCGATGGTAGAGATGCAGTTTGCAGATTTCGTGACTTGTGGTTTCAATCAAATTATTAACAATCTTGCCAAAATCCATTATCGTTGGGGGCAAAATGCTGATGTTGTCATTCGTATGCCTTCTGGTGGAGGTGTGGGTGCAGGGCCCTTTCATTCACAAAGTAATGAAGCTTGGTTTTTCCATACTCCAGGTTTGAAGATAGTATATCCTTCCAATCCAGCTGATGCAAAAGGCTTATTGTTAGCCGCACTAGATGATCCCAATCCAGTACTGTTTTTTGAACATAAAGCCTTATATCGAAGCTTATCAGGTGAAGTGCCAGAAGGTTATTATACAACTGAAAT
>JAHDES010000008.1:16407-31110 GCA_020628645.1 Saprospiraceae bacterium
TTTGCAATTCCTTTAGAAAAACAGTTCCTACCGCATGATCGTTTGCGTGAAGCAATGGAAAAATTGATACAGTATTAATCTTAAAAACCATCAAAAAATCTCGTAATTTGTAGCCAGATATATCTTGTTTCTTATCATGGTAACGAAATCTAAAGTAATACAGCTTCATGATAAATCATTTGAGGAATTTATCACAGCAGAACAACTACAAAAACGAGTAGATGAGATAGGAGAGGTGCTCAGTCGCCGTTTTGAGGGGAAATGTCCAGTATTTATTTCTATTCTCAAAGGCTCTTTTATTTTTACTGCAGATTTAATGAGAGCTACCAATATCCCTTGTGAAGTCGCCTTTACACAATTGAGCTCCTATGATGGATTGGGTTCTACAGGAACGGTACAAACCAAATTAAATCTAGATGTAACCTTAAAAAATCGTCACGTCATAATAGCGGAAGATATCATTGATACTGGGAATACGATGAAGCATTTTTTATTGGAATTACAAAAATACAATCCTGCATCTGTTCATTTGGTGACGCTTTTATTAAAACCAGAAGCACTACAACATGCACTCGATATTGAATATGTAGGTTTTGAAATACCCAATAAATTTGTAGTAGGTTATGGTTTAGATTATAATGAACATGGACGAAATCTAAAAGGGATTTATCAACTAAAAGAATAACCCGATAAGGCTAACAAATCGCATCATTTCCCCGTTTTCATATAAGAAAGAACTCCTAATAACTATTCAAAAATGGATAAGAAAGGAAAAGCAATACGTCAAAAATTAGAACCCGAACAAAAATGTTTGGAAATTAATTTAGATCAAACCGTTTATGGTTCGTTCTCGGAAATTGGAGCGGGGCAAGAAGTCGCACGTCACTTTTTTCAAGCAGGAGCTGCTGCAGGTACCATTGCTAAAACGATGTCTGCCTACGATAAAATCATGTCCGATCGTATTTATGGGGTAGAACCTAGTGGTAGGTATGTTTGTGAAAGTCGCCTATACAAAATGCTCGATCATGAGTATAGTTTGATGGAAGAACGGCTTCAACGCGAACGACCCGATAGTAGCTTTTTCTCTTTTGCAGATACGGTAGCAGCCATTAATTATCAACGAACGATCAAGGGCGATGGTTGGTTAGGTATACGATTTCAATTACGTCCAGATGGAGATTCCAATGATATTGTTCTGCATGTGAAAATGCTCGATAATGATAATCAGTTACAACAACAAGCAGTAGGGATTTTAGGCGTCAATTTAGTGTATGCCTGTTATCGCTATCACGAAAATCCTGAAATGATGTTAGAATCTTTGATGGATAATTTACATGGTCGGGTAAATATTGATATGATTCGTTTTTCAGGGCCTGATTTTGAAAATGTAGATAATCGGTGGTTAAGTTTAATGTTGGTAAAACATGGACTTACGGATGTGGCGATGTTTGGGCCAGATGGACAAAATGTACATGCTTCCGAGTTTTTGTATAAAAAACATGTTTTAGTCGTTCGTGGAAGTTATCGTCCAGCCACTTTGGTAAATTTAGATATGATAAAATCCAGTTGGGAGCAATTTAAAAATGAACCAGAAGTAGAAGCTCGAAAAGCCTATTTGTTAACAGAAATTACCATGGATAATCTATTGGCAAATGGCGATTTAGATGAGCAAGATTTTCTCGATCGAGCAGAATTATTAAATGCGTTAGGATATACGGTTGTCATCTCTAATTGTGAACAACATCAAAAACTAATACACTATTTATCTGATTATAAAATACAACGTCTGGGTTTAGTAATTGGAGTACGACAACTGATGGATATTGTCAATGAAAAGTATTATAAAAACATGGATGGACGTTTACTCGCAGCAGTGGGAGAATTATTTACTCGTAATGTAAAGATGTATGTTTATCCTATGTATCAAGAAGGTAGTTCTGATTTGATGAACTGTCAAAATATGCCTGTACCTGAAGGTATCAAATTTTTATATCAACACTTAGTAGATAGTGGGCAATTATCCGATATTAAAGGTTATAATGCTGATAATTTACATATTTTTTCAAAGCGCGTACTTCAAATGTTACAATCCGATGAGGAGGGTTGGGAAGCTATGGTGCCTCCTAAAGTCGCTCAGCTTATTCGAGAAAAATGTCTATTTGGCTTTCCATGCGAACGATTGGAGTTTGAGTATTAAAACTAGTCAATGAATTCTAATCAAAACATCAAAAACCAAAAATGAATACTTCGTTTAATCTCTTATTGCTAGCCCTTTCCTTTTTGGTACTCCATTCTTGTAAACTACCAATGGGGACTCAATACGATAAAGAGCAAGTAAATAAAGAAGATTGGAAATTTCATATCTATCAAAACGAATCGCTAAATTTATCTATTCCTGTTCATAGTGCTTATGAACAAATTGTAGAACATAAGGATTTAAGAACCGTTTCCTATTTTCAGCAACTCGCTGATCGCCTTTCCATTTTCAACTATTTCAAAAACCTAAATAAACAATCTGAACTCTTATTTTATGTAAAGGACTATGAGCAAGAAACCTGCATAATAGTAATTTATCACAAAAATGAGATAGCAAAAAAACAGCATGATTTGCTTTTAACAGCATTGCAAACATCTTTTCAAGAAAAAACTGACAATAATGATTGGAAGCTTTATACTCAAAATACGTATAGACCCAATAATCAAGACTATATTAGCTACTTAGGAATTTCTACAAATGACAGTTGTTGTTTTGATAATGGAAAAAGCAGTTTAGAAAACTGGGTAGACGACATCTGTACACGAGAAAAAGACGCTAGGATTAATTTATAAAATTTAAAAACTAAATAACCTGACTTATTTGGCAAGCAAATAATACGCAATTGGATAAGTGATTTCGTAAATCACTCCTTCAACGTATTCCCGACCTTGCAGGTACGGGATTAAAAAATGCCGCTTTGAAAAATCATAAATTATATACGAAAGGATTTTGTCAAAACGGTATAATTAGGGAGAACTACTTATATTTGAAAAAAGTTAGATGCAAAATAAAGAAGAATTCACATTTATAGATTTATTTTCAGGAATTGGTGGCTTTCATTTAGCGATGCATCAATTAGGTGGAAAATGTGTATTTGCTTCTGAAATGGATGAACATGCTCGTATAACATATGAACATAATTTTAAAAAAATAGCTCCAGAATTATTCTATTCTGGAAATTTTAATTCAGATATAAGAAAGGCTATGCCTACAAAAATACCTGATTTTGATGTATTATGTGCTGGTTTCCCTTGCCAGCCATTTAGTCAAGCAGGATATAAACGAGGTTTTAATGATAATCATCACTCGGAAAGAGGAAATTTATTCTTCAATATTGCAGAAATCTTAGAAGCAAAAAAACCTAAAGCATTTTTCCTAGAAAATGTAAGAGGTATTGTTACGCATGATAAAGGCAATACGTTCAAAGTTATAAGAAATATCTTAGAACAAGAATTAGGATATTCATTCTATTATCAAATAGTCAGGGCTAGTGATTATGGATTACCTCAGTTACGTCCTCGTGCGTTTATGATAGGATTTAGAGACGAGGCATTTATGAGAGGTTTTATATTTCCAACTAAAAAACCATTAAAATATACAATGAGTGATGTATGGGGGGGGGAATGCAGTAGAGAAATTGGATTTACACTTAGAGTTGGAGGGCGAGGATCTAAGATAGATGATCGAAGGAATTGGGATGCTTATTTAGTAGATGGGGTTGTAAAACAACTGACACCAAAAGAAGGTAAAAAGATGCAAGGCTTTCCAGATGATTTTGATTTTCCTGTCAGTAAAACTCAAGCAATAAAACAACTAGGAAATAGTGTTGCTGTTGATGCTGTACGAGAGGTTGGTAGCCAAATGATAAAATATATGAAAAGCTTGGATGCAAAAAATAACACAATGAAAAAAACTAATAATAAAGGAGAATGGACAGAGCTTTTAGTTTTTATTCGACTTTTGGTAGAGCAGCGATTACAACTTGCTAATGCAGATTTAAGTCCAAATAGTATCGTTTTTAACATTGAAAAAATAACGAATAATAATCTAGAATCAGAATTCCTCCTACTAGATAAATCAAAAATTCGCATTGTAAATCAACGTACAAGAGAAAAAAAAGAACTTATAATTTCTGAAGTTTTAACCCCTGAACTTTTAGAAAAATTACTTCAAACCATTAAGCTAGGAAAAGGTACATTTGAAATACCTGATTTTCAAATAATACAAGATCAATTAGGAATTAGTATTGTCAAAGGCGGAACAAGTAAACAAAAAACTGATATTGTTCTAGATATTTTTACTAAAGAATGGAATAAACCCAATGAAGGTTTTAGTATTAAATCGTATTTAGGAAATAAACCAACCCTATTAAATGCATCAGGTAATACTAATTTTGTTTTTCAAATCGAAAACTTAGACAGTACAGTGATAGATGAAGTTAATAACATTAATACTCGTACTAAATTAATGGATAGAATAAATGTTATTCTTGAAAAGGGCGGGCGGTTTAAGTATATTGGTGCAGAACGTGAGAATATGGAATATAACCTAAAATTGGTAGATTCCTTAATGCCTCAAATAGTTGGTCATATTTTATTAGCATTTTATAAAAATAGAATTTCTTCTATTAAGGATATTGTAGATTTTATTCATAAAGAAGGTAAATTAAATGCAGACATAGATTATTCTGATAAAGAAAGTTTAATTTTAAAAATACAAAAGTTATTAGTTGATATTTTACTTGGATTTTTTGCAGGTACTAAATGGGATGGCAGTTATGAATCCAATGGTACTATTGTAATGAAAAAATCAGGAGAAATGGTAGGGTTTCATATTATAGATGTCAAATCTTTGAGAGAATATTTATACCATAACATTAAACTAGATACTCCTTCTACAACAAGACATCGTTTTGGTCAATTATACATTGAAAAAAACAGTAAACTATACTTCAAATTAAATCTTCAAATGCGATTTTAAGTTTAAAGATTATTATGCATAAATTCCTACTATTAATTTTTCCTTTCCTTTTTTTTGCCTGCAATGAATCTCCCAAACAAATGTCCAAAGAAAATCCACCTCAAAAACCCAAAAAAGTTGCACTAAGTGATAGTTTGCAACAAAAAGAAGAGTTGATATACACGCCTACCTTTTCATTGGATTATATTATGGGGAAATTTGACCCAACCACTCATCCCGATTTTGTTGAATTAGAAACGATACATGCCTCCAGTAAAAAAATGTATCTCCGAAAGGATGCGTATACTGCCTTCAAAAAAATGTTTGAAGCCGCTAAAAAAGAGGGTGTTTCCTTACAAATTCGTTCTGCCACTCGTCCATTTCATCATCAAAAGCGTATTTGGGAAGCTAAGTGGACAGGTACACGTTTGGTACAAGGAAAAAGCCTTGCTAAAACCATTGCCGACCCTAAAGAACGAGCACTAAAAATTCTAGAATATAGCTCCATGCCCGGAACATCGCGCCATCATTGGGGAACAGATATGGATTTTAATGCTTTTGAAAACGCCTATTTTGAAAAAGGAAAAGGCTTAAAAGAATACAATTGGCTCGTCGCAAATGCTCCCTCCTTTGGCTTTTGTCAACCCTATACGCCCAAAGGTAATGAACGTCCTTATGGTTACAATGAAGAAAAATGGCATTGGTCTTATCAGCCAACAGCAAAAAAATTAACACGCGATGCAAAAGAATTGTTAAAGGATAAAAACATTTCAGGCTTTAAAGGTGCAGAGACTGCTACAATTATAAACGTAGTGGATAAATATGTATTAGGAATTGATAAAAGTTGCTTGTGATTTTTCTATTAAAACTCTAATCCTTCCAAGTCATCCGTAGGTTTAGAACGGTAGGCTAATTTTGTTGCGACCCGTTGCTTTTGACGTTCCAAAACCAATTGAGCTAATCCGACATTAGCTGGGAGTAAAGCAAGTGGATGTAAGGCATTATTTATTTTTTGTTCATCAATATCCAAGCGATACATTAAACTCATCAGAAAATCCGTTCGATATTCCAACATGTAAGCAATTTGATCCGATAAGATATTCAATAACTCATCTTCTGAAAACGATTCACGTGTCGTTTCAATTTCAAAATCTCGTATGATTAAGGCTGATGTTTCGTTAAGATGCATAATTGATATCTAATATCTTATGAAGCAAAAATACAAACTTTCTCAGGCTTTGCTTATCTTCGCAAACAATTTATGACTACCTGACAAAATGACTTATATTTTGCAGTGGCATAATGTATGATTAATATAAACTATTATTCAAATCCACTAGCCATTTACTTTGTAAGAAATGGTATAAAATGATACTAAAGTTTGTTAAAAGATATATTTAACATGGGTAGAAAAAAGAAAAACACGAAAAAACAAGCAGAAGAAATCCCACAAGAAGAACCAACAACTGTAGATCAGACAACACTTAATGAGCAAGAAATAACTGATTCAGCAGAAACTACAGCTCCAGAAACCGATAGTAAAACACAAGAACTCGCCGAATTAAAAGATAAATATATTCGTATGATGGCAGAGTTTGATAATTATAAAAAACGTACTGTCCGTGAGCGAATTGATCTTATGAATACTGCTGCAAAAGACACCATGTCAGCTATTCTTCCCGTATTGGACGATTTTGACAGAGCTAAGAAAAATGCAGATGATGATGGTTCTACAGAAGTATTTACAGAAGGCGTCAATCTTGTATACAATAAATTGTACAGCGTTTTACAACAACGAGGATTAAAACCTATGGAATCTACAGGGGAAACTTTTGATCCTGAATTTCACGAAGCCCTCACCGAAATTCCTGCTCCAACTGAAGAGATGAAAGGAAAAGTAATTGATACCATCGAAAAAGGCTATTTATTAAAAGATAAAATCATCCGCTACGCAAAAGTTGTAGTTGGTAAATAAGACAAGCTGTAAAATAGTTGCTTATAGAATTCAAACAACTATTTTAAGTAGCATTAATAAAGAACATGGCAAAAAGAGATTTTTACGAAATACTAGGCGTTGAACGATCGGCTGATGATAATACCATCAAAAAGTCCTATCGTAAAATCGCCATGAAATATCACCCTGATCGCAATCCAGGGGATAAAGCAGCAGAAGAAAAATTCAAAGAAGCAGCAGAGGCGTACGAAATTCTCAGCGATAAAGATAAACGTGCTCGTTATGACCGATTTGGACATGCAGGTGTAAGCGGTAATGCTGGAGGAGGAGGCTTCCAAGGTGGCATGACAATGGAAGATATTTTCTCTCAATTCGGAGATATTTTTGGTGATGGAGGAGGCGGAAGCCCATTTGATTCTTTCTTCGGTGGGGGTGGACGTTCATCTCGACGAGCAAGAGGACAGCGTGGAAGTAATCTTCGTATTAAGGTATCCTTGACTTTAGAAGAAATTGCGAATGGCGTTACTAAAAAAATTAAAGTAAAAAAGCAAGTCGCTTGTAATACTTGTGGTGGTAGTGGAGCAAAAGATAGTAAATCAGTAAGTACTTGTACTACTTGCCGCGGACAGGGCTATGTACGTCAAGTAAAAAGTACCTTTTTGGGGCAAATGCAAACTACGGTTTCTTGCCCTACTTGTAGTGGTTCTGGTCAAATGGTCACCGCTAGTTGTTCTTCTTGTAAAGGCGAAGGTCGTCAATATGCGGAAGAAACTATCGAAATTGAAATTCCTGCTGGTGTAGAAGAGGGGATGCAACTATCTATGCGTGGCAAAGGTAACTCAGGCGCAAAAGGAGGTTCAAATGGAGATTTACTCATCAATATTGTTGAGAAACCACATGAGACACTCCACCGAGATGGCGCAAATTTAATCTATGAATTGTATATTAATTTTGCAGATGCTGCTCTAGGTACATCCGTAGAAGTGCCTACGATTGATGGGCGAGTAAAAATAAAAGTACCTGCTGGCACGCAAGCAGGTAAGATGTTTCGATTAAAAGGGAAAGGATTACCTTCGGTTCAATCTTATGGTAAAGGGGATCAACTTATTCACATCAATATTTGGACTCCCAAAGAGTTGAATGATGAAGAGCGCAAATTGCTAGAGCGCATGCGTGAATTACCCAATTTCAGTCCTAAACCTGGAAAATCAGAAAAAGGATTCTTTGATCGAATGCGCGATTATTTTAGTTAAGTGCTAAACGAAAAATATTCTTAATCCATACCTAAAAGCTTATGTTCTATCGTTATTGGTATATGCCATTTCACATTTTACGAGAACATAAGCTTTTTTTATTATTCTTCCTCTCATTTTTAGTTTTGAGCCTTTCTGCTTGTGGCCCTAATTATATCTATCAAGAACAAAAAGACTTTCCAGAAGGTTGGACCCATGCTGATTCTACTCAATTTCAATTTCAAATAGCAGATACCAGTCAATTGTATAATGTGTATCTTGATATTGAACATGGAATGGAATATCCTTATCAAAACCTTTATGCGAAAATTCATGCGACTTTTCCCTCGGGTAAACGAAAAAGTGAACTTGTTTCGTTTGACTTATCTAGCAAAGTTGGACGCTGGTTAGGAGAATGTGATGATGAAATTTGTATAGCAAAAATTCCCATTCACAAAGATGTTTTCTTCAATGAATCAGGAGCATACACCTACACTTTTGAGCAATTTATGCGAATTAATCCTGTTCCCGAACTAAATAGTATTCAATTTTTAATAGAGGATACAGGTAAGAAAAGATCAAAATAATAGTCAATATTTAATTAAAACACTAAAACTATCCTACGTCTTTATTGTTGCATAAACAAAGAGAACAACAATTAACATGAGAATATCGGTATATCGAAAAGCACACTTCAATGCAGCTCATCGCTTACATAATCCCGCTTGGTCTGCAGAAAAAAATCAAGCCGTTTTTGGTCTGTGTAATAATCCCAATTATCATGGACACAATTATGAGTTAGAGGTGCGTGTAACAGGAGAGGTTGATCCAGAAACAGGTTATTTGATTGACTTAAAGATTTTAAAAAATCTGATCAAAACGGAAGTAGAAAATCGCTTCGACCATAAAAACCTCAATCTAGATACCGAAGAATTCGCCAATTTAAATCCTACTGCTGAAAACATCTGCTTCGTCATCTGGCAAAAACTTCGTGCCAAGTTAGATGCTAAATACGACCTAGGTGTACGCCTTTTTGAAACTCCTCGCAATTTTGTAGAGTACCCTGCGTAGAAAATGATATTAAATAGATGGAGATTATTGATTTAAGTCAAGAGATTTATGAAGGCATGCCTGTATATAAAGACCTTCCACAAGTTAAAATGACTATTCATAATTCTCACGAAGAATGGATGGGAATAAAAAATCCAAAAACAAAAACACCTGCTGTTCATAAATTAGAGTTAGGAGAACATACGGGCACACATGTCGACGCTATAAATCATATGGAAATTCAACATAAGGGTAAATCTATTGATAAAATGCCCTTATCCATGTTTTATACAGCAGGGATTTGTTTAGATTTTTCTCACAAAAAATTAAAAGAACTGATAGACTCAAAAGAAATCGCTGCTGCTTGCAAAAAAGATGGGTTAGAGATAAAAAAAGGAGATACCGTTTTACTTTATACAGATCATTATAGGAAGCACTTTAATGGAGTAAACTGGGGTAATGGTCCTGGAATTACCTCTGAAGCTTCAAGATGGCTAGGGAAAAAAGGAATAGCAGCGTTTGGAGTTGAAACAATGTCACCAGGTGTACCTGGAATATCAAATAAAGAAGTACATCATATTTGTGGAGAATTAAATTTCACACATTATGAAAATTTAATAAATCTACATCTTTTAATTGGAAGAGGAAGATTTAAATTTATAGGTTTTCCACTCAAAATTAGAGGAGGAACAGGTTCACCTGTAAGAGCAGTTGCAATTTTTGAGTAATAAATAGATAGATCTGTCAAGCCTATAAAACAAAAAAGGCAGACTCCCCAGCCTGCCTTCTAACATAAACCTTTAAAAACAATATAGAGCTCTCACTCCATACCTATTTAACGTTAATACCCAGAATTCATAAATACGTGGACTTCTGTACGGCGATTCCTCGCTTTCCCAAAGTCGGATTGATTGTCCATCTTAGGTTTCAATTCACCATAAGATGCCATCGTGATACGGCGGGGGGAAACGCCTCTTTCTACCAAATAAGCACGCACTGCTGAAGCACGACGTTGTCCTAGTTGGTAGTTATATTCTTCATTTCCTTCTGTATCGGTATGACCAGAAAGAATAATAGTATATTCCTCATGATTGATGACCATAGCTGCTATCTCGTCTAGTTCTTGATAAAATCTTGATTTGATCAGATGTTTATCCGTATCAAATTCCACCAAAGCTGTTTTGATTTTAGTTGTAACCACTTTTTCTTCTTCTATTTTATCTTTTAGTGGGCAGCCTCTATTTTCGAGAGGGCCTTTCATATACGGGCAATGGTCGTCGATATCAGAAATGCCATCTAAATCAGTATCTGGACAACCACGTAAAGCAGCTACTCCTTTGATAAAAGGACATACATCCTCCTTATCAATGATACCATCACCATCGGCATCATTTCCTTTTGCTGGGCAACCTTTGTTGGATCGTACACCAAATAAATTAGGACATTCATCTTCTGGATCAATGATCCCATCTTGATCGCTATCATTACAGCCATTATACATCATCAAACCAGGAATATCTGGACATAAATCCACATCATCAGGAATACGGTCCCCGTCTCGATCATTATTTTCCACTACCTCAACGATTTCTTCTTCTATTGGTACAACTCGTTTCGTTTGATTGAAATGAATAATGGCACTCAATTCAAAAGCCCCCATTCCTGAAGTAGCAGCTGATAGCTTTGAGCTATTTACATCAAAACTAGCCCCTATAGAAACAGCATTATAATCAATACCTGCTCTTATGATAAAGGCATCATCTTTTCGCATTCCCAAACCTACATTGAGGGTCGTTTCTTCCGTCAAATTATACGCACCATCTATCCCAAAAGTGATTTTTCGGGCAGGCATTTGCGTCATGTATAATAGATTAGGCTGTAATTTAAATTTTTCGCTAAGCGGTAATGTTAATCGACCAAAGGCCGTTGTTTTGGCAGGTAACACTACTGAATTATCTTCATAAAAAGTAGAAATGGCACGATTTAAATGGGAGAAACTCAAACCTACTTCTATCCCTATGTTACTAATTTGTCCTTTATAAACAATCCCTACACCGAGATTGGGTAATATGGTACTAGTCTGTTCAAATGCTTCACGATGGGATAGATTTTCATCATAACCAATGTCAGGATTATACTGATTGTCGAAGGTCATTAATGTTGGATCAAATCTTTTTTGGACAAATCCCAAATCTGCTCCAATAGACAATCGGCTATCTTTTTTGCTCATTTTTTTATGATAAGCTAAAGCAAAACCTAAGTGAGTAGATTTCAAACTAGCATCACCTGCATCATTTTGTAATAAATTTAAGCCCCAAGAAAAGGATTTAATTCTATGATCAAAAAACACATCAAAATTACGATAAGGAGCAATGATTGGTGACCATTGCGCTCGATAATTTGCACCTAAACGAAAGTCATAATCTGTATTATTCGTAAGGGCTGGATTTAAGAAAAAAGGTGCTTTTGACCATTGTGAGAAATGGGCATCTTGTGCATATAGTAATCCTCCCAATAGAAGGAATATGGATGTAAAAATATTTTTCATTACGCGTTGGGTATAACGGGTGTTAAATAAAGGTTGTTGAAGGGAGTATGGGTTAATACGAGTTATCGAATGACGGTGATGTGTCCAGAAATAATTTCTAGATTTCCATCATCTTCTTTGATTCTTGCCATGTAGGTATACGTACCATTTTGTACAATCTTCCCGTTGTGAAGGCCGTCCCAGCCTTGGGTTTGGTCGTACGATTCAAAGACTAGTTCTCCCCATTGATTGAAAATACGCATCGTTACTTCTTCTAAATTTGCGCCTCTAACTCGAAAAATATCATTTTCTCCGTCTCCATTTGGTGAAAAAGCATTGGGTATAAATATCGTATTATCATCAGATGGTTCTGGCTCTGGATCAGGATCAGGTTCCTCTATAATTGGGGCATCTTCATCTTGTACAATGATATAATTCTCTTTTTGAATTGTTTTTGAACAATTATCACTATCTGTAGCAATCAAGGTGATGGTATACGTCCCAGAAGAGGAATAAGCATGGGTAGGATTGGTAGAAGTAGACGTATTTTCGGTTCCTGAATCAGGGTCACCAAAATCCCATAAATAGCTATATCCAGTAGCTCCTGTTATTGCAAAACTGACTTCATTCTCTACTATTATGGTAGTAATATCAGCTTCAAAATCAGCTTCTAATTCTTCTAATACATTAATTAAGATTGGATCAGTCATCAAAGTTGTACCATTATCTGAAGTAACTTCTAATTGATAAGCTCCTGTAGTTTTTACTACATAAACGTCTTCTTCTGCATCATCTATAGGCCAACCATCTCGAAACCATCGATTATTTTCTTCATAATTAGAAAATAATAATGTCGAGTCACCTGCACAAAGGGTTAATTCTCCATCTAAAGTGATAACAGGTGCGTCAGGAGTGGCAATTTGTTGGATTAAAAATGGTTCAGACGTTCCATAACAACCATTATTTCCTAATACTTCAACGGTAAAAGTTCCTCCTTCAAAAACAGTGATAGTTTGTGTATCTTCTCCACTTGACCAAAACCATTCCGAACCTATATCACAAACTAAGGTCACTGAATCCCCTTCAAAAATGGTGGTTTCACCAACAGCGGTAATGTTAGGTTCAGGAGAAGGTAAAACACTCAAGCCAATGGTATTAGAAACGACTGCATTTCCATCATCTTCAATTATTACTTTGATAACATGATTTCCGGCCGATAAACCTGATACCTTAAATTCTGCCTCTGCACCACTTTGTACTAATTGTTCATCTACAAAAAAGTCGTATTGATCATAAATCGCTGGAGAAGCATTGAAGGTAAGGGTATCACTCTCGCAAAGCTGCGCTTGTGAATTCATCATATAAAGCGATAAACCTTGATTGAGATCAACTATTTTACGCACTAAATCATTGTAAGCATCGCCTACAAATAATTCTTTTGTTAAAGAATTAAAAGCTATGGAAGTTGCTCCACTAAAGGTAGCCGCTGTTCCAAAGCCGTCTGTAGCTCCTGTTTGTTCTAAGGAACCCACAAAAGTAGTGACGAGTCCATCAGGGGTAATTTTACGAATGGTATAGTTATACCCGTCTGCCACAAAAATATTTCCTGTAGAATCGACTGTCATATCCCAAGGATAGTTGAACGAAGCTGTGACTACCGTACCATCATCTCCACCTAAAGTGCCATCTCCAGCAACTGTAGTAACTTGTCCATCTGTACCTACTCTTCGTATTTTATGATTCCATTCATCCGCTACTAGAATACTTCCGTCAGCATCTACATGTAGTCCATAAGGTCGATGAAAAGTAGCTTGATTACCTGGTCCATCATTCGCTCCAGTTAGATATGGAATACCAGCTATAGTCGAAACCGTACCATCAGGTGTGATTTTACGAATAATATGTGTTAAGTGATCGGCAACATAGATATTGTCAGCGGAATCTACCTCAATTCCTGTAGGATTTCCGAAGGTAGAAAAATTAGCGTTGCCACTAGAAGTGCCAAAATTACCACTACCTGCAAGGGTTGTAACTGTACCATCAGGCGTAACTTTTCGGATTTTATTATTGCGTGTATCTGCTACAAGGATGTTTCCATAATTATCTATACACAAGCCCCAAGGTTCATTAAATAAGGCTTCGCTCCCCACACCATCTTGATCTCCACTCACCCCTGGATTTCCAGCAACAGTAACCACCTGTTCGATATCGGGCATAATTTTTCGAATACAATGACTCCAACGATCTACCGTATAGATATAACCATTTTTATCAATTGCAATACCATGAGGATTGTGGAAAAGTGCTTCAAAAACTTGTCCATCTACATTTCCGCTTGTTTCGGCTTGACCTGCTACTGTAATTACTAGTTGTGCGGAACTTGAAAAATATAGTAATGAGCAGAAAAAACCTATAAAAAGGAATTTTAGTTTTTTCATTATTCTGAGTGTAAAATATTGGGTAAAGGTTTTATATAAAAGGGGGAATATTGGGTCGCTTACTGTGCTAATACTTTATTTGATGAAGTACTAGCAGCTCTTTTCGCAACTTTGGGTAATGTGCGAATAATCGGTGCTTGTTCGTTTGTAAATATTTGTTCTGAAACATTTTGAGTAAGTCCTAAATACTTTGCGGTAATTATTTCCCAAGTATATCGTCGATCTGCAACTGCTTTTAAAGCTTTTGCAATACGGACTGGCTTAAAATGTTCTATTTGTTGTAGTGTTCTTACTAAACTATCCGAATCATCAAAAAATAAAGCGCGATTTTCCGTAGTAATCCGATTGTAAACTACATCAAAAGCTACAACTGGCAATCCTAAGTACATGGCTTCTACTAGAGAAGGATTTGTTCCTCCTGCGCTATGCCCATGAATGTATAAGGCAGCATTTGAACGCAGGAGGTTCAATTCAGTTTTCTCATAAATCGGATCTAATAAAATAAT
>JAHDES010000008.1:31210-138606 GCA_020628645.1 Saprospiraceae bacterium
TTGAACGCAGGAGGTTCAATTCAGTTTTCTCATAAATCGGATCTAATAAAATAATATTATCACACTGTTGATACCTTTTTCTTAATTGTTGACCATAATCACTAGCCTCCCAATTTCCTACTATAACTAATCGTTGATCGACCACTTGTTTGAATGCCTCTAAAACTACGTCCACATTATTTTCTGGTTCAATACGACATACCTTAAAGGCATAATTTGTTTTTAAGAAATCATATTTTTCAGTAGCAGAATCATTAATGGTTACTTTTTTATTATGATCTGCACCGTATTCAATTAAATTGGTTTTAATACCATATTCTATCTCTGCATAATCTTGAATGGCAGCATTATCGGTAATAATTTCATCTGCATATTTTGTTGCAAAGCGTTCACTGAGTTTCAAAAACTTCTTAGCAAATGTTCCCCATTTATTTCTTCGCCATTCTAATCCATCAATATTAACAATTACTTTTTTATTAGTAAACAATTTAATAAAAGGCAAAAACAAACATCCTGATACTCCTAAAACTAATAGCACATCGCTATAAATAGCAGCATGAACCATTGAAACTATATCATAAATAATACTTTGCGCTCCATTGGCACTGAAAGGTAGATATTTTATGGTTGCTCCATTCCAATGTTCTTTTCGTTCATTTGGCGCATAATTTTTTTCGCTATTATAAACGGTAATATCGAGTTTGGCACTTAAATTAAGTACTAAGTGATGTGCTAGTGTTTCAAAACCACCATATTTGGCTGGAACACCGACTGTACCGATAATTGCTAATTTTGTATTTCCTTTATTCATACGCTGAGTTTAAGTTTTGGTGAAAATTGCGTATGGAACTTGTAATAAATTGGGGAGAAGAAATTTGAGATAGAGATTTCTAATTATTACTTGTTTCATGATGATCTATTTTCTGAATATTCAAATGATACACCAATTGACAAGTGTTTTTTAGTCAAACTATTAAACATGTAGGTGAATTAATATGTGTTCCAATTTTGGGAAAGGAAGATGAAATTGGGAAGCCAATTAAGATAAGGGGAAAGAGAATTTAATAAGTAAATACTAATCTATAGTGATATGTGAAGGACGCTTTTTCTTCCATCGTTTATGCGACCACAACCAATTTTCGGGTTGCGCTAAAATAATTCGAGTCAGCTCATTTCGAAAGACTTTAGTGATTTCTTTTTCGGGAAGACTGTTTGGTTGATCTTCCAAAACAATAAACGTTAATGTATAAAAGCCACGGTTTACTCGCTGTAAATCAGCATAAATAACTGGAAAATTATATTCCCTAGCAATTGCATCTGGGCCTTTCAAAAAAGCAGTTTCTTGATTCAAAAAGGTGAGCCAATGTGCCTTTTCAGAATTGGAGGGCGATTGATCGGCGATCAGTACCACCATACAAGGTTGATGGATGTGATTGGGGAGTTCTTTATAAGTTTCTTTATTAGGAATAAGAACAAAGTTTTTATTTTGTCGGGTACGTTTCAAATAGGCATCAGTTCGTGGATTACGAAGGGGTTTATAGATGCCTAAAATAAGATGTTCCAATTGAAGTCCAATTTGAGTAGCCCATTCAAAATTGCCAAAATGACTGGCTACTAAAATAACACTACGACCTTCGCGTGCGAAGGCATCCGCTACTTCAGGATTGGTTACTTTACATCGACGAATAATTTCTTTTTTGGAAAGGCTCATTCCCTTTATCCCTTCTAAAATACAATCACAAAGGTTTTGATACGAACCTTTTATTAAGGTTTGAATTTCTGATTTACTTTTGTTGGGAAAGGATTTTTTTAAGTTTGTTTCAATTACGTTATAGCGATACTTAACCACCACTCGCATTACCCAAGCCATGCCATCTGATAATAGATAGATCACCCTAAATGGTAATAACCAAAAGAGAAAAACTGTAATGCGAAAAAAGAAATAGTTAAACATAAAGGGCGATTAATGTTCAATTGATTGCTCACCTTGCAATCCTCTTTAAAATAAACATGAATCATCCCGAATTTTTGAAGTCTTGAGTTTTTGGGGCATCCCCGCCTGACCAGTCGGGCAGGGATGCCCCAAAAACTCATTATTGAGGGGTATAAGGGGGGAAGTGTGTGCCGAAAATCGGTACACTTCCCCCCTTAAAATCCCCATAAAAACAGCCAGAAGGGGCTCAATGCTCCTTCTGGCTGTAATATTTGGCTTCATACGCGAATTTTTAATAAAATTCGGGATGACTCATGTTGTTTTCTTTCACCAAGATTGAACTTTTCAGTGAAAAGTATTATTCTAAATAAGACGAAAATTTAATCAAAAGATTGGTTGTTGACAGAAGCCATATTTGCTAGCTGTTGATACTCTTCAGGAGTTAAACCATCCAAACAATAATTAAGTGGATTTACTTTTTGACCTTGATAAATCACTTCATAATGACAATGTGGAGCAGTAGATGACCCTGTATTTCCAACTTTACCAATCACATTTCCACGTTTTACTTCATCTCCTACTTTTACATCTACTTTTGACATGTGTGCATAAAGCGTTTTGTAACCATACCCATGATTAATGATAACATGCGTACCATATCCAGTCTTTTTATAAAGAATTTTTTCTACTTTTCCATCTCCAGTTGAATGAATAGGTGTACCACGAGGTGCAGTAAAATCTATTCCATAGTGCATTTTAGGAATCTTTTGGATTGGATGGATACGACGTCCGAAACCAGATAAAGCTCGTATCCCACGTGCTAATTTATCTTCACGTACAGGTTTGATTGCAGGAATAGAAGAAAGCATCGCTTCTTTACTTTCAGCTTCTAATTCAATTTTATCTAAAGACTGTGATTGAATTACAAGTTGACGTTTAAGTCGATCTGCTTTTTCTTGCGTAGCACGGAGTAAGTCTCCTGAATCAGAAAACTCAGTTAAATAGTCATATTTCTCAGAACCCCCGACACCACCATTCCAGACATCCTCGTCAATAGGATCCATTCCGAACATCATACGATGAACATTAGCATCACGATCTTGAATATTCGTTAACACTTTACCCATTTGATCGACCTGATTGTCCAAAGCCATGTTTTGAACTTCCATCTGCTTGAGTTCTCGTTTAAGCTTATCAACTTCTGGAGAGTCCATATATTTGAAAGCTAAACCAGCTATAACCGAACCTGCTAATAACACAAGGAAACTTAAACCAGCAATTTTTAGAATACGAACCTTTAGTGGTTCTTCCAGTTTTTCGTATCGAAGTGTTTGCTTATTGTAGTAAAATTTTTCCTTTCCCATATAAATTGATTAAGTGGAAAACATAAAAATGAGGGTGAATAATCACGCAGTCATTTTTAGTGTGGCACTTAGAGTTCCCTTCATAGTTTTAAAAACGATGCCAAATTTAACTTCGATTCATGAGAAAATCAAAAAATTAACTAAAAAAATCACTATAAATAGGGAACTAATCGACCAGCAGCTATCTTATAATCAATATGTTGAAAATAAGTTGACTGTTTTTAAGGTGTTCTATAATTTTTTTGCGGATTTTTGTACCATTATAATAAAAGACATAGTATAGACTATTCAAAACGTACTTACTAGTTAAAGCAATTGTGATATGACTTCAAGAGAAATCAGAAATACATTCCTCCAATTTTTTGCTGATAAGCAACATAAGATTGTTCCTTCTGCTCCTATTGTAAATAAAGATGATCCTACTTTGATGTTTACCAATGCAGGAATGAATCAATTCAAAGATTTTTTCCTTGGTAATCAAGTTCCAGATAATCGTCGTGCTGCTGATACCCAAAAATGTCTTCGTGTTTCAGGAAAACATAATGACCTGGAGGAAGTAGGTATTGATAGTTATCACCATACGATGTTCGAGATGCTTGGGAATTGGTCCTTTGGAGATTATTTTAAAGAAGAAGCTATTGCCTGGGCCTGGGAGTTATTAACTGAAGTTTACGGCTTAGAGAAAGATCGTTTGTATGTAAGTGTTTTTGAAGGAGATGAAACAGAAGGTCTTACGGCAGATGCTGAAGCAGTAGCTTTCTGGAAAAAATGGGTGCCAGAAGATCGAATTTTATATTTTGACAAAAAAGATAATTTTTGGGAAATGGGCGAAACAGGTCCTTGTGGTCCTTGTTCAGAAATTCATATTGATTTACGTCCAAATGAAGATCGTCAAAAAATAAATGGTGGTACGCTCGTTAATATGGACGACCCTTTAGTGATTGAAATCTGGAATCTCGTCTTTATTCAATTTAATCGTAAAGCTGACGGAAGTCTTGAAGAGTTACCAGAAAAACATATTGATACAGGAATGGGCTTTGAACGCCTTTGTATGGCAATGCAGAAAAAGACATCTAACTATGATACAGATGTTTTTACCCCTTTTATCAAATTAGTAGAACAAAAATCAGGTAAGAAATATACATTCAATTATGACCTCAGCGCAAAATCTGATATTGCTATGCGTGTAGTGGTTGACCATATTCGTGCTGTTGCGTTTACCATTGCAGATGGGCAGTTGCCGAGTAATACAGGAGCAGGCTATGTTATCCGTCGTATTCTTCGTAGGGCGGTACGCTATTATTACACCTTTTTGGATATAAAAGAACCGTTTTTACATACTTTAATTCCCCTTTTAGCATCTGAATTTGGCGATGTTTTTCCAGAATTGCCAGCCCAGCAAGAGCAAATAGGAAAAATAATTTTAGGGGAAGAAAAAACATTTTTAAATACACTAGAAAAAGGAATTCGTCGCTTTGAAAGTCTAGAAATTGTCAATAATGTTGTTAATGGGCAAGATGCATTTGAACTGTATGACACTTATGGGTTTCCTATTGATTTAACGCGTTTAATGGCTTCTGAAAAAGGACATTTTGTAGATGAAGGAGCATTTGAAAAGGCTTTACAAGCACAAAAAGATCGTTCGCGTGCAGATGCGGTAAAACAAGTGGGTGATTGGATGGTACTATCAGATGATCAAGGGGTTGATTTTGTTGGTTATGATGAATTGAATATTGTAGGTTCAAAAGTACTCAAATATCGTACGGTTAACGTTAAAAAAGGCGACCAATATCAGATTGTATTGAATAAAACACCTTTTTACGCTGAAAGTGGAGGACAGGTTGGTGATAAGGGTTTGTTTTGGTTTGGCGAAGAAAAAATACCCGTTTTAGATACGCAAAAAGAGAATGATTTAATTATTCACATTGTCAAGAAATTACCTAAAAATATACATGCAACTGTTCGCGCAGAAGTGAATGCACCAAAGCGTCATGCCACAGAAAAGAACCATACAGCTGTCCATTTGATGCATGCAGCACTTCATGATGTATTGGGTAAAAATGCGTTGCAAAAGGGACAAAATGTAGACGATAAACGTTTGCGCTTTGATTTTTCTCATTTTCAAAAAGTAACATCAGAAGAATTGGCTCAAATTGAACAAATGGTCAATCAAAAAATACGAGAAAACATTCCGCTGGAAGAAGAACGTGCGATGCCAATTGAAGAAGCACGTCAGTCAGGTGCAATGATGCTTTTTGGTGAGAAATATGGAGATGTCGTTCGAATGATAACATTTGATAAAAACTTCTCTCGTGAATTATGTGGAGGTACACATGTAGATGCTACAGGAAAAATCGGAGTTTTCAAAATTTTATCGGAGACAGGAATTGCAGCAGGAATCCGAAGAATAGAAGCGGTTACAGCAGATCAAGCGGAAGCTTATTTAATCAAAGAATTAGAAGAATTAAAAAGTGTTCGTGCATTATTTAAAAATTCTACTAATGTATTAAAAACTGTATCTGATTTACAAGAGGAAAACAAGCAATTGAAAAAGGAATTAGAAAAGATGCAATCTGCTCAAGCTAATGCTTTACAATCGCAATTGAAAAAAGATATGCAATCTATTAATGGTATTAATTTTATCGGTGCTCGTTTGCCTTTAAATGATGCAAATACGATAAAAACTTTAGCCTATCAATTAGAACAAGAAGTAGGTGATGCACTGATTGTATTTGGAGCAGAAGTAAAAGGTAAACCGCAATTAACGATTGCCATTTCTAAAAATTTGACGGAAAGTAAGTCCCTCCATGCAGGTAATATGATTCGTGAATTGGCAAAAGAAATTCAAGGTGGAGGCGGAGGACAAGCGTTTTTTGCAACCGCAGGAGGAAAGGATGCTTCAGGATTGGAACGAGCGATTGAAAAAGCAAAATTGAATTTATCAAGTATGAATTAATATTCTATTTAAAGATTAATAAAAAATTGTATCTATTTGCGTAATTTAACGTCTAATAGAATTGTATAACCGTTAATTATATTTACTTCATAACCAAAATTAAAAACTAAGATGAGTAAATTTCAAGAAGCTCTAGAAACTTATACCAATGAGTTTGGAAAGCTAAACGTTGATGTTGATGCAGACTTATTAAAAGCAGTAACAAAAGCTTGTGGGCCTGCTATCTACAATCCAGATGCAAGTAAAGTATCTTCTTCTGATCAAGCTGAATTAGATCGCGTAAAAAATAATTTCTTAATCAAGAAATTAGGACTTAAAGATTCTGCTGAATTAGATAATGCTATTGCAGGTGTTGTAGAAACGTTTGGTTCTAGCAACCGCAATAAATACCGTGCAATGTTTTACTACCTTTTAGTAAAGAAATTCGGTAAAGAATCAATGTTTAACTAGTCATGCGCTAGGATAACTAAGTGTAAAAATAAAAAACGGTCTTCGAAAATTTCGAAGACCGTTTTTGTTTTATCTATCATCTGAGGTTATAATTTCCCATGACAATTTTTGTATTTCTTTCCACTACCACAAGGACAAGGCGCATTCCGTCCAACTTTCCTTTCTGTTCGTTTGAAGGTTTCAGGTTTTGATCGTTTACTTACCCCTTCTGCTGCTCGCCGTGCACGCGCATCTTCGGCTCGTTCATTCGTTTTAGTTCGACTAAAATCCGTTTTTTGTTCTTGTACTTGTTCTAAGGTCGTGCCATCTCTAAAGATCAAAGTGCCGCTCATTAAATAGGAAGTAACTTTCTCATTAACTTGATAAATTAAATCTTCAAAGAGATTATAAGCTTCCATTTTATAGACGACTAATGGATCTTTTTGCTCAAAAGACGCAGCTTGCGTAGAGTCTTTTAACTCATCCATTGAACGCAAATGCTCTTTCCATAAATCATCTATCAGGGCAAGGGTAACGGCTTTTTCAATATCTCTAGAAATAGATTTACCGTTTGTTTTAACAGCCAATTCTATATCAGCAGCAATAGGAAGAGGTTTTGCACTTCCATTAGTATAAGGAATTGCTATTCGCTTAAATTTATGTCCTTCTGTTTCATAAACATTTTTAATCGTAGGCAATAAAACCGTACTGATTTTATCCATTTTACGATTATACGCCGCAAAAACTTGATCTTGGTAACGATCGGTAATTTCTAGCTCATTTCCTTCATTAAAATCTGCTGCATCTATTTTAGGATCAAGACCAACTACACGCATAGAATCTGTGCGAAAGGTATCAAAATCTCCTCCTTGTTTATGTCCTGCAACGAGACTTTCCGTTAATCCAATGAACATATTATTCAAATCTACAGATAGACGTTCACCAGAAAGGGCATTTTCCCGTTTTTTATAAATGGCTTCTCGTTGAATATTCATCACATCATCATATTCCAAAAGACGCTTACGAATACCAAAGTTATTTTCCTCTACTTTCTTTTGTGCATTTCCAATAGATTTAGTCACCATAGAATGTTGAATAACTTCTCCATCCTGATGCCCCATGCGATCCATCAATTTTGCAATACGTTCCGATTGGAATAAACGCATTAGGTTATCTTCCAAAGAAACATAAAACTGAGACGAACCTGGATCTCCTTGACGACCTGCACGTCCTCGAAGCTGACGATCTACGCGTCGAGAATCATGGCGTTCTGTACCAATGATCGCTAAACCACCCGCATCTAAAACTTCTTTCGGTAGCTTAATATCTGTACCACGACCTGCCATATTCGTTGCAATAGTTACCTGTCCTGGTTTACCTGCTTGTGCAACAATATCGGCTTCTCGTTGATGTTGTTTTGCATTCAATACATTATGAGGTATATTACGCATTTGAAGCATACGGCTCAGTTTCTCCGAAATATCTACAGAAGTTGTACCTACGAGAATAGGTCGACCTGCCTCACTTAAACTAACCACTTCATCAATTACAGCATTGAATTTTTCGCGTTCTGTTTTAAAAACTAGATCATCTCGATCATCTCGAATAATTGGCCGATTGGTTGGAATAACTACCACATCTAATTTATAAATTTCCCAAAACTCACCTGCTTCTGTTTCTGCAGTACCCGTCATACCAGCTAATTTGTGGTACATACGGAAATAATTTTGAAGCGTAACAGTAGCATAAGTTTGAGTGATATCTCCAATCTTCACGCCTTCTTTTGCTTCTAATGCTTGGTGTAAGCCATCCGAGTAACGACGACCTTCCATCATCCGCCCTGTTTGCTCATCTACAATTTTTACTTGACCTTCTAAAACGACATATTCTTCATCTTTTGTAAATAAAGTATAGGCTTTTAATAATTGACTAATGGAATGTAGACGTTTTGACTTTTCAGAAAAATCTTGAACGAGGGTATTTTTTTGTTCTGCTTTTTCTTCATCAGATAATGCTTCATTTGATTGAATGTCATTCATTTCAGTAGCAATATCTGGCATGATAAAGAAACTAGGATCTTGTTTTCCACGTGCCAAAAACTCTGCACCACGCTCTGTTAATTCTACTTGGCGATTTTTTTCATCAATCGTAAAAAGGAGTGGCTCATCTGCAAGTGGCATATTCTTCGATTGCTCTTGCATGTAATAATTCTCTGCTTTTTGCATTTCTACTTTCACCCCTTCCTCACTCAAGAATTTGATTAAAGGGCGATACTTTGGCAATGCGCGATAAGCCCGTAAAAGTGCTAAACCTGCTTCGCCTTCTTGACTACCAAGTATATTATCTTTAAAAAGTTTTTTTCCTTCCGCTAAAAAATCGGTTGCAATTTTACGTTGCGCAGCAATCAGTTTTTCAACATCGGGTTTAAGAGCCTCATATTCTTGTTCTTCAGTTCCTTTTGGTACAGGTCCTGAAATAATCAATGGAGTACGTGCATCATCAACTAATACAGAATCCACCTCATCTACCATTGTATAATGGTGCTTACGTTGTACTTGCTCATCTTTACTACGCACCATATTATCACGTAAGTAATCAAAACCAAATTCATTATTCGTACCATAGGTAATATCACAAAGATAGGCTTGACGACGTTGCTCTGAATGAGGTTTGTATTTATCAATACAATCAATGGTCAAAAACAAAAATTCGAAGATTGGGCCTACCCATTCGCAGTCACGACGAGCAAGATAATCGTTTACCGTCACAACGTGTACCCCTTCTCCAGAGACACCATTTAAATAGGCAGGGAGCGTAGCGACCAAAGTCTTACCTTCACCTGTCTGCATCTCTGCAATTTTACCATCATGGAGTACCATACCTCCAATGAGCTGCACATCGTAGTGGATCATATTCCAAGTAATTTCACCGCCAGCAGCCACCCACTTGTTTTGCCAAACAGCTTGATTGCCTTCTATCGTGACATAACTTTTTGTCGCAGCGAGAGTTCGATCATGTTCTGTAGCAGTGACAGTGATCGTTTCGTTTTGGGTGAAACGTCGAGCAGTTTCTTTGACGACAGCAAAAGCTTCAGGAAGAATTTCTTTTAGAATTGCTTCAAGGTGTTTATCGCGTTCTTTGATCATCTCGTCAATATCCTTGAATAAATCTTCTCGAACTAATAGATCGTCTTCTTGAGCAGCTTGATCTCTAACAGTTTGAATGTCGCTATCGATTCCTGTAAGGTGTTCTTTGATACGAGCACGAAATTCTGTTGTCTTATTCCGTAATTCGTCATTTGATAGACCATTATACTGTTCAAAATACGAATTGATTTCTTCTACAACAGGTTGGTAGATGGCGACATCACGGTCGTATTTTGTGCCAAATATTTTTTTAACGGAATTGGATATAAATTTGAACATATTATTTTTTATAAATATCAATGAAAACTAAAAGGGATAACTTTTTATTCTCATTTTGATTGAAGTATTTTATTTTGCTACAAATTTACATAAATAAATGAGCGTCTTACTTATAAAATTTGCTATTTTACTTATGTACAAATACCGTTTTGAAAAAATCCCTTTGTATACAGATTATGATTTTACCAAATCGATAGTATACGTTTAAGGCGTGATTTACAAAATCACTTATTCAATTTCGTATAAATTGTTTTTCTTTTCTATAACGTATAGGCTTACATAAGTTGTACCATTGTATAAAAAACAATGATTTTATGCCATTATGTCTTACTATTAATAAAACAGTCTGCTATTCTTACAGGTTTAAAATAATCTTTCTTTGACAAATCCCGTGGTCAGTTCAAAATAGAAGAGTAAACGACTGCAAGAAGTGAACGATTTTAGATTTGAATTGACTTTTTCACGGGAAAAGTCAAAGAACCAAAATAATGTAGATTCAATGAATTTTTTTGCTCATTAAATTGTTCTTTATAATATTAGTTGAGTTTTTTTCAAAATGGGATCACCTCAAAATCTAATATATTGCCCACAAGCTCTTAAAAAATCTTTACCTTTGTGGCTCGAAAATTAAACATTATTTTATTAAGTAGAATTATTATCATATGTCTGCTGAAATTTTTGCAAAAGTCAAACAAGTTATTGAAGAAATTGAAAGTGCTATTCCTCAAGATGTAGATCAATTAGAAAAATTTCGGATACGCTTTTTAGGCTCAAAAAATATCATCAAACCCATGATGGGAGAGATTCGTAATATCGCTAATGAGCAAAAACGAGAATTTGGTCAGTTAGTGAATAGTGCTAAACAAATTGCAGAGCAAAAATTTCAAAACCTCAAAAGTGCCGTGGAATCTGCTGCTGAATCAGCAAAGGCACAAGATATTGATTTGACGGCTCCAGCTGAACCTTTAGCATTGGGTGCTCGCCATCCTATTTCTATTACCATGAATCGAATCGTAGATATTTTCTCACGAATTGGGTTTACGGTAGCAGAAGAGCGAGAGATTGAGGATGATTGGTATAATTTCACAGCTATGAATACACCTGAAAATCATCCTGCGCGTGATATGCAAGATACTTATTATCTAAAAGGTAGTGCTGAAACTTTGCTTCGTACACATACCTCTTCTGTACAAGCGCGTGTGATGACCACGCAGCAACCTCCTATACGAATTATAGCTCCAGGGCGCGTTTATCGCAATGAAACGGTATCGGCACGTTCGCATTGTCAATTCCATCAAATAGAAGGTTTGTATGTAGATGAAAATGTATCATTTGCAGATTTAAAACAAACCTTACTCTATTTCGCTAAGGAAATGTATGGGCCAGAAACTAAGATTCGTCTACGTCCCTCTTTTTTCCCTTTTACAGAACCAAGTGCAGAAATGGATGTCTACATGGGCACAGCCGATGAAAAATCATATCGTTTGACCAAAGGAACAGGTTGGTTAGAGGTTTTAGGCTGTGGTATGGTTGATCCTCAGGTGTTAACGAATTGTGGTATTGATGCTGAAAAATATACAGGTTTTGCCTTTGGGATTGGGATCGAGCGTTCGGCGATGCAATTTTATGACATCAGTGATATTCGATTACTATTTGAAAATGATGTTCGATTTTTAGACCAATTTAAATCGGCATTATAGGGATTAGTCATAATAGAACTATCCAAACAATATTTTTATTATAAATACATTATTTCTTTCCAAGACGAACTAGTCGTCCTACGACTTTCAACTCAATAATATGAAACCTAGTATTCCAAAAGGAACACGCGATTTTTCACCTGAACAAGTCGTGAAACGTAATTATATTTTTGATACCATTAAAGATGTTTTTGTGAAATATGGGTATCAACCGATAGAAACCCCTACAATGGAAAACTTATCTACCCTTACAGGAAAGTATGGAGAAGAAGGCGATAAGTTATTGTTCAAAGTATTAAATAATGGAGATTATTTAGCGAAAGCGGATAAAGAGGCTTTAGCAGCTCAAGATGCTCAAAAATTAACATCTTCCATTTCAAAACGAGGATTACGCTATGATTTAACGGTGCCTTTTGCCCGATATGTAGTCATGCACCAAAATGATATTACCTTTCCTTTTAAACGTTATCAGATACAACCCGTTTGGCGTGCCGATCGTCCACAAAAAGGACGTTATCAGGAATTTTATCAGTGTGATGTAGATGTAGTAGGATCTGATTCTTTGATGTATGAGGCAGAATTAGTGCAGATATATGATGAAGTTTTTGCAAAACTAGGAATTAAAGTTTTTGTAAAAGTCAATAATAGAAAAGTGTTGTATGGAATGGCGGAAGCAGCAGGAATCGCAGATCAATTTATGACGATGACCATCGCTATTGATAAACTAGATAAAATAGGACTAGAAGGAGTTCGTAAAGAAATGGAAGGAAGAGGCATTTCATCAGCGGCAGTCACTCAGATAGAAAATATGCTTCAATTAAAAAGTTTGGATGAATTAGAAAAAGCATTTCAACAAAGTCCAACTGGTTTAAAAGGCATAGAAGAACTGCGTCAGTTTCACCAATATTTTGATACGAAAGCACCATCTAATCGTGTAGAGTTTGATATTACTTTGGCAAGAGGCTTAAATTACTATACAGGATGTATTTTTGAAGTAGCTGTAGATACAAGTGTAGAATCACAAAAAGAGGTGGTGATGGGAAGTATTGGCGGTGGTGGACGTTACGATGATTTAACGGGAGTATTTGGATTGAAAAATGTTTCAGGGGTGGGGGTTTCTTTTGGGGCTGCTCGCATCTACGATGTCATGGAAGAGTTGAATTTATATCCAGAGGATAGTGGCAATCAACTACAAATTTTATTTATTGCGCTTGATCAAGCAGCCCACCAATATGCTTTTGATTGTTTAAATAAAGTTCGTGCTGCAAATATTAATGCGGAGCTCTACCCTTCTCCAGCCAAGATGAAAAAGCAAATGAAATATGCTACAGCTCGAAATGCACAGTATACCATAATTATAGGTAGCAATGAAATGGAAAGTGGTCTGTTGAGTTTTAAAAATAAAGATATGCGTGAATCACTCACTTTAGATGCTATTATAGAACGGTTAAAGTTATAAACGGATTTATGTCACAACTTTTTGAAAAAGGAGTTATCTTTTCGTAATAAAAAGGTAGCTCCTTTTTTAATATAGCCTTTTTACAAAATGTATAGATCATTTACTCTTAGTAATTAAAATAGAAAAATAAAGTATTCGTTGGTATCAACTTATTTTCGCTAAGTAGGAAGTTTTTGTCACAAAATGTACAAAGCCTGCACGCTTTTATACATTAATAATTGCTTCTTACTGTTACCAAATTTTTATTATTGACAGTGAAAGTAGTTTTATCACATATTATTATCCTTTTTGTTGGTTGGAGTACCCTTTCAAGTATTCAGGCACAAGATATGCTTGCAATGGTAGAAACAACTACTATTTCTTCTGAAGAAACGGAGAAGGAGAATGTCACTGAATTACCGCGACGCTTGATTCGTAAATTCAAACGAGATGCTGCGCGTTTGGCACTTCGTATGGAAGCGGAGCAAGATGATCTTCGATATGGAAATATTTTTATCCCGTCTGAGAATGTAGAAAGTATCTATGAGGTATTGAGTTTGATCTATTTAAATGATGAAACAGCACAGGCAATTGCGCGCTGTAATGTACATACCTTTCCTAATCCATCAATTGATCATTTTAAAATTATTTTTGATCGAAATATAGATTGGGCAACTCCACTTCAAGATGGAATTACAGAAACCAATAGTCAAGAAATAAATGATCTTCTAGATGAATATGATCTCATCATTGAAAATCATGAGCGTTGGACAGATACGGAAGATATTATGGTGATTCGTTCAAAATCACCTTTAAATATGGCGGCACTTTCAAATGAATTTTATAACATAGAAGGGATTGTAGAGATTGATTTGGGAATTCCTGAAGTTGGAGGAAATGATATTTTGATTGAGCGAAGAAGCAATGGATGGGAAGTTAGTTATGTGTTAAAATTTGGCGGTACATACATAAAAGGACAAGGAAAGCAACATACTTGGTCTTATTTAGTATCAGATTCTGGTACCGTAACATTCAAAGAAGAAGCAGGTGACCCTATCCCTACTTATATGAAATGTAGCCCCACTAAAAAATTAGCAACGAACGAATAAATCAACATTCCATTAACCGATTGAAAGAGTTTAGTTGTAGCTTTTGCTATGGCTAAACTTTTTCTCATTTTACAAGAATAGAGGCAATGCATTATAAATTTAATTCTTTGTTAAAATGAGTTTTCTACTTGCTATCGCTTTTATTAATTGCCTACTTTTGTAGTAAACAAAGACTTAACTATCTCATGAAAGTATTCTTTTCTTTTTTGTTTGCACTACTCTTTTTTTTCACAGGCTTTAGTCAAACGTATGCTACTCGAACAGGTCATATTCATGTACATTCTCGGAGCAGTTTAATGGATTTAGAAGGCGATAATTATCAAATGTATAGTACATTTGACCTCAATACAGGCGAAGTCTCGTTTATAGGTTTAATCAAATCATTTGAATTTGACTTAGGTTTGGCGGATCGTTTATTACACAATGAACGGATCAATGTCGTAGAAAAACCAAAAATCAATTTTGAAGGAACGATTAAAGGATTGGAAGGGATAAACTTAAAGAAAGAGGGTACTTATGATGTAAAAGTGGAAGGTACGCTCTATATTTGGGGCTATAAACGCATTACATCTGCTCGAGGTCGAGTAAAGGTGCTTCCTGATGGAAGCCTAAAAACATCGTCTAAATTTTTAATGCGAATTGAAGAAGAAAGTGTAGACAAGATCAATGAACTGATGAAAGAATATTTACCCAATGTCATTAATGTGGATACAGAAAGTTTGGGTATTTCCAGAGATATAGATGTAGAAGTAAATATGACGTATCGTCCACGCTGATTTTAAAAATCGAAAAGACTAAAGTCCGTCCTACTCCATTTAATAATATCATTTTTTATAACACACCTAGTCGTTTATCATGCTAAAGAAAATCTTATATTTTTTAGTTGCCCTCCTTTTGATAATAGGTATTGGCACATTAATTTTGTTCAATCTTCCAGCCGAAAATGTCAGTAAAAAAACAGTAGATTTTACAGTTTCTGCAAGCTCCTTATTTTCAGAATTTGAAAATGATGAAAAAGCTGGCAATGCTAAGTATATTGATAAAGTATTAATTGTAGAAGGAACAGTAGAAGATGTTACGACAGATGAAAAAGGCGCGACGGTGATCTTACTTTTAGGAAATGATATGGGAGGAGGAGTACTTTGTACGCTTGACGCTGAAAAAAATGATAGCAAACCTTCGCTTGGCGACCAAGTAAAAATAAAAGGACGTTGTACAGGAATGTTGATTGATGTGGTATTAAATAAATGTACAATCATTAAAGAGTAAAATATTTAATAGGCATAACTTTTTTTAGTTTCAACGGTTGTATTTAAAAATTCAATCCAATAATTATGGCCTACAATAAACTCACTCCAGAAGAAGCTTACATCATTCTACAAAAAGGGACGGAGCGTCCCTTCACAGGTGAATATAATAATAATAAACTCCCTGGCACTTACATTTGTCGCCAGTGTGATACGCCACTTTATCAATCAGCTGATAAATTTGAATCAGGTTGTGGATGGCCTAGTTTTGATGATGAAATCGAAGGAGCAGTACGTCGAGAAACGGATGCAGATGGTCGTCGTACAGAAATCCTTTGCAACAATTGTGGAGGACATCTAGGACATGTTTTTATGGGAGAGCGTTTCACCGCCAAAAATACCCGCCATTGTGTCAATTCTATTTCTTTAAAATTTATTCCAGAAGAATAATGGAACGATTTTGTCTTCTATTGGGTTATTAGAACTAAAATAATAATCCAATGGATAAACAAAAAGAAATACGAACTAGTAAATTTTTAAGTCTCGTTTTACGACATAAACCAGAAGTTATTGGTATCACAATGGATGAGAATGGTTGGGTAGAGGTTGATGAGTTATTACAAAAAATGGCAAGCAAAGGAAAAGCTATTAATTTTGAAGAACTACAATATATTGTAGCTAATAATAATAAAAAACGTTTCACCTTCAACGAAGATCAAAGCCTCATCCGAGCGAACCAAGGTCATTCCATTGACATCAATTTAGCCTTAAAACCAAAATCTCCACCCAATATCCTTTATCATGGCACAGCCACGCGCTTTTTGGAAAGCATACAACAAACAGGTTTAGAAAAAAGAAGCCGTCAGCACGTTCACTTATCAGCGGATAAAGCCACTGCAGCAATGGTAGGCAAACGGCATGGTAAATTAGTCATCTTAGAAATTAAGGCTACTGAAATGCAAAAAGATGGGTTTGACTTCTTTTGTTCTAAAAATGGCGTTTGGCTGACGGATAAGGTGCCAGTCCCCTACCTAATATTCCCTTCCAATGAATAATCTCAAAGATTCAAATTCAGATTAACAACATTCCATTGCTACAATCGTACATGTGGATAGCTTTATAAGCATTAGATTTAATATGTTATTTACTACAATGCTTTGTTAATGAATAGCTAATAGCAGTTTAATTCAGGCGTAGTACCGTAAATTTTATTACTTTTGCTAGCAAATTTTAAGGATAGGTCTATCTATATCTAAAATGAATGAGAATAGAATATCCGAGAATAAACTATCTACATAATAATATTAATCGTCAATGGATTTTAAAAGACTAAAGAATATTGCAGGTTGGCTCGTTTTTGCCATTGCTATGGTCGTATATTTTTTCTCTGCCGAACGAACGGGTAGTTTGTGGGATTGTGGCGAATTTATCACAGGAGCATACAAATTAGAAGTGGTTCACCCACCAGGGGCAGCCTTATTTCTTTTGATAGGACGGATGTTTACTATGGTCGCTGAGTTCCTATCAGACGATCCAGCCATGATCGCCTTTTCCGTTAATTTATTATCTTGTTTGAGTAGTGCTTTTGCGGCAACTTTTGTTGCTTGGTCTACTATTCTATTAGGAAAATTACTTTTCTTTAAACGAGAAGAGACACCAGAAGGCGGTTATGCTATAGCATTAGCGGGCGCAGGAATAGCAGCAGGATTATCTACAGCATTTTGTACTTCTATTTGGTTCTCTGCTGTAGAGGGTGAGGTGTATGCCATGTCTACTTTTTTTACAGCACTAACACTTTGGGCGGTATTAAAATGGTATTCATTACCTGATGCGCCTAAGTCGGATCGTTGGCTCGTTTTTGCTATTTATTCAGCAGGATTATCTATAGGCGTTCACTTATTAAGTTTATTGACATTTCCAGCTTTAGCTTTATTTTATTATTTCAAGAAATTTGAGCGTCATACCCTCCCTGGAATGGCATTAGCAGCTTTAGCAGGAGTTGTTTTTATGGCTTTTATCCAAAAAGTAATTGTAGTAGGCATTCCTTCATTATGGGCGTTCTCTGAGGTGACTGCGGTCAATGGATTTGGTTTACCGTTCCATTTTGGAATTTTTCCATTAGTTTTATTGATTGGAGGAATGATTGCTATGGGAGTAGCTTATGTACATGATTATAAATTTGGTTTGCCCGCTTTCTTAGCCGTAGAAGGATTATTACTAATTATGTTATTAACAAAAGCCTCTTTTGATGCTGAATTTGTAACCTCTGATTTGAATTTTCTATTGATGCCAGCCTTACTCTTTGGTGTGGCTTATGGTTTAAATAATATTAATCGACGAGATATTTTACAGATCCTTTTAGTAGGAACGACACTTGCTATTGTAGGATTTTCTATAATTGGTGTGGTTGTTATTCGTGCCAATGCGAATACACCCATCAATATGAACAATCCGAGTGATCCATTACGTTTATTACCGTATTTAAATCGGGAACAATATGGAGAACGTCCTCTACTGAAAGGCCCTCATTTTGATGCTTCTCCAGTAGAAACAGAATCAGTAGATCGTTATGGACAAGTAGGCGATCATTATGAAATAACAGATAAAAAAGTATCCTACGTTTTTAACCCAAAAGACGAAATCGCATTTCCACGTATAGGGCATTACGAACAAGGACGCCCCGCGCAACATAAGCTTTGGATGGGACTTGATCCGAACAAACCCTTACCAGCAGGACGACCTAGTCAAGCCGATAATCTCCGATTTTTGTTCCGCTATCAATTTGGTTGGATGTATTGGCGATATTTTATGTGGAATTTTTCAGGGCGACAAAATGGTATTCAAGGGTATTATCCTTGGGATGTCAAACGAGGTAATTGGATTTCGGGAATTAAATTTATAGATGAAGCTCGCTTACACAGTGAGGACAATCTCCCTGAAGCCATAGCCAATGACCAATCGAGGAATAAATATTACATGCTCCCACTACTCTTTGGAATATTCGGACTATTGTTCCATCTGTCGAGGCGAAGGAATGATTTTCTAGCATTATTAGCTATGTTTATTATTACAGGAATTGGTATTATTATCTATTCCAACCAACCTCCAAATGAACCTCGCGAACGAGATTATGTATTAGTAGGCTCGTTCTTTACATACTGTATTTGGATAGGAATGGGAGTATTGGCGATTTTTTATCTTTTAAAAGATCGTATAAATCAAAATATGGCTGCAGTTATGGCTACAGGTTTAGTTTTAATTGCACCTGTTTTAATGGGCTTCCAAAATTTTGACGATCATAGTCGAAAAGATCATAGTGGAGCAAGAGATTATGCCAGTAATTTCTTAGAATCTTGTGCACCCAACGCCATCATTTTTACTTATGGAGATAATGATACCTATCCATTGTGGTATGCACAAGAAACGGAAGGGATTCGTACAGATGTACGTGTGGTGAATTTGAGTTTGATACAAGTGGATTGGTACATCAATCAATTACGTAGGAAAGTAAATAATTCTCCTCCATTGAAAATGACCTTAACAGAAGATCAAATTCGTGGACGAAAACGAGTGCAACTGCCTGTTGATACCCGTAATGAGCGTGAAATGAATCTTCTATCTGCATTAAAATTTGTCGGAGAATCGCATCAAAATGGCGGAGGTATGTTTGAAAGTTATGTGCCTGCTAAAAAACTGGCTATACCTGTTGATCGAAATAAAGCAGTGAATTTGGGTATGGTCAGTCCAACAGATACGACTATTGCGAATAAAATGTTGATTGATTTAGGTAGCAAACGTTCTGTACTTAAAGGAGATTTAGCGGTACTTGATATTATCGCCAACAATATTTGGGAACGTCCTATTTATTTTGCAGTGACCTGTCGTCAAGAATCTATGCTTGGTTTTGGAAAATATACCCAATTAGAAGGATTAGGCTTACGATTGGTACCTGTGTTAACAAATGATCGAGATAGTCAATTTGGTATGGTTGGAAATGGACGAGTTAATTCAGATGCTATTTATGAAAATGTCATGAATAAATTTCGTTGGGGAAATTTTGATAAAGAAGAATTGTATGTAGATCGATCTTATTTACCATCCGTACAAAGCCATCGTTTGGTAATATTAAGAGCATGTGAAGATTTAATTGATCGAGGAAAGACTAAACAAGCAACGGAATTGGCTACTAAATTTTTTGCATCATTCCCGAATATGAATTTCCGTTATGATGCACAGATTGTTCCTTTAATTAGTGTATTAGTTAAAGCAGGCGCAAAGGAAGAAGCCAAAAAACACATTCGTATCTTGGCAAAAGAAACAAAAGAGCATATGGATTTTTATGCAGGATTACCAGATGATGAATTACAGTCAGGTTATCAATCCGATGCTGCTTATGCTTTCCAAGCTGTTCGTAATATGCAAACCTTGGCGCGGCAATTACAAGATAAAGAATTAGAGGACGAACTAAAGGCACAATTTCAAGAGTATAATGCGCCTGTAGATCGTTCGATTCAGTAGTTATTTTTAAAATTTTCATAAAAAGGTGAAGTAGTTAAGTAAGGGGTGTTAATTAATTGGGTAAAAAAAATGATTTTCTGAAATGGGCGAAAATACCGACAGTATGGAGGTTTTTAGACCTTTTTGGGAAATCTTAAAGGATTTTTTTCTGCCCGATTAATCCCCTAAAACTACTTATTGATTCCTGCTTCACCTTTTTTTATGTTTACATATAAAATCTAAATAACACTATTATGTCTATTTTTTCTATAGCAATTGGTTGCGATCATGCAGGTTTTCCATACAAAGATCTTGTAATTGAATATCTACAACAAAAAGGAGTTGCAGTAAACGATCATGGAACACATTCCTTAGATTCTGTTGATTATCCTGATTTTATTCACCCAGTAGCAGAAGATGTAGAAACGAAATGTACAGACGTAGGAATTATTCTTTGTGGAAGTGGAAATGGTGCTGCGATGACGGCAAATAAACATCAAGCAATACGCGCTGCGCTATGTTGGACAGATGAATTGGCTCGTTTAGCCCGTCAGCACAATGATGCTAATGTTTTATCTATTCCTGTTCGTTTTGTTTCTAAAGAAGTGGCACTAGCAATGGTCGAAGCATTTATTGAAACAGATTTTGAAGGTGGACGACATCAAAGAAGAGTTGATAAAATGATGTGTTGCTAATAAAAATGTAATTTATACACAAACGCCTCTTATTTTGATCAAAATAAGAGGCGTTCGTATTTTAAGGAAAATCTTTTTAAGGCTTAACCTTGAGAGACATTGACATCCATCGTTGGATAAGGAATATTAATACCTTCACGATCAAATGCTTTTTTTACATTTTCTTGCATGTAGAAGAATGTATCCCAGTAATTTTCGCTATTACAGAATGGACGAGTAGCTAAATTAACAGAGCTATCCCCTAATTCTGCTACCACAACTCCTTGTGCAGGATCATCTAAAACATGGGGGCATTCTTTCCCAACTTGTAAAATGATATTTTTGGCTTTATCTATATCATCCCCATAACCAATTCCGAAGGTTAATTCTACACCAACTGTACCTTGTCCAGAAATATTAGTCATTACATTGCTCGTAACAACACCATTTGGAACGATGATACGTTTATTATCTAAAGTAGCCAATACTGTATTAAAAATTTGGATTTCTTTTACTGTACCAGTTTCTCCACCCACAGTTACTAAGTCTCCAACTCTATAAGGCTTAAAAATTAGTAGTAATACACCACTAGCAAAGTGTCCTAGACTACCTTGAAGCGCCATACCTATAGCAAAAGCTAAAGCACCAAAAATAGCTACAAAAGAAGTAGTTTCTACTCCAAATTTAGATGCTACTGCTAAAAGAAGCATGATTTTCAAACCTACACTGATAAGTGATTTTAAGAAAGGGCGTACTGTTTCGTCTACTCCTCTTTTAGCCATTAAACGGTCTACCATACCAGTAACCCATCCAATGATCCAAAGACCTATAATTAGCGTTAGAATAGCACCAATAACACTTGGAGCATAAGTATAAATAAAAGAAGATGCCTGTGCAATTAAGTTTTCCATGAAAATACGACGTTTTAAATTTTAGTTTGTAATAATGATTTGTCTTTTAAGACGTATTAAAATATAAATAGATACGTTGTTTTCTATGGAATTAAGATGAAGTTTATGTTAAATCAACTAAAAATTGACAATTCGCATTTCAATTCGTTGATTTTTTGCCTGTTCTTCTGTTGTACAAGGACATTCTGTACTACAAGGATGAATAGGGTATTCTTTTGTTAAAGCTTTTGTTTGGACTTGAATTTCAGCAATTTCTTTTTTCAATAGATAAGCAACAATAGCTTCTACTCGATAACGTGATATCGTGGCTAAATCCGCTTCACTACCTTCTGTAATGGTATGACTTTGTAATTCTATTTGTAAATTAGGATAGGCATAAAGTAGTCGAGCTAATTCATCTAAACTAGGAATATGCTTTTCGGCAATCTCATATTTATCCTCTTCAAATTGAAGTTCAACTAAACTATAGTATTGATTGGAAGAAATTGTATTTTCATCTAATTGTAAGGCTAAAGTTTCGTAACAAAAATCAACGCGATTAATATTATCATTGGAAGTAATACTTGGTGCATTTTCAATCTTATTTGGAGTCGTTTCTCCAAATGTGGGCGTCAAACTAAATAAAAAAATATCATCATTTCCATCTGTTCTGGAAGAAGTAAAGGCACCATTTTTTCCAATTTCATCAAAACAAATAGATAAATCATCAGATGGACTATTAAATGGATATCCCAAATTAGTTGGAATAGACCAGTCACCATTATCTATTGTTGTTTTAAATAAATCAAAGCCTCCATACCCAACGTGTCCTTTGGAGCAAAAAAACAATTCTCCTTTCTCATTCAAATAAGGAAAACCTTCATGTTGATTTGTATTGATGTTTGCACCGAGATTAATTGGTTTGTTCCAAGTCTCTTTTGTTTTTTTAGTGGCAAAATAAATGTCCATGCCACCATATCCTTTCCCTTTGTCTGATACAAAGTATAAGCTATCTCCACTAGATGAAATGGCAGGGTGGATATAGTTGTACTCATTATTACAAAAAGAAAGCAAGGTAGATTTTGACCATTGTTTTCCATCATCCGAAGAAGTGCTCATATACAATTGCATATTAAACTCATCTTGTGAATCAGATTTTGAACTATTTCTAGCAAAATAAAGGTAGATAATTTGAGTTTGCGTATCGCGCCAAAAGACGGCATTAGCTGTATTTAAGTTGAGTTGGTTGATTTTGTTCCCCATTACTTTGGGTAGGTGGAAACTATCCTTTTCAATTTTTGTAGCAGCATACACTCTCGTAAAATCTCGATCTGTCCAACCTGCTTTTTGTTTAAGCGGGTTTAATCCTTTAGTTCGGTCGGAAGAGAAAAAAAGATGTTGATCAAAAAAGAAAGGTGAATTATCATCTGCTGTAGTATTGTGAGAAAAAGGAATACATGAAACGTTTGGATATAAAGGCGAAATAGCTCCGATTTTATCTAATGCAATTAAAAGTTGCTGTGCTTTTTCATCATCAGGATGTTCTTGTGAATAATCTTGGAGTTGATCAACGGCTTTATCATATTGTCCAATTTGCATCAGCATTTCAGCATATTGAAAGCGATGTTTGGGATTTATCTTTTTCTGACGAAGTAAGTACTGATATAGAGGAATGGCTTTTTGGGGTTGGTTTATTTTCTGATAGACACGAGTTAATTTACTTGCAACAGTAGTCGTGCTATCTTGTTGAAGAAGCGTTTCTAAAGGTACAATAGCTTGTGCATATCGCTCAGCTTGGATTAGTTTATCTGCTTTTTTGAGTAAGGCTTGTTGACCTAAGGAAAAGGTATAAGACAAAAACAGGAAAAGTCCAAGAAGGGAGAATCGTAAAAACTGCATACTTTTTGGATACTAAACATTAACAAACGTTGTTCTATCGTTAACATTTTCAAAAACTATGCAAGAAATTGGGTTAATCCATAAGAATACCATAATTTAAAGAAAGAAAAGTATAAACATTTAATAATCATATAATTAGTTAAGACATGAAATTAGCTGTTTCTATAGTTACACTTTTGCTGAGTTGGAGTTTTTGTAGTACGCTTTCTGCTCAAATTTCAGAAGAAGATCGTTCGATGAGTCAAGGAGTAAAAAATGGATTTGTGTTAGAAATACCGAATACAAATACTAAGGTGGTAGAAAAAGTGTGGAAAAAATATGTCAAACAATATAGTGGAAAAACAAAAAAAGACCGAAAATCAGACGAATGGTTTACGGATAATGCTATTGCTCGTGATATTGCAGGAGGTTTAAATGCTATGGATATTTATGCTTCAATTGAGGATAGTGGCGATGGTGTTCGTTTTACGACTTGGTACGACTTGGGAGGAGCCTATCTAAATTCTTATGAACATGGGGAGCAAGTAGATGAAGCGCAAAAAATGTTAATGGTATTTGCTATTGAAGTAGCAAAAGAGATGACTCGTATTGAATTAGAGCAAGAAGAAAAACGCCTTAAAGATTTAGATAATACCCTCAAAAAATTAGTTCGAGCTAAAGAAGGATACGAAAAAGAAATAGAAGCAGCCAAAGAACGAATTGCGAAAGCAGAAGCGAATATCGAAACCAATATAAAGGATCAAGAAAATACGCACGATCAAATAGAAGCCCAAAAAGAAGTCATCAAAGAAGTAGAAGAAAAACTGAGTGATTTGGATAATTAATCTCCAGGCACTCATTTTTTGCTTACTTTTTATCTATTTTTTGCGTATATTTGAAGAGTGGATATTTTGATTATAATTTCAACTTTAATTTATTTTTAAAAATATACTCACATCCAAAAAAATTAAATACAAATTTGAACCTGAAATAAATAAAGGATTTGAAAACACTATACATATAAAAATATTTGTTATATTTTTTGAATAAACCAATGTTAAGTAGTGATTTGCTAGGAGTTAAATTATTATGTAATTACATTTGGGTTTATTTTATATGTATAAATGAGTTTCTGATAGAAATGGTAAAACAAGTAGTGAACAATTCACAGGTGTTTTCCACAATTTCAGCCAATGTTATCCACATTTGTGGATAATAGAGAATTCAACAACTAATTAGAGAATTCAATAATTCCTATTAGCTTTGTAAGTAGAAGCAAATCGCTAGAAAGTAAAAATGTTCAGCAAGTGTAAATAACATAAGAAACTTGCAACTAAAACTTGTTTTAACAAAGCTAGACTGCTTTCACTAAAATGTATTCTTCATAGAATACACTATGAGATAAACAGACTATACAAAATCGTCGGGGAGGCATTTTCAAACCCGCAATTTTAAACCTATGGCTGAGACAGGCAAACCGATTAAGCGCATTAATGAACTTCGCGCTCGAAAGGAGGGAAATGAATTATCATCATACGTTTTTGGTAAGGTGCAACCACAAGCCTTACCACTTGAAGAAGCTGTTCTTGGAGCAATCATGCTCGACAAGGATGCGCTAGCTATTGTATTAGATATATTGCAGTCTTCTAGTTATTATTCCGAATCACATCAGTTGATCTATAAAGCCATGTTGCGTCTATTTGAAAAGTCGCAGCCTGTCGACTTATTGACGGTGACGGAAGAATTAAAAAAGTCAGGAGATATAGATAAGATTGGAGGGCCTTACTACTTAGTCGAATTAACCAATCGCGTGGCTTCTTCTGCCAATATTGAATATCATGCGCGTATTATTGCACAAAAACATATTCAACGCGAACTCATTCGTTCTTCCACTTCCATCATAAAAGATGCGTACGAAGATACCACTGATGTATTTGAACTTTTAGACAAAGCCGAGCAAGAATTATTTGCGATTACCCAACAAAACCTAAATCGAGGTTTTGAAAGCATGGGTACTTTAACGAGTCGCCTGGAAAAACAACTAGAAGAACTAGCACAAAAAACGGATGGCTTAACAGGTGTCCCTACTGGTTTTACAGATTTGGATCGCTTGACGTCAGGTTGGCAACCTTCTGATTTAATAATTATGGCAGCACGACCGGGTATGGGTAAAACCTCACTTACACTGGCTATTGCTCGAAATGCGGCTTTGGACTTTGGCAAACCCGTTGCGTTATTTTCTCTGGAGATGTCCAACTTACAATTGGTACAACGTTTGGTTTCGCTTGAGGCAGAAATTGAAGGTAGCAAGATGCGTACAGGACAGTTAGAAGATTATGAATGGCAACAGCTTCAGTCCGCCATCGAAAAAATGAGTGATGCACCTATTTATATTGATGATACTCCAGGTTTAAATATTTTTGAACTTCGTGCAAAATGTCGTCGTTTAAAGATGCAGCACGATATTCAAATGATTATCATTGATTACCTACAATTGATGAGTGGAGGAGGCGAAAATTCCAAAGGAAATCGAGAACAAGAAATTAGTTCGATCTCACGTGCTTTGAAAGGTTTAGCAAAAGAATTGGAAGTTCCAGTAATCGCATTATCACAGTTGAGTCGTGCGGTCGAGACGCGTGGTGGAACAAAACGACCACAATTATCTGACTTACGTGAATCAGGTGCAATTGAGCAAGATGCGGATATTGTTTCCTTTATCTATCGTCCTGAATATTATTCAATCTTAGAAGATGAAGAAGGACAATCCTTGAAAGGTATTGCAGAGCTTATCATTGCCAAACATCGTAATGGTGCCTTGAAGACCGTAAAAATGAAGTTTACGGATAAGTATGCGAAATTTTCTGATTTGGATGATCCTAGTTTTGACGACTTATTAGGAGATAGTCCTGCTGGAAATACCGATACTCCTTATGATAATTCGGTGATTACCCGTCAATCTAGAATGAATGACGATGATGATATTCCTTTTTAGATTAAATCAATAATCCTACACTGTTTATACAATGCCTTTGTGAAGTAACGTTTTAGTTTCACAAAGGCATCTCAAATTTTACCAAAATGAAAAAAGAAGAAGAAAAAATCCTTACGCTCCATCCTGCTGGAAAAAAAGGGGTTAATATTTTAAGGCGCAGATATGATGTGATTGCACAAACCTTATTATCAATCATTGAAGAACACGAAACGATTACCTATCAAGATGCAAATGACTTGGTGATTGATCGCCTAGAGGGAAAATTTGATGGAAAAATTCCTTGGTATGTCGTTACAATAAAACTAGATTTAGAAGCAAGAGGCATAATTGAAAGAGTCCCTAAAACAAGCCCTCATCAAATACGAATTAAGCAATCTGCAATTCAATAGGTTTTTATTCTTCCTACTCCAACACCTCTCGCAAGGACTTCCGATAAGTCGTTGGATTTTCGCCAGTGATCGTTTTAAAATGTTTGTTGAAGTTAGATAAATTATTAAAGCCACAAGCAAAACAAATTTCGGCAATACTCATCTTTTCTTCTGTTAATAATTGGCGTGCATGAAAAACTCTAAACTCATTCACAAATTGCGTGAACGTTTTATGCGTAAGTTTTTTAAAATAACGACAAAAGGCTGGAATCGTCATATTACTTTCTTGTGCAATCTCTTCTAGTGTAATGCTTCGTTGAAAATGAGCTTGGACATATTGATAAATGTGATTCATTCGTTCGTGATCTTGAAAATTAATATCCAAACCATAGGATTCTACATTCAATAATTCATATTCTTTGGATTGAGCGAGTAATTGTAAACATTGCAAAAAAGCTAATAGTCGCTCAAAAGGTTGGAGTGTCGACATTTTCAAAAGTTGTTTGCCAACTTCTTTTTTAGTTGTACCATAAAATGAAATGCCATGTTTAGCACGTTGGAAAAGTTGTTCGATTGCATTCGTTTCTGGACGAGCTAAAAAATGCTTTCCCAGAAAATTGGGTAGCATTTGTACTACCACTTCTTCAGGATTTCCTTGTAAGCGATCCGTAAATCCTAAATGCGGGACATTTGATCCTAAGAAAATTAAATCTCCTTCTTTATAGTAAGAAATATGGTGTCCAATGTGTCGTTTTCCGCTTCCAGAAACAACATAAACCAACTCCATTTCTGGATGAAAATGCCAATACGGTTGACTATTAGAACAGCCTTCCGCAAATTTTCGATAGGTAAAGGAGCTACCAAAATTAGGGGTGATTTTCTCTAGTTTCGGATGCATGTGGCTACTTTTTATACTTGTTAAAGCAGGTTTTAAACGTTGAACGGGACAAGAAAGAGATTTTGTTATCCTTTCTTTCACGATCAACGTTTATACCGATAAAGGGATGAATTAATTTTTTGATTTAACAAATTCATCCCGTGTCGTGTATATTTCCAAACGACCAAAAACCATAAAAAGTTTGCTCGCTTTTTTGTGTAAAATAGTATCAATTACACCAGCCAAATATAAGTAGGTATACCAATGATGCACCTAATTATTTTGGGATAAATCATAGCGTTCAAAATATAATGCGGAATAAACATTCAGTCTTTTTTCAACTTAATTATTTCTTTACACAGCAGGTTAAAATAGCATCAAAAAGGGGTAAAATTGAGGTAGTTCGAGATCGGATTAGCCAGTACTTTTGTATTGAAAGAAATCATAAACCCTTTATTTATAAAATCTTGAATTATGAAAAAATTACTGTTTAACCTAATCGTGCTTATGATTTTAAGTGGTGTAAATGCTTACGCTTTTGACAATACACCATTTGTAACCTTTAAATCTCAACAACAATCTATAGCTGTTTATTTAAATGAAACAGAAAAAGAAGATGCAACCATCATTATAAAAGATGCAGCATTACAAACTTTATTCTCAGAACGAGTAAAAAATACCATGAATTACGCTCGTTTATTCAATTTAAAAACCTTAGAAGAAGGCGCTTATACTTTTATTATTGAATTGGAACAAAAAACAATTGTTCAACCAATTATTGTGAAAGGAAATAAAGTAGAAATACAGCAAGATCAGTTTACTTATTTTCATCCTGTAGTACGTCAAAGAGGCAGTATGATAGCTATTGATATGTTAACCCTTGATCGCACAGGCGAATTAGTATTGGAAGATGAAACTGGAAATATATTATATACAGATCAATTAAGTACGTTGAAATATAATAAACTATTGAATGTTGAAAAATTGGAAAAGGGGCGTTATAATTTGAAAATAAGTACGCCTGAAAAAACTTATGTAGAAACTATTATAAAATAAGTATAACCACAAAGAAATCATTCACATGAAAGAATAGTTTCATCAATATCTTTTGATTTGAAATGTAGTCAGGATTTTTCTTGGCTACATTTTTTAATTTTCGGGTAAGACGTTTAAATTGAGCCAAAAACTTGCCATTCGTTCAATCGTAGAACAATAATCCAAAATATCACTAGGTTTACGAACATAAGCATTTGCGCCTAGATCATAACAGGTCTGTACATCTTCATAATGAACCGAAGAGGTAAAAACAATGACGGGTAATTTTTTATAGGTTTGATGCTTCCTAAAATGCTTCAAAACATCAATGCCACCCATTTTGGGCATATTCAAATCTAAAATAATAAAAGAAATAAAAGGAATATGTGTATCGGCTAAATAATCGAGTAAAGCTTTGCCATCGGATAATGTAACGATTTCAGCTCCTTTTAGTACCTGATTTAAGGCGAGGCGTGTCAGACGCACATCGGCAGGATTATCCTCTACTAATAAAATTTGATTCGGCTTGCTCATAAAACTTCTTTATGCACGTATTTATTTGGTAGATCGAGATGCCTTTTTAGTAGAATATTGTATTTATTGATACCTCATTCGCATTTAAGAGTGTTATATTTGAGAAACATTAATTAAATAAAAATGAAGTATTTCGTCTTTGCTGCTTTTCTTGGGGCAGTTATATCTATCACAGCATGTAAAAATACAAATTCTAATGCAGAGAAAAAAGTATCTACTGCAATCAATGTCGAAAATGAACAAAAATCTGCAAAAAAAGACAAAAAGAAGAAGATTATTTTCTTTGGCGATAGCTTGACTGCTGCTTATGGATTAGAACCAGAACAAGGCTACACACACCTACTTCAAGAACGAATGGATTCTTTAGGAATGGCGTATCAAGTAGTCAATGCAGGTTTGAGTGGAGAGACCAGTGCAGGAGGATTGGGGCGTATCAATTGGATTTTAAAACAGGCAGTAGATATTTTTGTATTAGAACTTGGTGGTAATGATGCACTACGTGGAATTTCTACAACTGATACCTATCAAAATCTTACTGCTATTGCGAATCGCGTAAAAGAAAAAAATCCCAATGTTCAACTAATCGTTGCTGGAATGGAAGCTCCTCCGAACATGGGTAAAGCCTTTACGGATGATTTTCGAGCGGTATTTCCTAAAGTAGCACAAGAACAAAATGCTAAACTAATTCCCTTTTTCTTAGAAAATGTGGGAGGTATTCCTGAATTAAATTTGCCTGATGGGATTCACCCCAATGTAGAAGGACAGAAAATTGTGGCAGAAAATGTTTGGCGTATCTTAAAAGATATTTTATAAGTTTGGTTCTTAGACAAATCCCGTGATTACAAGTCAATTCAAATCTAAATTTGTTCACTTCCTTTGGTCGTTCACTCATTTATTTTTAACTGACCACGGAATTTGTCTAAGAAGGATAAGTTTCTACTTATGACGAATCGAAGTCGATATCTAGCTTTTGCATTAGTTGTTTTAATCATCTTAGCGATCTCCTATTATTTTAGTAGTATCGTCGCTTATATTGTCATTGCTTGGGTCTTATCCTTAGTTGGTCAACCCATTATGGCATTTTTTAAACGACGTTTGAAAATTGGTAAATTTCAGGCGGGTGATACGACTTGTGCTGTTTTGACTTTGGCAACTTTTGTTTTTATCGTTGCGGCACTAGTTGCAATGTTTGTTCCAACAGTTATTCAACAAGCACGAAATTTGGCAGGTGTGGATTACGCAAGCTTAGTGCAAAGTTTAGAAGAACCTATCAATGATTGGAATAACTGGTTTGTTGAAAAAGGATTTATTGAAGGAGAGGTACAGCCATTAGCTCAAGATAGTACAGCATTAGTGGAAGCAATTCCACTTGAAGAAGAAACAGCGATAGCAGAAAACTCAAAGAATATTCCTATTCAAACTCGATCTATTGCTATTGATTCCATTTTACAAGCCAGTGGTGATACCATTACGCAGACGCATATTATCCTTGAAATCGCATTGCCTCAAGAAGCTGAAAATACAGCAACCGTAAGTGATCCAACAGCCGTAGTCAAAGCATCTGATACACCAATTGAGCGCATTCAAAAACGCTTATTTTCCTTTTTTAATCCTTCTCAAATTCCTAATTTGTTTAGTTCGGTCTTAGGTTTTTTTGGAAATTTAATGGTGGCAATGATGTCTATATTTTTTATCACTTTTTTCTTTTTAAAGGAGAAAAGTCTATTCCCAAATTTTGTAGGCGCCATCGTTCCAAAAGAATATGAAAAAAAGACGCGAAATGCCTTAACGTCGATCACCAACTTATTGACCCGTTATTTTGGAGGCGTATTGATACAAGTTACGACCATTACGTTATTTGTGAGTGTGTCTTTAGGATTATTAGGAATTGAAAACGCCTTATTAATTGGTTTTTTTGCTGCTTTAATCAATGTGATTCCTTATGTGGGACCAATAATTGGTGCAGCATTTGGAATGTTTATTGTCATTTCGTCCAATCTAGGAATGGATTTTTATGACCAAATGCTTCCCTTATTAACAAAAGTTTTCTTAGTATTCGCTTGTATGCAAATGCTTGATAATTTCTTATTACAACCCTTTATTTTTTCAAATAGTGTTTCTGCGCACCCCTTAGAAATATTTATTATCATTTTAGTTGGAGCAGAATTAAATGGCGTATTGGGGATGGTTTTGGCGATTCCTGTTTATACTGTACTTCGTGTAATTGCTCGATCATTTTTGAGTGAATTTCGATTGGTACAAACGATTACAGGAGGAATAGATGTTTAGTTAAGACTGTAGACTGCTAGACGTAAGACTACTAGACTGTCTGTCTACACCAAATCGTGCTACTAAAGAATATCAAAATCTATATTTATAAGTATGAGTACGTTTACAAAACGAGAATTTGATTTTTTAACCTCTAAATATGGAAGTTATGGTGGCTGGGCTATTTGGAATAAAAATCAACAAAAAGATACCAATATAATAAACGAAAATCTAGATTTACTTAACACAAAATATATTGGCATAGGTTTAAATATATCTGCACCAGTGGGTGAATGGGAAAATTTTAGAATTGGTAGAAATGACAGAAAACTTAAATTTGCATTTAATCATATTGATGCAAAGGGTTTTTATCTTACTGATCTAATTAAAAATGAAATTGACGTAAATGCCAATTCTATAGCACATAAATTGAAAAATAAAAATATCAATATTGATAAACATATAACATTTTTTCAACAGGAGATGTTAGATTTGAAAATTGATAAAAATTCTATATTCCTTCTTTTTGGAGGAACAGTTCAGAAGATATATAAAGATTATTTTCAAGATAGATTTCTTTATAATCCAATAATTGAATGTAAGCATTATGCAATGAGAGGAACTGATCAAACTTGGGTCGAGGATACTTGGCGGAAAATGCAAATACAAATGAGTTTTGAAAAAATACGAAAGCAATATCATTAAAATTAACAATCTAAGAAACTGAACACCCCATTTTATAGTTAATCATTTTGTATGTCTATTTTTAGCAAACTTTACGATTACTTTTTTAAAGAAGAAGAACCCGATCCGATGAAGTATTTAATAGCAGGGCTTGGTAATATGGGAGCAGATTATGATGGTACAAGACACAATATTGGTTTTGATATCGTCGATCTTTTAGCACGTGAATTTGAGGTGAAATTTGAACATGAGAAACTAGGCGACATTGCTGAATTCAAACATAAAGGCCGTACCTTCGTTTTGTTGAAGCCTTCTACTTTTATGAATTTAAGTGGAAAAGCCATTCGTTATTGGTTAGAAAAGAAAAAAATTCAACGTCAAAATTTACTCGTCATCCTAGATGATTTAAATATTGATTTTGGAAAAGTACGCTTACGTGCCAAAGGAAGTGACGGAGGCCACAACGGATTAAAGAATATCAATCAAATGTTGGGTGGAGGAAATTATGCGCGACTACGAATTGGGGTAGGAAGTAACTTCTCGAAAGGAAGACAAGTCGATTTTGTATTAGGACAATGGACAAAAGAAGAAGGCGAACAATTGCCCGATATTTATAAACAATCGAAAGATATGGTCAAAGCTTTTGGGACAATAGGAATCCAACGAACGATGAATCAATTCAATAAAAAATGATTGGTTATCTTTTAATTATTTGTATTATTTACATTTTATATTTCGTAGTAAATAAGATCGTGCGACGACTTATTCAAGAACGCAAACATCTTTCGGATGAGACGCTCAATGCCTTTTACAAAGGAAAAATAAAGCGAGATGGCGAGGAATATGGTTCTATTATTGCACATTTGGGATCTTGTGAAAACTGTCAAAATCGTCTCCATCAATTTGACCCCAATAACTTAATTGAAGATCATTTGATTGAATGATGCGATCTTATCTATTCGTCTTTAAGTTGGCAATTCGGCAAACCTTTAGGTATTATTTTTGCACCATAAGAAATACTTGATTTTTTATCCTATTAGCTAAAAACGTTCTTTAAAAAAATAATCATGAACAAAAGAATTTTACTCTTTTCTATTTTTGCTTTAAGTACATTTATCAGTTTTGCACAAGTACCTGTAGAACAAGTACAACGAACTTTGATGACTAAAGTAACTGCAACATGGTGTTCAAATTGTGGTTCTTGGGGTTGGAACTATTTCGAAAATGTTATTGCCGATAATAATGATGGAAATGCCATCTTCTTCAAAGCGCATTATAGCGGAAACCTAGTATCGACAGCAGGACAAACCATGGCGACTAATTTTGGAGCAAATGGTCAACCTCAGTTTTTTATTAACAACACTAAACAAACGGTTAATTCAGGGAATACGGCTGCTGCTCAAACAGAAGCACAAAGCACAATTGCAGAAAATGCGACTTCCAATCCAATTGCGAATGTAGGATTGAAGGCTTACGAAGGTTTTAATAATGATTTAGAAATACACACAACTACTGAATTTTTTCAAGCAACTTCCGGCGATTTTTTCACGAGTGTGTATGTCGTAGAAGATAATATTATAGAACAACAGGCTGGTAATAGCAATACTGCTGAACATACTCGCATTTTAAGAACATCTTTTTCAACGGATGTATTTGGCGAAGCTGTTGCAAGTGGAAATGTGAGTGAAGGTATGAGTGTAGATAAAATCTTTAATCTTCCCATAGATGCTACTTGGAATCAAGAAAATCTTCGTTTTGTAGCGGTACTTTGGAAAAAGGTGAATAATACCTATGAATTTGTCAATGCTTCTGAGGATACCGACTTAGAAGCGCTAGTAAGCAGTACCTCTATCTTGAATAATCGTACAGCGGTAAATGTATTTCCAACAGTTACAGAAAATGGAGCTACTGTACAATTTGAATTGCAAGATGAGGTACAACAAGCAAGTATTCAATTGTATGATATGGCAGGTAAAATGCTCCAAACTATTTATAATGGAAGCTTATCTTCTGGTACACATAACTATCAAATTGAACAAACCGTAGAAAATGGTATGTTTTTGGTACAAGTACGTTTAGATAATCAAACGATTATACGAAAGCTTATTTTCCAATAGGATATTAATTAACGAATAAAAAAGAGATAGCCATATTGGGATAAGTTTCCAGTATGGCTATTTTTGTAAGTACCAATTTTTTTAGCTTATTATTTAATACACTGTAATCGAAATAATTTTCAACTTCAATATGGTCTACACCAATTATAACGTCTTGAATTTCAAGGGAACATGTTCCCTTGGGGCAATTATGAAACTTAAACTAAGTTAGATTACATTGTACTTAAGTGTTAATCCCAATTTCTTTTAGTTTATAAATTGAAACTCCCAATGAAAAACGTGATTTATTTTTTCCTTTGTTGTATCCTTTTTATGAGTCATCAAGCTTGTCAACCCTCCATAAAAGGTGTTAAAATTAGTGGCACTATAAAAGGGGCAGAGGGTAAAAAAATTAATTTAGATCGTATGTTGGCAAAAAGCAATGAAACGCTGAGTAGTCAAGAATTAGATGCAAGTGGTGACTTTTCTTTTGTAATTGATGATACTACAAAGTCTATTTATCGTCTACGGGTAGGAGGGAAAAGTATGTTGCTGTGTAATGAAGATGGAGCAAAGCAAATTGAAGTTTCGGCTGATTTAACGAATTCCCAATTAGGCGTATATCAAGTAGAAGGCTCTCCTGCGTCGAAAGAAATGCAACAATTGTATGGTTCAATTTTAGGAGCAAAGGTGAAGCAAAATGATTTTAAAACACTTAATAATGATGCGTATCCATTGTCTACTGCTTATTTGACCTATAAATATTTGCCAGCTACTTCTGCTACACTTGCCATACACCAGAATGCTTTACAGAAATTACAAGCTGCTTATCCAGCGCATAGTATTTCGACAGATTATGCGGATTATTTCAAACAAAAAGCCAATAGTACACGTCAGGCAGCAATGAATAGTTCTGTTAGAGTTGGTTCAAAAGCACCAGATATTGTCCTCCCGAATCCTGATGGAGAAATGATGTCTTTATCTTCTTTGGAAGGAAAAGTGGTAATAGTAGATTTCTGGGCAAGTTGGTGTGGCCCTTGTCGTCGTTATGGAAATCCTGAATTGGTGAAATTATACAACAAACATAAAAATGAAGATTTTGCTATTTTTAATGTAGCACTAGAACGAGGTAAATCTAACCAACGATGGGTTGATGCTATTGAAAAAGATGGTTTAGTGTGGCCCCATCAAGTCGTTGATCGAGATCGTGAATTTTCTCCTATTTATGGTGCAAGTCGTATTCCTCGAACCTATGTTATTGATAAAGCTGGAAATTTAGCTGCTATTAATCCGCATGGTGCGCAATTAGAAAAGAAAGTAGAGGAATTACTTCGATCATAACACCTTTAGTAATTGGGTCGAAATAAATTTACTTACTCCCCGTTCCTTAAATAAAAATATTTTTGGTTCTTAGACAAATCTCGTGGAACATAAAATTTATAATTGCATCGGGCGTCGAGCCCTTGCAATTATTATGGGTGGTCTTAGGAGGTGAAGCTACTCCAAATAGCTGTTAAACAGCTATTTGGAGTAGCTTCACCTCCTAGAAACCTCCTTCTTCGTTGTCGAGGCTCGACGCCGACGACAACGAGAAAAAATCCAAATCACGGTTTTTGTCTAAGAACCATATTTTTTATTCATTAAATTCTTCACCAAACTCTTCTTCGTCTTCTTCATCCATATTTGTGGAGTCTTGTGGAGGGATAGCTTGATCGAATTCATCTCCAAAGCCCTCATCTTCGAAACTTTCATCTTCATCTCCCCAACCGCCGCCTCGTAAAGCGTTGTACATCTCACAATCGAGTTCAATGCCTATATCTCCAGCAGGAGTATGAAATCTAGTTTTAGCATCATAATCTACATTTTCATCTTTTTCTATACGATGCATTAATTTTGCAAATACAGGACGCGCCATGCGGGCGCCAATTCCTAAACTTAAGGTACGAAAACGTGTCCAGCGATCTTCTCCACCTACCCAAGTTCCACAAATAAGATTAGGTGTGATGCCCATAAACCAACCATCTACATAATCATTGGTCGTTCCAGTTTTACCGCCAATATCACTTTTCAACCCATGAAAGTTAGGTTGTCCTTGTTGCATTACTTTACGGAGCATATCAATCATCACAAAATTTCGATAAGGATGAATGGCTGGGTTATTATCTGGAATGCTTTTATAAATTTCACGACCGTATTTATCCTCTATTTTTCGAATATAAACAGGTTTGTTATAATTACCATTATTGGCGAAAGCAGTATACGCGCCTGTCATATCAAAAACAGATAAATCTGCAGAGCCTAAACAAATAGATGGTACTTCAGGCACTTTTTTAAGTGGTATTCCTACATTTTTTGCCAAATTACGAACAGGAGCAACAGAGCCAATCACCTCTTTCATCAAATAGACAGAAACGGTATTTTTAGAAGTCATTAATCCACGATAAAGGGAATATCGTTCGCCTGAATATTCACCATTTGCATTTTCGGGAGTCCAATCTTTTAACAGGTTAAATGTCCCCTCTCCCTGATGGATCGTATAAGGAATATCATCAATCTCATAGCAAGGTGAAATATTGGTTTGCTCAATCGCCGTTGAATAAATAAAGGGTTTAAAAGTAGAGCCCACTTGTCGATCAGAAGTAACGTGATCGTACTGGAAATACTTATGGTTGATACCTCCAACCCAAGCTTTTATATCTCCTGTTTTGGGATCAACTGCCATACTTCCGATTTGTAAAAAACTTCGATGATACTTAATAGAATCTAAGGGGGTCATCGTTGTGTCTTTCTCAAATTTATCATTATCATAAGTAAAGACTTTCATCTTGACTTCCTCATCAAAATTATCGAGTACATCATCTTGATACGTATCCCATGCTCTTTTTAGGTCTTTCCAATGTTCACCCCGCATGACCGTTCGATATTTATCTTGAAGCTTAGTTCCAATCAATTTTTTCTTTACTAAACGACGGAGTGTTCCTCGATCTTCTTCCTCGGCGAGCATGCGTTCAATATCAATATCCCGAAGGGTAAATCCATCTATAGTAGATTTAATAGTATTGACGATTGCATCCAGTGATTTTTTACGAATGTTTTGGGCACGATTAGAAGAAAAAATAAATTTATTTAGGCTCCTGGCTCTAATTTCAATTTCTTCATCGGTGGTTTCTTCTTCTCGATAGGTCCACTCATCTAAGTTTTTCCAATGATTCCAATACGTTTTTTGGAGCTTCTTCATATGCTCTAAAGCAGACGCTTCCAAATGTTCTTGTATGATAGGATCAATGGTGGTATAAATTTTTAGACCATCCCGATAAATGTCAAAAGGTTTTCCATCAGGACGTCTTGTAGAAAGATTTTCATCTTTTAAAATTCGTTTGATTTCTTCACCTAACACCATTCTAAAATAAGGTGCTAAACCCGTATTATGCGTACGTTTTGTGAAATTTGTATCATCAAACTCAATCACACGTAAAGAATCGTATTGTACTTGAGATAATAACTCATTTCGTTGCATTTGTTTCAATACGACTTCTCGACGTTTCATTGCATGATCTTTATAGCGTTTAGGGTTATACTGAGAAGGATTTTTCAACATTCCAACCAACATAGCTGCTTCTTCTACAAATAAATCCGCTTGATCTTTATTGAAATAAACTTCAGAGGCTGCTTTGATACCATCAGCTTCATATAAGAAATCGAATTTATTGAGGTACATTGCCATGATTTCCTCTTTGGTATATTTACGTTCCAAACGAACAGCAATAATCCATTCTTTAAATTTTTGCATAATTCGTTCGAAGCCTGATGCAGGACTACCCGTAAATAATAATTTGGCTAACTGTTGTGTAATGGTACTCGCACCGCCTCGCTTACCCACAAAGAAAATGGCTCGTACTAAACCTCTTAGATCAATACCACTATGGCGATGATAACGTTCATCTTCTGTAGCAATTAAAGCATTTTTTACATTTGGAGATAATTCTTCAAAGCTAACAGGCACACGATTTTCAACATAGTAGCGACCAAAAACTTCCCCATCAGCAGAATACACTTGAGAAGCTGTATCATATTTAGGATTTTCTAATTCTTCAAAGGAAGGAAGGTCTGAAAACGAAAGGGCTACAAATAGCAAGACTGTACCGATCAGCCCTACAATAGTGGCGATCCATAACCATCGGACAATCTTTTTATGTTTTGGTTGTCGCTCTGCTCGTATTGAAGCGGTACTTTTTTCTTGTGATTGCTCCATAAGATTAGCTTTTTTTCTCAAGTATGAATAACGTTTGGTTTGAACGTTTAGTACTTAAACAATCTATCTTATACTCCATTTTTTTAAAAAACGTATCAAACCTAACAAAGATAGTAAATTTCAAAGCGGTATTGTCTCCTTTATACTAAAAAAGTCTTTACTTCTGTTGAGAAATAAAGACCTTTTTATTTATTAGATAAAATGAATAGTTAAACTATTTCATATACTCTTCAAAAGATTTTAGAACAATTTTATCCATTTCACTTTTTTCAAGTTTGACATTCAAACCATTCATACGGGAGCGAAATACATCATATTTTTTATTCACTTCAGCCATTTTTTTACGGACGACTTCTAACTTTCGCAATTGAGAATCAGATGGCTTTCCTGGATATTGATTAATGCCCAAATATAAGGTAGAAATTTCTTCACGAATAGCTTCTCCTTCATCTACATAAAAATCACCCTCTAAAGAAACTAGGGTTTCTTTAAATTTTTGAGCATCCTCAGCAAAAGTGTTTAGTAATTTTGTAAGTTTTGAGCTGCCTTTAGCTGCTAACGCTTTTGCTTGATCGTGCATACTTTCTAAAGAACGATATCGGTATCCTAATTGATTGGTTATATTATACAATGCCATAACTGCATTATAACGCAATTCGACATCTGCTGCGGAATGCTCAGACTTAGGATCAGGAATAAGTTCAACTTGTTTTTCAAAGGTTTCTTTTCCTTTCTTTACTTTAATGGTGTAGGTGCCAGCAGGAATTGTTGGTGGAAAAATAGACCCAAAAAGTGCCATACGATTATTAGTCGGTGCAGCTTTAGGATTGGGTAAACGAATGGGTAATTCTACAATGTTTAATCCTGCACTTTTTCCTGCGGGCAAATCTCTAATAAATTTACCTTCTGCATCGTACACTTCAATAATCATTTTACCAAAGGTATGGCGACGTTTCATATAATAAGCAATACTTGCTCCCTCTGATGGATTTTCACCTATAAAATTACCTGCGCCTCCAAACCAAGCACCGCCAAAGCCGCCGCCACTTGATAATACACTTGGTTCTTGTTCAAAGAAATGAAGCGTTTTATCTACAATATCAGGTGTAATCTGACGAATAGGTCGAATGTCATCTATTACGTATACGCCTCGTCCATGCGTACCCATTACTAGCGAATGTTCCCGCGGATGAATGACCATAGCACGAACGCCTACTTTAGGTAAATTATTTTTAAAACGTTTCCAGGTTGCTCCGCCAGAAAGAGAAATGTATAAACCAAATTCAGTACCTAAAAATAGTACATTATCAGCTTCTAAATCTTCTCGGATACATAGGGCATATCCTTCAATATCATCTGTAACGATAGACGTCCAAGTTTCACCTAAGTCGGTAGTTTTGTAGACATAGGGGGCTTTATCGCCTTGTTTGTGAACATCAAAAGTGACGTAGCAGGTATTCTTATCAAAATGACTGGGTTCAATAGATGTACACCAAGCGTTTTTAGGTAGCCCTTCGATATTTAAAGCAGTATTAGTCCATTTTTTTCCAGCATTGCTACTCATTTGTAAATTACCATCATCTGTACCGACCCAGATAATATTTTCATCTTTAGGAGATTCAGCAATAGCATAAATAGTGGTGTTATTTTCGGCAGTCGAATTATCAATTGATAATCCGCCTGATTTCTTTTGCTGTTGTTTTGATGGGTCATTGGTGGTTAAATCAGGAGAGATTTTAGTCCAAGTATCGCCTCGGTTTTTACTCAAAAAGAGAAATTGAGCACCATAATAGAGTTTTTCAGGATTGTTAGGGCTGGTATAAATAGGCGTATTCCAATTAAAGCGATATTTAGGATCGTCTTCTTCTTCTAAGGGTTTAATATCTTTAGTATCTCCACTCTTCAGATTAACACGAACTAAATTTCCACCTTGAGATTCAGCATAGACGATATTTTCATCTGTAGGATGCCGAACCACAAAGAAGCCATCTCCACCATTTAAGAAATCCCAATCTTTATTTTGAATACCGCCTGTACCTTTTGAAGGCCCTACCCAAGAACCATTATCTTGTAAACCACCATAAATATTGTAAGGTTCGGCATCATCTACACTTACATGATAAAATTGAGATAGTGGCAAATCCATAAACATTTCAAAGGTGTACGCGCCATCTAAAGAGCGATAGCCTCCACCATCAGTACCCAATAAAACATGTTTTGAATTGGCTGGATTGACCCAAACGGCGTGAACATCAGAATGTACGCCACTACCGATAGAACGAAAACTTTCGCCTCCATCTTTACTAACAATGGTATTTAAGCCACATTTATAGACCTTGTTTTCATCACTTGGATCAACCACAATTCTGGAGAAATAGAAGGGGCGAACCGTCGTATTAAAATCTTGGCTAATCAATTTCCAATTTGCACCAGCGTCAGTTGTTTTATATAAGCCTTTTTTATCTTTATTTTCACATTCAACCGAAAGATAAATTACATCTGGATTAGAAGGAGCAAGTCCAATTCCGAAACGCCCAAATTTTCCTTGAGGCAGTCCATTATGGATTTTAGTCCATGTCTTACCTGCATCTGTCGTTTTGTATAAACCACTTCCCATTCCTCCAGAATTAAAAAAGGATGGCGTTCGGCGATGTTCCCACATGGCTGCATAAAGAATATCAGGATTTTTAGGATCAATAGCTAAATCAGCACAACCCGTATTTTCATCTACATAAAGGACTTTTTCCCAAGTCGTACCAAAATCAGTTGTTTTATAAACGCCTCGTTCTTCATTCGCATTCCAAAGGTGTCCTTGTACGGCTACATAAATGGTATTGGGATCGTTTGGATCAATTTGAATATTAGAAATACGTTCTGAATCTGGCAAGCCTTTAAATTGCCAAGAAGTTCCTCCATTTATGGTGACGTAAACGCCTGTACCCATTGAGACTGAATTTCTTACCCAAGGCTCGCCTGTTCCTACCCAAACGGTATCAGGATGATTTTGATCAACTGCAATATTTCCAATAGACATGGTATGCTCATCAAAGATGGGGCGGAAAGTAGTACCACCACTAGCAGATTTCCAAACACCACCTGATGCAGAGGCGAGATAAATAATATTTGGATCGGAATGGACGACATCAATGTCGGTAACGCGTCCACTCATTACGGCAGGACCGATACTTCTTGCCCGAAGTCCACTCAAGGAAACAGCTTTCATTTGAGCTAGCGTATCTCCAATGACTCCTACACATAAAAATGCAATAAAAAGAAAATAGTATTGTTTCTTCATGGTTAATCGTTTTATTTTCAGTTCTTTTTAAAAAAATAGCTGGCTATTTTAAGTAATAACCAGCTATTTTGTGAAAAGAAACTCGTCTTTTCAATATAATTAAAAATTATTGTCCTTCAGTAGCTGGTGCTTCTTCTAATGCTGGAAAAGCGTATTCTTTTTCATCAATATCTACATTGAATTCTACAGTTTCCATAGTCATTTGCATGAAGGTTTGTCCACCTACTTTTTGTTCCATACTAAATGGCATATAAAGACCATCTACTTCTTGGTAATCACTGACATACGTTTCCATGGCTTGTCCTTTGGCTGGCCCCGTTTCCATGAAGGATTTGTACATGATAGGCACAAAGTTTTCAGTATCAAAATAGTAGAAAACGATAGATTCATCTTTTTTAACCATTTTCACTTTGAAGGTTTCAGTACCATCAATTTCTTCTTTTCCTTCAAGAGTAACGGTATGTCCTTTATCTTTGTAATTGATAAAAGAATCTTCAAATTCTTCTTTTGCCATTTCTTTGGTCATTTCCTCGTCTGCTTTTTGTGGTTTGTCGCCACCTTGAAATGGGTTGATACTCCACGCTACTTCGCCATCATAAGCTTGGACGATATTTTTATCCATAACATTGATGTCCATTCTAAATTTATTTGGCTTTGCGCCAATACGGGTAAATGGAAACTCCATGCCTTGCATACTGGATTTTCCTACAACTTTCATAGATGTAATTTTTTGCCAGTTTTCGGCACCACCAATATTTTCTAAATAAGTATCAACGATTTCATCTATTTCTTGTGCTTGTAGATTGAAGCCAAAGAAAGCAGTTGCTAAAATAAGGGTTAAGACTTGTGTAATTTTTTTCATTCTAAATGATTAAGTTATAATGATGTATAAAGACTCAGGATTTTGACCTAAGTTGTAAGATTTAAATTTTTACATAAAGGCACAAATCGTGCCTCCCATTAATACTAAACAAACGAACCAAAAGCCTACATTTATTGCGATGTATTTCCAGCTTTTTCGTTCAAATAAGGCATTGATCGCAAACATTGGTAAGAAAAAGAAGATCGTTAAAAATCCACCATGTACCATACCATGTGTAAAAGTTCGATGAATATCGCCATATTTTGCCATAAAGTCGTTTAAGAAAGCTGTTGTTTCTGGTCCTTCTAAACCTACAAATAAAGAGTAGAGTTGGGTTTGATGAATCACTAATCCAACTAATAGAAGGCTGAGCATTAGACTAAATACATAGGTTAATCCAAAAATCAAAAACATATTAGCGCCTTTCATGCTTTCTTCCGTTACACCTGAAGCCTTCATCCAAGCATTATTAAATAACATGGGACTATACCATAGCGAACCAATGACAAGGGGAATTAATGCAACAGCAAAAATGAGATAATAGTTAAGTTCCATCATGATTTTCCGTTTTTGAATGTGATACAAAATTTTGACTAATGGGATAGATCAGCTACGTTTTGCAATGTTGTGTCTAATTTAGGATAAATTCATTAGTTGATAGAGAATATTTTACGAATACTAGAATTTTGCCGACGAAATGGATATAAACTACAATTTTAAGGAGGAATTTTATGATAGGAAGAACCTATAGAATCAAGGAGTTTATTGTACAATTTTTAATGAATATTAAAAAAATACTACTTTTTCTAAAATTTATTCTTTTGATATAAAGAAATTAATTTTCTGTTTTTATAAAAAAACAAAAATTAATTTGGTCGTTCAAAAAAAGTTGAAAATTTGGTGGTGAAAATCAAATGCGAAAAATATTTATATATATCTAATTGAATTAAAGACTTGTAAAAACAAAATCTCTAGCCTATCTTTGTATTGTTGTTTATACATTAATAATAAACATCCAAGCCTTCAACCAAATCATAAACCAAAATGATATTTGCTTTTGAGTAATTTTCCAAATGTTATTTGGTAGTTTATTCAAAAGAAACTTAAAATAAAATTATCATTTGCTCACCTGTAAATTAAACACTGGTTTATGAAAAAGATCGAAGCGATCATCCGCTCCTCCAAATTTGAAGAAGTCCGTAATGCCTTAGCAGCTATTGGCGTTAATTTCTTTACCATTATTGATGTAAAAGGGTATGGATTACAGAAAGGGCAAAAGATGATGTATCGCGGAAGTATCTATGATAAAAACTTCATTGCACGAATACAATTAGACATCTTAGCAGAAAATGCTAAAGTTGACGAAATCGTAAAAACGATTGTTCATTCAGCTCGTACAGGAGATATCGGTGATGGAAAAATTACAGTTTTAGATGTTGCTCATATTACACGCATCCGTACAGGCGAAACAGACGAATCAGCTATATAAAATATTAAGAATAAAGGGGCTACCCATCTCACATTTCTAACCAAATTATTTCCTACAAGAATCACTACAAGTTTTGAGTAGTACCACTATTCAGCATGGACTTGTCATTGTTAAAACTAACTTTTATAAACTTTACTTATTATGGATCAAACGGCTACTGTAACAGCACAACAAGCACTCGACGCAGCCAATGAAGCCGCATTTCTTACGAATAATCTTTGGATTTTAGTGGCGACGGTATTGGTATTTATTATGCATCTTGGTTTCGCAACATTAGAATCAGGGTTTGTACAAAAGAAAAATACGGTTAATATTCTTTTCAAAAACTGTATGATTATCGCTATAGGATTACTAACGTATTTTCTATGCGGATTTAATTTAATGTACCCAGGAGATGATTTTGCAGGTGGATTTTTTGGTTTTGCAGGATTTGGATTATCGCCCACAGAAGCAGATTTAACTTCAGCCTATGGTGACTATACTTATTGGTCAGATTTTATTTTCCAAGGGATGTTTGCAGCTACTGCAGCTACAATTGTATCAGGCGCAGTGGCTGAACGAATCAAATTGGAATCTTTCTTAATATTCTCTGCTATTTTAGTAGCTATTTGTTACCCCATCACTGGGATGTGGCATTGGGGTGGTGGCTGGTTAGCTGAAATGGGCTTCTATGATTTTGCAGGTTCTACACTAGTACACGCAATGGGAGGAGCAGCAGCACTAGCAGCAGCCATTGTATTAGGACCACGTTTGGGTAAATATACTAAAGATGGGATCAAGCCAATTCCCGGTCATAGTATGCCTCTAGCTGCTATTGGTGTATTCTTACTTTGGTTTGGTTGGTTTGGATTTAATGGTGGTTCTGTTTTATCGGCAGATGCAGCAGGTGTCTCATTAGTATTTGTAACTACTTCTCTAGCAGCAGCAGCGGGTGCAATTGGTGCATTTGTAACGGGTTATATTTTATTCAAATCGCATGATTTATCCATGGTATTAAATGGTATTCTTGGTGGATTAGTGGGAATTACGGCTGGAGCCGATCAAATGCTACCAGGTTCTGCAATCTTAATAGGATTAATCGCAGGTATAATTATTCCATTCTCCGTAGTTTTCTTTGATAAAATAAAAGTAGATGATCCTGTAGGTGCGACTTCTGTACACTTGGTGTGTGGTATTTGGGGAACATTAGCAGTAGGAATCTTTGGCAATATGGCAGGAATGGGTCAATTGATTACACAGTTGATTGGTACACTTTCAATTTGTGCATTCTCTTTTGCATTTTCTTTCGGCTTAATGTATGCTTTGAAAGTAACTATTGGTATTCGTGTAGATGCAGAGGAAGAAGCAAAAGGATTGGATGAAGCAGAACATGGTGCGAGTGCATATCAGGGTATCGAAGCAGTAGCTTATAATTATCAAGTTAAATAACAATTTTAGAAAAGTTTAATCTGACGTTGATGTTGAATTCATCATCAATGTCAGATTTTACATAAAAAAAGAGACTTCCGAAGCCGCTAAACTACAAGAAGTCTCTATCGTAAAAACAAAGATTGTTTCTATAGCACAATTTAGTTAAAAAAGTGCTGTAATGCTTATCAGGAGTTGAAAATAATTGAAAGAAATCATTTTTAGCTCATGTATAAGCAAGACGTAAGTCCTTAAAAAAGGAAGCGATCTATTGTTTTTTTAGATTAAATCATCATTCCTTCATTTAAGAAAATTTTACGTCATGAAAAAAATATTACTTTTTTCACTAACAATGCTATGTCTAGCATCGAGCCTTTTTGCTCAAGAAGAAACTGAAACTACAGAAGCTCCTTTATCCCTTAGTGGATCAATTGATGCTTATTATAGAACGAACTTTAATAGTACATTTGATGCTGCCCCTGGAACGTCATTTGCCAATTTACCAGGTTTTTCTTTAGGGATGGCAAATTTAATTTTAAGTAAAGAAGGCGATAAAGCTGGTTTTGTAGCAGATTTAGTCGTAGGGCCGAGAGGTAGAGATGCTGTATTTGCTTCTGAAGCTCCGCTAAATATTGTAAATCAATTATACGCCTTCTGGAATGTATCGGATAAATTAACTTTTACACTGGGTAATTTCAATACATTTCTAGGATATGAGGTGATTTCACCAGTAGATAATTTTAATTATTCTACTTCATATATGTTCTCTTATGGTCCATTTTCTCATTCTGGTCTGAAAGCAGATATTGATTTGGGAGGTGGATTTTCAGCAATGCTAGGGGTCTTTAATCCTACAGATTTGACAGATTTCAATTTATTAAATGAATATGCAGCAGGTGCGCAGTTGGGGTATGATTTTGGTAATGGTAGTGTATATGTCAACGCTTTAATGTCTGATGGTTTTTTCCAAATAGACTTAACAGGAGGAGTTGATCTAACTGAAAAATTATACCTAGGTGTTAATGCGACTTCAGCTTCCGATAGCTTCTATGGTGTAGCAGGTTATTTACAATTAGCAACATCAGATGCCTTAAAATTAGGTGCGCGTGTAGAATACTTTGCCGATCAAGGAATCGAAGTAGTAGGTCTAGATGAATCAGTTTTAGATGCTACTTTATCTGCTAATTATTCAGTTGGAAGTTTGACTATTATTCCAGAAATACGTTTTGATATGGTATCTACTGGAATTTTTGATGATGGCGATGGCAATATGGTAGAAGACAATTTATCTTCTTTCGTACTCGCTGTTGTTTATGGGTTTTAATCCTACTTTTTGAATGATTGAAAAATTATAAAAGAATCTTTTAAGAGATTCTTTTATAGCCAATGCCTTTAGTCTCACCTGATACTAGAGGCATTGGTATCTCTTTTTGTTTGTAAATACGATAGATTATGGAAAATTCCGACCAACAAAAGGGCTTGTATGTCCCTCAACTAGAATCTGATGCTTGTGGTACTGGATTGATCGCCAATCTAAATGGTAATCGAAGCCATGAAATTATTGAAAATGCCCTTACCATGTTGCATAATATGGATCACCGAGGCGCATGTGGCTGCGAACCCAATACAGGAGATGGCGCAGGTATTTTGATTCAAACCCCTCATGAGTTCTTTGTTCAAGAATGTGAAAAGTTAGATATTAAACTACCTGCTTTTGGTGAATACGGAGTTGGAATGGTTTTTCTACCAAAAGAAGAAAGTTTACAGGCACAATGTCGTGTCCTCTTCAATGATTATATTGATGATTTGGGCTTTGAATTATTAGGATACCGAGAAGTCCCAACGAATAATACTGATCTTGGAGCTTCAGCCTTATCGGTAGAACCCACTATGGAACAGGTTTTCGTAAAGCCTATCGAAGCAATGGACAAAAAGGCTTTAGAACGCCGTCTTTATGTACTTCGTAAGTTTTCTACGCATAATATTCATAAAACCTATCCTCAATCAAAAGAGCATTTCTACATTACCTCTTTTTCGTATAAAACGATTATTTATAAAGGACAATTAACTACAGGACAACTTCGTCCGTATTTTCCAGATTTACACGATCCAATCTGTCAATCGAGTATTGCAATGGTGCATTCTCGTTTTTCAACGAATACTGTTCCTAAATGGAAATTAGCACAACCGTTCCGCTATATCGCACACAATGGAGAAATCAATACTGTACAAGGTAATCTCAATTGGTGGAGAGCAAAAGAATGTTTATTAGAATCCAATCTGTTTTCTCAAGATGAATTAGAGCGACTCTTCCCTATTTGTGGCGAAAGTCTATCTGATTCTGGAAATTTTGATAATGTACTCGAATTTTTAGTCCTCAGCGGACGTACATTGCCAGAAGCCTTGATGATTATGATTCCAGAAGCTTGGCAACATGATGAACAGATGAAAAACTATAAAAAAGCATTTTATGAGTACAACAAAAACATTATGGAGCCTTGGGATGGTCCAGCTTCTATTTGTTTTACGGATGGTATTTTAGTAGGTGCTACTTTAGATCGAAATGGGCTTCGCCCTTCTCGTTATTGCTTAACGGAAGATAATACCTTAGTCATTGCATCTGAAGCAGGTGTTATTCCAATCGATCAATCTAAAGTGGTCAAAAAAGGACGTTTGCAACCAGGGAAAATCTTGATTGCTGATATGGATGAAAAACGGATTATCGGCGATGAAGAACTCAAACGTGTTATTTGTCAACGCGCGCCTTATCAAGATTGGTTGGATGAACATAAACTAAATATTACCGATCTACCAGCTTATGAATCTCATAGTATCACCTTAGATGAACAAACACTTTTCCAAAAACAACAGTTATTTGGACTTACAAAGGAAGACCTAAAATTCATATTAACCCCTATTGTAAAAGTTAAAAAAGATCCCATTGGCTCAATGGGAGTAGATATTCCTTTGGCGGTTTTATCGCATCATGCACAGCATTTAGCCAACTATTTTAAACAACTTTTTGCACAAGTCACCAATCCACCTATTGATCCTATTCGTGAGCGTTCCGTCATGTCGCTTTTTGCGAGTCTTGGAAGCAAAGACAATATTTTAACACCAAAAGCAGAACATGCGCGCTATATTCATTTAGATCAACCTATTTTATCTAATGAAGATATTGGTCGTTTACGATTTATCAATCATAATCATTTTCGTTCTGGGACGATAGGCTTAGTCTTTCGAGCAGATGGACAAAAAGGACGTTTGAAAGCAGCGATAGATCACATCTGTGCAGTAGCGGAAGATTTAGTTCGTAATGGCGCCAATATTTTAATTTTATCAGATCGAAATGCTGATCCGTTTCATGCACCTATTCCGTCTTTGTTGGCAACGGGAGCTGTTCATCATCATTTAATACAAGAAGGCTTAAGAAATAAAGTTTCTATTGTAGTTGAAACTGGTGATGCGCGAGAGACCCATCATTTTGCTACCTTAATTGGTTTTGGAGCGAATGCCATTAATCCATATTTAACTTTTGCTACTTTAGCCAGCCTCAAAAAACGAAATATTTTTGATAAGGATCAAAACCTAGAAGATGTCATTGCCATATACATCAAAGCAGTAGGGAAAGGATTGTTGAAAATTATGTCCAAAATTGGAATTTCTACCTTACAATCCTACCATGGCGCACAGATTTTTGAAGCTTTAGGGGTCAATCGAGAAGTAGTTGATAAATGTTTTAAAGGAGTTGTTTCTCGAATAGAAGGCGTTGGTTTTGATGGAATTGCAGATGAGGCTTTAGCCAAACATCAATTGGCATTTCCAAAAGAAGCAGTTGCAAATCCACAATTAGAAGAAGGGGGACGTTTACAATGGAAACGCCGTGGAGAAATTCATTTATTTAATCCACAAACCATCCATTTATTACAACATGCTACCCGTAAAGGAGATTTTGAAACCTATAAAAAATACGCCAAACTCATCAATGAGCAAAGCGAAAAAGCACTCACCCTTCGAGGTTTATTAACTTTTAGAAAAAATAAATCCATTCCACTAGAAGAAGTGGAATCCAAAGAAAATATCTTTAAACGCTTCGCAACGGGAGCGATGTCATTTGGTTCTATTTCGCATGAGGCGCATTCTACTTTGGCAATTGCCATGAATCGTATCGGCGGAAAAAGTAATAGTGGCGAAGGAGGAGAAGACCCTATTCGTTTTGACCTCAAAGAAAATGGCGATTCAGAACGTTCTGCTACCAAACAAGTGGCTTCAGGACGATTTGGCGTAACCAGTCATTACTTGACTAATGCAGATGAACTTCAAATAAAAATGGCCCAAGGCGCAAAACCTGGTGAAGGTGGACAACTCCCAGGACATAAAGTTGATGATTGGATTGGTCGTGTACGCCATTCCACTCCTGGAGTAGGTTTGATCTCGCCACCTCCACATCATGATATTTATTCGATTGAAGATTTAGCACAACTTATTTATGATCTCAAAAATGCGAATCGTTCAGCTCGTATCAATGTAAAATTAGTCTCAAAAGCAGGGGTCGGAATCATCGCTTCAGGTGTAGCAAAAGCACATGCTGATGCCATTTTAATTTCTGGACATGATGGGGGTACGGGCGCATCGCCAATTTCATCTATCCAACATGCAGGATTACCTTGGGAATTGGGTCTTGCCGAAACGCATCAAACGCTTATTAAAAATAAACTACGTGATCGAGTTACGCTTCAAACAGATGGTCAAATTCGTACAGGACGAGATTTAGCGATTGCGACTTTATTGGGTGCTGAAGAATGGGGCGTGGCAACAGCAGCTCTAGTAGTTGAAGGTTGTATTATGATGCGAAAATGCCACATGAATACGTGTCCCGTAGGTATCGCTACTCAAAATCCTGATCTCCGTAAACGATTCACTGCTGATCCTGAACACATCATTAATTTCTTCACTTATCTGGCGGAGGATTTACGAATGATTATGGCTGATTTGGGTTTCCGTACGGTAGACGAGATGGTAGGGAAAGTGGAATATTTGAAAGTTAAAAAAGACCTACAATATTGGAAATATAAGCAACTTGATTTAAGCCCTATTTTATATAAAGAGCCTGTTGGAAGTGACGTTGGGCAATACAAGCAAGTAGAACAAGATCATGGAATTGAAGATGTGTTAGATCGCCATTTAATCAAGATGGCTGAATTGGCATTGGAACAAGGAAAAGGAGTAAGCAGTATTTTCCCTATTAAAAATACAGATCGTACTGTAGGGGCAATGCTCTCTAATGAGATTTCTAAAAAATATGGTCAAAATGGTTTGCCAGAAGATACGATTCAATATCGTTTTCGGGGTTCTGCGGGACAAAGTTTTGGTGCATTTGGTGCTTCTGGAATCCAATTTACCTTAGAAGGAGAAGCCAATGATTATTTTGGGAAAGGTTTATCTGGTGGTAAACTTATCGTTGTTCCTGATCGAGAAGCAAATTTCAAAGCCAATGAAAATATTATTATTGGAAATGTAGCTTTCTATGGTGCAACTTCTGGTGAAGCTTACATCCGAGGAATGGCAGGCGAACGATTTGCTGTAAGAAATTCAGGCGTAAAAACAGTAGTCGAAGGTATAGGCGATCACGGAGCAGAATATATGACGGGAGGTATTGTAACGATCATTGGAGCAATCGGTAAAAATTTCGCAGCAGGAATGAGTGGTGGTATGGCTTATTTGTATGATCCTAATAAAAATATCCATCTCAATATTAACCAAGAAATGGTTGATCTTGATCCTTTAAGCGCAGAAGATGTGGATACGCTTCGTACGATGCTGCGTCAACATTTTCAATATACAGGAAGTGATGTGGCGCTTTCTTTATTGAATAATTGGAATGTTTCTAAAAAACAATTTATCAAGGTGATGCCACAAGATTACAAACGAGTATTACGGGAACGAAAAACGATGAAACAAGCATCTATTGAGATCAATAATCCATCTGTTTCAACACCTTCTATTCACTAATTTCAGATTTTAAACTTAATTATCATGGCTGATCCAAAAGGCTTTTTAAAATATACCAGAGAACTTCCTACTTCACGTGATCCTAAAGAACGAATTAGTGATTACAAGGAAATTTATGAAAATTTTGATACATCTAAAACAGTTGAACAAGCTGCACGATGTATGGATTGTGGCGTTCCTTTTTGCCATAATGGTTGTCCATTAGGAAATATCATTCCTGAATTCAATGATGCCGTTTATCGAGAAGACTGGCGAACAGCCTTTGATATTTTATCAAGCACTAATAATTTTCCTGAGTTTACGGGCCGTATTTGTCCAGCTCCTTGCGAAGCAGCTTGTGTATTGGGGATTAACCAACCTCCTATTGCCATTGAACACATCGAAAAATCAATTGCGGAACATGCTTTTGAAAAAGGCTATATTCGTCCTAAACCACCTGCATTGCGTACGGGAAAGAAAGTAGCTGTGGTAGGTTCTGGCCCAGCGGGTTTAGCAGCAGCGGCACAATTGAATAAAGCAGGACATACCGTGACCGTCTTTGAAAGAAAGGATCAAATTGGAGGCTTATTGCGTTATGGAATTCCAGATTTTAAATTAGAAAAATGGGTCTTAGAACGCCGAGTAGCCATGATGGAAGCAGAGGGTATTCGTTTTAAAACGAATGCCGATGTAGGTGTAAATGTTCCTGTACAAGAACTACAAAATGACTTTGATGCGATCGTCTTATGTGGTGGTTCAACGATTCCAAGAGATTTACCTATTGTTGGACGTGATTTAAATGGAGTGCATTTTGCAATGGATTTCTTGGAGCAAAACAATCGTCGTGTAGCAGGACAACAAATTCCAATTGATGAAATTCTGTTAGCGAATAATAAAAATGTAGTCGTAATTGGAGGAGGAGATACAGGTTCGGATTGTGTAGGAACTTCCAATCGCCACGGGGCTAAATCTGTTACGCAAATTGAATTATTGGCAAAACCACCTGTCAATCGTGAGGAAAATACTTGGCCCCTCTGGCCTATGATGCTTCGTACATCTTCTTCTCATGAAGAAGGTTGTGAACGACAATGGGCAATTTTGACCAAAGAATTTATGGGTGATGAAGATGGCAATCTTTCAGGAATCAAACTCGTCAATATTGAATGGAAAATTGATCCAACTACTAATCGTTCTACATTTGTTGAGATTGAAAATACAGAACGTATCATTGATTGTGATCTTGCTCTTTTGGCTATTGGCTTTGTTCATCCTCAATTTAAAGGTATGCTAGAAGAACTCGGTGTAGAACTAGATGCGCGTAAAAATGTAAAAGATCAAAATTATCAAACTAATATTCCATCTGTCTTTGTGGCTGGCGATATGCGTCGAGGGCAATCACTTGTTGTTTGGGCGATCTCTGAAGGGCGAGAGGCCGCACATGCAGTTGATACCTATTTAATGGGAACGTCTTCTTTGGAGACGAAGGATTATTCCTATGATCTTGTAAGTGTATAGGTGAAATCCGATAAATAGAGTAGGATAGGCTTTAGCCTGTCAAATTGTATTACAAATTACTGTTGATTTGATTTGCCAACTGTTGTATTACATCTCGTTTTAGATTACTATAATCATAGAAAAAAATAGCAGAACCGTCTAATATTACAGTTCCGTCGATAGCCTGTCGGTCACCCGAATCGTATAATCGACGCGTTTCAATGGCTTCTGCTCCAGCATTAAAAATTCTGTAACCATCACCTCTTTTACGTCGATTGTCATACCAATCAATACTTGCTTCACCTAAAACTGTGAAGGTATAGTTGATTTCTTTCACTTGAGCTTCAACAGTTTTATAAACAGGAACATTATGGACTATACCAGAAGTATCCGTTTGCATATCATAATGAGAAATAATTTCTTTGGAATAATTGATATAATTATTTTCTTCCTGATCACTCTCTCTAAGATTTGTTAGGGAAACAGTTACATAATAATCAATCAACGAATCGGGGAGGGATGTGTGGTATTTATTCCAAATTCCAGAAGAAAAATGGATTTGATTCGCAAAGCGGGTATTAAAATCAAACATAGTTCCAAAGGTGTTATTTTCAAAGCTTATGATAAAGTTTCGTTGCCCCAATGCTACACAAGAGTCTCTATAATAATTGTAAAAGCCCTCATCTGAACGATAATCTTCCATTTTTTCTACTTGACCATAAGCTCTTATTACGTGTTGTCTGTCTTGAGTTTCATGATATTGAGCAACCCATTCATGATAATTGTTATAGTGTGTTTCAAACAGTTTATCCATGAATTGCCATTTCCATTGATTCGTATGGATAGGATTTAACTCATCATCTGTGAATGAGGTGCCTTGTCGAATTTCTTGTTGATAGGTTTGGATTTGATTCAATTGTCTTAAAGCCTTTTCCCAATCTTTATAAACAGTACTTTTTTCATAGTTTTCTAATAAATCATACTTATCTTTTTTCCATTCGTTAAAAGCAGATTTATAATGATTCTCTTCTTGAATGGTTAATGTAGAACGCTTTGCTTTTAATTGGTATTTAGAAAGCACACGCTCATATTTTCCTTTATCAATGAGTTCTTGAGGACTTGTACAATAAAAAAAAGTTAAAGTAATAAACGAAGTAAAAAGGATAAGTTTAATACAATCCATAGCAGTCTTAGATTTAGTGTAGTCTAAGCTAAGAAAAATTATATACTAAATCCATAAGGTGTACTTTTTTAATAAAGGATTAACGAATGAAGTCTTTGAACAAGACGAAAAACAAGTATAACGTAGTTTTACGTTATAAAGCTTTAAAATAAGTTGCGTTTTTTAATTATACGCTATATATTTGTGTTATTCGTTGAAAGATATATCCTAAAATTGATACTTATATGACGCGTTTAACAAAGGCAGAAGAAAAAATAATGCAAATTATTTGGCAAAAAGGACGTTGCTTAGTGAGCGATATTTTAAAAGAGTTTGGAGATGATCGTCCTCCACATAGCACCATATCTTCTATTGTTCGCATCTTAGAAGAGAAAGGCTTTGTCGATCATAAAGCTTATGGACGCACCTATGAATATTTTCCGATCATTCAGAAAAAAGATTATAGTAAACAAAGCATCAAAAAATTGGTGGGCGATTATTTTGGGGGCTCTATGAATCAACTCGTCTCCTTTTTGGTGCAAGAAAATGACCTGGATATAAAAGAGCTTTCTGAAATGCTTAATCAATTAAAAGAAGACGATTCAAAATAATAGCTTATGATTGCCTATTTACTCCAAGCCACTTTTTGCTGGGCGATTTTCTTTCTGATTTATATTGTTTTTTTAAAGAAAGAAACCTTCTTTCATATCAATAGATGGTATCTAATCTCTACCATGCTGCTGGGCTTATTATTACCATTGATTCGCCTACTTTCTCTGGAAGTATTGCCTGTTGATGAAGTAACAGCCGTTTTTGTTTATCCCATCGCAGCAAGTATAGAAATGTTGGATGTAGTAGTACGCCCAGATACTACCCAATTTTGGAATTGGACAAGCATACTACTATTGATCTATTTGATAGGCGTTGTAGTTACCACAGCTCGCTTAGTGTATGGGCTTTGGGATATTTATCAACTCTATCGGCAATCTGAGAAAAAACAAATGGGCGAGATCATTCTTGTCCGAACAGATGGAAATCATCTTCCTTTTTCTTTTTTCCATTATTTATTTTGGAGTAAAGAAATGACTTTATCGCAAGATGATCAACAACAAATTTTACAACACGAGCAAGCACACATTATCGGCAGACATACTTGGGATGTGATGCTTATAGAGCTCATCAGTATAATTGCTTGGTGTAGTCCAATGATTTGGTTTTACCGAAAAGCGATTCGAACGATTCATGAATATTTAGCAGATGCCTACGTACTCACCTCTGCCGAGCGAGCAACGTATGGTCATCTGCTTCTTCGGCAGGCACAAGCCAGTGTGAAAATGGCACTCGCAAATCATTTTTTTCAATCACAATTAAAAAATCGTATCCACATGATGACGAAAACAAAATCTCAATCGTGGAAAAGTGCCAAGTACCTTATTGGTATCCCTGCCATATTTTCCTTGTTAATCCTTTTTTCATTTCAATCAAAAACCATTAGTTTTTTTGCAGATCACCCTGAATTAGTGGGTAAACCAATGACGCATGGCATTCATCAATTTATTAAAAATGGTTATGATGAAACAGCCATTCACGCTTTTTTGACCAAACAATTAACTACTGCTACTACCGCCATTTATGTTGATTCTGGCGAACGGGTAACAGGAGAATTTGATCAAACCATGCGCATTTCTGATTTTAATAAAGCCTATCGAGAATTGCTATTAATTTTTCCAGAAAAACAGGCTGAATTGGATGAAATCATTCATCAAGTAGCACAAGAAAATGGGATTAATGCACAAATAGATCCAAATACGATTATTTATTCAGCTGAAAATTCTCAAGAAACACATGATCCTATTTATAAAGAAGTGGATGAAATGCCCTGCTTTGCAGCTTGTGGAACAATTAAAAATAAAAAAGAACGAAAAATTTGTTCTGATAAAAATTTACTAGAGTTTATTTTTTCGAGACTTAAATATCCAGAAGATGCACGCAAAAATGAAATTGAAGGAACAGTAGTAGCTAGCTTTGTCATCAAACCTGATGGTAGTATTAAAGATTTACAAATTGAACGATCTATCTATGAATCTTGTGATGCTGAAGTGCTCCGAGTTTTAGAAGAAATGCCTGATTGGATACCAGGTGTTCATAAAGGAGAAAAGGTACACGTACAATTTATGCTTCCGATAAAGTTCAAGCTTGATGGAAATGCTCCTATTGATAAAGAAAAAGAACTACATGGCAAATTAACAGAAGGAAAAAAAATACATCTAAATAGTAAAAATATACGTCTAAATAGTTCTAATTCAAAACCAGCCCCACTCTTCGTAATAGATGGAAAAATTTTTGAGGGCGATAAAGGTGCTATAAAAGAAATTTCTCCCGATGATATTGAAAAAATTGAAGTATTGAAAGGAGATACTGCTATTGAAAAATATGGAGATAAAGGGATTAATGGAGTTATTGAAATGACAACCAAAAAGACCAATAAAAATCTGGAGCAAAATGGAAAATCACTACGAAAAATTAAAATTGAAGGACAAGATGAAGAAAAAGAAGTTTGGGTAGAAAACATCCAAAAATCTACAGATAAAAAAGAAATCGTTTATAAAAAAGTAGACGAAATGCCCCGTTTACCTGGTTGTGAAGATTTGGCTACACTAGCTGAGAAAGAAGAATGTTCTCAAAAGAAATTATTGACGCATATTTACACCTCCATTAAATTTCCAAAAGAAGCTTTTAAAAATGGTACACAAGGAACAGCCGTTATCAACTTTGTAGTAGATAAAGAAGGCTATGTAACAAATGCAAATATTGCTCGAGATGTCGCTGATGGTTGCGGAGCTGAAGCATTGCGTGTCATCAAAGCTTTACCTCAATTTATTCCAGGTAAACAAAATGGAAAAGCAGTTGCAGTTTCTATGAATATTCCTGTAAAATATAAACTAGACGATACCCCTAAAGAAAAACCTCAATTGACGACCCCATCATCTGACCAGAAGATAGTATTAAAATTAGATGAAGTGAAAGTTTTTCCAAATCCTTCTACAGGAATCGTCAATCTTCAGTTTAAGGCAAAAGCGGCTTCGCTTCGTTTGTCAATTACTGATATTTCTGGAAAAGAAGTTTATCAAGAACTCAATACTGCTTTCGATGGTATTTACAACAAAGAAATTAATTTGAGTAAAGAAGTAAAAGGAACGTATCTCATTTCTATTCAAATGGATGGAAAGGTGTATACTGAGTCTTTGATCTTGCAGTAAATGTAGTTGAAAATTATAATATAAAATGCTCATAATGACTTTGTGCAATTATGAGCATTTTACTTTTTATAAAAGAGAATATCTTATCCGTTCGTTATCAAAATTCAAGATCTATAACTAAATCCATTTCGTCATAGATCATATTATCTTTAAGGTCATCAAAAAAGCTACCAGAACCATATTTTACATTGAAATCTGTTCTATCAATTTTAAGATTAGCAGTTGCTTTTTTTCCATAAATGGAAGCATCAAATTTGATAGATTTAGTAATATCTTTAATTGTTAAATCGGCGGTAATTTCATACGCATTTTTACTTGTTTGTTTTGCTTTGGTAATAACTAATTTAGAGGTAGGGTATTTTTCTACACCAAAAAAATCATCCGATTTTAAATGCCCTTCTAATTTTCCTTTGTATTCTCCGCTAAGATCGGTACAAGATATTGTGGTCATATCGATGGTAAATTCACCGCCAGTTAATTGCGTATCATTGAATATCAAAGAACCTGATTGTAAACTCAATGTGCCTTCATGTGAACCTGAGACTTTATAACCTTTCCAAATGATTTTACTGTTGGTAACATTTATTACGTCTACACTTGAAAAGCTGTGATTGGTGAAACTTTGTAAAGCAATTAATAGTGCTACTGCTGCGATACTTAAAATTATTTTTTTCATTTTTCTGAATCTAAGTTTATTAAATTAATAACACAAAGTTCAGTCATGTTGGGAGAAAGAAAAATAAGGTAGTTTAAGAAAAAAAGTTAAGGTAGTTTAACTTTTGGCTTCTTTGGCAAGTTGATTACGTATTTGACTAAGAAACTCCTTTGTAATACCCAAGTAAGATGCAATCATATATTGTGGGAAGCGCTGGACGAAGGCAGGGTATTCTTCAAGAAGAAGCAAATACCGATCACGTGCTGTAAGCGAAAAATTTCTCACAATTCGTTTTTGAGCACTCACATAAGCATTTTGAATGATGAGACGGAAGACTCGTTCTATTTTGGGGACATCTCGATATAGTCGTTGTAAATTTTCATAGTAAATTTGTACTACTTGGGTTTTTTCCAAACATTGCACATTGAAATCAGCGGGTGATTGTGTAATTAAACTTCCTATATCTCCAACCCACCACTCTTCAATTCCAAATGCAACAATGTGTTCATTGCCATTCTTATCTAAATAAAAGGTCCTTACCTTACCCGACTCAATAAAAGAATGACACCTACAAATTTCATCATTTTGAACGATATATTGCCCTTTGAGATAATTTTTATATTTAATATTTGCTTGAAGAATGGCTTCTTCGGTAGGGGTTAATTGAATATGTTTATTGATATAAGGAAGAAATCGATCCATCGTTTTTAATATTCTCCTGTTGCTAACATTACCAAGGTACAGGCAATTTCGACTTCAATATTGGCTTCTTTTAAGAGTTTAACCAATTCCGCATTCTCTGTACCAGGATTAAAAATGACACGTTTAGGTTTTAAACTTAAGATGTAATCGTAATAAGATTTTTGTCGTTGAGGGTTTAAATAAAGCGTAATTGTATCAATACCTTCTAAATTAGGTGTACCAATTTGGATGGGAATAGCTCCTACTTGATCTGCTCGCCCTCCAATAGCTTCTACTTCATGCGCTGCTGCTTGCAAGCGATGAATCGCGCGATTTGAATATCGAACAGGATTAGTAGATGCACCTAAAACCAAGGTTCGTTTACTCATTTTTGTACTATTTTAAAATTCCTAAATAGGCCTTCCAAGGGCCAACTTCTGTTGTGTATTGCTTTGCCATAACACGTGAAATTTGAGCAATATGCCCTAAATCATGAACGACCCAGCAAGCCAAAAGTTGTTGTAAATTGACCTCTCCCAATTCTGGGTGGATACCTTTTTTAATGAGATCTTTCTTTTGAATAGCTAGATTTTGTAGTTCGTTTAAATTCTGTTCTCGCAATAATTTAAATTCATTTAGTAATACCTCAATGGATGGCTCATTGGTGTTGTTCAGTTGTGCAAAACGATCAAAGGGATGAAATGTTTTATCTTTTGTATTTGACAGAATTATTTTTGCACGTACTACCCAATCGGTCTTTTCACCATGGATTAAATGACCCACTACATCATACGGACTCCATGTATCTTCTCCTTCATTATTGTGTAACCAATCATAGGGTAAATCAATCAATAACTTATTTAAGATAGATGGGGTTCTTTTTAAAAGATGAATGGATTGTTGAAGATCAAAAGTCATCAAAGTCTTTTTCATAAAAACAAAAAAGCCAAGCGATAGGTTTAATCCATCACTTGGCTGGGGGGTATGTAGATTGTTTAAATCTATATTAAATCAACAAACGTACAGGATCTTCTAAGATACCTTTAAACGTTTGTAAAAATTTCGCTCCTGTTGCACCATCCACCACGCGATGGTCACAAGAAAGGGTAACTTTCATCATGTGTCCCACTTTTAATTTCCCGTTTTTAACAATAGGTTTTTCAATAATAGAACCTACTGCCATGATACAAGCATCTGGTGGATTAATGATCGCTGTAAATTCTTCTATATCAAACATGCCCAAGTTGGAAATGGTAAAAGTATTACCACTCATTTCATTAGGTTGTAATTTCTTTTCTTTTGCTTTACCTGCTAAAACACGAACTTCAGAATTAATTTGAGACAAAGTCTTCATGTCCGCGTAGCGAATTACAGGAACCAACAATCCATCTTTTACAGCAACAGCAACACCTATATTAATGTCTTTATTGACTCGAATATGATCCTCCATCCAAGAAGAATTAATGGCGGGATGTGCCCGCAAGGCTACTGCAGCAGCTTTTACTACTAAATCATTGTAAGAAATACGAGTAGGTGATTTTTCATTAATTTTCGTACGAAGTTTCATCACTTTAGCCATGTTCATTTCTACCGTTAGATAAAAATGAGGCGCAGAGAATTTACTTTCTCCCAAACGACGCGCAATCACTTTACGCATTTGACTAATCGAAACTTCCTCAAAATTATTCTCGCCACCCGTAAATGTAAATGGTACAACTGCAGGTGCTTCTTTGGCAGGTGCAGCAGGAGGTGGTGGAGATGCAGGTGTTGGTGCGGCGGGTGCAGGAGAAGGCGTACTTACAACTGCTGGTTTTGACGTTTGAAGGGCTTCTTCAATATCACGTTTTACAATACGCCCTTGATCGCCACTTCCTTGAATGGTTGATAAATCTAAACCCGCTTCTTTAGCCATAGATCGAGCAAGCGGGGAAGCTTTGATACGGGAATCAGAAGCTGAACTTGGATTATTATTTGAGCCACTTGGCATGGCAACAGGAGCACTTGGAGTAGATTCTACTGCTGGGGCAGCCTCTTTGCTTGGTTCAGGAGATGCAGCACCATTTTCTGCTTCTGAAGCGGCAATAGCTGCTTTCCAATCCTCGCCTTCTTCACCGATAACTCCAATAACACCATTGATTGGAACGGAGCCTTCTTTTACAGCAATATGTAAAAGGATTCCTTCCGAAAAAGAATCTAATTCCATTGTTGCTTTATCTGTTTCTACTTCAGCGAGTGTATCACCTGGTTCAACAGCAGTACCTTCTTCCACTAACCAACCCACAATCACTCCTTCTTCCATGGTATCACTCATACGAGGCATTCGAATTACTTCAGCCATTATTTTAGGTTTTAAAGTCTTAAATTATTGGAGTTACAAAAATGCAATATTTCTCTTTAAACTGATAATGAAAAGAGATCAATTCTTTGTAGAAAAATGTCTATTTATGGTAAAAATGAGCAGTTAGAGTTAATTTACTCTTTTTCACTTTCGTATTTCTGTGCAAATTTTCGGTACAAACGCTTTTGCTTATTATCTACAGAAATAGATCGTCCTTGAATAAACGCATGGGTCACTTTACAAGTTCGCATATCAAGTGCATCTCCTTCACTAATGATAAGTGTGGCATCTTTTCCGTCTTCTAAAGATCCTGTTGTATCATCTATCCCTAAAATCTTAGCTGTATTCAACGTTAGCCCTTCAACTGCTTTTTCATAATCTAATCCAAAACCTGCAGCCTGACCCGCTTGAAAAGGTAGATTGCGCTGTTGCCAATATCCATCCATGCCAAACGCAAAAAGTACATTATTGTCAGAAAGAATCGTTGCTTTTTTGAAGGTTTGATCTATATCTTCATCTGTGCGAGCAGGAAGACTTTGCGTCTCATCTAAGATAACGGCAATATCATTTTCTTTTAAAAATTCAGGAATTCGCCATGCATCATCTCCTCCAACGAGTACCATATTTATCCCTAATTTTTTCATTACTAAAACAGATTCCATGATCGTTTTTATATAATAGGTACTTACATATAATTTTTTACTACCATCGAATAAGCCACGCATAGCTTCAAACTTAAGATTGGTAGTAGATGGACTTGTTTGTATAGAATAAGCTTTTGCTTCTTTGAAAAACGCTTCTATTTCACGGACTTGTTCAGCGTATTTTTCATTTTGTTTGGTTACAGGATTTCCTGTCCACCAGCCAGTTCGAGTAAACATTCTAGGCCACGATAGATGAATCCCTTCGTCTATTTTATACGCCGCATCTTCCCAATTCCAAGCATCTAATTGAACAATACTACTTTGACCAGAAATTCGCCCCCCTTGAGGAACAACTTGAGCCATCAAAACACCATTAGAACGAACCGTTGGTGTTACTCTAGAATCTGTATTATAGGCAATAATCGAACGAATACTCGGATTGAGATAACCAATTTCATTTGCATCACGAGTAGCGCGTACCGCTCCAATTTCCGAAAGACCAATTTGTGTATTGGGAGCAATAAATCCAGGATAAATATGTTTTCCTGTGGCATCAATCACTTGATAATCATTCCAGTTTATAGGAGGTAAATTATTTAAACTAGCTACTTCTACGATTTTTCCTTTATCAAAAATGAGTAATCCATTTTCTAAAGCTGTACCATTTCCAACATGAATAGTACCACCTCGAATGGCGATAGCTTCCGATTGTGCAGGAGCAGGCGTTTCTTGAGCGATGGATAAGAAAAAACAAAAAATAGATAGAAAGAAAACGGTTAATTTTTTCATCACACAGAATAGTTTGGAGGAAATTATTGCTAAAAATAGTCTATTCTTGCGGTTCTACCAAAACCTTCCTCCCTTTAAACTTTTTTTCGCGTAGCGAATTTAAATAATTACGTACAGCCGTAAAGGAAATCACCTCATTTTCGAAATAAGCAGTTGCAGCTTCTTCTTCTTGTTCAGATGCTTCTAAATGCACTAAAATATTTTTTAGATGCATCTTCATGTGTCCTTTTTGGATGCCTGTAGTGACTAACGATTTTACTGCTGCAAAATTTTGAGCTAAACCAGTCGCCGCGATTACCATCATCAATTCATGCGCTGAAGGATTTCCTAATAATTCCAACGAACGTTTAGCAATAGGATGTAATTTGGTTAGCCCTCCCACTGTTCCAACAGCTAAAGGAATATCTAACCAAAATTTAAAGATGCCATTTTCCACTTTACACGAACTCAAACTACGATATTGTCCATCTCGCGCAGCATAGGTATGTCCACCTGCCTCAATTGCTCGAAAATCATTTCCTGTTGCAAGAATGACTGCATCTATGCCGTTGAAGATACCTTTATTATGAGTAGTTGCTCGATAAGGATCAATCTGAGCAATACGAATGGCTTTCGCATATTTCTTCGCAAAAGTAGCTGCGTCCATTTTCCCATCAAATACTCCCAAATCTTCAATGGGGCATTCTACCCAAGCTCGTACGACGCATTCTGGGGTGTAATTAGAAAGAATAGCCATGATGATATCGACCTCTCTTTCGGCTTCATCAAAAATAGGATGGGTTGCCATAAACGCTTGTAGCGAACGACCGAATTCCTCTAAAATCGAATTAATAAAATTCGCCCCCATAGAATCGCAAGTCTCAAAACTCACGCGTAATTGATAATAATTTTCTTCTTGATTAGTAAAATCAATCAAATCAATATCTAAAATGCCACCCCCCCGTTTGACCATATTCGCAGTGATATGTGTCGTATCTGCGTGTAGTTTTTCTTTTAATTCTTCAAAGACGGCTTGTAGTTTTTGGACGTTGCCATTCCACGAAAAATGCAATTGCCCCATTTTCTTACTATCTAAGACCTTTGCATGAAAGCCGCCACGCTTCATCCAGAATTTAGCGGCACTCGAAGCTGCAGCTACGACTGAACTCTCTTCTATCACCATAGGAACAGCGTATGCTTTTCCATTAATCACAAAATTGGGAGCAACTCCAAACGGTAAGTGGAAATTACTGATGGTGTTTTCACTAAAGCCATCTAGAATTTTTTGTTGCTCTTCATTATTGAGCCAGTAACTTTTTAATTCGCGAGCAACTGCTTCTGGGTCTTTAAAGAAATTTTCAACGATCCAACGAATTTTTCCTCGTTTAGAAAGTTTTGAAAATCCAGATATCGTTTTCTTTTTCATAGGAGCGTTATGTTCGAAATTGTCCTAACTAAATATAGACAATTTTTTAGTCTTTAATTCTTAAAAATGCATTCGCCAATTCCAAGCCTTGCACTTGTGCATCTACATAATGATACAATTCTTCATACGAGCCTCTGGCGTGTTGTAAAAATGCGGAAGCCTGTCCGTAAATACAAGAAAAATTCAAGGAATTGATAAGATAATAGCCATCCAAGAAATTTTTGATACCACCCGAAATGATAATTTCTTGGCATTTTATTTTATCTCCAAGTTCTTCTTTTAGTCGATTGCAAAGCTGTACCATTTCCTCTGCACTATGCCCCACATAGGCCAATTGACTATAAATAGATTGCTTTAAAGAGTCACTACGTAATAGCTCTAGTTTTGAAAAGTTAGTTCCGCCATTCGCAGCAAAATCAACTGCGGCAAGTGGCAATTGTAATAATGCTTTTAAACTATGATACCCCATTCCTTGCCCCACTTCTTTTACAATCACTGGAAAATTCACAAAATTCAAAACCGTTTCGATGGTTTGAATAGGGGCAATTTTGAACCGATCTCCTTCAGGTTGTAACCATTCTTGAAATGGATTAACATGAATAATCAAACCATCTGCACGAAGTTTATGTACTAAATCATTTACGCGTTGTAAATCATTATCGGCAATTAATTCCTCTAATTGTGCAATCCCCAAATTTGCATAAAGCGGAAGATCATCTCCTATTTGATTACGAACATCAAAATCAGCTAAGGTTTCATCACTATACAACAATTGACGACAAGAACCCAAGCCCATTCCCATTCCAAAATCTTTACAAGCTCGCGCCAAATTGTGGTTAATGGTATTTGCCAAAGCCGTTCCACCTGTCATACTAGATACCCAAAGCGGACAGCGCATTTCTTTACCGAGAAAAGAAAATTGATTTAGACTATTTCGTTCAGGATGAGCTTGAAATAACGGTTCATAATAAAACCGTTGATCCAATTTACCATTTTCAATTTGTGATTGAAATGCTAGTTCGATATGATCTTGCTTACGACTAGCTGCCGTAGGATCATTATCTATTGGAGGTGTTGAAATAATTTTTCCTTTGAGTTTTCTGTCCATTATAGTCATACTGCGCGAATTACAAAGTTAAAAGATTCTTGTAAGAACGGGTAGAATTATCCAAGACAAGATAAAATCGCTGTAAAAATTATATTTTGTCCTGTGTCGTGTATAACAGGTATAGGATAAAAAGGTTTATGTTATGAAGTGTCGAAATGAAAGTAATCAACTGATTTCCACTAGAATCCTATTATCTTTGGAAATAAATTTTCATCAATGGAATTAGCCGTTTTCGGAATACGACATCATGGACCAGGTTCTGCCAGTGCTTTAATAAAGGCATTAGAAGAATTTCAACCGTCTATTGTTCTCATAGAAGGGCCACCAGATGCGGATAATTTGATTCAATATGTTGAAAATACGGAATTGAAACCACCCATTGCAATTTTGGTGTATAATCCTAAAAACCTGAGTCAAGCAAGCTATTATCCTTTTGCTGAATTTTCGCCAGAATGGCAAGCGATGTTGTATGGAGTAAAGGAGCAAATTCCAGTTCGATTTATGGATATTCCACAATCTATCTTATTTGAACAAAAAAATATTGAAGCGGCTAAACAACAAATGGAATTACCTTCTAAAAAAAGTTCCACCAAAAAAAATCTGCTTCAAAAAGATCCATTAGGATATATGGCGAAACTAGCAGGATATGAAGACAGCGAACGATGGTGGGAAATGACCTTTGAACAAGATGGTAGTGATGCTGCTATTTTTCCGTTGATAACAGAAATGATGCGTTTGTTGCGAGAAGATCATCAACCACCTCCAAGTGAGTTATTGCGAGAAGCGCACATGCGCAAAAGTATTCGTAAAGCACAAAAAGAAGGCTTTGAAAAGATAGCCGTCGTTTGTGGTGCGTGGCATAGCCCCGTTTTAGAAGATGTTAAACAGTTTAAAATTAGCACGGACAACGCCATTTTGCGAGGATTGAAAAAAGTAAAAACTAAATCGAGTTGGATTCCTTGGACCTACAAACGACTAGCGCGTCAAAGTGGTTATGGAGCAGGGGTGATTTCGCCAGCTTGGTATGAAACTCTGTTTAGGGATAAAAAAAATACTGTTGCGCAATGGATGACAACAGCAGCTCGGCTCTTTCGAAAAGAAGGAATGGCAGCTTCTTCTGCAAATGTCATTGAAAGTGTTCGATTGGCAGAAACTTTAGCTGCTTTACGAAATTTGGCGATTCCTGGAATTGAAGAATTATCCGAGGCAGCTACGACCGTTTTAGGAGAGGGGCATACAGAGCGACTGGAATTAATCAAAGAAAAATTAATTATCGGCGATGTTATTGGTCATGTACCCAATGACATTCCAATTCTTCCTTTACAAGAAGACATTGATAAATCTATCAAATCAGCTCGTCTGACCAAAGAACGAAACACTTCGGAGGCAATAGAAAAAAAATTAGATCTCCGAAAAAATACAAATCTTGCCGCTAGTCATTTATTACATCGAATGCTGTTGTTGAATATTCCTTGGGGAACAGAATTAGCAGCGTCTAAATTTCAAACGGGGAGCTTCAATGAGCATTGGCGATTGTACTGGCAGGCGGAATTTGCCATTTCTATTATTGAGGCAGGCATGTGGGGCAATACGGTAGTAGAAGCCAGTACCAATTATGTGAATAAAATAGCACAAGAAAGCGATCAACTTCCAAAAATTACTCAATTAATTGGGCAAACACTTAAAGCACATCTTCCTAATTGTATTCCTGTGTTGATTGATAAAATGCGAGATTTAGCAGCTATTACAAAAGATATTTATCGTTTGATGGAAGCCTTGCCTTCTTTGGTAGATGTATTGCGCTATGGAAGTACTCGTAAAATGGATATTTTAGTGATTGAAGAAGTCGTCAATGAATTGATACCTCGTATCAGTATTGGTTTGCCGAATGCTTGCGTATCTATTGATGAAGAAGTGGCTACCGATATTTTACAGCAAATCAAACGCGTTCATCGTGCAATTTATATTTTGAATGATGACAATCATATTCAATCATGGATTTCTTGTTTGAAATTACTGGTTGATAACCATCAAGTACATCCTTTATTACAAGGGAATAGTTGTCGTATTTTATTTGATAAAACCTTGAGTTCTATAAATGAGGTGAGCCAACAAATGGCTTTTGCTTTATCTAATGGAAATGATCGAGCAAATGCCGCTTATTGGTTAGAAGGCTTTTTAGATGGTAGTGGTTTATTATTGATTCATTATGAAAAATTATGGCAAGTGGTTGATGATTGGGTGAGTCAATTGGAGATGGATAATTTTATGGAGACGCTACCTTTATTACGACGAAGTTTTTCGAAATTCTCAGAACCAGAACGACAAAAGATGATGCAATTAATAGCACAAGTAGTCCCCAAAACTGAAAAAACAGAAGATGAAGTTGCTTTGAAAAAAATAGATGTAGGATATGACGAAAAACGAGCAAAGCAGGTATTAGCAACACTAGAGATGTTACTATGTAATTAACTAAGGATTATTCGTGGGACGACTTGAAGTTAGCCTCACGGTATAAATGAAAATTACTCACATCCCATTTGTGCGCGAGAAAGGATATCATTATTTGGGAAGCAATTGCCAGACAAAACAAATTCTGGAACATAACGATCTAAGTCATTATCATATAGTCCAGTCTCCAAAAATGTAGTCAAGGCAGTTATTTCTTCTTCATCTAAATCTAAAGGATGGAAAAGTGGTGATATTTGTGTATCAGGAATATTTGCGTTTTCAGCTATCCCATCATTAAAATATTCGACTACCTCACGTAAACTACGTTTACTACTTCCATGAAAATAGAAAGGTGATTTTTTAAGATTATACAGTTGAGGCACTTTAAATTTATACAGATCTTCATCTTTTCCTGTAAACCCACCACGTCCTAAGTTTCGTTTATCCGTAATATCTGTATTAAAGGCTTCGCCCGTTTCATATAAATCTTTTACACCAATTGCATAAAATTCCATAGCATTTAAACCTGCTGTTTTATGACAGTTGACACAACCTGCTTTTCCAAAGAATAATACTGCTCCTTCTTTTTCAAGTTCATTCATAGCTGTTTTATCACCTTTAAGCCATTGCTGAAACGGAGCTTCATTAGGCAAAAGCGTACGAATATAAGCAGAAATAGCAAAGCTAGCAGCTAGAGGAGAATAACGATCGTCAGCCGTCATATCTGGGAAAGCTAAATCGAAAAGTGGCGTATAATTATATTCATCTAGAACTTCTTTATTGACCACCATACGATGTACATGAAGCCCTTCTATATTTTGACTTTCTAAGCCTGCATAGCCAAGATGGTTGATTGCTGTCATTTCACTATTGTCCCAAACATCTTCCGTACCAGCATTTACTCCGCCTGCACCAAATGCTCCTGCCCAAGTAGAGTTTGTCACAAATGCAGAATTGAGTAGACTAAGGGGTCTTGCGCCTTGTACATCCATTTCATTTTCTTGATATAAATGAAATCGAGTACGACCTTCTCCATCTTCTCCAAAACCAATTCCTCCATCAGCAATACCTTGTACACGCCCAGGCATAAAGCCCTTTTCAGGAATATGACAACTCGCACAAGAGTAGGTTTGCTTACCACTTTCTTGAATGGCATCTAAGCCTAAACCAGTTTCATAAAAAAGGAATTTACCAAGAGCAACTTTTTCTTTGGTGATACGATTGCGTGGATCTTGTAGAAGAACATTATAATCACCTGTTTCGGGGAGAATAAAAGATGTATAGCTTCCATCGGTAGAGGCCCGATTAAGCGTGCGTTCGAGGGTTGCATCTAGTTCTGTAATCGTCAATTGATCGTTTTTACAAGAATAGAGCAGCCCAATTATCAAGATGAAGTATAATGTCCTTGTCATCGTGTTCGGATAAAGGGATACTTTAAATGCTATGTAAATTGTGTTTAAATCAAGACGGGGTGTAACAGTACAAAAGTACATTCTATTTTCTCACCGTACAATATCCTGAAAATGGTATTTTTAATATAGTATTAAAAAATATATGTTTCTGTTTATACAATGAAATTGTACCACTAAATTAGTTAAATGTTACGATATTTTATAATATTAACAAAATTGTAATATTTGATAAAGTGAAAATTTAAATAAAATCAAATAGAATTACATTGGTTGTAAATCAAAAATAAGGTGAGGAGTGTTTTAGATAGAGTTAAAAATATAATTATTCTACTTTTTCAGACCAAACTATAGTTCCTGACGTATTTATATAATGCCAATAATCGGCGCGTATAATTCTGGCGAGTCCATCTTTAAAAGGGAAAACTTTATCAAAATGAGCATCAATAACTAGTTTTCCTTTTGAATTGATGTAACCCCATTTTTCGTTTTGTTTGACTTGTGCTAATCCATTTGAGAAGACGCCTGCGTCATCAAAAGTGGGTAAAATAGCTAATCGACCATCCTGATCTAAATAACCATACTTACCATTTATCTCTACTAGTGCAAGTCCTTCGGCAAAATCTCCAGCGAAATCATACATGGGTTGGGCTAATACTTGCCCTTCCTGTGTGATGAATCCATATTTTTCGTCTTGCATTACTAATGCACGATCATCAAAAAAAGTGCCATTTGTATAGCCTTCTTCCCAATCAAATTGAGGTATTACAATTACATCTCCTTTAGCGTTAATTAAGCCCCATTTTTTATCAGCAGCAATAACTGCTACGCCATTTTGAAAGTCACCTGCCCAATCAAATTGAGGTTCTATCACAATTTTCCCCTTAGCATTGATGTAGCCATATAAATCATTTTCTACAATAGTAGCAAAACCATTTTTAAAATCGCCAGCCTTATCAAATTGAAAATTAATACACAAAGAACCTTCCTTATTAATATAACCCCATTGTTCATTCTGACAAACAGCAGCTTTTCCTTCACTAAAGTCATTGGCATCATCATATTGTACGTCTATAGCAAGGCTTCCTCTTTGGTCGATATAGCCCCATTGATTGACCAATTGTGCTTTTGCCAAGCCTTCTTCAAATAAACCAACATGATTGAAGAGGTGCTTCATCAATAAGCGACCAAGCGAATCAAGGGGTACTAATTTATTATTGAAACGTACACGAGAAAAGTCGTTGTAAAAATCTTCTGCTTCATAGTATTGTGGCTCGATGACTACCTGCCCGTCACTATTTATAAAGCCATACTTACCGTACTCTCTAATTTTAAAAAGTGGGTTTCCCATAGAATGTTTGCCGTTTTGTAGTAGCTGTAGTACACTATCTCTCCACGAGTTGTCGGAACTCTTCAATAATGTTGCGCTGTCCATTTTGCGTAAGGTAGGAAAATTTTCCATTTTTATCTACTATATGATACAAGGGAATACTGGATATATCGTATTTCTTAGATATATCTTCCAAAGATAGTACCAATCCATTCACACCTGTCGGATTATGACGAATTCTTGCGGATTCCCAAGCTGTATCATTTTTATCAATAGATACATTAAGTAAGACGACTCCCATATCTTGCAATTGCTGTCGAATATCGGCCGATTTTTTGAATCCTTCAATACAAGGTTTGCACCAACTGGCCCAGAAACTGATGTACACAACTTGACCTTTATAATCGGATAAGGCGATGAGTTTTCCATTTGGGTCAACCATATCAAAATCTGGTGCAGCTAAATCAGGCGTTCCGCTTAAAATACCGCCATAAACGGCTAATACCTCATCTGTATATTCTGAATAAGGATTATTCGCGGCAAATTTCTGAAAATGTTTAAAGGCTAATTCTGCATCTCCAGAACGATTGTACACTTCTTTTAAGAGGTGTGCTTGTAGAAAATATTTTACTCGTCCAGAAAAGGTGGTTTCTATTTTATCATAGATGGCAAAATGGGCTTTGTATTTATATAAAGATTCAGGTAGATGAAGTGCTAAAGCATAGGCATTTAAAAAGTTTTGATAAGAAGAATAAGAGAGCATGTTTTCATCCTGTAATCGCTGTTGAGGGAGCAAAGAAATTTTTGTGCTTTCATTGGGATGGGCTAATGACCAAGCAATACGATTGGTTGCATTATGATATAAACTATTGGCTTTTAAATGTTGATATAAATTAGAGCTGAGTTGAGATTGATGTTGGTTTAAAAAGCGAGTTGTTTTTTCAAATTGTTGGTTTAAATGTTGTTCATAAGTAGATTTAGTACTGCTTTTAGATTGATGAAATTCATTAGCATCTACTAATACTTTTAAATAAGCACCATCATAGGTTTCTTGATTTAAATCGCCAAACTGTGTAGAATATTGATGTAAAATTCGATTATTTTGACTGCCTTTTCCTGAGAATTGCAGTGAGCTTTTTAGATGATTATTCGACCATTGAAGTTGTAAATCATCATTAGGTTCAAGAAATAAGTCAATGGTTTGTCTATCATATTCTAAGGTGACAAAAGTTGCTTTCGATAAATCCAGTTGGAAACTTGCAGCTTGATCTGCTCCCAAAGTTACACGAAAAATACTGAGCTGATCCGTATTACCGTCTTTTTGATATTTGAGGCTTACTTGATCGCTAGTGGGTTGATTTACTTCGATAGATAAATGAACGGTACTTGCTTGAAGTAAAGTGGTACACATCAATGCCATTAGAAAGAAGAAATGGCGCAAGAAAAAATTCTTTTTGTTCATAGAAAATGAAAAATAAGTTAAAGTATAGAGAAATTAACGATTGGAACTTAAAAATTGTATCGCTGTTAAACGATCAAATCGTTGCCCAATAGGGCGATAATAGACAAGTATGTAATAATCATTTTTAGTTTCATACCAATTGCCTTCTAGTTCTTCGAGGTCAACGATATTTGTTCCTTTTGGAACAGCAGCATAGAGGTAATCATAGTAGCCTTGTTTGAGCCAGCAACCTGTTTCATAATATTGTTTTTCTGCAATGTAATCTAGTTTAAACTCTTCTTTCAATTCCCAATCTGTCAATGCCCCAAAAAGATAAACGTCATGATCTAGAAGTTCAGTTGGCGATTCTAAACCAAAATAGGTCAAGATATATTCACCCGTAAGATGATGATCTTTCTGGTAGTATTTATTAATAGGGATGCGCGGGTCATCTCTATTTTCAATAATATATTCTCCATTAAAGTCATTAAACGATAAATAAGGAAGATAGGCTCTTTTTCGATCTAAATTGACATAGGCATCATAGCCTCCATCTACGCGCTCTACTTCTATTCCATCATGTGGAAATCGTAAAGATCGTAAATCTACAAAGCGCCATTCTTTACTAGATGGAAATACAATTTTATCTTGATGGTCAAAGACTAAATCAGTCCCTTTTAAAAAAACAGGTTTTAAATTTGTAATGGCATTATCCCATCTACCATTTTGCAAAACGGTTGCACTTATTTCAGTTAGGGGATTTTTAACAATTGCATCTTTCTTTGTACTAACGGTAAAATCAATTTCTTGATGGGTTCTTTGTTTGCTGACTTTGGCAGGGAGATTCATACTTGCTCGAATACCCATTGTTTGTTCAACTACTAAAAAACGGCGGACAATTGAAAGATGTTTTTCTCCTCCATCATCCTCTTCATAAACTTTTAACAAATAATTTCCCGATTGAGTGAAGCTAATATTATCGTTGGGCAAAAAAAGTTTATAGTGAGCAAAGTTGGAAAAGGAACGATAAGAAAATTCAAAATCATTGATATCTACATTTTGAAATCCATTGGCATATTCAAAAAAAGCAAGATCAGAGGGTGTCCAGTCATGATTGCAATGTTCAATGGTATAAGAATAATCCTTGCGCTCGCCATCTACATCATCAAAATAAAAAATGAGTTCCCCATCACCACCTAAGCTTACAAAAGGCAGCGTAGTGGGACTTCCAACAGGATGAAATCGAACCGTTCGAATATTATCAAAATAAATATGATTAGTATTGTCTTGTGCAGTCAGTGCATCTATTTGCGATAAAAAGCATAGGACAAATAAAAATAGAGAAGTTTTATTCATTTCGAATGACATCTAAAATTTGGTCAAATAATCGTTCAATTAAACGGCGTTTCTCCGTAATAATACGAGCCGTTCCTTGCATTTCTTCACTAAAAGAAAGTTGTTTATCGTAGGTTGTTGTCAATTGGTTAGGTAGGTCGATAGACACTTGATAGGTGGCTTTTTCAGCTACACCTGAAAGATAGGCGACTTGCCCTTTTAATACGCCATATTCTTTGTACGGGAAAGCATCCATACGGATATTTACATCCATTCCACGCTTTACTTTCCCTGAGTTAAATTCGGGAAGAATAGCACGTACGACTACATTTTCAGGGGAAGCTTTTTCAGACGAAATTAAGATTAATTCCGTGCCTGCTGTTAAAAATTGTCCATTTCTCCAGTTATCTAAAACATTTACTTTACCACTAATGGGAGCTTCTAACAAATAGGTTCTTTTCCACTCGTCGATCGCGTTTTGAACCAGGTTTTGTCTAGACTTCATCTCAATGCGTAATTGAGCACTATTGTTCACTCGAGATTCCTGTAGGATCAAAATTTGGTTTTGCAGTTCTTCAATTCGTATAGAATTATTGAATGCTCTATTTTGGTGTTCTTCCAATTGTCGTTTGGCAGAAAGAAAACGTTCGGTACTTTGTTCTACTTCTATGGCACTAGCTGCTCCTTCACGCGCCAATCCTTCATCTCGTTGCATTGCTTTTTGGGCTAATGCGAGTTGGTCATTGAGAGTGTTTTCTTGTTTTTTTAAGGCAGTATTGAGTTGTTGAATTTCTTTGATTTGATTACGAATTCGATTGATTTTATCATTACTCAGGTCATTTTGTAGAAATCGTTTGAGATTATCATATTCATTCAAAAAGCTTGTCCAAACAGCTTGTATCTTACCCAGTTTAAGATCGTTTCTAGGGGGAGTATTGGTTTCTTCATGGAGATAAGCTTCTATTTTTTGGATGTCTTTTAACTCAGCAGTACTTTCAATTTGCGCGATAATTTGTCCTTGCTCAATAATTTCATCATTGGATAGATTAAACTTTTGTAGTTTTCCTGCTACCTTATTAACTACTTTGAGTGGAGGATTTTCAGAAGTGATAAGCACTCTAGCCTCAATGATATCAGGATAACTTACCCAAAATGACACAATTCCGAGTACACAAAAACCAATAAATATCACAGCAATTCCCCATCGGAGCATCCAAGACGGAGGTCGTCCAATAATTTGCCGAATGGCGTCGTGTTCTTGTATGATGGTTTCCTTATTAGGCATTTCTGGTTTTATAACGTAAGTCTAATGCGTTTAGCCATAAAATTACAGGCTTTTATCAAAATTTTAAGAAATCTCTCCTTGCTTTCTTTTATTTTAGAAGATAGAATAGCCAAAAGGCATATTGGAAATACTATTATTTTGCTACTTTTGTACAGTAATTTATTCGGTATGCTTCGTATCGCAGCTCATATATTATCGGTCGTTTTTCACCCTCTGCTTATATTAACGTATATGCTGGTGCTATTACTATTGATTAACCCTTATTTATTTGGTTTACATCATTTGCAAGGAAACATCCCCCTAATTTTACTCGTTTTTTCTTCTACATTTCTAATACCTGCTTGTGGTGTATTATTAATGAAACAATTAGGCTTTATTCATTCGCTTCAAATGAAAGATCGAATGGAACGCATTGGACCTTATATCATGACAGGAATATTTTACATGTGGATGTTTCGAAATATGGTATCTAACCCTACCATACCCACTGCCTATTCTATATTTGTATTAGGATCAACAATTGCACTTTTTTTGGCTTTTTTTATCAATATTTTTACTAAAATAAGCGCACATGCTATTGGAATGGGGGGATTATTGGGGATGGTTATTTTGACGATGTGGAATTTTAGCTATGGCGATTTTCCAGTAAATTTGGGTCAAATTGGAACTGTTCAAGTTCAAATGCATACGCTTTTGATGGTCGTTATTTTATTGGCAGGAATGGTGGGTACAGCTCGACTTATTCTGAAAGCGCATGAACCCAAAGATCTTTATGGGGGCTATTTGATTGGATTTGTAACGCAATTTTTAGCTTTTGTTCTTTTAGTATAAGTTATAAAAATAGATATTTTTTCTGGTTTTATATATGGTAAAATTTTATATTTGACCTAAATAGAAAAAGAATGACCTTTTACAACTATATTTTCTTCTTTTTTCTTCTTCTTTTTTCTTCAATTGGGATGCAAGCCCAATCGGCTAGTGAATTAGAAGCGCGACTAAAAAAAGCAAGTTCTTCTACAGAAAGAATGCAACTCAAATATGAATTGGCGGGCGTTTATATGAATTCTGACCTCCAGAAAGCTGCCATGCATATTCAAGATGCACAAGATATTGCTCGTCAGAAAAAAGATCGTTCTATGGCAGCAAAAATCATATTCCGAGATGCTGAAATCCACATTAAACGAAGAGATCGAGATCGTGCGGAGGCTCGTTTCAAAGGAGCGTTGAGTGCAGCTAAAGACTCCCGTAATGATGAAATTGCCTTAAAAAGTCTTGACCAATTGGCACGGATTGCCTATGAAGATCGAAACTACCGAGGTGCGTATAACTATTCTAAAGAGGCTGTAGCTTATCTGAAAAAAAATAGAGCGGCTAGTACTTCTTCTTCTAGTTCCTCCTCTTCTTCTGGATCGGTAACACGCTTGACCAATGACAATGTAAAATTGAAAAATGAAAACCGTCAATTGGAAAAAGAAATTATGCGCGTCAAAGAAGAATTAGCAGGGATGAAAGGGGAGAAGTTTGATGCAAGTGCTGCGAAAAAAGAACTTGATGCCCAAAAAAGAAAACTCGAACGAGAACGTGCTAGCATAGAAGAAGAACTCAAACAACGCGAAGCAGAAATTGCGAATATCTCAGAGGAAAAAGAAAAAGCTGAAGAACGAACTCAGCGATACATTAGTCGCTATAAAAAACTCTCGGAAGACGAAAAAGAACAAGCGTATGAGTTGGAGCTAAAAGAGAAAGAACTCTTACAAGCACAGCTTGCCACACAGGAACAAGAACAGTATACCAAATTGGCAGCCATTGGCGCAGGCGTTTTAGGACTATTGATTTTATTCTTTATTACCATGTTGATTTCCAATCGGCGATCTAAAAAGGCCTTGGAAAATAAGAATAAAGAAATTGACGAAGAGCGCAAACGTTCAGATGAGTTATTACTTAATATCCTTCCTGAACCCATCGCCTACGAACTCAAAGAAAATGGTAAAGCCAAAGCCCAAAAGTATGATAGTGTATCGGTCTTGTTTACCGACTTTAAAAACTTCTCAGGAATCTCCGAAAAATTACAACCTGAACAACTCGTTTCAGAACTCGATCATTGCTTCAAAGCATTTGATTATATCATTTCACAATATAAAGGCATCGAAAAAATTAAAACTATTGGTGATGCCTATATGTGTGCAAGTGGCTTAACGGATCGTAAAAAACTACCTACCGATTTGGTAAAAGCAGCCATGGAAATGCAGGAATTTTTGAAGGATTATAAACAAGATCGTTCTCGACAAGGACTTCCGTTCTTTGAAGCACGCATTGGTATACATACTGGCCCTGTGGTAGCGGGCGTAGTGGGCTTCAATAAATTTGCTTACGATATTTGGGGCGATACCGTAAATATTGCTGCTCGTATGGAATCTAATTCTGATGTAGGGCGAGTCAATATCTCCGAATCAACCTACAATCAAGTGAAGTACAAATTTCAATGTCAATATCGTGGAAAAATCGCTGCGAAAAATAAGGGCATGATTGATATGTATTATGTATTGAATTAAGACTTCGTCAATTCTTCAATCTCCAAAAGAAGTGTAACAACTATAATATTTTAAATTTTCGAATTCATTTGACGATAAACCTTATAGATGATTAACTGTTGAATAAAAAGTAAATTTAATCATCATCTATGTCCAATCTACCCATCACTACCATCACTTTTTTCCGTTATCAAAGCTGGTCAAATAAATGGTGGGGCTTCAAGCAGATGGGATTACTACCCGAACAGTTGCAGACCATTGAAGGAATTACATTTGCTAAAATGCTAGGAAGTGGCGCGGGGCGAGGCTTTAGTATCTTTCCCAATTTTGGGGTATATGGATTATTAATTTCATGGGAAAATGAAGTGTATGCAAATTCATTTTTTCAGGCACATCCGATTTTTTTACAACAAAAAGAACGTGCTAAAGAATACCTCACCTTATTTTTACATCCTACAAAATCACACGGTACTTGGGATGAAGTTGAACCATTTAAAACGACTCACCCTTTTGATAAAAAACAAGCAGTAGCGGTTATTACACGAGCTACCATTTATACTAAGCATTTACTTGGTTTTTGGCGTTTTGTACCTCAAGTTAGTCGATCTGTTCATGATAAAAAAGGAAGAATTTTTTCTATTGGAATTGGAGAACTCCCTCTTATTCAACAAGCGACCTTTAGTATTTGGGAAAACAGCGAACTTATGATGGACTATGCCTATAAAAGTAAGTTTCATAAAGAAGTCATCCAAAAAACGCGAGAGCTTGGTTGGTATAAAGAAGAATTATTTGCCCGTTTTATACCCTACAAAAAAGAAGGGAAATGGGGAGATTTAAATTTAGACCAACTATTAACTGCAACCCCTCTTTCTATCTAATCGTATCTATTTATTGTCATATTAAGGTTTCTTCCTTGCTAATGGGTAGTTTATCATTAATTTAATATGTATTTTTGTCAAAATTTTAAAATAAAACCAAACAAGATAAAATCCTTCTATTATGATAGGTAACGGTACTATTCAAAAACGCGCACGCCAAGACCAATATCAAGGACACGATTATTATAACATTGATGAGTTATTGAGCGAAGATCATATTTTAGCACGAGATGCTGTTCGAGATTGGGTGAAATCTGAAGTAAGCCCCATTATTGAAGAATATGCAGAACGCGCTGAATGCCCCAAACATTTATTCAAAGGATTAGCAGAAATTGGAGCCTATGGTCCAAGTTTGCCAGCAGAATATGGATGTGGCGGTATGGATGAAATTGCTTATGGTATCATTATGCAAGAGCTAGAACGGGGAGATTCTGGTATTCGCTCTATGGCATCAGTTCAAGGATCATTAGTGATGTATCCGATTTATAGATTTGGTTCAGAAGAACAACGTCGTAAATACCTTCCCAAACTAGCAAGTGGAGAAATGATTGGTTGTTTTGGATTGACTGAACCCGATCATGGTTCTGATCCAAGCAGTATGATTACCAATATCAAAGATGATGGCGATGCTTACATCTTAAATGGTGCAAAAATGTGGATTACCAACTCACCACTAGCAGATATTGCAGTTGTTTGGGCAAAAAATGAAGAAGGACGTATTCAAGGATTGATTGTTGAACGAGGGATGAAAGGTTTTTCTACCCCTGAAATTCATGGAAAATGGTCATTACGAGCATCAATTACTGGAGAATTAGTATTTGAAGATGTTCGTGTACCCAAATCTAATGTATTACCCAATGTCTCAGGATTAAAAGGCCCCTTATCTTGTTTATCTAAGGCACGTTATGGTATCGCTTGGGGAGCGATTGGGGCAGGATTGGATTGTTACGATTCTGCTTTACGCTATTCACGCGAGCGTAAGCAATTTGGCAAACCGATTGGTCAGTTTCAGTTGACACAAAAGAAATTGGCGGAGATGATTACCGAAATTACCAAAGCACAATTATTAGCTTGGCGATTAGGAACATTAGCGAATGTAGGAAAAGCTACACCTGCTCAAATTTCGATGGCAAAACGAAATAATGTGAATATGGCATTAGAAATTGCACGAGAAGCACGTCAAATTCATGGTGGTATGGGGATTACCAATGAGTATCCTGTGATGCGCCATATGATGAATCTTGAAACGGTATTAACTTATGAAGGTACGCACGACATCCATCTTTTAATTACAGGAATGGATGTTACTGGCTTTAATGCCTTCAAATAAATGTAAAATTTCAAACCTTGAAATTCAAAATGTAAAAGTGATGATTATCGGTCGCTTTTACATTTTGTCTTTTATAGCAGGGAGTATTTACTGATTTTTTCTTTTTTTTGTGTTATGACCAACAAACTTTCCATAGTCATACCCGCTTACAACGAAGAGAGAACGATTCATCTCATCTTGGATAAAATTAAAGCTGTACAGCTTCAAGATGGATTAGAAAAAGAAATTATCCTAGTTAACGATTGTTCTACAGACCATACCAAAAAAGCTATTCAGTCTTATCAAAAAAATAATCCTTCTCTTTCTATTCAATATTTTGAACATGCCACCAATCAAGGAAAAGGAGCTGCCTTGCATACAGGAATTGAAAAAGCAAGTGGTGATTATCTGATTATTCAAGATGCGGATTTAGAATATGATCCTCATGAGTATAACCAATTGTTGAAACCTATTTTAGATGGTCATGCAGATGTAGTTTATGGCTCTCGTTTTATGGGGGGGAAGCCGCATCGAATTTTATTTTTTTGGCATTCCATCGGAAATAAATGGTTGACGGGCTTATCCAATATGCTTACCAATCTGAATTTAACCGATATGGAAACCTGCTATAAAGTTTTCCGATCTGAAATTATTAAAAACCTACATTTAAAAGAAAAACGCTTTGGCTTTGAACCAGAAGTTACGGCTAAGATTTCTCGTATCAAAAACATTCGTATTTATGAAGTCGGCATATCTTATTATGGGCGAACTTACGAAGAAGGGAAGAAGATAGGATGGAAAGATGGCTTTCGTGCGATTTATTGCATCTTAAAGTATAATTTGTTTACTAAATAAGGTTTAAAAGTATAAGAAACCTTATTACAAAGTATCAAGGAGTTGGTTAATGTTGATCGTTTTACCTAATAAATCAAAATCTTTAGACCATTCGGTAAGTCGCCATTCGGAGGGATTTGCTTTTTCAGCAATAAGTACTTTTTGTGAATCCGAAAAAATCCAAACCACTTTTTCTACCCCAAAATTGATGAGTTGCTCTGTTTTTTCATTGTAATAACTGAAAGTATCTTTGATATCATTAGGATCGGCTTTAGTATCAATTTCAATAACTACTTTTGGAGGGATCTTTAGATATTTATTATCTGCCTTAGAAAGATCAAGTTGCTCTTTTCCATATATCGCGATATCGGCAGCTCTCCAATTTCCTTTTGAAAATTGAAGACCTAATTCATTGGTGAGAATGTAGAAATCAGTTCCTAGTTTGGAGTGCAATAATAAAACGAGATTGGTAATAATTAAAGATTGTAAAAAACTGCTTCCCATTAATTCTGTTTGTGGTTGTTTACCATCCAAATATGCCATGTATCCTTTGTAATGAATGGGTTTACCATTTACCATCTCATAGATGTAATGTTCAGGTATGTGTAAAAGTTCTTGATTAGTATTTGGCATAACTACTTTTTTCAAAAGATTATAAGCAAGATAAAGTTTCTTATTCATAATTGCTACACTTTAAAAGGTATAATTCAGTTAAAAAGTTTGATTTATCACCAAATTCATCTCCTTTTTTTCACTTGAGGCGTTTTCTTTGTTACTTTTGTTTAGATCAAAACATGGACAATGAAATACCTATCCTTTTTACTGTTATTTATCCTTCCTTACAGTTGTAATCAAAAAACGACTACGATCAAAGATCGCCCTATCAATGAAGATGGCAGTCATACGACAGAGGATGTTCGTAATATGAATCGCTGGTCGATGCAAACGGGGAAAAAGCCCAAAAATATCGTTTTGATGATTGGAGATGGTATGGGAATCACGCAGATAACAGCAGGGATGTATGCCAATAAAAATAAATTATACCTAGAGAAATTTCCAGTTATAGGTCTTCACAAATGTTATGCGAGCAATAAATTAGTAACGGATTCTGCTGCTGGTGCAACTGCATTTGCTTGTGGTGTCAAAACCTATAATGGCGCAATAGGCGTAAATCCAGATACAGTAGCTGTAAAAACGATTTTGGAAGAAGCGGAACAAAAAGGATTAGCAACAGGATTGATTGCTACTTCTACGATTGTACATGCGACGCCTGCTTCTTTTATTGCCCATGTCAAACAACGAAAAATGTATGAAGACATCGCTGCGGATTTTTTAAAAACAGATATTGAACTCTTTATTGGTGGCGGTAAAAAATATTTCGATCGCCGAAAAGATGGGAAAAATTTATATAAAGCTTTACAATCAAAAGGCTATGCTGTATCGGATTATTTTCAATCTGATTTCACGAAATTGACTCCTTCTTACAATCAAAACTTCGTCTATTTCACCGCAGATGATGATCCACTTCCTGTTGCTCAGGGGCGTGATTATTTAGTGCCAGCCTCCGATTTTGCAGTCGATTTTTTAGATCAAAAAGCAGGAGAGGATGGCTTCTTTTTAATGATAGAAGGTTCTCAGATAGATTGGGGCGGACATGCTAACAAATCAGATTACATCGTCAGCGAAATGATTGATTTTGATCGAGCGATTGGAGCAGTGCTTGATTTTGCGGAGCAAGATGGAGAAACGCTCGTTATCGTTACAGCAGATCACGAAACAGGAGGCTTTGCGATTCAACCTGGTTCCACTATGGATAGTTTGGTAACGGCTTTTACCTCTGATTATCATACGGCGGATCTAATTCCTGTATTTGCGTATGGCCCTGGTGCGGAATTGTTTGGTGGTATTTATGAGAATACAGCCATTTACAATAAAATGCGAGCTGCTTATGGGTGGGAGTAGAAGTAAAGCTTTTCGCAAAACAGACTTTTGCATTCACTCGAACGAAGGTACAACCTTCGCTCAACAAAGGACAATAAATTGTTAGGTTATTCTTTATTATTTAGGATTAGTAATTCTGCTGGTTTTTTGTCTCCAAAATCTCTAATGATAATCAATAAATGTTCTTCTATAGAAATTTTTATTTGAGCAATATATTGCTCTTTTTCAAAGAATCGACTTACTTCTATTTCATTAATTACTTTATCATTCAATCCTAACTCTTCAACTAAGTCTCTCACAAAATATTCATCATATTCTTCGAAATCGTCTTTAATAATCTTTGTCTTTTCAATTTCATTATACTCATCCCAATGTGTCAGCCATGCATCAATAAAGAAACGATACCATTTTTTTTCATTTGTATTTAACCAAAAGATCAATGGTTCTATAAGCTTATCCTTTTTTGATAGAAGAACAGAGAAAAACTTAATTTTTTTATTTGTGGGTTCTTCAATAAAATCTAAGAAGTTTTTAGATGAAAAATCATCGGTTTCAAAATTTAAAGGTTTCTCTGATTTACTTGATTTTTTTTCTTTATTGCTAGGCATGTTAAAAAGACTTAATGATGGTAGAGATGAATTTACCCCTACACCACTTCATTATATTAATTCTTTCCAATCAAGACTAAAAAATCTTCTTCACTCATAATTTCTACAGTACCAATTGCCTGAGCTTTTTTGAGTTTAGAACCTGCTTTTTCACCTGCCACTAAAATATTGAGATTGGAACTAACTGCACTGATATTTTTTGCACCTGCTGCTGTGGCGAGTTCTTGCGCTTCTTTACGCCCCATTTGTAGTAGTTTACCTGTAAATAAAATGGTCTTACCGACTAAGGGTGCATCAGCTGCTACTACTACAGGTTTATCTTCTTCTGTTTGATGAAGATTGACCCCATTGGCTTCGAGTTGAAGAAGAAGTTGGATATTTTGTTCATCTTGAAAAAAGGCAATCACATTTTCAGCGACGACGGGCCCTATATCTTTAATTTCAGTAAATTGTTCTATGGTCCAATTTTTTAAATCTAGGACATGATTGATTTCTTGAGCAATCAATTTGGATGCTTTTTTCCCTAAATGATGAACACTCAGACTATGTAATAAACGATGAATAGGATTTTGCTTCGCTTTATCAACGGCTATTTGTAATTTTTCTGCCGAGCGTGTACCAAATCCTTCTAAATTGGCAATTGCTTCATAATCCAAAGCATAAATATCAGCCAAGGATTTTAACCAACCCATTTCATAAAAGCGTTCGACATAGGATTTTCCAAAGCCATCAATATCCATAGCATCTTTGGAAACATGAAAAATCATACGCTGTACCACCTGCGCCTCACATTGGAAGTTGGGGCAACGCCAAGCCGCTTCTTTTTCAGCACGAATAAGCGATGTATTGCAGGAGGGACAGTTTCTTGGAAAATCAATCACTTGTTCACTTCCATCACGTAATTCTTCCATTGATTTTACAATATAGGGAATGACATCTCCTGCGCGTTCCACTAAGACCGTATCTCCAATTCGAATATCTTTGCTCGTAATAAAATCTTCATTATGTAGGGAAATCGAAGAAACCGTAACCCCTGCCAATTGTACGGGTTCAATTTTTGCCACAGGCGTAACTGAACCAATTTTACCAATTTGATAGTCTACATTTAACAAAGTAGACGTAGCTTGTTTGGCTTTAAATTTAAAAGCGATGGCCCAGCGGGGATGGTGACTGGTGTATCCACATTTTTCTTGAAGTGCAATAGAATTGACCTTTACAACCATGCCATCTATTTCATAATCGTAGCCTTCTCTTTTTTCTTCCCATTTTTCACAAAACGCTGCAACTTCCTGAATGTTTTTACATAGTTTTCGTTCGATCGTAGGCACTTTAAATCCCAATTCTGCCAATACATCAATTCCTTGATTATGGGTAGGAAATTGATCCAATACATTTTCTTCGGCTGTATTCACCGCATAACCCAATTGATAGACAAAAGCTTCCAAACCCCGCTTTGCCGTTTCATTAGGATCTTTCATACGCAAACCTCCTGTAGCAGCATTACGTGGATTAGCGAATAGACTTTTTCCTTCGGCTTGACGTTTGGCATTGATTTTATCAAAGTTATCTTTTCGAATGAGGGCTTCACCTCGCAATTCTACTTTTTGGATACCATATTTTGAGAAATTGGCTTGTAAAGGAATGGAGCGCATGGCTTTGGCATTGGGCGTCATTTCTTCCCCTTTTTGACCATTTCCGCGAGTGGCCGCACGAACTAACAGGTCATTTTCATAAACTAAGGCGATGCTACCTCCATCAAATTTAGGTTCTACCACATACTCTATATCTCCTTCTTCTCCTGTTAATTTTTTGATACGTTCATCAAAATCATTTAAATCTTCAGCATTATAAGAATTGTCTAAAGACAACATGGGAATGAGGTGTTCTACAGAAGCAAATTCATTTGTCAGGTCATTAGAAACACGTTGGGTAGGAGAGGAAGGCGTTTTCAAATCTGGGAACGCCGCTTCAATGGCTTCTAGTTTTTTAAATAAACTATCATATTCAAAATCGCTAATGACGGGACTATTTTTGACATAATATTTCCATTCATGATAGTTGATAACTTCATGTAGTTGAATACTTATTTGCTGGCTTGCCGCTTTATCTTGTGGAGAGAAATCCGATTGAAGAAGAGTTTTCGATAGCTCAAAAAAATGACGTTCTTGTTGAGGTGAATACATTTAAGTTGGTTTTAATAAACGGTGAAACTATGTCATACAAATTTAACAAAAATTAACTTCTATACGTTCAAAAAAGCGATCTTGTTCACCATTCTATAAAATAGATTTTAGAAGAAAAATTGAATATTTTTTTGTTCCTTGATAGATATATTTTATTTTAGTGAACACTTCTGCAAACACCTCTTTTTATTATACTATAAAATGTATGATAATGCACAGAGGAATACTTAATGAGAGAAATAAGTATTGTCTACCCAGAAAAGGCAAATTCCTAGTAGTAAGAGTCAAATTAATTATTTACATCTGTTCATACATCAAGTAAATTGTTGTATAAATTGAACTTGTATTTATAGTTGGGCATTATGCTCATATTAGGAAACACAAAAAATACTCAATCAAATCACACTAAAAGAAAAAGTATGCAATTACTTGGACACCTATCTTTTATATTCAGTCTATTAATGATATGTTGGCAACTCCATGCACAAGAGCCAGTTACTTTAGGAGGAGGGAGTAATTTTGCTAATATTACGATCACCACAAGTGATGGAAATTCAACGACTACTTCGGGTAATAATACAGTCAATGGGACAGGCCTACAGCCCAACTATAATTCAGCTTCACGTTTTTTGACACAAGCCACTCTAGGGGTGGATTATGAAACCATAACGGCATTATCAGGGACAAGTTATAGCGATTGGATTGATGCACAACTAGCAATGCCTGTTTCTTTTAAATTATTAGATGAAATAGATGCACTTCATCAAATGGCATTGGACTCTATGAGTTTTTATGGTACGGATCCATTGGATTTTGAGTTGGGAGATAAACATTTTTATTTTGCTTGGACGAAGTATGCTATTGAAGCTCCTGATATTTTGAGAAGTCGAGTGGCATTAGCATTGAGTGAAATTTTTATTATCTCAGAAGATCCAGACCTTGATGATTATCCTCGATTATTGTGTGACTACTACGATATGTTGCTCAAAAATGCCTTTGGAAATTATCGTACACTGATAGAAGATGTTACTTATCATCCAGGGATGGGAGTATATCTTACACACTTAAATAATCCTAAAACGGATTTAGCAAACAATATCTTCCCCGATGAAAATTATGCACGAGAAATCATGCAACTATTTTCTATTGGCTTATTTGAAATGAACTTAGACGGAAGCCCTATTCTTGATACTCAAGGAAAAGAAATTGAAACTTATGACGACTATACCATTACCGAATTATCAAAAGTATTTACAGGTTTAAGTTGGGGAGATGCTCCATTTTTTGATATTAATAATCCTATTTCGGAAGATAGTTGGACACAGCCTATGATAATGTTTGATGATGAACATGAGTCAGGTACCAAAACCTTACTCAATGGATTCGTTGTGCCAGATCGAGATCCTGTAGATGGAAATGCAGATATTTCGGATGCCTTAGATAATATTTTTAATCATTCCAATGTGGGACCTTTTTTAGCATTACGCTTAATTCAACGCTTGGTCAAATCCAATCCTTCTCCCGATTATATTGCTCGTATAGCAAGTGTATTTAATGATAATGGTATGGGAGTGCGTGGAGATTTAGGAGCTATGGTAAAAGCAATTTTATTGGATCAAGAAGCTAGAGATTGTAATGCTGTAGATGATCCATACGCAGGAATGCTTCGGGAACCCATGATTCGCCATACCCAGCTTTGTAGAGCCTTCAATGTCTATGTAGAAAATGGGTCAGGAATTTATAGAGATGACAAAGATCGAATGAAAGAATATTTAGAACAACGACCATTATCACCACCTTCTGTTTTCAATTTTTTCTTACCTGATTATACGCCTATTGGTGATGTGCAGCAGGCAGGTTTAGTTGCACCAGAATTTCAAATTACGGATTCACGTACAGTTATTACCTATGGCACAGAATTGAATCGATGGCTTGATGATGACGATGACTTATTTGAGTATAATTCATTATTCACCGATGAAGTATATGATACCTCAAAAGAAGCCTATTTGAATTTGACGGATGAATTGGCAATGGCAAATAATAATGATGTTCAAAATATGATTGAACGACTCAATCTTATTTTAGCGGCTGGGCAATTGAGTGATGAAACTCGTGCAACCATAACAGATATTATCCTACAAGTGCCCGAAAATCAACCCCAGGCGCGTGTTCGAATGGCGATCTTTTTGATCATGTATTCGCCAGATTATCTTATTTTCAAATAACCCAATTTACAATAAAATAAACAGATGAATTTTAATCCATATTCAAGACGACGATTCCTGAAACATAGTGCTTGTGCTGCGATGGGTACAACAACTATTTTAAATACTTTATTAGACTTGTGTAAAACCAAAGCCGTTGGTTCTTCAGGAATGACTACTGGCTACAAAGCACTCGTTTGTATTCTTTTTGATGGAGGAAATGACTCGTACAATATGTTAATGCCTAGAGGGAGTGAATATTCAGAGTATGCTGCTGTGCGTACTAATTTGGCAATTCCTCAAGCAGATATACTTCCTTTAAATCCGATTACTCCCATCCCCAGAGATTTAGGGATTCATCCTAATATGGGAGCAGTTAAAACCTTATTTGATAATGGGAAGCTATCTTTTATCTCCAATATTGGAACCTTAGTAGAACCTATTTTGGATGTAACAGAATATAATAGTGGTACAGTTACGAGACCACAAAAATTATATTCTCATTCTGACCAAAAACAACAATGGCAAACCTCCATTGCACAAGAACGGACGAGTCTAGGTTGGGGAGGACGAACTGCTGAGTTGTTAAGCAGTATGAATTCAAATCAAAATATTTCCCTTAATATTTCCTTAGAGGGGAAAAATATTTTTCAAGCAAGCAATTCTATTTTAGAGTATACCATTTCAAATGAAGGAAATGGCGCCTTACTCATTGATCCTATTTCAGGTTATAATAACCAAGGTTTTTTAAATACAATAAGAAACACAGGAGTTGATAATATAGCAAGTCAAAATTATTTGAATGTACTCGAAAAAACAATAGCAAATTTAACAGGATCGTCTATTGAGGCTAGTGAAATTTTTAGCGCTGCTATCGCTGCGGTTCCTCCTTTTACATCAACGTTTTCTGATATTGATCTTTCAGAAGATTTACACATGGTTGCAAAAACAATTGCTGCGCGGAATACTTTAGGGATGAGTCGTCAAATCTTTTTTGTTAAAACTGGCGGATTTGATACACATACTAGTAAACTAACGCATGATAACTTAATGTTGACCGTTAGTACAGCAATGAGTGAATTTTATGCTGCCTTAGAAGAGATAGGCATACAAGATGATGTCGTTACCTTTACGATTTCAGATTTTGCCCGTACAACTACTTCTAATGGGAATGGTTCAGATCATGCTTGGGGAGGTCATCAAATGGTAATGGGTGGAGCTATAAATGGCCAAGAAATCTATGGGGCATATCCTAGTTTAGATTTAGATCAAGCTGCCAATCCATTAAATGTATCTGATCGTGGACGACTTATTCCAACGACTTCCTGTGATGAATATTTTGCAGAATTGATTTCATGGTTTGGCGTATCAGATGGCGATATTCCTTATGTTTTACCCAATATTGGGAATTTTTATTCTACTAGTTCTACCACTCCACCTATTGGTTTCCTATTATAAAACCCAAAACGAATACACCACATATGTTAAAAATTAATCACTATATTTTTATAATTACTGCGCTTATTTGTTGGTCGGAAGTAGTTTTTAGTCAATCATCATGTATTGGGCAAGCAGGAAAGATACGTTGGTATGTTTATCATAATGTAGAACGGGTAAATGTAGATGATTTACATCATAATCATTTTTTCCCACAAGGCCCAGCTAGTTTCCAATATTTAGTCAATACATTTAGCCCTTCCAGTTATAACGATTATTTTGGATCTCTAATGAAGGGCTTCTTTACTGTACCAACAACAGGAAAATATGCCTTTAATGTAACGGCAGATGATCGCGCTAACTTTTATCTGAGTACAGACGACGATCCTGCTAATTTAAATTTAGAAGTTGCTACAAATGTATACATTGGATCAACCGACTTTTATAAAACAACAGAACAACATTCAGATACTATCAACTTAGTTGCTGGAAATTACTATTATTTTGAGTTACATCATAAAGAACAAACAGGCGGAGATTTTGTCCGTTTACATTGGCATCGTCCTATGATGGCAGATTCTACTTGGGAAGCGATTCCTGTTAATCATTTGTACGAATTTGATTGTGATAATTATTGTCCACCTGCTGGAACACTTTGTGATGACGGAAACCCAAATTCTATTAATGATCGAGAAGATGGCTCTTGTAATTGTTATGGAGAAGAACCTTCTGTCTTGGGTTGTGTAGGAGATCGCGGATTGGTTCAAACACTGACATGGACAGGGGTATCTGGTTCTTCTTTAGATGATTTGTATGCAGATCCAGCCTATCCATTGATGCCTGATACGGTGGAGTTTGTTAAATTATTCAATCATTTAAGTCAGTATAATATGTACACGGCAGATGAATATGGTCGTGTAATAAAAACCTTTTTGAGTGTTCCTCAAACTGGAGATTACTATTTTAATGCTACTGCAGATGATCGTGCAAAAGTATTTTTAAGTACAGATGAAGAGCCTTTTAATATGATAGAGGTTTGCAATACAGTAGGAGGTAATGGGCAGTTTGAACATGATGAGTATCCAGATCAAACTTCTGGGGCGGTTTCATTGATTAAAGGGCAATATTATTATATGGAAATTCACTACAAAGAAAATACAAATACCAGTCGCTATCATATTTTCTGGAAAACACCTTATGATCAAAATCAATGGAAGGTAATTCCTAACACACATCTGTATTTTTACGATTGTGAAACGGCTTGTTTGCCTGATGGAACACCTTGTGATGATAATGATCCCACGACCTACAATGATTTGATTATTGGATGTAATTGTACAGGTACGCTTTGTCCAGGGGGCGATTGTACAGAGTTGGAAACGTATACTCCTTATGATGCTTGTGATTACACAGGAGAACATACGGCTAGTGATGATAATAGTTGGGTATCTTGTACGCCTGCACCTAATCCTAATGCTGCAAGAGGAGTTTCACATTGGATTTTATATGATTTTAATGAAGTTTATACCTTAAATGGTATTAATCTATGGAACTACAATGTAGCTGGAAGTACAGGAAGTGGGTTCAAAGATTTTGTTATAGATATATCACTTGATGGTTCTACTTGGACACAATTTGGATCAAGCTATCAATTACCTGAAGCGCCCGGTATAAATGGCTATACAGGTGTTACTGGCCCTAATTTAGATGGGGTCGCTGCAAAATATGTCCTTCTCACATCTTTGACAAATTGGGATAATGGTGCTTGTATGGGTATAAGTGAAGTTTCTTTTGATGCTCAAACTTGCCCTGATGCAGGCACGCCATGTGATGATGGAAATCCAACAACTATGGATGATATGTATGATAGCTATTGCCTGTGTAAAGGCTTAGAAACGCCTGCTAATGCTTGTGCAATTGATACCTTAGTTATTGTGGATGATCCTGCTTTTTCGCAAACCTATTCTGCGATAAAACATATCAATTCAAATAAATTTGTGGCATCAGGCTCTAATGTTAGTTTTATAGCAGGAGAAGATATTCTTTTAGAAGCAGGTTTTGAAGTAGAATTAGGCTCGAATTTTCTAGCCACTATTATTCCTTGTTCGGCATCTTCTGTACAAAACAACAAGACAGAAACTGATTCTGAGCATACATCAAGCTCCACCAATTATTTAGAATCGAATTCAAAACTTGAAGATACCCCATTTAAGGTTTATCCTACTCCTGATGGAAAACTGGTGTATATCCATTTAGTAAAGGAAGATATGGAAGAATTAGTGCTACAAGTTACCAATTTGATGGGGGAAGAAATTCGTCGTATCCATGAAAATGAGTTGGATGGATTCTATGAACGACATCTTGATTTCAATGCACTACCTAAAGGAGTATATCAAATTAGTATTCATGTCGGGTCATCAACTTTTGCAAAACGTATTGTGCTAAAATAATAAATTTAAGCATCTAATAAAATAAGGCACGCGGAGAAAATAAATTTACTTTCCTTGAAATAGCGAAAATCATAAGTCATTAAAAATGAAGTTGATTGAGCTAATTCGAGGAATTAAAAATGTAAATTTATTCGTGCCCCACTGCTAATGTTTTAACAACGATTAATAATTTAACATAATCCCCTGCTTGTCTTATCAAATAACTACTAGTTGTTTATGGACTAAAATGGAAGTTATAATGATGAATATATCACAAAAACCTTTATACAGTTTTTTAGTAGTTCTATTTTTAAGTAGTACACTTCACGCTCAAATAAGTTGGGTAGGCGGAACGACAGGAAATTGGAATACAGCAGCGAATTGGAGCGGAGGGGCAGTGCCTACTGCGACAGATAATGTATTAATATCTTCTTCTGTTACAATTACTTTTGATATTAATCCCACAATTCAACATCTGGAAATTGATGGAACTGGTATTGCAGTTATTTTTACAGCAGGTGCAGGAAATACGCTGACCATTGATGGTATAGGTGCTACCACTACAGATGGTTTGGAGCTAGATGAAGGCACTTTAACCATTGACTCAGGATTTTCATTAGAATTAGAAAATAATTTTTTACATGCCTTAGATGTAAATTCAAATGGCATTCTTATTAATGATGGGAGTATTTACATCAAAGATTATGAAGGGACACTTGATGGAGGACAAGACGGTTTGCGTTTAGATGGTGGGGCACTAACCAATAATGGAATGTTAACGATAGATGATCTTGCCATTCCAGGGGGGAATAGTGCAGCCTCTTATGCGATGATAGTTAGTGCTGCATCTTTTACTAATTCTGCTGGCGCAACACTTCGTATCGTTAGTCCTGCTATGAATACAGGAAACTTAGGAAGAGATGGCTTGTATGTTGTAACTTCTTCTACGGTAGTAAATGACGGAATTATTCATATCGGAAATGGTGATCCTGCTCGAATAGGACGTTATGGAATTTATAATATCGCTTCCTCTTTTACCAATAACAATCAAATTATTATTGATGGTACTTTAAATTATGCCCTAAGAAATGACAACGCAGGAGCTGTCTTTACTAATAATGGTACAATAGATATAGATCATGCAGATGATGGAATAGATAATGCTTCTGACGCAGATAATTTTATCAATAATGCGACTATATTGATCGGAAATGGCATCTTCACTGATATTGATGACCAAGGCATACGAAACTTTGGCATTTTTAATAACTATGGAACAATAACTATTGACGGTACAAACGATCAAGGACTCTTAAATCAAGGAGAGTTTTCTAATTTCACTAATCACAATACAGGAATTATAAATCTATTGCATGTAGATAATAATGCCCTCCAAAATGGAAATGGAGCTACCCCCGGTTTGTTTACCAATGATGGTGGTACGATTAATATTGGACATGGCGGGCGTATTACTGGTTCAGTTGGACTCTTTAATGATGATGCCGCTACTTTTATCAATCAAAATGAAGGATTTATACAAATTGATAGCGTCAATAATGATGCAATACGTTCAGATGCTTTAGGTTTAAATGGAATTATTAATACGGGTTTAGGAACAATTATCAATATTGGGATGACAGGGGCTGGCTCTATTGGAAATGGTAGTACTTCTGATGATGCCATAATATGCAATGGTAACTTAACAAATGAAAATGGTGCTGTTATTAATGCTCAAAATGTTACTGGAGCAGGTATTCGGGCAAATGCTACTTCTAATATTACCAATCAGTCAGGAGGTATCATGAATTTCGATTTCATTGAACAAACTTGTATTATCAATTTTTCAGAACAAGGAAATAAATTTTTAAATACGGGGGCAAATTCTGTTATCAATATTGGTCAAATTGGAACAATAGGCATTAATTCTACAGGAGATTTGGGCATACAAAATTTAGGGGTTTTTGAAAATGCAGATGGTGCCACTATTCATATTGATAATATACTGATTGGTGAAGCGATAGAAGTAGGTGATGGAAATGATATAGATACCTTAATTAATAGTGGCACAATTAATATTGCTCAGAATGGATCAAGTATTTTAGAAGTAGCGGGTTTGCATCTACGTGATTCTTGCTATTATATTGCTCAAACAGGAGGCATTTTGAATATTGGTAATGTAGAAGATTACGGTATTTACATGCACCCCCAATCTGTTATGGAAAATGGAGGAACAATCAATATTTTAGATTATGAAGTGCTTAGTGGCGGTAGTGATAACGGCATTTTTATGGATGAAGCTAGCATGACAAATGATGGTGCTATTAATATTGACGATCCCAATACCACAGGATTTTTAGCTGCCCATGCTTTACATCTGACGAATAATAGCATGATAGATGTAGGAGTAACTGGTACGATTACTATTGTAGGAAGCAATATGACGACTGGAAAAATTGGTGGAAATGCTATTTTTCTCAGCCAATCAGTACTAGATAATGCAGGTGTTATTCAAATTGGAGATGGAGATAAAACTAAGTTTGGAGCAAATGGAATTCAATCTTTTGAATCTTCTATTACAAATCAATCTTCTGGAATTATTCAAATTAATGGCATTCCTACCAATGCTAATGCTATTTTGAGTAGTTCTAATAGTTTAATTTCGAATAGTGGAACGATTTCTATTTTTAATACACATAGAGGAATTAATAATTCTTCCGCAGCAATTTCATTTTCTAATAATGGAAGCATTAATATTGGAGATGGTATCACATCTAATATTACAAGTCATGGGATTATAAATGCCACAACATTTACAAACACTGGTTCTATTACGATAAATGGCACAAGTGGCGATGGCTTCCGTTCAGGACATCCCAATGCACTAGTTACAAATTCAGCCACAGGAATATTCACAATAGATAATACCTTAGAAAATGGATTAACGAATGCAATTGGAACAAATAATCCTAGTACCTTCACAAATGATGGAATGATTAAAATAGGTACAAATGGATCAATTGCACAAATGGCATTTATCAATGATGATGGTGGTATATTTACCAATCAAGGAAATGCGTTAATTAAAGTAGAAAATGCAGCTTCATTTGCCTTCAAAAATGATGCTATGAATGTAGCATTTCTTAATAAAGATTGTGCTCATATTGATGTAGATGGAGATTTAGAAAATATGGGATTATTTACCAACGACGCAATGATTTCGATTTCAAATGGTGCTTATGCCTTTTCTAATTCTATCCTCAATAATGGTTATTTCCAAGATGAATCTAATGTTTTAACTATCTTAGATATTACATCAGGAATGGTAGATGGCATAACTAATCCAGGAGTAGTTGTTTCAGATACGCTTATAGCTTGTACAGGGAACATTATTTCAAGTGCCTTAATTAGCGAGACGAATCCTTTAAGTAGTACAATTTTTTCTACTAGCCCAAATTGGTATTTTGATAATAATTTGACCATGCTTGCAGGCACCTATGATGCTGCAAGCAATCAGTTTACTTATAATGCTGGAGCTACGTTACCATTGTTTGGGGAAATAGATACCTTATATTACAGTCAAACAGGTGTTAACTCTTGTTCTTTAGTAGGTTGGATAGTCGTTACACAAGGAGATGCTATAAACTGTCCAGATTGTCCAATAATGGAAGTAGTATCGGGCGATTTAGCTGGAATGGGATCAATAAGTGCTATAGAAACAGTGAACACAAATGGCAGCACTACTGTTCCTAATGGAGAGGTTACTGAATTTAAAGCAGGTCAAACGATTTGTTTAGAAGCAGAATTTGAAGTACAACTTGGCGCAGAATTTCATGCACATATTGAGGCTTGTAGTAATACACTGACTTCTCCAAGCACCAATCTTAAAACTCCTCAAAAAACATCTAAAAAAGCAAAACGAAAATCAAAATTTCGCCTCTTTCGTTAGAAATCATAAACAAACAATACGTATTTTTTAAATAAACACTTAAAAGAGACCCTTATGCGACTTCATAGCCTTACAAGATTATTATTTGTTGGATTTTTATTCATTTTGTTTTATTCATCACATACTTTTTCTTCGAGTGGTAGAAATAATAATTCAGCGTGTAGCAATTGTCATACAGGAACAAATCCTGGAACAATTTCCTTGACGGGAATCCCTTCTATGGTCGATGTAAATACGACCCATTCAGCACAAGTTTGTATTAGTGACCCTGTTAATGCCAATGCTCCTGCTGTAGGTGGTTTTCGATTTTTCTCCAATTTAGGTTCGTATTCCAATCTTGGAAGTGGTGTACGCACTGGAGGTTCTGGATCTAACTTAGGCTTAACGCATAGCAGCCCAAAATCTATTAATTCTGGACAAGTATGTTGGACCTTCGATTGGACAGCTCCAGCAAGTGCAGGTTCAGCTAATATTCAATTGTATGGAAATGCTGCCAATGGAAATGGAGCCAATGGAAATGGAGATCATGGAGGCTATCAAATGTTTCCTACAATTGACATTGTAAATTCTTGTGCATCTGACCTAGTGATAATAGACGATCCAATTCCTTCGGGAACGTATCAATCATCCAATACAATTACAGCAATGACAACAGTTGAAGGAGGAGCAATGATTCTTTTTGATGCACCTGAAGAGGTTAATTTGCTAGAAGGTTTCGAAGTACCTATGGGGGCAGAATTTGAAACAATTGTAGGACTGGGACAAGGATGTTTTACTGATAATACCAATGAATCTTCTGCTCAGGGAGAAGGTACGACAGATGAGCAATAAAATTTCTTGATTTCAGAATGTTTTCTAGTTGATGGAATACCATCAAGTACTGATACTCCGTCCCTAAGCGCAAGGTGTCAAAAAAGAATTAACTACTTTTTGATGCATTTTTTTTATATTGAGCAAATAAAAAATCATTCAAAATACGTAAAATGAAAAACTACAAATGGGCGTACTGGATCAGTACGGGTTTATTAACTGCATTAATGCTGATGTCTGCAGGCATGTATTTTTTTAATCATGCGGAGGTTAGTAAAGTCTTTGCCAACTTAGGGTATCCTACTCATGTTATTTATCCTTTAGCTATTGCAAAAATTCTAGGCTTAGTTGCCATTTGGACAAACCAATCAAAAGCATTGAAAGAATGGGCTTATGCAGGTTTTTTCTTTGATTTTGTATTAGCCTTTATGGCACATATTGCGATTAATGATGGCGAATTTGGTGGTGCCGTAGTTGCAACGATCTTATTATTCGTTTCTTATTTTTCTTGGAAAAAATTGAGTGAAGGATAGTAGACAAAGAAATTTGTACTGTATCTTTTTAACTTAATATCCCAATTTGATCTTCTGTAATATGTATTGTTTTAAGGGTGGTTGTTCGATCGGCGATATCGCCATCGCCATTCTCCAAACGAAGAACGCCTCGCGGACAAACGGCTGCACAAACACCACAACCTACACAAGAAGAACGTACAATGTTTTGTCCTCGTTGGGCATAAGCTCGTACATCAATGCCCATTTCACAATAAGTAGAACAATTGCCACAGGAAATACATTGTCCGCCATTCGTCGTTATCCGAAAACGCGATTTAAATCGCTGTACCAAACCCAAATAAGCTGCTAAAGGACATCCAAAACGACACCAAGTACGGTTCCCCATCAAGGGATAAAATCCAGTACCCACCACACCCGCAAAAGCAGACCCAATCAAGAAGCCATACCAAGAACGTACCGTGTTGCTATCAGCAAATAAGACATAACTACTTCCTGTAAAATAAGTATACAATACCATTACCGTCATAATCACAGAAAAGGCTAATACTCCATGAATAATGTAACGTTCATATTTCCAAGCACGTAAACTTTTATCGGATAATTGACGATATGGATCACCCAGTGTTTCTGCCAATCCACCACATCCACACACCCAAGAACAATACCAGCGTTTGCCAAAGAAATAAGTAATCAAAGGAACGCCAATGATAACCAATACAATTCCCCAAACCAACATGAAAATGCCTAGTCCACCATTATTACCATTTTCAATTAAGGAAGCAATATTCCAATCAAAAAAGAAATCATAATCAAGAGGCCAGATGTTTTTAAAATCAAAATAAGGTTGGTTTAAGCGAACCAATATCTCAGGTATAATAAAAGCAAATGCCGTTTGAAAAAAGATGACCGAGATGGTTCTTATAATTTGATAGCGATTATGACGATATTTAGCAATCATGCGCACGCCCATCACCAGCATTGTCACGGTATATAAAAATCCATAAACAAACCACTGACTCGCTTCATTACCACTTAAACTCAAACTCACTGGATCGGTAATCAACATCCAATTCGTAATATAAGCAGGCGACCAATACAACAAAATATAAAAGCCAATTAAATAAAAACCTGTAATCAAACCCATCCATCCCAATGCATTAGGGGAGGCAGAGCGGGTAGGGGCATGTTCTTTTTGCTTTTCATAAAATAAGACGAGATAAACAATTAAACCCATCACAATAGCTGTAATTAAGGTCCAAATGAAATTACCATTGAGATAAAAAATACCAAACGCCAATGTCCCTAAAATGGTAGCAATTAATACAATAGAACGAACATTAAGTGTCAAACCACGGGTCATACTGCTGTGGTAAATTGCATTATGTTTGATACCGGGTACAGTGAAAAATTGTGGTAAATTGTAGATCAACACCCCAATTGCTCCTAAAATAAAGGTGAGAAAAAGAAATAATAAGGGGCGATCAGCCACCATTCCTTTAGTCGAATGCTTCACCGTATACATGGTATAATCTTTAAATTTCCAATCGCCCAATTTATAATTCCATTCGGAAACACCCTCAGGAATCCCATTTGCAGCAGCTTGTTCTAGTGAAGAAGACGCATTGGTTAAGGCTTGTTTAAAATCTGCAATAAAGGCAGAACGAGAATTATATTCTTTATTTAATAACCCATTGGAGCGAGCTGCCTCTAGGATAGCCGTTTGATGATAAGTATTTCCTTCCACATAAAGCGAAGATTCCGTTAATTGATAAGTACCCAATCCTAATGAAAGGGTGAAAATACCCAAGGCTAGAATAAAAAGACCGAGACCGATGGTTTGAAGGATTTTCATATATTTAGAATGTTGTCGTGAGCCGACTATAAGTCGTCTTACGATTAGTTTAATCATTTTAGAGTATGTCTAAATTTCTATCAACTGAAAACCAATATTTTATGAACCTATCGTTGAAAAAGCCTGCTTATTTAGCTCGCTAAACGCGCATTTTTTTCTTAGCTAGAACCATAAAATCTTGATTTTCAAAATAAAATAAATTTTAGACATACTCTTAGCTTTTCAAAAAAGCAAACACTTGATTCCAAGAGCGTTTTTTCTTGAGTGAAAGTCGTTGACCAGTTTGTTGTTCATAAATTTTAAGAACATCGGCTTCATACTCCTCATAAAACTCAGGATCAAAATTTGCCAAACTTAAATCTTGTAAAACAGTTTCAACAGAAGTTTTTTGAGCCAGCCATTTTTCACAGACTTCATGGCGATAACGAACGCCCATTAAATTGAAACCAAGAATGGTGTTATCCTCTTTATCATAAATGATACGAATACTTTTCTTTCCATCTTCATGCTCCCAATAAATAGACTGATGATGTTCTGGTGGGCGAGCTAAAACAGTACCATAAACCTGATATTCAATATCCAAGAATTTAGCCGAATTAAACCAAATACCGGGATCATAAGCGATTCGTTTTTTACAGATAGAATATGCCAAAGTTTCGCCCATCATTCGTCCTGTATACCAAATGGCTTCTATGGGACGACGCCCCTCTAAAGGCTCGCGCTGCTGCGCACAATCACCAATCGCATAGACATCCCTTGCACTCGTTTCTAAAAATTCATTCACTAAGATGCCACGAGCCGTTTCGATGCCTGACTCTTCTAAGAATTTAATATTCGGCGATACCCCTGCAGTTAAACCTACATATTGGCAATCTATTCGTTCTCCTTTATTGGTAATAACTGCACAAGCATTTCCAGAGCCATCATCTATAATTTCTTTTAATTCTGTTTCTAAACGAAGATCAAAGCCATGTTCTAAAATATGTCGATTAATCATGGCAGATTCTTCTTGAGGTAAAACCGCATTCCAATAGCTGGTTTCTCGAACCAAAAAAGTCACAGGAATATGCCGCGAATGGAACATTTCTGCCATTTCAATACCAATCAAACCACCACCTACAATAACTGCTCGTTGTATACCATTATTCGCACTTGCTGCTTCCATCGCCTCTAAATCTTGAAAATGATATAAACCTCCGACTCGATTTAAATCTTGACCAGGCCATCCAAATTTATTGGGTTTTGAACCACAGGCAATGATGAGTTTATCATAAGTCATACTTTCGCCTGTATGGCTAAAATGAAGTTGTTTATTGGACGTATCTATTCTTTCAACATAAGCTTTTTTGAGATCAATACGATTTTTTTCCCAAAACCAAGGCTCATAAGGTTGGGTATCCTCAAAACGCATATGACCCATATAAATATACATCAGCGCGGTTCGTGAGAAGAAATAATCGGTCTCAGAAGAGATAAGAGTAATTTTATGATTGCTTAGTTTTCGAATAAAACGAGCTGCTGTTACGCCACTTATTCCATTTCCAATGATAGCTACATGCATCACTTGATCTTTTGATGAAGAGGAAAATTACAAAATCTGTTCTATAAATTGCGAATGCAAATAGAATAATTTAGACGGAAAAGAGTAAGGATGTCTTAACTAAGACAAGGAATGGAATAGTTGGGTGAATCTGTTTACTTTCTCTTTAGCTCCTTGATTACTACTTTATTAAAATTTCGTTTGCTTATTTGTGCGACCTCTTTAATTGCCCTGAAAAAATCTTCATCTGTCGTGCCTGAGGCTATTACTTGCATAACTCCTGCCATTCCATTTTCACGTTCTATTTTACGCATAATAACCGCAGCGACAGGCATCTTGGTAGGAATAGGACTTTTCATAATTCTATTTTTTTCAAAGATTTCTAAAGGAGTCGCATCATTTTGAGCCAAAAATTCGCGTAGGAAAGTATAATTATCTTCTGTAGAAAAGCCCCAGTAATCGGTCCTATTTATATTAAAGCCTTCTTCTGCCACCCAATTACGAGCTGTACTTGGGAGTTGAAGTCCAAAATAGTAATGCGTTAAATCATGATTGTATTCATCCTTATTAGTACCTGAAATGAAAAAATTAGCACTGGAAAGGGTTACGCATCCTCTCTTCATTCCATTAATATCAATGTGATAATCAACCCCAAGTAATTGATAGACTTCCTGTAAATCTCTGCAATTGTAATAATGCATGCGATAAGGAACAATCCTGAATAAGGAAGCTAAATATTCATTATGTGTTGCAAAACTAAGGGCTTCTTCTTCATTGATTGCTCCTTTATAATGAAATTCCACATCTTTTAGTTGCTTGGTATTCCAATTAGAAGTATAAAATTCAAAAGGATTTAAAAATTGAAAGCTGTTATTTATCTGTTTTACCAAAAGCGTTACTTTTGCTTTTTCTTCAATTACTTTCTCATGATTTCCAATAAAGGATAAGCTAACTAGAAAAGTATTTTCAGCCTGTTTGACAAAATTAATAAGATGAGGTTTATAATAATTGGAGTCCTGTAGTTCAGCGTTTAATTCAATGAATTTAAGTTCATCAAAAATGTCTTTATAATTCAAATAATTGCTAGGATCAATGAGATTTGAAGTGGATAAATCTGTATCTTTTAATAGTAAAAAGGAATTTAAATCTTTTAGAAATTGAGTTTTAGTAGATTCCTCTAGACGAATACTTATTCTATCAGAAAGAATAACATTCCCCGTTTTTTGTTGAGCAAACAAACAAATAGGGAACAAGCAGAGCAGTAAAATTATCTTGGGCATACTTTTTTTGATAAAATTAAAGCTCTTTTGTAAAGAATGTCGCTATTGAAAAAGCGTTAACAAGTCATTAGGAATATTCCTTTTTCAAAAACGCTTTAAATGATCGACGCGCCCAGTCCATTCTGGCGTTTGTAATATTGCTCCGAAATCGGTACTGTACCAAGGACTCCCATCTTTAGAAGCTGGATTTTGTAAAATATGGATACTTTGCGCAGGCATATAACTTTGCGCCAGCATAAAATAAGTCGCACCCGTTTGTTCATCTTTAGCCAGATCTACAACGATGACAGCATGCCCTGGACTACCACCTTGTATAAATACATCTCCAATTTGTAAATCATCTATAGAGACAGGACGAAGTTCTTTTTCTAAAGAAAGCGTCCCTGCATAAATATAAACATTGGTCAACCAAGCTCGAAAATTTTTATAGGAATGTGCTGCTGTAGCGTTTTTTTGCCAATGTACTTTATTGCCATCGACAATTGGTCGATACCCCGCTCGCCATTTATTATAAGTCGATAAAAAACCACTCGTATAATGAAATTGAAGGGTATCAAAATCTTCTTGTTCATATAAATACTCCGCACGTAATCGCATGATGGCATCCGCGCATTGTTGTAGATCTCGTTTACCTACATCTAAATCAACTACAGCGGAATAAACGCCGCGATTCGGTTTTTTACTACCATTATAATATAAAACAGGACTGCCAATGGGTTTTAATGGCAATTCTTGCAAATAAGCTGCAAATGAATTTAGTGTGGCTTTAAAACGTGTTGCTCCTTTTGGAGTTTTGAAACGTGTAGCAATCGTATTCCCTGTTGAGAGTTCATAAGAAGATTGTTCAACAAAAGACGTAGAGTGGTTTATTTCTTGAGAAGTCGAGTTTTTACAAGCAAGAAATAGAGCTAATACAAGTAGAATATAATAAGTTTTCATACCTGTTTAAACAAAAAGGAGGTCGATTTTATTGTTTTCAAAAAATATTGAAAATTTAATAAATTTTATTATGGTTTAAATATAATATATAAATCGCTGTAAAACAGTTTGTAAAATGATTTTTATTTGTGTTTTAGCGCAAAATGTCAAAAAATATTAGTAAAATATTGCTAGAAAATTTTGTTTTTGTTTAATTATGGAGTAAATTTGATTAAACAAAATAAACATGGACACACATTATCGTTAAACAAAAGCCATTTATCATGTCTACAATTGAATTTAATGATCGATTTAATCAAATGACTGCCCTCTTACATTCATTTGCCTATAATTTGACGAAAAATGTGGAGGATGCCAGAGATTTGTACCAAGAAACCGCTTATCGGGCGATTACTAATAGAGAAAAGTTTAGAGCAGGCACGAATTTCAAAGCGTGGTTGTTCACTATAATGAAAAATATTTTTATTAACAACTATCGCAAAAAAGTAAAATCCAACACCATAATGGATTCTACTGATAATCTCTATTACATCAACTCGGGTAGTATTGCAATCAGTAATAGTGCTGAAACGAATATCATGATGAAAGAATTAACTCGTATGATTGATGGCTTGGAGGATGGCATTCGTATTCCATTCTTAATGCATTATCAAGGCTATAAATATCAAGAAATTGCAGATGATTTAGACTTACCTTTGGGTACAGTAAAAAGTCGCATTTTCTTTGCACGAAAAGAATTAAAAGAATTAATAGACCGACGTTATGACGGAATGTCGAAAATCCGTTCTAGAAAAGTGCGTTTGTCGGCTCAATAGATATTTGGTTAACTAATTTAAGTTTGTGAACGGCGATAAGAAACTTCTTATCGCCGTTTTATTTTGGGAAACTTCTAAAGTTTGACCAACTTTGGAAGTTTAATAAACTACAGAATGAAAAGAAAGTTAGAGTTTAAATCTATTCTTCTTGATTGGTTTGCAACGAATGATCGCCCTTTACCTTGGAAAGGCGAAAAAAATCCTTATTACATTTGGTTGTCGGAGATTATTTTACAGCAAACCCGTGTGGAACAAGGCATGCCTTATTTTATCCGTTTTAAAACAAATTACCCAACAGTAAAAGACTTAGCAGATGCTTCTGAAGATGAGGTGATGAAACTATGGGAAGGCTTAGGCTATTACTCTCGTGCCCGAAATTTACATACCACTGCAAAATATATTGCTTATGACTTAAATGGAGTTTTTCCGAAAACGCATCAAGAAATTTTAAAACTAAAAGGAGTAGGAGAGTATACTGCGGCAGCTATCGCTTCGTTTGCTTATAATCTTCCGTATGCTGTGGTAGATGGAAATGTTTATCGGGTACTTTCACGAATTTTCGGCATAGAAACCCCCATTGATAGTACTGCTGGAAAAAAAGAATTTCGTCAATTAGCAGATGAGTTACTAGATAAAGACCAAGCAGGAATCTACAATCAAGCCATCATGGATTTTGGAGCAACGCATTGTACGCCCAAATTGCCCAAATGTGAAAGTTGTCCTTTTCAAACCCATTGCAAAGCTTATCATGAGAATACTATTTCTTTATTGCCTATAAAAGCCAAAAAACTTAAAAAACGAACGCGTTATTTTAATTATTTAATTTTAGAAAATGGTAACTCTATTTGGCTACATAAGCGAATAGAAAAAGATATTTGGCAGAATTTATATGATTTCCCTTTGATTGAATCAACGGCTCTTTTAGACGAAGAAAAGTTGCTAGAACATAACGAATGGAAGAGTATCTTTGAAGATGTATCACCAACCTTTGTTCGAAAATCAAAAGTATTTCAACAACAATTGAGTCATCAAAAAATCATTGCAGTTTTTTGGAAATTTCAATTCGAGGGGACAATTACCCATAAAAAAGATTCCTATTTTCTAACAAATCATGAAAACTTGGCTAAATTTGCCTTCCCTAAAATTATTGATTGGTATTTACAAGATAATTCCTTAATTTTATTTTAAGACTTGTCCAAAAACAAGTACTAATCTACCTAGCACTACACAATCTTAATTGTGTAATTTTAAAACATAAACAGATGTTAAATCGAGTAACCTTAATTGGTAATTTAGGACGTGACCCTGAAGTCCGTCGTCTAGAAAGTGGTGTGGCTGTGGCAAAATTCTCAGTAGCCACCAACGAAAGCTATAAAGATAAAGCTGGTGAATGGCAACAGAAAACAGAATGGCATGATGTCGTATGCTGGAGAGCATTGGCAGATCGTGCCGAGCAACAGCTCAAAAAAGGAGGTATGGTTTACTTAGAAGGAAAATTGACCCATCGCAAATACCAAGATAAAGATGGGAATGACCGATATATTACGGAAGTAGTAGCTGCTATGTTCCGTTCCTTAGACAAGCGAGAAAGCTCTGGATCGTATGGCTCACCAATGCCAACTGCTGCAGACGCACCTCCTAATGTAGCCACTTCTAGCAATCAACAAACTGCTCCTACTGCTCCTACTGCTCCTGTAAGCGAGAAAGTAGTAGATGCAGCTGATGATGATTTGCCTTTCTAATACAGCTAGTCAAATATGGGGCTATGCAACAATAAATCATAGCCCCACGTTTGACTAAACAGCTAAACCACTAGACCGAATCCTTGGAATCAGAACCTGATCTTTTTTTACTGGACTCCATTTTTTTGGCAGCATTCTCTGTTAGTACCTTGCTTGCAATCGTACTGGTTATTCTGCTTTTGGCAGCTTCTGCACTTATCTCTAGCTCAGAAGTAGCATTCTTTTCTTTAACACCTAATGACTTCAAAGATTTAGAAGAAGAAAATTCAGCATCTTCCAATCGAATTATTCAACTCAAGGATAAACCACGTAGACTTCTTGCTACCATTCTCATCAGCAATAATTTTATTAATGTAGCTATTGCTTTGGTCTTAGATTTTATTTTTCGACAATTTATAACAGAAGCAATGACGGATGCATGGGCAGAATCAATTTGCTCGTTGATGACATTTTTAGATGCAGCTTGGGTAAGTTCAGCCATTCATTTTGCGATTACGGTCGGTGCTGTTACTTTTTTATTGGTCTTATTTGGGGAGGTAATGCCTAAAGTTTATGCCAAGGTAAATAATGTTTATCTTGCCAAATTAATGTCAGGGACGCTTTTGATACTAATGCGTATTTTTAATCCGTTTAGTAGTTTGTTAGTCAATGGGACAAGTATTATTGAAAATAGACTTGCAAGTCGTTCTCAAAATGGAAATCAAGCAAGTCGAGAAGATATTGATAAAGCTATTGACTTAACCGTAAAAGATCAAAAACACGCGAAAGAAGATAGTGATATTTTAAAAGGAATTGTAAAATTTGGAGATGTTGCCGTTAAGCAAATTATGCGTTCTAGAGTGGATGTAATGGCTGTAGATTTTAAAGCGAGCTATAAAGAACTCATCAAACTTATTAAAGAGTCGGGCTATTCTCGGATTCCCGTATACGATGAAGATTTTGATCATGTAACTGGCATTTTGTATGTCAAAGACTTATTAGGTCATTTACAAGAAGGAGAAGATTTTGAGTGGCAAGAATTGATTCGAACCAATGTGTTTTATGTGCCAGAGGCCAAAAAAATTGATGATCTACTCCGAGAATTTCAACAGCAACGACTTCATCTAGCAATTGTGGTTGATGAATATGGAGGTAGCGCGGGTATTGTGACTTTGGAAGATATCATGGAAGAAATTATCGGTGATATTCGAGATGAATTTGATGATGAAGTCGAAGTCGATTATCGAAAAATAGATGATTATAACTATATCTTTGAAGGAAAAACCCTCATCAATGATGTTTGCCGAGTAATCGGTATGGATACAACAACTTTTGATGCTGTCCGTGGAGATTCCGATTCATTGGCTGGATTAGTTTTAGAACTAAAAGGACAAATTCCTAAAAAAGGAATAGAAGTAGATTGGGAAGATTTCGGTTTTAAAGTTGTTGCTGTCAATAAACGCCGAATCGAAGAAATCCGTATCACACTACCTCAAAATATAGAACGACGCTTAAGCGATCATGCTTAATTTTTATCGTGCTGCCGACCCTAAGTCGTCGCACGATTATTTAAATAAATTTCAATTTTGAAAAAAAAGAGTTTTTTAAATTTAGGTGTTCTTTTGTGCCTTATAACATTATTTATTTCCTGCCAAGATGAAATTATTTATTCGCCCAAGCCACGTGCTTACCCCAAAATTGATTTCCCAGACAAATCGTATGCCCAATTTGATAAAAATTATTGCCAATTTACCTTCGAACAACCTACTTATGCCGAAGTAATTCAAGACAAAGATTTTTTTGGCGAACGCCCACAAGATCCCTGCTGGTTTGATTTATATATCAAAAGCTTAAATGCAAAAATTCACTGTAGTTATATTCCCATAGATCGAGAAAACCCTTTTGATGAACTAGTCAAAGATGCGTTTACGCTTGTCAATAAACATAATATCAAGGCAGATTATATTGATGAAATCCCTATTAAAAAGGAAAATCAAGTCAGTGGATTTGTATTTGATATTGAGGGAGCAGTTGCCTCTCCCTTTCAGTTTTATCTCACGGATAGTACAAACCACTTCTTACGCGCTTCGCTCTACATCGAAGCCCAAGCCCGCCCCGATTCGCTTGCCCCCATTTACGAATTTATAAAAACCGATATGATGCACATGGTGAATACCTTTGAGTGGAAAGAATGAAAATGAAGTGTTAAAATTGTATACAGGTATTGGTTGTATAGAAATTTACTATTATATTTGCCATAGCACACAAAAAATAAAAAAATATAAAAGAGTTTCACAAAATCTCACAAAATCTCACAAAATCTCACAAAATCTCAAAGTAGGATTGAAATATCATGAATTGATGGTAAATACCATGGATTCTATAAAGTAGGAATGTACATTCAATTATAAAAAACGGGCAATAGCTGAGTTGTTTGGCCACGCGTCAGCTAGTACCCTATTTAGTAAACTAAATTATTTACAACTTATGAAAAATTTATTATTTGTCCTAATGGGACTATGTTTATTCTTCGCTTGTGGAAAGGAGGAACTTGTTACAAATGAACAATTGCAACAACCTAAAAACACCTTTCTTGAAAAGAGTGGAGAATCTACTTACGATAAGATTTATCGTACAGACAACCTAACAGATGACTTGAGAATAGAAAATGGAATGCTTGTTTTTCAAGACTTCAAGCACTTTGAAAATGTAGTGGAAGGCCTTTTTCTTTTACAAGAGCAGCACGAAGATGATTTTCTTTCAACTTATGAACATTTATCTAATAAAGAATTAGATATTAAAGCAGAAGAAATTGAATATGAAGATTATCAACCCTTAGTTTCTTTTGAAAAAGAACTTGGATTTAGGTCACGTAGAGCCTTTATTGAAGAAAAAATACAAAACTGGTTAGACAATGAAGAACTAGATTTTGAAAATAATCCTGATAACCTTGATTCTCATTCCCCTGTTTTTAGAACGGTATTAAATGTAAGTGGAAATGTAAAGATAGGTGATGAAGAAATTGAGTTGATAGAGAGATGGCCTTTTAAGAAAAAATGTTTTAGGCATGGAAAGGAAAAATGGGATGCTCAATCTATCTACTGAACGATAGATTTATTTAATATGTATTTTTTACGCTCCAGT
>JAHDES010000065.1 GCA_020628645.1 Saprospiraceae bacterium
TAAATTTGATTTTGAAAAAGCCAGTGAAGAACTATTGAATACCCAACAAGCAGCGATTGCAGAGTTTCAATTGTATCGAAATGAAACCGTAAATCCAGAAGCGGAGGAAATTCTTGCTTTGAATTATTTGCCACCTGTTTTGGTGATGGAAGGAGATTAATAAAGTGTTAACCTAGAGCATAACTGGACGATCTCACCTCAAATTGCTACGCACTGCGTAGCAATTTGAAGGTTAAAGTAATTCATCTAAGCTATCCAATACATTGTCATCAAATTTCTTTAGATAAGCCTTAGTAGTTGCTAAATCTGAATGACCTAATGCCTCGCTAATCATTGCGACATTAGCATTTCTATATTTTAGAGTCGTAGCAAAGGTATGTCGTGCTACGTATGAGGTTAAAACAACATTGATTTCGAGTATTCTAGCGACTTCTTTTAAGTCCTTATTATAATGTTTTAAACACTTTTTTATTCTGTTATAAATTTGGACTTCTTTTTGGTGAAAATCGTTCAAAACAGGAAAAACATAGGTAGCGTGTACGCCCTTGAAATGAGCCAAAATATTTTCTATGGGAGGAGATAATCGAAACGAAATTAATTTTCCAGTTTTACTACGAATATAAGAAACACGACCATTATAAATTTGATGCCACTCTAACCTAGCCATATCCGCAAAATTAATTCCTCGACCATAATAAGAAAAAAGAAAATAATAAACAGCATTTGTTAATTGAGGATGATCTTCCAATGGAAAGTTTTTGATTTTCTCCATATCTTCAATAGAAAGTGCTCTAGGTTGTGTATTAGGTTTTAGATGAGCTATAGAATATCCTTTTTTATTAAATTGAGTTGAAAAAGGATAATCTTCTTGTCGCATATATCCTTGTCGAATTGCTTCATTCAAAACAGCTCTAAAAGTACGCATCTGAAAATGAATTCCTCCTTTTTTACACCCATTCTTAAATAAGAACTGTTCATAGCCTTTCAAAAAACGGTAATTAATATCACTAAATAATAAAGTCCCTCTTGGTCTAAATTTTTTCACACTATTCATTGAATTACAATAAGCTTCTTTATTTCCTAATCTATTTTTGTTATTCAAATCATCAATAATCATTTGATAAAATTCAAACACCCCCATGGAAATGCTTACCCCTTTAAAGGTATCAATAAACACATCAAAGGAAAAAGGTTCATTTTTACGTTTAAAGTCAGATAAGATAGTTTCAGCACGTTCTTCCAAAGCATTTAATGTACTATTCTTTTGGCGACTCCCACGAACTGAAGGAAGGAATCTACCAAAGCGTTTATCCCAATTTTGTGGCGTAGTTTTATAACCTAAAGAAATATATCGTAGTTTTCGTTGATGAGTGATACGAAGCATAATAGGGTGTTCTCCATTGCTTAATTTTTTGTAAGTATAGAGGATTATTTTGTAGGAAGCCATTTGAAATTTTTTGTTGATGGTTTAAACATAGTTTAAACAAATTTACAAATAACTAGAAATATATCAAAATAACTAAAAGAATAAAATTGATTTAAAATACTGTTATTCAGATAGTTAGTTAAATAATTGAAAAAAATAAAAATAACAAAAAGTATGAAATATGGGTCTGGGGGGCGTGGGGTCGCAGGTTCAAATCCTGTCATTCCGACCACTGATAATCAACGACTTACGGATATTATCCATAAGTCGTTTTTTCTTTGGTTCAAACATTTTAACTAGCTTAAGAAGTTGGTTGAATTTAACACTTTCTATCTATGATGTTCTTTTTTTGCTAACGCTCTTTGTACTACTAGTACAAGCTTAGCGACTCTTTGTTATTAAAATAGTTATTTAGCTGGGCTAAACGCCTATTTCAATGCCTCGATTGTTGAAAATATGACCTGTCATATTTTAAAAAAGCTAAACTCAAACAGCTTCTAAATTTTTAAAGAAGAATATCTTTGGTTAGAATTTTTTTTTAAAATGATACACAATTAGATAAATTCCCGATAGTACAAGTGTTCCCAAATAACCACCTCACGGAATTTCTTCTGTCAATTAAAAGAAAGATATACAAGTTAAGTCATCAAAACAGAAAACTCAATACGCAAACTTTTTTCAGTTTATGTTAACAGCAATTGCTATTTTTACTTCTCCTTTGACAATACATTTTTTGGGTATATCATGCCACCCTCGGCATTGATCTATCCCATTCCAGAAGTAGTCGAATACTCTTTTCTAGTCTTTATGCTATCTATAAAAGGTATAAATTATCAAAAAAAGAAATGAATTTACCTAAATAAGCGACCCTTAAAAATTGTTAATACTTATCTATATGCATAATCATATTGGCACAATATTTCCTCCTCCATTAAAAACCAGTCTACACAAATAAGAACAGATGAGTATACAAGAATTTTTAGAATATAATTTTCTCAATATTGGTGACTATCATTTGAGTTTGAATCATTTGATTGTTGCAACGTTTATTATAATGGGGGCTCGTTTTCTAGTCTGGATCATGAGTCGAATTTTAATTCGATTTTTCAAGCAAAAACAAGTAGACTCTGGAAGACAATTTGCCTTTACCCAATTTCTAAAATATATTATCTATACCATCGCTATTTTAATGGCATTTGAAGCTATAGGTATTCAGTTATCTGTATTATGGGGTGGTGCAGCGGCTTTAATGGTAGGGATTGGTTTAGGTTTACAACAAACCTTTAATGATTTAATATCAGGCTTAATACTATTGATAGAAGGAACAGTGGAGGTAGATGATATTGTAGAAGTGAATGGTATTGTGGGACGTGTAACTACTATTGGCATTCGCACTTCGAAGATAGAAACACGTGATGCTGTTTCGATCTTAATCCCCAATTCTAAACTAGTAGGAGATAATGCTACCAATTGGAGTCATAATAACAAACCTTGTCGGTTTCAGGTAAATGTGGGTGTTGCTTATAATTCAGATGTGGAACTGGTAAGTTCGCTACTCCTGCAAGCTGCACAAGAACATCAAGCCGTACTTGAAAGCCCAAGTCCTCGGGTGCAATTTAATGATTTTGGAAGTTCATCCTTAGATTTTATACTATACTTTTATAGTCAAGAATACTTTCCTATTGAGTTTATAAAAAGTGATTTACGGTATCGAATCCATCAACTATTTCGTCAACATCATATAGAAATTCCTTTTCCACAACGTGATTTATGGCTACGAAATGGGGTTGTTTTACAAGCAAATAACCATAATCATGATCATTTAACTCCCGTTAATTAATAGCATTTGGTAATGTGGAAGGAGGTGAATCTCTCTTTTCTAAAATATGAAGCTCTACTTTTGTGGTAAATCAATTTCCTTCCTACAATGAATGATCTAAATTATGTATCTTTAATCCTATTGATATTAGAATAGGAAAACTATGGATATTAGCTATTATTTAGAACAACTAGCACAAGATCAATTATTAACTATCGCCTTTCCTGTTTTTTTGGTTTTGGTAATGGTAGAACGATTTGTTGATAGAGATGCTTATACAGATACAAAAGATACTTTTGTGTCTATTTCTCTTTCCCTTATAACGGCTCTTGTAGAGCTAATTCCTAAAATTCTTGCATTTGCAACATTTATGGTATTACACGAAATTAGCCCATTGAGAGATGTAGTAGAGCGACAATGGTGGGCTTGGCTTTTATTATTTTTTCTTGATGACTTTTCTTATTATTGGTTTCATCGAATGAATCATGAAGTACGTTTATTTTGGGCAGGACATGTACCCCATCACTCCTCTTTACAAATGAATTTAGGAACAGCTCTTCGACAAGGCGTAGGAGAACGACTCCATAAATATCTATTCTGGTTATGGCTTCCGCTATTAGGATTTGATGCTCTAATGATTTTTGTTATGATTTCTATTAATCTTTTATACCAGTTTTTTGTCCATACAGAAATTGTCGATAAATTCCCTAAGCCCATTGAATGGATTTTTAATACTCCTTCTCATCATCGTGTACATCATGCCTCTAATATTAGATATTTAGATTGTAATCATGCTGGGGTATTAATTATTTGGGATCGACTATTTGGTACATTCTCTGAAGAAAAATCTTTTGAAAAACCAGTATATGGCTTAACTAAAAATATTAGTTCTTATAATCCAGCTTATGTTGCTACACATGAATATAGTGCCATATGGAAAGACGTTCGCCGCGCTCGTACGTGGAGCGATAAGTTGAAATATATTTTTTATGCTCCCGGATGGAGTCATGACGATATAGATCAACGTGCTAAAATATTACGTAAAAAAATGAAAAAGTAATTGCATCAAAGGTAAATTATCTAGGCTAGTCTTAGTTTAAAACTTTTCTTAAACCAAATAATATTGACAAGATTTCTCAAGTAGGAATAAAAATTGATACCTGAACTTTCGATGCACAAAAAATATTTAGCCTCATTATAAATTAAATATGTAAGCATTGTAATCCAAAAGTGTTATTCTACACATACTTCAATCAGTGCCTCAAAAACGATTCCTGTTGTCGTACAAAACCCTGGGTCAAGTGTAATACTCGTTCCTGCTTGGTAGGCTAAAATAGCCGTTCCTGTGATGGTAGCAGTTGATAAAATCGTTTCTGTTGCTTGTGTTGTCAAAGCACCATCTGTCATTAGATTATTAAGGGTAAGATTAAGCGGACAGGGATCATATTGACTACAAGGTGTACCCTCTTGCAAAATCAATTGCAACTGATCGAAATAACTATCATTATCGTTTCCAGCATTACGAACACCTTCTAAAATAACTTGAATGCTTCGGGTAGAACTTGGGATTTCAATGGATTGCTCTACTAATGTCCAAGTTGTAGTGGCATTGGAAATGGAAGAGCTTTCGCCAAGAGAAGTACCATTGGTATCAAAAAATTCCATTTTTATACTAGGGATGTCATCATTACTATAATCTCGTAAATAGCCATTCAATTTGGCAAAAATACCCCCATTATCAATTTGGTTGGCATAGGTACTTACATCTATGTTTTGATAAGCCATTCCATAGGAAGATTCATTATTACAAACGCCACCCACTGCAAACATACGACTACCTGCATACACGGGCACGCTACCACATTCTAAGGAACTCAAGGACTCAATTTGTCCTGTCCAATTGGTTGTCCCAGATTCTGCTCCATTGTTGACTAAAAGAAAGGGACTAATATTGGTCATGCTAAGTGTTGTGGTAGAAAAAGTGCTTATTTCCGACCACTCACTCCACGCTAGATGTGCATCTCGGTAGCGTACTCGCCAATAATACGTTTGATTTTCTAAAAGATTGGTCGTAACGAATTCATCTGTGAGGTCGTCATTGGCTTGGGTATTCACTTCATTGTACCAATTTTCATTTTGTTGCCAACTTTCATAGATTAAGCTATTTACAAAATCGGTCGGAGAAGTTGATATTTGCCAATATGATGCTTGATGAGTATCGTTTTCAGCATCATAAAAAGCATTGGCTTTCAACGTCAAACAAATAGGATTTACAACGGAATCTATAGGATACAAAGGAATGGGTTTTAGTGGAGCTACTTCATAACGTCGTACTTCTATGGCATCTCGCAAAACATTATCTTGTGTGGAAAACTCATCGCCTCGCCCATAACGTTTTAAAGCAAAAGAAGGATTAGCACCTGCTTCTATATTTACCACAACAAAACCATATTCGTCTTGACTTTTAACAAATTCAGGATAATCTTGATTGGAAAATTCTCCCCAATAATCAATATTCCCTCCCGCTGTAGCAACATTCACCCAAAGATGAGCGTGATCTCGTGATTGCCCGCGCGAATAACTATGTGTATGTCCAAAAAAATGAATAGAGGGTTTCCCACAATTGGTACTAAAATCTTCTAATTTTTCAATCACGTCTCCCGTAAAAGAATTTTCTCCTGGTGTCCACAATTCGGATAAATAAGGATGGTGCAATTCTGCAAAAACGAAATCAATATCATTATCAATACAGGCATTATCTAAGACAGATTGCAGCCAAATAAGTTGAGTCGTTTGATCACTACTTCCAGAATTGGAATTTAAACCAATGATACGAATATTAGAAATGTCTTTAAACCACCATTCGTCTTCTTTGGCAGACGTTCCGTTTGTGGGTAACTGAAAATATTTTTTGAAATTATCTTCTCCACCCAAAAAATATTCATGATTTCCTAAAACAGGATAGATCGGAGTGTAAGGCGTCAAACTATCCGCTTGATTGAAAAAATAGTCTTCCCATTCGGAATAAAAACCGCCTGTTGGCACTAAATCCCCTGGAATAAGGAGGGCATCTATCAATTCAGATATATCGCCTGTGTAATTATTTAATAAAAAATCAACTACGCCATCTTCTACAATTTCTTGAAATTTATTGGGATTTCCACCATCGCGTTGCATATCGCTCATAGCAACTAATCGAGTGGCTGATTCGGCATTTTGGAGGGCGAGGGTTTTGCAATTGTAGACATAAGAAGTTTGTCCATTTTGCATTTTTACACGATAATAATACTTGGTAGCTGCATTCAAACCACTAAGTTGCACCTGATGAATTCGAGAATTACCAGAGCCACTCGTTGAGGTACTCGTAAATGTTTGATTTAAATTGAAAGGATCAACTCCCCATTCAATTTCACCTGCTCCACTATTGTCAGTTTCCCACATGATAAATAAACTAGTAGGTTCTACATCTTGGAGATAGGGTTTTACTACAATATTTTGAGCAAAAAAGGAGAGTGGGCTGCACAGAAAAAGGCAAAGGCTAAGTAGTGTTTTATTCATAAGGGTTTCGTATTACTTCAAAATGAAGTTACGAAAAAGTAGCCTAATTTTACTAGATAATACTGACTTGATTCATTCATTTCGTATATATTTAGAATGAATCAAGTACGGCATTTTTTATTCTACATTTGGAATGAGTCGTTTAGAAGCGGTACCTTCTTCTACAGGATTGCTCATGCGATTGATGTGTTTGCGGGTAAATTCCATTACTTTTTGTACTTCTACCCCTTCTTCCGTATAGTTACTTAAATCTTCAAGTACAGTAGGCGCAGTATTAAGCGCTATTTCGTTGGAAGTAGTACTTTGAGGAAGATAGATCGCAAATGTTGCCACTATAAGCAATAAAGCAATAGCTGCTACAGAGGTCCACTGTCGAAAGAGGGACTGTTTGTGCCGACTTTTATGTTCATCCAATCGGCTTTCTAAACGTCGCCAAGCACGAGGAGAAGGACGTTCTTCTAATTTATGGGCATTCGCTCTAAATAAATCCGATAGGTCTTTTTGATGTTTCATGATTCAATGAATCGTTTTGTACATGAGGCATCCCGAATTTTTAGTGTGAATAGGTGAAAAAGTGAATTCTAAAACGCTTTTAGCGTTTTTCGTGGATAAATATCCACTTATGCACATGCCAGAGGCACATTATTTCACATTTTGCGATTGAAAAGCAAAATATATCCACAAAATTTGGGATGATTCATGTTTGATTTTTTTAATTGCAGAGTTTTATATAAAATTGGGAATTTATTCCCATTATCTATTGGTCTTTCAGGTATCTCCTCTTCATCCTACTTCGCGCATTTGTTGATCCGAAATTAATTGCTTTAAGCGTTTTTTAGCTAAAATTAATTGAGATTTAGAAGTGTTGATACTAATGCCTAGTATTTCAGCTATTTCTCGGTGTTTATAACCTTCTATCACATATAAATTGAAAACTGTTCGATAACCTGTTGGCAGACGATTCATGAGATTAAGAATATCTTGTGCAGCGAGTTCATCCACTACACTTACATTCGATTTCATCTCAATATTACTAATCTCTACTGTCAGGTTAAAATTATGTTTCTTTCGTAAAAACATCAAGGCCTCGTTTACTATAATTCGACGAATCCATCCTTCAAAACTACCAGCACCTCTAAAGGAATGAATGTTTTTCATGGCTTTGTACAAGCCTTCGATTAATACATCTTCTGCATCTTCTTTACTTTTGATGTATCGTTTGCATAAACCAAAAAACTTAGGGGCATACCTATCATATAACGCTTGCTGCGCTTTTCGATCTTGCCGTTGGCAACCTTCTAGAATTTGTTGTTCCGTCATTGGCCTGCGTTTTTCATTGAAGAAGATACAAAGAAAAATTCATCTTTGTTTAACTTATAACTCTATAGATGCAAGGAAATTGTATTTTGGTGGGTGGAGATGTGTTTTTTACTTCCAAGCCTGACCGCGCTTTGCGATCAGGCTTCCGTTCATGGCTTTATAAATATGTTTCTTTAACAACTACATTTTATAAAGTCACAAATCAACCTATTTTGTTCCGCCCGTATAGTGTTATTTAATTATAGCATTATAAATGGCTTGGTGAATTCGTGGTCGAATATCTAATTCATATAATTTTCGGTTGTCACGAGTAGGAAAAACACGATTCGAAAAGAAAATATAAATCAACGACGCATCTGGATCAATCCAAACAAATGTCCCTGTATAACCTGAATGTCCATAACTATTGGGAGAAGCATCTTTAGCGGTATGGGCTTTTCCAGCCACATAATCAATCAGAGGCTTATCAAAGCCCAATCCTCGACGATTGCCTTCTTCACAGAACTGACATTGCGTAAATTCTTCTACACTTTTCGCAGGAAGGATTTGTTCTTTACCATATTTCCCTTTTTGTTGATAGAGGTATGCCATTTTCGCTAAATCATTGATATTTGAAAATAAACCTGCATTCCCAGAAATGCCACCCATCATAGCTGCTCCTTCGTCGTGTACGGTGCCATGTAGTTGTTGCATTCTAAAAAAAGTATCTCGTTCAGTGGGTACGATTTGATCTAAATTGTGGTATAAAAAGCTATTATAGTTTAAGGTATATGCGCCAATTTTTCGATAAATATTTTCTCGTAAATACGTTTCATAATCTTGATTGGTCAAATTTTCAATGATTTCAGGATACCAATAAAAAGACAAGCCCGAATAGCGATAAGAAGGATTTTTATCAACGGGAGATGCTAAGATGGCTTTGTCGATTTTTCGTTTTTTATAACTTTTGTGAAGAAAAAGATTATCTGTTACATAAATAGGATAACGATTGGATTGAAGGGGTTTAAAAGTTCTTCGTTTAAACTTTCCATCTGATTTTAGGGTTTCTTTCCAAAAGGGAATCCATGCTTTCAAACCTGCTTGATGTGCCAAAATATCACGCCATTTCAAATCTGCTTTATTGGATTTTTGTGCTTTTAGCAAATATTGTCCAACGGTATCATCTAATCCAAATTTGCCTTCTCCATGCAATTTCATCAAAGCTGGGAGTGGACCCATGATTTTGGTAATAGATGCCAAATCATAAATATCATTTTTTTGTACTTTCCGTTTTTTGTCATAGGTATGATAACCATAGGTTTCATGAAAAACAACTTGCCCATCTTTTACTACCAAAACTTGTGCTCCAGGGAAAGCTTCTTCTATTAAGCCTTCTTGAATAATTGCACTTATCGGATAAGCCAATTTTAAGGAATCCATTCCAACTGTTTGAGGAGGGGCATAGCCTAAACGAAGCGGTAAAACATCCTTTTGAAAGCTACGACCACCAAAAATTATTTGCGCTAAAATAGATTGTGCATTTGCTTTGGCACTTGGATAATACAAAACTGCATCAGCTCGCTGGAGTAATAAATCTGGGATAATAATTTCTTGTTTCCCCATTACACAAAGAATAAGTCGATCGGTATAGGTAAGCCATTGCAGCATCTCATTTATGGTAGATGTATTGATATTTTGCGCTGCAATGGTACAGACTAGAATTCGGTTGTTGGAAAAGTTATTACCTTTTGTTTTTTCCCATAAACCAAATGGTATGTACTGCTGAATTTTTTCTACAAATTCATTATTATTAGTCAGATTAAAATTATGGTAATAAAAAGTATACTGATCTAAGTTTGCCAAAGGAAGAAGATTTCCTTCATTTTTAATGGTACGCGCTTGTTTTTCCGCAAGTTGAAAAGAGTGAGGGCTTTCTTGCGCTTTTAAGCAAAAGGAAGCAATAAGGTAGATAAATAGCAGTATTCGTTTCATAATTCAAGTAAAAATTAGTGATGAAACCGTCATTCCTAATTTTTTAATACATAAAAAGTGATTGAAATAATCGTAAGACGATTTGTAGTCGGCTCACGATACATGAGTATATGAAACGAAGATAAGAGGTTTTTTAGAGAAGTCTTATTTCAAATCGTCTTGTAAAATCTTTTCTATGTCGGCCATCGGCATGTTGACACCAATCACAAATCCACCGGGATTGATGAAATATTTGGTAGGTACTTCTTTTACGCCATAAATATCAGAGGCAATTTTGGCGTCTAGGAAACGGAAATTGGATACCCCATCAAAGATGTGATTTTGCCAGTTGAGTTTTAAAGTGCTTATTGCTTTTTGCCAGCGTGATTCTGTTCCTTCTTTTTCTAAGGCGATGGATACAATCTGAAAATCAGCTGCATTTTTAAAGGTTTTGCCACTGTATTTCTCATTTAAATCTCGTAAATGCGGCATTTCAGCTCGACAAGGGCCACACCATGTTCCCCAAAAATCCAGTAATACATATTGCCCTTTGAAATCAGCTAGTGCAATTTTATCTCCCGACAAGGTCTTCGTCGTTGTAAATTGAGGTGCTGCATTTCCATTATCAAATTTAGGTTTCATATAGAAATATCGCCCTGCATAATACAAGCCAACTAATCCTAAAATAATCAGTATTCCATATTTTTGAAGCATAGGTAGTGTTTTATTATAAAACGAGTGTTGACTACCTGAAGTTGACTATTTTATATAGAAGGTATGGGTTTTGTCCGTTTTGAGACCTGTTTGTTTTTATTTAGACCACTTCGTTGAGAGAGGAGAGATCACTCACTTCGTGAGTTGAGAGAAGTCAGACAGTTCCGTACTTTGCTCAATAGTCAAGACATGTCTGACAGCGAAGCGGTCTCTCCGTTAGCGAAGCTAACAGTCTCTCCTTTCTCAGTGAAACGATCTCCTTCTAACCCAAACCAATAATTTTTCGATTCAAATCTTCATCTGCATCACTTCCAGCGAAATCATCAAATGCCTTTTGCGTCACTTCTATAATATGTTGTTGGATAAAGGGCGCACCTTCTCTTGCCCCTTGCTCCTGTGATTTAATACAACATTCCCATTCTAGGACTGCCCATCCATCAAAGCCATATTGAGATAATTTTGTAAAGATGGATTTAAAATCAACTTGACCATCACCTAAGGAACGGAATCGCCCAGGCCGATTCACCCAATCTTGATAACCGCCATATACCCCTGAGCGACCTGTTGCATTAAATTCAGCATCTTTGACGTGGAACATCTTAATGTGTTCATGATAGATATCAATGAATGCCAAATAATCCAATTGTTGCAACACAAAATGACTCGGATCATAAAGAATTTTCACTCGATTATGATTGTTTGTGGCTTCCAAAAAGCGTTCAAACGTAATGCCATCATGTAAATCTTCCCCTGGATGAATTTCATAACAACAATCCACGCCATTTTCTTCCATTACATTTAAAATTGGATTCCAACGCTTTGCTAGTTCAGAAAAGCCCGTCTCCACCAAACCTTGTGGACGTTGGGGCCAAGGATAAACTGTATGCCAAATCAATGCGCCAGAAAAAGTCACATGTCGATCTATCCCTAAATTACGGGAGGCTTGTGCGGCCCATTTTACTTGTTGAATGGCCCATTCAGTGCGTGCTTTAGGATTATTTTTATGCGTATCAGGAGCGAAGGCATCAAACATCACATCATAAGCAGGATGAACCGCCACTAATTGTCCTTGCAGATGGGTCGATAATTCGGTGATTTCAAGTCCGTGCGATGCCACGCGCCCTTTATATTCATCACAATAAGTTTTGCTCGTAGCTGCTTTTTCCAGATCAATGATATGCCCTGCCCAAGTAGGAATTTGAATGCCTTTGTAGCCTAAACTTGCCACCCAAGCACATAAATTATCTAAGGTATCATAAGGGGCTTCGTCGCCTAGAAATTGAGCAAGAAAAATAGCGGGACCTTTTATGGTGTTCATATAGTGATTGATTTTTCGATGATGTAATATTTATTCAATTATCACAGAAATATAAAGATTTGATGAGATATAATTGGTATTCTTTCTGTTTTTTTTGATAGAGATCATACCTGCACCACTACTTTTCCTATCGTTTTACCTGTTTGAAAGGTACGAACAGCTTCTGGTAAATCTGCAAATGCAAAGGTGTGTCCCACATGTGGTTTACCTAAATCAATGGCTTGTAATTCTTGTAGGATTTGGTGCATCAATTCTGCTTTTTCGTACAGCCAAATCAAATTAAATCCTAAAATTCCTTTATTGAGTTCAATTAATTTTTGTGGGTCAATCTTTGGACGAGTGAGAAATTGCCAGAAGAGTTTTAAATAATTAGGACGATTAGAAGGAGATGCATAGCGTGCCGATCCATAGACAATCATACGACCTTGTTCGGTTAATTGATCGTATCCAATTTGAAAAATCTTTCCTCCAATGCATTCCATTATAATTTGAAGTTCTCTCTCTCCTAAAGCATTTTTAAGATTTGAAGCAAATTTATCATCTCGAACAATGATTTCATCATAGCCTTCTTTTTTCAGAAAATCCGTTTTATACGCCGAACCAATCGAACCGATGGTAAAAGCATCATATTGTTTACAAATTCGATTTGCCCAAATACCTACGCCTCCTGCTGCCGAATGAATTAAAACGGTATCTTCTTTCTGTAAATTTCCAAGATAAATCAAGCCATAATAAGCCGTTAGTACTTGTACCAAGTAAGCAGCCCCTTCATCAAAATTCCAATCTTTTGGTAAGGGAATGGCATAGCGTGCATCGATATTCAAATGAGTGGTGTATGCGCCAAAACGTGTAACGCCCATGACCTGATCGCCTTCTTTGAGATGGGTCACTTCTTTTCCTACTTGAGTCACAACACCTGCATATTCTAAGCCAGGTGTAAAAATGCCTTCGGGGGTAGCACTATACAGTCCCCAAATAGCAAAAATATCAGCAAAATTGAGCCCAATACTTTTTATTGCTATTTGTACTTCGTGAGGAGCAGGAGAAGTGAGTTGTTCTTCTTCTAGTTTTAGATTGGAAATACTTCCTGCTTTGAGGCGGTATACTTGTCTTGTCATAGTAAATGGATGTTATTTTTCAAGTGCAAGCACAAGAAACTAATTCAAGTGCATTATTTTCTTCTCAAAAATAATTATTTCAAAAAAGTGGACAAATTTGTCACATAATTTTATTGCATAGCATAATAGGAGTAAGAATGCATTCTAATAAGCTATTTTAGAACTTCCAACCTAAGAAAATGAAAAAGACAATAATTTTCAATATTTTAATAATTATTTCCATCCTTCAATTTGCTTGTGTCAAAGAGCAAGATATTTCTACAACGACGACCACCATCTCTGAACCTCAAACGGGAGATACGCATTCGATTAGCGGTTTAGTGCGTGATAGTAGTGGGCAAGTTTTACCGAATGTTAGTGTGAAATTTCATCTAGATGATTTAGAGCTAGAAACCAAAACAGATGTAGATGGAGTATATGATTTTCTAATCCCATCCATCAAAACAGAAGGGTATATTATAGCAGATGATGAAAGTTATTCAAAGAGCATTGTTTATTTTAATGAATTATCGGATGCTACCCTCAGCCCCATTTATTTAGTTGAAGAAGCGGAAGCTTCTACGCTAGATTTAGACCTAAAAGTAGATCAATTATTGAAAGTAAAAGGTAGAATTGTGGATCAATTTAGCGATCCTGTGCAAGATGCTAGGGTGTTTGTATATAGTTTAGCAAATCCTCCCAATCAAGAATTTATCATTCACGGGTTTGTTTTAACTAATGCAGCTGGTCAATTTGAACTTTATTATGAAGAAGGCAATTATTTTACCACAATTTTAAGAGGAGCTTTTCCTACTCCTTGTGCAGAAAATATAGGTATTAACTGGCAAAATCCAGATGCAATTACCGATTTGGGAGATATTATTATGCAAATTGACGATTATAGTAGGATCTCTGCAGATATTATTATAGATGATGTAGATCAAGATGTTTCTGCCGTGTTTTATGATGTGAATGACCTTCAAAACAATGTTTATAATCATTTGGGAGGAGAAGTAAGCTTAGATGTGTGCGACGGAGCAGAGGAGATAGAGGTAGTATATATCGGAGTTGCAAATGATGATTTGACGAAGTTTGAGGGAAATTTTGTTCCTGTTGATGAGTTAAACACCTATTATTATTTTCCATTTCCGTCAGTAGTAGATGAAAACTATGTTATTGTTTCTACAGAGGCTCAAAATATGATTTTTGCGGGAAATAATACTTTTATTTATAATGCTGAGAATAGTATAATATCTCATCCCGATAATCCTAATCTATTGACTTTTAATTTTAGAACAACAGATAGCTATTCAGTAGATGGAAGGCTAGTGCTCGAATTAGGCGAAATGGACTTCTTTAGTTTTCAAAAAGATGGGGTAACGTATACTTTATATCAGGGGGCAAAAAATTACATTAATTTTATACCTAATGAGATCGGTAAAATTGCTGCTATAATTAGCGGTAAAGCATTAGGCGATGATGGGAACATCATTGATTTTAAAATAAAATTTAGAGTAGATCAATAATTTTAAAGAAACACCCAACCTCCACTGCTTTGAATAATCAAACCAAATACGAACTTATCCAGCAAAATGCGAGTACGCAAAAAAGGGTATACTATGCGCATTGCGACCGTTTGATGGCGATTGTTTTGCGATATGTCCCTATTGTCGCGGAAGCAGAAGAAGTACTTCAGGATAGCTTTGTTACAATCTTTGATAAAATACAATCCTATGATTCTGATAAAGGTACATTTAAAGCTTGGTCTGCTAAAATCGCGATTAACTTTGCTTTGATGTATTTACGAAAGAAGAAAAAAATGGTCTTTTACGAAGAAGATTTACATGCTAATATTTTGAAGATCAATAATACGGCATTAACGAATTTAGAACTAGAAGATGTAGAACAACAAATCGCTCATTTAGACGAAAAATATCGGGTCATTTTCAAACTAAAAGCAATGGAAGCTTATTCGCATCAAGAAATAGCTCAACTACTAGGGATTAATTCTGCTTCTTCTAGAACTATTTTTTCAAGAGCAAAGAAACAGTTAAGGAATATCTTTGAAAACAACAAACAAACAATATTCACTTCTGAAAAAGGTATCTTATGAAAAGACAACATAAATTACCAGAATGGAACAGAGATCAAGTGTGGCAAAAGGTAGAAACGCGCTTGCACAAAAAAAGAAAAAGACGCCTTCTCTTTTGGTGGTTCTTGGGCAATGCAAGTATCCTGTTTCTCATAGGATTTCTCTTTTGGACGAATTTCAGATCTACAGATAATCCAACTTTTTCTGATACAATTACAAGTGTTGAAAAAAGAACATCTGAAGATAAAGAGCTTTCTGAAGCTAGAATGTTAAATCAAGCAAGTACTACGAATACAATAATTAATAAAAAACCTCAAGAAGGATCAAATACGGCTCAACAATCAAAAAATAAAAAAGGAAAGCATTTATTAACGCAAGCGAAAAAATATCCTTTACAAGTTGACCCCCTTATAAAAGAAGCGTTCGATTTTTCTGTGACTAATGAAATAATACATACATCAATAAGGAATCAGCAAGAAGAACTAGTTCTATATACTCAAGCGCGCGCTTTATTCTCTTCATTGCCTATACCATATTCTTCCTTACAACCCATTTCTTATATTGAATCGACGGTTTTAGCTGAATCAAAAAGAAAAAAGAAAGCTAAAGTGAAATCAAGTAAAAAAAGACGTTCCAAAAAAAGAAAATCGAAAAAATCATACGCTCAAAAAAAGAAGCAACAGCATGAAGAAGAGAAGCATTGGGGATCAAATATCTGGTTAGAAACTGGATTGAATTTTGGGAAACGAACGGATTATTTTGAAGGAATACCTACCGCAGAACGCCTTGTTTCAGAAAAGTTCCGATTTATACAAACCAATGCGATAGGAATCAAAAAGATATATGAGAATAATTTATCCTTAAAGTTGGGCATGGCATATCAAGTCATCTATGAGAAGTATAGCTACAATAGCAGTACTACAACTATCGGTAAAATTAATTCAGAGGAAGGTACTGTTTATAATTTGGCAAATGGTCAACAATACTTTGGGTCGGGTTTATTAACCCAAGAAAGAACATTTACACGATCCATTATTCACAACAATTTATTACACCGACTTAGTTTTCCGATAGAGGCAGGGTACTATTTTAAGTACAAAAAAGTAGAACTCTGCCCTTTTATAGGAATTCGAACGCGTATTTTCCAGCAATTTGATGGCATTGTGAAAATCAATGATAATCACTTTTTTGACAAAGGAAAAATCAATGAAACTTACTATCCTAATAATTTTGATTTGGGCTTATTGACGTCTTTGCATTTATCGTATCCACTTAATGAAAAGACGCGCTTATGGCTAAAGTTAAATTATGAGCAGGATGATCTACTTCGTTTAAACGAAGCCTTTAATCGAAGTACCTATAAAACAGTAGGGGTACATTTAGGCTATTTTCACAGGTTTTAAATGCAAAAGAATTTGCAGTATAACCTACAAATTCATGCTTTTTCCTTGTGCATAAACAACTATGATTGTATCTTAATAAGAGATGTAGTAATATAGAAAATCAAAAACCTGACTTATTTGTTTTTTAGGTCAGTCTTTCATGCAACTATTGGCTATATTTATAATGAGCATTACAATTTTATAGATTTTAAAATTAATACATTATGGCTAGAAAAAAATTAAACCTCCAGCAACTTAAATACGAAGAATTAAGTGTAAAAGAACAAGAGGCAGCAAAAGGTGGATACTTTACTACCTTTATAGATCGAAAAATCAGTTTAGGACCTGGCAAAGGAAAGTTTATAGGCGAGGAACCTGTTGATATAAGAACTCCAACTCCAATCATCTATCCTTCTGAGGGCTAAATTGTTGAATCATGCTTCAGTCTAACAAACTTCTCTGATGTTTTTCTTTAATTACATCAGAGAAGTTTTTGTTTGTAATTTTACTTTCCAACCAAGCTTCAAAATCAAAAAAACCTAGTCGTCTTTTCTCTCCAACATCTTGAAACTTCTCTTGAAGTGCTAAATAATATTCTTGCTGTTCTTTTTTAGTAAAAATATTAGTAGAATTTCTGATAAAAGTAATGATATTTCGTTCCACTACTGTTAATTGTTCAGCTTTGTGTAAAAAGCGATAAGTAGAGCGCAATAAGGATTCTAGTAAAATGGTATTTCCCATTTCAAAGTGAATAATTAAATTTAAAATACGTGAAGATATTTGGTAGGTTTGTTGTTCTACCGTTCGAGGTAAATCGAGCCATTGATTCAAATAATCAAGGGCTTTGTCAAAGTCTCCTACTCCAAAATAAATATAAAAATAAGTATAGTAAAAAACACTTCGCTCAAAGACTGTATTGTCAAACTGTTTTATTTTTTCCAGATGGGCTTCAATGACGCTACGACCTTCCTCAAATTCTCCTGTTCTCATACACCACGCAAACTTGCCTTGATGATATTGTCGATGGATTTTTATTTCATCATCAATGTTTTGTGGCTTGATTTTCAAGAATTTATCTAAACAACTTTCCCATTCTTTAAAATTAGCTAAATGAATACAACTTAACATGTAATTACTCAATACTGAAATATATTCTGATAGATCTTCTTTCAATAAATAGGGCTTTGATTCCATTAACGCCAATAAATATTTACTCTCCTGATGGAATTTCTGACTTTTGGCTTGCGCATAAGCACTAACGGTTTGAATTCGATAATAAAGAATTTTGGCTTTAAAGGATAAAGGTTCATAATCCTTTGCTAATAAAGGATTATCCATCAATTTGGATATGAATGCATTTCTTTTTTCGATTGTAGGAAAAGCATTTTTCTTGACACTTGTTAGAAGGTGATAAAATAAATTTTTAAACTCGGAATGATTTTGTAATTGTGCTAAATAATGCTTCTCTTCTTTGTCTATTTGTGCCAATTCTTTATTCATATAGGTCACATCAATCTGTGTGTATGCAATCTGTTTATCCCAGCGTAAAATTTCGAGCAAGCTGATGAAATCCTCATATTTTAAGGCTAATTTTTTTGTTTTTGCTAGTAGTTCTTTACAATCATTGTAATGTCCGCGTTTGTATAATACACGAACAGATTGTAGCATTCCTTTCAAACGATAATCTATAGAAGATTTCTCGTCAAACCCCTGTAATGCTTTTAAAATTTGATTGTAGAGATAGGATTTTAATTCAGAATATTTCCGACTTTGGATGGCTTCATTTTTATAAATGAATTTTTGAAGTGAGAGATCATCAAAGGTTTCTTGGCGGTCAATAGCATCAAATAATTGGATGTATTTATTGGTAGTGTCGCCATTCGTTTTATTAATATGCAGCTTGAAATATCGCTTCTCTGAACCCGATAGCGATTTGATCAAATCAAACAATTTACTGGATGGTGTTTTTGACATGTAGTACGATTTTTCAACTGCTTTTGTCTAAAAATACAAAATATCAGTTGCCCAGTAAAGGAAATAGTAGTAATTTGTCTTGTAGTTATAAAAATTAGAAGCCTGACTTAATAAATTCCTATACCTTTAAACAAGAAATATTCTCTAAAAAGAGATTGTTTTTATCCTATTAAGCTCATCTATACGATCTATTATTTCATATATTAGTATTTTTAGTATAAAAATATTGACAAATATTAGTCATTATACAATCAAATGGAATAATTTTTGCATATATTAATGAAACATTAATAGGCGTTAATACTTATTAAAAAGACGCATTGTTAAAATGCAAAACCAACTTTCTACGTTATATTTTAACCCAAAACACCACAACCAAAACAATGGACATTATGAAATCGCTAGGAATATTTTTTTCACTCTTATTATTTAGTGTTACTTCATTTGCCTTAGATGGTTTTGAAAGTAGCCTTCCCTCTGCTAAGCAAAAAGCAGCGATCGAAGGAAAGTTAATTATGATTGACTTTACGGCAGGCTGGTGCGCACCTTGTAAATTTATGGAGGAATATACCTTCACAGATCAACGTGTTAATGATCGTTTCAGAGAAAGTTTTGTGCCACTCCAAGTGGACATCGACGATTTTGATGGCTTTGTCTTAAAAGAACAATTTGAAGTACATGTTCTTCCCACCATTATTTTTCTTAATTCAAAAGGAGAATTTGTAGCACGTCATGAAGAATCTATGGCAGCTAGTCGTTTATTAGAGTTAATGAATCAATATGATCGACCCCAAAATCGCATCAAAACGATGACGGCGCCTCCTAGTACTGAGCCTAATACCACTACAAGTGGCCCTTCAGTTCCACCTATCGTTCGAGATGGTTTACCTAGTACGGTACCGAATACACCGCCTGCTGCTCCTAGTTCACCTATTCAGCCTGATCCTATTCCTGATGTATTACCTTCGGGAGATGGATTATTTCGCTTTACCGTAGAGCGTCAGCCATCAGAAGGTTTTAGCGTGCAAATTGGGGTGTATGCTCAATATGATAATGTACTCGTTCAAGTCGCTCGGTTTCAAGATGAATATCCCAATCGAGAAATTTTAGTGAATATCAATCAATTAGGGGAACGTACCGTCTATAAAATATTGATTGGACAATTTGCTTCCCCACAAGATGCCGGTTCATTTAAAAAAGAATTATTGCGCAATGGAATTGAAGGTTGTTTTGTGGCAAATTTGAAGAAGCTGCGATAGAAAAGATTAAACATGAATCATCCTGAATTTACACCAATAAAAAAGGCTTATGTGGATGAGTGGATATGAAAATCGCTAGAAGCGATTTTCGAGAATGAGAATATTCACCCATCCCCAAGCCGAAGGCACTTTTATCCACATTTTGCGACTAAACGCGAAATATATCCACAAAAATCAGGGATGACTTATGTTTGTTTTTAATCTGAAAAATTAGTTTATAACCTCAAATCTTGTACATCTACATTAGGAAATTTAGATTTATCAAAAGAGAAAAAGCCTTTATCAAAGGTATCATTTTCTACTAATTTGGTCATACGGAAGGTATAACGTGAACCATCTCTTGAAAAAGCCTTCATTTCTTTGATAGTATTCTTTTTCTTATCCACGAGCAAACGCATTTTATAATAATCGGCATCGCTATCCGTCGGTTTAAACTCAATTTGTTGAATGATGGTATTGTCTTTCATATATTCATCTGCGAGAATATAGACGAATTCTCCACTTTCATATTTCTTCAAAATATCTTGTGGAGAAAGCATATCTCCTTCATCTTGAAAATCTTCAGCATCATTGATTTGTACTTCATTATTTTGAGGCAAATGAACCCATAGGGTAGTTCCATCTGAGATGATGGTTTGTCCTTCTAATTCTAAACGAAACTTATCGCCTTCTTGTGCCATTGCTCCTTTTTGTTCGATACGATCTTCTTCAGGAATTTCAATAATCAAATCAAACTCTGCGGAGAGCGATGAAAAGGCTTCGTATTTGGTTTTCAGTTTATCCAAAACAGATTTGGCAGCAGGATCAGAATCGCTAGCCTTAGAAAACAAATTATCTGTTTGTGCAAATGCCCCAAAATTTAAGGCAGTGGCTAAAAATATGATGAGTAACTGTTTCATGTCTAAAAATTTTGGTTTATAAATACTACACATCTCTTAAACGTCCGTTCATTTCTGCTTATTGATTGTAGAACAAAGGTAAGGCGTTAAAGTTTGTTTAAACAAGTAGTAGGAAGTTAAATGGGTGTTAAAAAACAACAAGCGGATATGATGCTTGACCATATCCGCTTGAGTAAGGAATTATAAAGATAAGGCTTATCGCTGCCCTAGTTTTTTCTTGCCACTAATTCCTTCATATGTGCGTAAACCACACTCCAGAAAATCCGCATAGTCGCTGGCTCCTTCGTGATATCCTCTAGGATTAGCGAGTACTTTTTCATCTGGCGTCATCATAACATAAAGGGGTTGAGAGTTTTGTTCAAAATTGACAATTTGAAAATCTGCCCATAAATTTCCAACATTACGCAATTTAACTTCTCTTGATTTAGAAACTAAAATCTCATCTAGTTTTTTACGATCATCTACATACAAAGAAATCAAGACGAAATCTTCAGCAATACTATTCCAAACTTTATCGGTGACCCAAATGTGTTCTTCCGTTTTACGACAATTCACACATCCATGCCCTGTAAAATCTAATAAAACAGGCAAATCATTTTCTTTGGCATACGACAAACCTTCATAATAATCTTTAAAACAATCCAAATTGTTCGCACATTTAGTAAAAGAAGGATAACGTTCTTTAATGGATTTGTTTGGTTCTGGTTCTGGTAAAAAGATATTGTAATGTGCAGGTGGTGCTAATCCACTCATAATACTTAATGAATCATAAGCCTTTGTCTTATCATTATAGAAGAAACCTGTACACAAATACAAAGTTAAACCAGCAAACAAAGCAATAAATCCGATTCTTGTAGGAGTGAAATTTACTTTTGGCCCATCGTGTGGAAATTTGATAAAACCTAATAAATATAGCGTGGTTGCACCAAAAATCAATACCCACAAGCCCATAAATATTTCATAAGGTAAAATACCCCATCCCATTGTCATATCCGCTACAGATAAGAACTTGAGTGCTAGTGCTAATTCTAAAAATCCTAAAACGACTTTTACAGAAGTCATCCATCCTCCTGAACGAGGTAAAGAATTTAACCAAGCAGGGAAGGCAGCAAACAAACCAAATGGTAATGCCAATGCTGTAGAAAATCCAAGCATTACAGTAAATGGTCCCCAAACATCTTGTGCAGAAGCTACAATTGCCGAACCAATAATAGGACCTGTACAGGAAAAAGATACCAATGCTAGCGTAAATGCCATAAAAAATGTACCGATTAAGCCTCCCTTATCTGCCATTGCATCACTTTTATTTGACCATGAACTCGGTAAAGTGATTTCATAATACCCAAAGAACGAGAAAGCAAAGGCAACAAAAATCAAGAAGAATAGGACATTCGCAATCCAGTTAGTAGATAAGGTATTTAAGGCGGTAGGACCAAAAGCAGCGGTTATCAATAAACCAATTAATACATAGATCACTATGATGGATAATCCATAGATTAAACCATTGCGGATACCAGAGGCGCGATCTTTACTTCCTTTTGTAAAATAACTTACCGTCAAAGGAATCATAGGAAAAACACAAGGTGTCAGCAGGGCAACTAATCCGCCTAAAAATCCTAAGACAAAGGTCCAAAGCAGACTTTGTCCATCAGCAGTTTCTTTCTCCCCGCAATCTCCAACTGGTTCTTGATAGGTTTTACGAATCACAGGGCGTACTTGATCGATTACATTCCCTGATAAATTTCTAGCCGCTAATGCACCAGTTGTAGCCGTTGAGCCAGAATTATTATTAGAAGAAGCATTATTAGACGGTGAGGCAATTGCATCAATCGCTTTTGTTGCTGCTGATCCAAGTAACATTTTCCCACCTGCTAAATCTGCATAATAATCGACTTCTGTAGGGGGCAAACAACGCTTATCATCACAAGTCATATAAGTCAAATAACCTGTAACTGGTTTGGAAGCATCGGTTGTTTTGACGGATTGTGTAAAGCTAACGGGGCCTTTCACAAACTTAATCACATTCACATTATCAAATAATGGATCAGGGCCTTCTTTTTTCTTACCTTCTTCTTTTGCCTTACCTACTAATTCAAAGTGATCGGCTTTGTCAAACTCAAAAGAAGTTGGTACGGGGCCATTATCATCTGTAAATTGAGAATAGAGCGTCCAGCCTTTATCAAGGTTAGCATTGAAAACAATATTATAGGTGTTGTTCCCTGTCTTTTTAATAGCTCCAGACCATTTTACTGGATCAAGTAATCCTTCGTCTGATTTATTAATTTTATTGATATCAACTTTTACATCTACATCTCCTACTGTGCCAAAAGTGGTAGATTTTTTGGGTTGAGTTGAGGTTGATTTATCTACTTTAGAGGTTGTGCTTGACGTTTTAGGGGGTGCTGCCTTTGGAGGATCAGCTTTTGGGGTAGTTGTTTTGGGTGGATCTACTTTTAAAGGCGTTGCTTTTTTAGGAGTAGTAGGTGTTGTGGTGGCTTTATTAGTAGAAGGAGTTGTAGTAGGTGTAGATTTTGCTTTTAGTTGAAACTCAAAATCTTCATCCGTAGGTGGAAGGCATTTTGAATCATCACAGGTCATGTAATTAATATAACCAGTAATGGGTTTCGATAAATCACTTACTTTAACGCGTTGAGTAAAAGTAGCTTTCTTGCTATATTTTACCACATTCATATCAAAGAGCTTATCAAAACCTTCTTTACGATTGGCTTTATCTTCTTTATTTTTACCTGCTAGGCTAAAATGATCGCCTTCATCATAATTAATGGTAGTAGCGACTGGACCATCTTCACTTTCGAGATATTGAGAATAGATCGTCCATCCATCTTGGATGGTCGCAGTATAAATTAAATCAAATTCGGTATCGTTCACTTGCTTATAATCCGTTTTCCATTTGACGGGATTATAAATCTGTGCATTCAGGCTTCCAAAGATGCCGAAAAAGATAAATAATACGAGCAATTGTCTCATGATACGTACAAAATTATTAGTTTGGTAATGCTTGTCTGCCTATATTTTAATATGTTGCTGTAAAAATATACAATTGGCAGCAAGTTTTGTTACTACTTACTGCCAATTGATGATTTTTAAGACTTAAAAATAAGGATTGTAGCCGCAAAATTGTTTTATTATTAGCTACGAATAAGTGTAAACGTAGTTTCGCTTACAGTTTTATGAATTTAAGGAGTATAAATTGTTCTGTTACTTCAATTCAATATTAAAAGGAACATCAGTTGGAGGTAGACAACGTTCATTATCGCAAGTCATGAATTCTACATATCCGCTGATGGTATTCACTCCTTTTTTGATTTTGACTTTTTGCTTGAACTTTACTTCTCCTCCAAATTTGGAGATTTTCATTTCAAAGAGTTCATCAAATGCTGTTTTTTTATCGCCTACTTCTTCATTTTTACCAATCAATTCAAAATCTTTTTCATTCTCATAAGTAAATGAGGTAGGAATAGGCCCTTCATCAGATTCCAAATATTGAGAATATACATACCATCCTTTATCAACTTGTGCTGTCATCACCAACTCATATTCATTTGTGGAGATCTTATCTGCACTAAATGTCCATTTTACAGGCATAGCCGATTGTGCTTGAATGAATGAAAAACTACTTAAAAGAAGACATAGTATTAGTAGATGTCGCATAAAATTTATTTAATTGAGTACCTTAAAAACAAAATTCTCTACTGGGTTAAACAGAAGATTAAACGTTTAAAAAATATACTTATTGCTAATTTGGAAGTATACTTTTTCTCATATAAATTATGAGGAGTATACGAAAAATGGTGTGATTAAGTTGTAATCCAAATAACTATAATTATCAATTATAAAGGAATGTTAATTAGATAACTTTCTTGGATATTTATACAACAAAAATAATAGCTTTTCTTTTAAAAAACCGTATTTCTAAAAACTATAAGAAAACCTTAACTTTTATTAAGTATAATTTGCTGCAAAAGGAAAGAATTGGAATACCAAAATAGCAACTAATAAAATAAAATGCCACATCTCTGCCCATCGACTACTTAAATCAATAAAGTTGAATGAAATAAGAATTCCTAGCGGAACAACAGAAACGAAAAGATGTGTCGTACTAATATTCGCTTGAATAAATAGGGTAGCAGCACTAAATAGAAGCAGCCAGTAAATAATAGATATATTTTTTTGTACCCGAATATTCTTTCGGTACATGTAGGATCGAAAACTAAACAAAGCAATTAATATGAATACAAGAAAAATCCCCAGTTTTATATACACCCAAATTGGTTCTTGTGCTACTAAATCCCAAAAAGCAGTCGCATCACCAAACTGAGTGGCCCAAAAATAAGCAGTACGGTCATACCAAAAATAATAAGTATACACCAAAAAATACGGGGCAAATAATCCTAATAATAAAGCTAAACGTTCTTTGATTTTAAATGCACGAAGGATATTCAAGCCTACCCATCCAACTAAGATAAAAATGATATAAGAAAAATAAAATAGTGAAGCAACTCCTACCCAGAAGCCTACATTAAAGATATTATCAGCACAAGAATATTGTTTATAAGTCTTTAAAAGTTCATTAGTTGCGATAATAATAAAAGAAGCACCAATAAGTGGAGGCGATAAATATAAAAAATCAGGAATACACGAAGCAATCAAAATATAGAATACTCCAGGAAATAAGGAAATTTCCGAAGCCATACGCTGTTGAGTAATAATTACATTAAGATATACTGCTTGAAAGACAACCAAAATCAAGGCGATAGTATGTGATAGCCAATTGCCTTGTCCTATCCATGTATTCAATCCATCACTTAAAAGTCCTCCCTTACCAAGAATCACATCTTGATCAACGATATAAACCGAAAATCGCAAGATTACTGCATAAAACAGTAAGATGATATTGGCAAAAAATTGATTTGTCCGAAATATGGATAACATAGATAAAACAACGTATGAAAATCAAAGGTAATAAGTCTTGTCGATACTCAATAATTTTACTAAGTTTATTCTAATTATACTTACTTCTAATTCACTATAGTTTATATGTCACGAATCATTATAACAGTATTTTTTTATTAGTGACTTTTAAAAAATATTTTGTACTTTTAAGAGTAATTTATTTTTCATATTTTACAAAAAATGATCTTGCTGATAAATCTCCAAATATCTAAAAAGACCATTTATAAAAACCATAAACCAAAATGGAGCATTAATCTCCTTGCCCTAGTCTACCCAAGTTTGCAGTAATCCTATTCATACTAGAGAAAATCATAGGTCTAATTCAAATGACATTATTTGAATTAGGCAGGATATGAATTTTACTATAAGCACAAACTAAAATTTTATGATACCATTGTATGTACTCCCAAGGCAAAATACCATTCCCCTTCTTTTATTTTTATTGATGTCTTTTTTTCCAGTAGTTGCTCAAGATAGTTTGATTATCCTTGGATCGGGAAATTATTCTACTATGACCGTAAATACGAGTGATAACAATGGAAATGGAACAGGGACAGAAACCGTCAATGGATTTGGTCTACTGCCTAATCTTAATTCTTCTTCTCGTTTTTTAGCACAATCCACTCTAGGTGCAGATATGGAAACCATCACTGCTACTGCTGGAAAAAGTTATACGGAATGGTTAGAAGAACAATTCAATACGCCTATTAGTGCAAGTGTACAACAATATACCCAAGATATTACAGTAGCTGCACTAGATTCAACCTTTGCAGCAGGGGGAGATCCCAATCTTATTGCTCCACAACGATGGTTTTGGCATAGTGCGTGGTGGAAATATACGATGGAATCACCTGATATTTTACGCAATCGTATAGCTTTGGCACTTAGTGAAATATTTGTCGTTTCTGAAATGCCACAATTGGATGAAGTCCCTTTATCCTTAGCAAATTATTATGATATGCTACTGGAAAATTCCTTTGGTAATTTTAGAGATTTGTTAGAAGATATCACCTATCATCCTGCGATGGGTTTGTATTTGACTCATGTAAATAACCCTAAATCAGAACCCTCGCTCAATCGTTTTCCAGATGAAAATTATGCACGAGAAATTATGCAATTATTCACTATTGGATTGTACGAACTAAATAACGATGGTACACGAAAATTAGATGGGAGTGGTAATTTTATTCCTACTTATGATAATTATGATATAGCTGAATTCGCAAAGATTTTTACAGGAATGACCTATTGGGATACTTTTTTATTTGGTCAGAATCCACAAAGTGAACAGAGTTTTTTGATGCCCATGCAGTTGATGAATAATTGGCATGAAGCAGGCCCTAAAACCTTATTAGATGGTACCGTCATTCCTGATCGAAATCCTGTTGATGGTTATGCAGATGTAACAGATGCTTTAGATCATTTATTTAATCATCCAAATGTAGGCCCTTTTATTGGTCACAAATTGATACAACGTTTAGTAAAATCCAACCCTTCTCCCGAATATGTAGGGCGTGTGGCAAGTGCTTTTAATAACAATGGTTCAGGTGTAAGAGGTGATATGAAAGCCTTGATTAAAGCCGTTTTATTAGATCCAGAAGCGCGATCTTGTTATGTAGATGATCCTTTTACAGGCATGTTGCGAGAGCCAATCGTGCGCTATACTCAATTGTGTAGAGCATTTAATGCGTATAATCTAGAAGGTTTTTATCGGAGTTTTATGGGGTCTTTTTATGAAAATACCCTTCAGCGACCTTTGGGTTCTCCTACTGTGTTTAATTTCTTTCAACCCGATTATCAACCTATTGGGGATGTAGCGGATAATGATTTAGTCGCGCCTGAATTTCAAATTACCAATTCTGTAACCATCTTAGGTTATGCTAAGGAGCTTCATTATTGGATTATGAATGAATATGATGTGCATGAGTGGTTTCAATTATACATTGGCGAACCTTACAATCTTAATAAAACGGTCAATATTGATTTGACAGATGAATTAGCCTTAGGTACAGATGATAAATTGGGTGAACTCATCGAACGATTAAATACCATTTTGGTACATGGACAAATGAGTGATGAAACTAAAGATATTATTATGAATACCATCACTCAACTGGATGAAACACAAGCAGAATTACGGGTACGATTAGCCCTTTATTTAACGATGATATCTCCTGACTATCTCATTTTACGTTAACCCATTCAAATAAAAAATATTCTCAAGATGAGTAAACATAAACATTTTCATAATTCTTCTCGACGAAAATTTTTAGGACAGGCTAGTTGTGCTGCCTTAGGTTCTACAACCTTCTTTTCCTCTATGGCGAATATGCTACTGGCAAATGGTTTGGCTGGAGCAAATTCTTCCAATACAGGCGATTATAAAGCCCTCGTCTGTCTGCTTCTTGCAGGGGGAAATGACTCCTATAATATGCTCGTACCAAGAGGCACTGCAGAGTACGATGAATATGCCGCCACGCGTTATGATTTGGCACTTGATCAGGCTTCCTTACTTCCACTTTCACCCTTGACAAGCGATGGAAAATTGTATGGACTTCATCCTGCGATGGGAAATTTAAAAACAATGTTTGATAATGGGCGAGCCGCATTAGTTACCAATGTGGGTACACTCATTGAGCCCGTTGCCAATGCAACAGAATTCTTTTCTGGAGCTAAAAATATTCCTTTAGGATTGTATTCTCATTCTGATCAAATGCAGCATTGGCAAACATCTGTTCCACAAAGTAGAGATGCGATTGGATGGGGAGGCAAAGTAGCTGATATGCTCAAATCGATGAATAGCAATCAGGATATTTCGATGAATATTTCTTTGTCGGGACGAAATGTATGGCAATCTGGTAATACGGTTTTAGAATATTCCATTACCAATCAAGGATTGGGAGTAGAAGGGATTCCTCAATACCAACCTTGGCTTTATAATGCTGGACTAGTAGATGAAATCCGTCAAACAGCAATCAATGATATGGCGACAAAAATGTATAGCAATGTCTTTAAGAAATCATTTGGAGAATTGACTAAGCATTCCTTTGATTCTTTAGAAATTTTCCAAGATGCTATTGCAAATGTTCCTCCATTTGTAACGAATTTTTCCGACCATTATCTTTCCCAAAATATGGCGATGACAGCAAAAACGATTGCTGCTCAAAATGAATTGGGGATGTGTCGGCAAACCTTCTTTATGACGTTTGCAGGCTGGGATCACCATGATGAAGTATTGAATGCCCAAAATTCCATGTTAAATACAGTTAGTAATGCGATTAGTGAATTTTTTGCAGCTTTAGATGAAATTGGGATGGCAGATAAAGTGACCTTGTTTACCATTTCTGATTTTGCACGTACACTCACCTCTAATGGGAATGGATCGGATCATGCTTGGGGAGGAAACCAAATCGTTGCGGGAGGAGCCGTGAATGGACAAGATATTTATGGAACATTTCCTTCCTTGGACTTGACAAGTCCCTTGATGGTGAGTAGTCGAGGAAACATTATTCCTACTACGAGTACAGATGAATTTTTTGCAGAACTTGCCTTGTGGTTTGGAGTAGCCCCTTCTGATTTACATTTGATTTTACCTAATATTGGTAATTTTTATAGTGTGGGTTCAGGAAGTATGCCTCTTGGATTTTTACCAATGGTTTAAATTTTTAGCTCAACAATTTTCACAAACCTATCATGCAATTTATTAAAATGAGACCATTTCCTATAGTGTATAGTTTATTATTCTGTTTCATTAGTTCTTCTTTATGGAGTAATCCTGATCCTCAAGCTCCTTTCTCTACCCCTAAAAGTATGTGCATTGGTACGGCAGGTACTGTAGACTGGTTAATTTGGTATGACGATGTACCGGGATATACCCACGAAGAAACCTACCATTTACATAATTACCCCCAAAGTCCAGATGATGTAAAAACCTTAACTTCCATTGCTACTATCCCTAATTATACCAATCATTATGGTTCTATGGTACGCGGATACATTCAAGCTCCAGAAACAGGGAAATATGTTTTTAATGTAACAGGAGATGATAATGTGGAATTTATGTTTAGCACAGACGATTTACCCGCTAATTTAGATACAATTGCCAATGTCCCTGGTTGGTCTGGACAAACAGAGCATGATAAATATCCAGAACAAACTTCCGACACTTTAAATTTAGTAGCAGGAGAGTACCATTATTTTGAAGCCCGCCATCATGAAGGGGGTGGGGGAGATCACATTATTGTTCATTGGAAACGTCCATCAATCATAAATAATACCTCATGGGAGGTGATTCATGGCGCATATCTTTATGCTACAGCATGCGCACCAATTTGCCCTGTAGCAGGAACGCCTTGTGACGATGGAGATGCATCCACTACGAATGATATCGAAGATGGTTTTTGTAATTGTAATGGGTTTCCAACTTCTGCTCCTGCCTGTGTAGGTGAAGTACGTAATTTAGAAGTATTATATTTTGATGGAGTAGCAGGAAATGATATTACAGATTTACAGGCAGATGCTAATTATCCACTTTCGCCTAGTCGTATTGAATTTTTAGAACAAATGAGAGGCCCATTAGCAGCTACTTTTGATGATTTTGGTACTAGAGTGAGTGGCTTTTTGCGTGTGCCTGTGAGTGGCAATTATACCTTTAATTTATCCAGTAATAATGAAGGGGCATTTTCTTTAAGTACAGATGAAACAGTAGGGAATTTAACACAAGTTTGTTTTGTAGATAATAATATGGGGATTTACTCGCATGATGTAGAACCGTCTCAAACCTCCTCTCCGATAGCCTTGACGGCTGGAAATTTTTATTATTTTGAATTAGAACATAAAGATGGCTGTTGTGATGACCACTTTCATCTTTTTTGGAAAACACCTTTTACCAATGATGATTTATGGCGTTTTGTAGATGGGGTGTATCTCTTCCAAAATACTTGTGATATGGCTTGTTCGCCTCAAGGAACACCTTGTGATGATGGAGATGCTACTACTTTTAATGACCAATACGATGCGAGTTGTAGCTGTATAGGGACGCCCTGTGCCGATCCAGATTGTACCAATGCACTTGATTATGTTCCATTTGACGATTGTGCGTATACAGAGGAACATTCTACGCATGAGGATGATTCTTGGTTATCGTGTGTTCCTTCTCAAGGACCTAACCCTGCACGAGCACCGGGGCATTGGGTGCATTATGATTTTGGAGCACCTTACATTTTAGAAAACTCACAAATTTGGAATTATAATGTAACAGGAGGAACAGCGCAAGGCTTTGAAGAAGTCGTTGTGGATTATTCCTTAGATGGGATCAATTGGACAGAGTTGGGGACGTATACTTGGTCACAAGCCCCAGGTACAAATAATTATGGAGGCTTTAATTTCCCAGATGTAAATGGTTTAGCAGCACGACATGTTTTAATTACAGCACTGGGTAATTTTGATGATTCGGCTTGTATGGGAATAAGTGAAATTACATTCTCCGCTAATGAATGTCCAGAAGTAGGCACGCCTTGTGATGATGGTGATCCAGCAACATCTGGTGACAGTTATGACAGTCAGTGTAATTGTGCAGGTGCAGCGATCATTGTCAATGAATGTACGGTGGTAAGTCGTACCATCAATGATAATCCTGTAGTGACGAATAATTATAGTGCCATTGAAACGATTTTTTCAGCAGGAGTTGTTCCCGTTGGGGCAATAGTCAGTTACATTGCTGGAGAAAGTATTACCCTAAATCCAGGCTTTGAAGTAGTCTTAGGAGCAGATTTTTTGGCAGATATTATTCCATGTTCTCCTCCATCTACTAATTTTACGCTCCAAGATGGAACGGTTGGGAATATAGAAGCCGCTACGGCTACTTGGTTGACCATTGAAGAAAATGAAGATAATTCTTCTATTCATATTGATTATCATCTTCCTTATGAAAGTAATGCTCAATTAACGATTTACACACCATCTGGTAAGGTGATTCAGCAACTTTCAAATGGCTATCTTTCTGCGGGGCAATATCAAAAAATACTCCCCTTACAAAAAGTAAGCAATGGTTTATACTTGATTGTGTTGCAAACAGAAAATGAACGATTGAGTAAGCGATTGGTTATTGTGGATTAGATCGAATGATTTCAAATGGATGCTTTTAAGTAGCCTAACTTATTTGCTTGTCTAATAACTGCATTCATCATAAAAATTGTAAGAAACGGACTAAAAGGAGGTTACGCACAATTTTTTGGTGAATCTTAAAAGCAGTTATTGACCAAATAATTAGGTAAACCTACTTAAATGTTCTTTTGTGGTTCAAAATTATTTTGGGATGTCCTTAGTGGTTGATTTTTTAAAAATTATTGTATCTTTATTTTAAAAATAAAACTTTATGTATAAAGATGTAATTTCTTATGAATTAGCAGAGGGCATTACAATAGATCGTTTATTGCAAGTGGCTCAACAAATCATTAATGATTGGATGAAAAAATTAACAGGTTTCATCAAATGGGAAATTCATGCCAATAGTGATGGCTCGTATACGGATATTGTATATTGGGAAAATGAAGCCGCCGCCAAAAAAGCAGAAAAAGAAATGGCGAATATTCCCAACGCAGGCGATTGGTTTGCTTGTTATAAACCAGAGACAATCAGTAGCAAAAAATTGAGCCAGCTTGCTGAATTTTAGATTTTTCATAGCATAAAATTATCTTCATCTTAATAAATAAGCTTACTAAATCGTCCTTAGAACTAAACGAAAGTCTTTAAAAAGCGTTGATATTTCTATAAGTAACCTAACTTTATAGCATGGAAAAATACTGGAATATCTTTGTCAATGGCTACAGTGGTTATGCTAATTATTTATGGTATGAAATCACGCACCCTTCTTGGAAAAACTATTTTTATTGGCTCATTTTAGTTTCTTTATTTTTCTTTGTGTTAGAAGTATTGATTCCTTGGCGGAAAAAACAAGCTATTCTCCGTAAAGATTTTTGGTTGGATGCGTTCTACATGTTTTTCAACTTCTTTTTATTTTCACTAATCATTTATAATGCTGCTTCTGATGTAATTGTTAATTTATTTAATGATGGAATAAAAGCTATTGCAGGAGGTTTCGATCTACAGGCGCAAAATCCTCTTCGCCATTTTCCTATGTGGTCAGTTTTATTGATAGGATTTTTAGTACGCGATTTTGTTCAATGGTGGATTCATCGTTTATTACATAAATCGGATTGGTTATGGGAGTTTCATAAAGTGCATCACTCTGTAGAACAAATGGGCTTTGCGGCACACTTGCGGTATCATTGGATGGAAAATGTGGTGTATCGAACCCTAGAATATATTCCGCTAGCCTTGTTAGGAATTGGGTTGTATGATTTTTTTATCATTCATATTTTCACACTAGCTTGGGGGCATTATAATCATTCCAATATTAGTGTGAGCGGACAGTTAACAGGTGGTATTTTGGGTGGGTTAATAGGAATAGTGATAGTTAATAACCTACTTGATATACAACTTTTAATAGAAGCATCTTTGGGGACTAAAATTGGCGTGTTTCTACTTTGTGTTGCTTTAGGAAGTGTATTGCTGGGTCGCATTATGAAATATCTTTTTAATAGCCCTGAAATGCATATTTGGCATCACTCTTATGAACTACCTGACGATCGACGCTATGGGATTAATTTTGGTTTGACCCTCGCAATTTGGGATTATCTTTTTGGTACAGCTTACATTCCTCATAGTGGGCAGCATATTCGTCTCGGTTTTCCAGGAGTAGATGCTTTTCCTGATAATTTTGTTCAACAACTCAAACATGGTTTTGGTGATTCTGCACGCGAACAAAAAGAATTTGATCGGGTATAATAAAAATACATTTAGCAATTCAGACGAAAAACATGACATCTAAAAAAAGACAACCTCTTTTAGATAAGCACAAAGATAGATCTCCATCTGTTATTCATCGAAGAAGATTTATTAAAAAAAGTACCCTAAGTGCCTTTTCTCTTGCATTAGGAACTAAACTAGTTTTTGGAGCTAATTTTCCAAATAAAATGCTTCCCATTGGATTAGAAAATGACCACGAATTTTTCAATTTGCCAGGTAAAAGTCCTCATTTAATAGTATTAAACAATAAACCCATCAATGCAGAAACCCCTTCTGAATATTTAGATGATCCTTTAACTCCCAACGAATTATTTTTTGTCCGCAATAATGGTATTCCACCAACAGATATAGATCTCAATCAATGGACATTGACCATCGAAGGAGAAGCTGCTCAACAAAAAAAAGTATTTACCCTAGCCGATTTAAAATCAAAATTTAAGCATTATACCTACCATCTTACTCTTGAATGTGGTGGTAATGGTCGATCTGAATTTAACCCTCCTGCCAAAGGTAATCAATGGTCTACAGGAGCAGTAGGCTGTGCAGCTTGGATGGGCGTTCGACTCAAAGATGTGTTGGAAGCGGTTGGGGTAAAAAGCAATGCCGTGTACATTGGTTATTATGGTGAAGACACACATTTGTCAGGTGATCCTAATAAAGTCGTGATTTCAAGAGGTGTGCCTATTAGTAAAGCCTTGGAAGAAGAAAGTTTGATTGCGTGGGAGATGAATGGTACAGCACTTCCACTTTTAAATGGTTATCCTTTACGTTTAGTATTTGGAGGATATCCAGCTTCTTGTTCTGGAAAATGGTTATCTAAAATTGTCATTCGCAATAAAGTACATGATGGCCCCAAAATGAATGGACAAGCTTATCGAGTTCCTTGTTCTCCTGTTGCACCAGGGTCAAAAGTAGCAGATGAAGATATGTGTATCATTGAAGGGATGCCCACCAAATCATTGATTACTTATCCTAAATCAGGAGCCATGCTTAAACTCAATCAACAACTTCCCATTCGAGGAAAAGCTTGGACGAGTACAAAAAGCATCGCCTCAGTTGCTTATTCGATTGATTTTGGAGCAAGTTGGCAAGAATGTCAATTAGAAGCTGCAAAAAATCGTTATGCTTGGCAGTCTTTTCATGCAAAAATTAGTTTCCCAGAAGAAGGTTATTATGAGGTTTGGGCAAAAGCGACGGATGTATTGGGTAATACACAACCCATGCTTCTTCCAGGATGGAATCCTAAAGGTTATTTGAATAATGCTTGCCATCGTATCGCGATCAAAGTTTTAAAAGCATAAACACAGCATTCAATGAATACATTAGGAGCATTAAATCAGATATTGCTGGTTGTTTTAGGAGCTTGGCTCTTAATATTTATGTATGTGCTTGCTAAAGATTTGGGCGTGGACTTTGATCTTCCAAAACAAAACATAACGACTTCTAAAAGTACCGTATCTTCTAAACCTAAAATAGATGTTGATAGAATTGAAAATGGTATTCATGTTCAGACAGGATTGGTCTATGCAGAAGGATTTGATTTAGTGAGAGGAACTTGTACATCTTGTCATTCTGCACAATTAATTACCCAGAATCGCGCTACACGAGAAGGTTGGTTACAAATGATTCGTTGGATGCAACAAACGCAAGGACTTTGGGATTTAGGAGTGAATGAATCCCAAATTTTAGATTATCTATCTAAGCATTACGCACCAAAAGATGTGGGGCGTAGAAAAAATATAGATGTCGCTGAATTAGAATGGTTTATTTTGGAGCTAGAGGAAGAATGAGGTTTCCTTTCTATTTCATTACCTTAATAGAAAGGGTTTTCCTATAAAAATTTTACAGTTTTCAAAAACTGTAGGCATTGGTCAA
>JAHDES010000009.1:0-121983 GCA_020628645.1 Saprospiraceae bacterium
GAAGCTACTCCCAATAGCTGTTAAACAGCTATTGGGAGTAGCTTCACCTCCTAAGACCACCCATAATAATTGCAAGGGCTCGACGCCCAATGCAATTATATTTTCTATGTTCCACGGGATTTGTCTAAGAACCAAATTTATTTTATCCCTTTCAAAATAGCAATCGCTTGCTCCATCATCTCATCCGTAACATCTAAATGGGTAACAAAACGAACGGTTTGAGGACCAAATGGAGAAGCATTGATACCTTTTGTTTTAAGTAATTTGATAAAAGAATCTGCCGTAAAAGGAGCTTTCACATCAAAGATGACAATATTCGTTTGTACAGGACGAACATCTTCTACATAATTCAATTCTTGTAAAATACTCCCCAAATGTTTTGCACGATCATTATCTATTTTCAAGCGATCCACATGATGTTCTAAAGCATAGGTACAAGCTGCTGCTAAATAACCTGCTTGGCGCATACCCCCTCCCATTACTTTTCGGTATCGACGTGCTTGTTTGATAAAATCAGCATCTCCAATCAATAAGGAGCCTACTGGAGCACCCAAGCCCTTAGAAATACAAATAGAAATACTGTCAAACATCTCCCCTACTGCTTGTGTTGATTCTCCCGTTTCTACTAAAGCATTAAATAAACGCGCGCCATCCAAATGCAATTTCAATCCTTTTTCTTGACATAATTGCTGAATTGGACGAATTTCTTCAAGGGTATAATAACTCCCTCCTCCTTTGTTACAGGTATTTTCTAAAACCACTAAACGCGTACGGGGCAACCAATCGAAGTCCCCTTTGATCGCTCCAGCAATTTGATCGGCAGTGATTTTTCCATTTGTTCCTTTCAATAAGTTAACCGCTACACCCGCATTAAAAGCATAACCTCCTGTTTCGTATTGATAGACATGGGAATAATGATCGCAAATCATTTCATCCAAGGGCTGTGTATGCGTTTTGATGGCAATCTGATTCGTCATCGTACCCGAAGGACAAAACAAAGCGGCTGCCTTTCCAAACATGGAGGCAGCTTTCGCTTCTAAAGCATTGACCGAAGGGTCTTCTCGAAATACATCATCCCCCACTTCCGCTTGAAACATAAATTGAAGCATTTCAGGAGTAGGTTTCGTTACAGTATCGCTAATTAAATTGATTTGCATAGTAATAGTTATGGTAATTCTTTTTCGCAAAGAACGTAAAAAAGTAGGACATTAAGTGAAGTAAATCTTCAGCTACTCCTCAAACGCAAATTCATAAAAAGAACGAATACCATCTTCCCAAGTGATGGGGTCATGATGTCCGCCTTCTACTATTTTGGTACGAACTTGATCTGGTGTAAATCCTTCTTGTAGTAATGTTTTTTCCATGAGTTCCATGACGGTAATCATACCTACAAATTCATTTTTTCCAGTATTCATATAAATTTTTACATCTCGATTAGTGAGTTGTTGTGGTAAATCATAAACATCTGCATTATGTAGAAAAGAGGGTGATAAAGCACCTGCTTTGGAAAAAGTTTCAGGATACTTCATGATCCCATAAAATGCCATAAGTCCTCCTAAAGATGCACCCATAATACCTGTATGTTCGCGAGTTGGAAGGGTTCGATAGGTTTTGTCAATGTAGGGTTTGAGTTCGTCTACGATATAGTTAAGAAATAAATCGGATTCATTTTTTTCAGCATTTCTAGGATCATAAGGATTCATTTCAGTAGAGCGAAATTCAGTGGCATCAATTCCAACAATGATGACTTCTTGTTTTCCTGCTTTGGCTTTGGCATCCATGATTTCATCGGCATGCCATTCATCACGTCCTGTGGTACGTTGATCAAATAAATTATCTCCATCAAAAGAATAAATCACAGGAAAAGAATCCGTTCGACTTTCATAATTGGGAGGGGTATAAATGCGTAATGAACGCTTTCGATTTAAAGGTGTGATGGTAATGGCATCTTCAAAGATTCGTACATTGGGAGACATCGTACTTTCTTCAAAACGATCCGAAATATTTTTTTTAAAGAATCGCCCAATCTCATCATCAAACCACATGCAAAGAAAGCCAATCAATAAGACATTTAAGATCAATGAAGGAATTAGATATTTTCTCATAAGGTTTAGTATTTAAGGCATCAACTATTGGTTTTTAAATCGAATTGACTTGACCGTTTTTTCATACTGCTCTTTTAAATCATCAAATTGATCAACAGCAGTTCCTACAAACATCAGCGACTGACGTTCATTATTCAACATCGCATTATACGTCATAATATTACGATCATCATCATAATTAAAAATAGACTCAAAGGTGATTAAGTTATTATTCCCTACTTTGGAAATATTAATTTCTGAAGATGTCACCCTTGTTTTATTATTCGCATCTATTCGTCGCTGTACATATTTTTGAGCACTTTCAAGGGACATTCCAGATAAATGACTAATTAGTATTGAATTTTTATTGGTAATATCAAAGGTGCCATCAGCAGTAAATCTATAAGAATTCGTATTGGTTTGCGCATGTTTAAAACCCGTAATTTTTTGATTAAAAATAAACATTGCTTCTTCTAATGGATCAAAGTTTTCCTCTTCCTCATAAATAACAGAACTCATTATTTTTCTGACAGCTTCGTGATGAGCAGGTTTATCCAAATGTGTATGAGCCAAGGCATAAAGCGTAGCTTCCTCTACTTTTACAAGTAGGATAGAAAGATTTTCATTTTTTGTAGAATCTTGCCCTTCTGCATAAAAGGCGGGACGATTATTTAGTTTCGTTTCGTTAAAAAATAAGGGTGCTTGCTCAAAATCACTCTCGCTAAGATTTTCTTTGGCTTGTTCAAAAGGAATAGGAAGAGTAGTAAAAGCTATAAATTCATCAGTGGAAATAACATATCTTCCTTTTTGTTCATATTTATATTCCTCTGGAACAACAGCATAGATTTTAGTGCCAGGTACTCTAGTATGTTCTTCCGTTTTTACCGTAGTTACTTCTTGGGCAAAAGGGTTAGTAGGCTTTTTTTTAGATTGATTGCAATTAGAATATGTAAATGAACTACCCCGATGCAAGCATCGGGGTATCGCCACCCGCTTAGGCCTCAGAAAAGCTCAAGCTGACTGCGATAGATTTTTTTATACTTTTTCCCTTGATTCTTAACATATTTTTCAACTGTATCTAAATTTCCGTATTGACCAACTGTATTTACATAGTAACCGCTCATCCAAAATTTGCCGCCCCAAAGCTTCTGCTTAACTTCTGGGTGACGCTCAAATATTTTGCGCGCTGTTATGCTTTTGACCGTCTTTATAATTTGTGTCGGGCTTTTTACTGGAACACTTTGTATCAAAAAATGAACATGATTTTCGTCTGCTCCAAGTTCTATCGTATAAATTTCGTAGCGCTTACCTATTCCAATGCAAATTTCTTTGAGACTTTTCTCAACTGTATCTGTAAAAACATCTCTGCGGTACTTGGCTGGACATACAAAATGATACAGCAACAAACTTTTATTATGGCTTTTATATATGTGCTTATCTTCTTTCATAGAATAAAGCTACATATTTTGCCTAACGTTTTGCGACACCCGATGCAAGCATCGGGGAATTCTTTAGATTAAAAAAAGAAATGGGATCAAAAGCTTTATGGATTTGAAAATAAGGCGCATAGGTTTTGGGTGTAAAATGGGAATTAATAAATTTTTAAAAAGATTTCGTTTTCGTTTCAGTCTATCTGTTAAATTTACAAGAAAATTGGGAATTTCAATGAATCAACGCTTTATCGATCAAATAATTGAAGTACTAGGAGAAGAAATTACTGGTATCCAAGCTGTTAGCGGTGGAGATATTTCTGAAGCTTTCCGAATACAAACAAAAAAGAACGATTATTTTCTAAAAACAAATGCTTCCAATTTTGCGTCTTCTCTTTTTCAAGCGGAAAAAGATGGATTAGCTGCCATTGCTGCCACTCAAACCATTGCAACACCTACTATCATTACTCAAGTGAATCATGAGCATTTTTCGTATTTACTATTAGAGTTTATTCCCAGCAAACGCCCTTCAACAAAAGATTTTGAACGATTAGGACAAGAACTTGCTGCCTTGTATAAGATCCCTCAAACTGAATTTGGATGGGAACAAGATAATTTCATTGGCAACTTACCCCAATCCAATAAAAAACATTCCACTTGGACCGACTTTTATGTTCAAGAACGCTTACTTCCTCAACTGCAACTAGCAGTAGACAAAGGTTTACTATCCAAACAAGATTGCCCTTCTGAAAGCACACTTTTTAACAATACTCAACAACTTTTTTCTAGTATTACCTCTTCATTAATTCACGGTGATTTATGGAGTGGTAATTATCTAATTCATAAAAATGGAACGCCTTATTTAATTGATCCAGCCGTTTATGTGGGCGATGCGGAAGTCGATTTAGCAATGTCTCGTTTATTTGGTGGTTTTGGTTCATCTTTTTATGATGCCTATCATGAAATTATACCCCGAAAAGATGGAATGGAGGAACGCCAAGATTTATATCAATTGTATTATTTCTTGGTGCATCTAAATCTATTTGGGCGATCCTATTATTCTTCCGTACAAGGGATTTTGAGGCGATATTTTTAGAAGTTTTAAAAAATTGATACCTTAGAAATCTTCTAAACCAAAAAAAACATGTTTCCCAAAATATATTTTAGTCTTTTAGGTCTTCTTTTCATCAATACGCTCTCCGCTCAATCTTGGCTCAACACCTCCAATCAGTGGCGTACAAAAAAAGCTTGGTGTTTAGATTTTTTCTGTGAAGAAAGTTTAGTCGATCAATACATAAATGGAGATACCCTAATTAATGGAACAGAATATGTTCAATTATGGGAAAAAGGGATACGCTATAATTATTACATTAATACACCTGAAGACACCTTATTCGTTGATACTATTAATCAATATGTAGGAGCAATAAGGGAAAACAATAAACAATGGTTTTGGATAGAAAAAAATAGTAATGAATCTCATTTGTTGTATGATTTTAATTTTTCTTCTGGCGATAGCATCCAAATCTATCAACACAATGAAAATCTTAAAATCACATTAGTAGATAGCGTTTTTATTAATAATGCCTTTCGCAAAAGATACCAATTAAATGATTGGCCCTTTCATCTAATTGAAGGCATAGGATTGGATATTGGATTGACTACGAACCTTAGCCAGTTTATCCAATTATTTGAGTTTGGTATTTTGTATTGTTATGAAGATGAAGGTGATCGCGTCGCTATTGATTTATCGGCATTGGAAATGACCTTTGAAACTGAATTTACCGATCAAGATTGTAATTCAGAAATAATTACGCCTTCCAAAGAAATTCAAGTTGAGTCTAAGATTACTATTTATCCCAACCCAACTTCCGATATTCTTGTTGTTTCGGCTTATGAAGTAATCGAGCAAATCATCATCTATGATTCTATAGGTCGAAAAATGTTTGAACAACCAACCCATTCCAATACAATAGAAGTTGATCTTCAAGATTGGTCGAATGGGATGTATTTAATCCAAATCCTTGTCTCTGGAAATCAAGTCTCAACCAACACATTTATAAAAATATAGGAATAATCATCTTTTAATAATCGTTCTTAGACAAATTGTGTGGAATGAAAAACAGGACGACTCGATAAATCTATGATTTAGAGAGACTAGTGTTTTGAAATTTCATTAAAATCACAATTTCTGTCTAAGAACTTTAATAATTAATGATCTCCCGTTCAACAAGTGAAAACAAGCATTCACATTTTATTTTGGGCGTTTAAAAAAATAGCATTTATTTTCTGCGTATTAAAGTCGTTCTTTATGGTTCGATTTTATACAAAATTTGTAACAATGAGAATATTTTTCTTCCTACTTTCATTTTTATTCTTCATCGCTTGTTCTTCTACAAATGAAAAACAAGCAAAAACAGAATTTCATACAAAGGAAAACAAACTAACCCTCAAAGTAAATAATAGATTAATCAACCCAGAATGGACACTCGATCCCAGTTTAAAACCCCATCTATTTGAAGCTGAGTGCACCCAAACAACTAATATTGTTACTTTTTTGAATGCTACAGATTCTATTTCCTTTCATTTGCAAGAAGGGGACAGCATAGATTTTTCCTTTATTTATAAACAAGACACCACACACACAAGAATCATAGGGATTGCTCCAAATTATAATTTTACAGCAGCCTATATCAAAAAACATAAGGGAACGACAATCATAGATATTCCTGAAGTCAGTGAATTGGCCAATATATTGATGGCATTACATCGTGATGCCGAACAAGACAACAATATGATAGATTCCAGTACGGACTATTTCCAAAGTGTGAAAGCACATTTTACCCCTTTTCTGGATCACCCAATCATGGATACGATTCAGCATTATATTGGTGGATTGAGAGAAGTAGATGAAGGTGTTTCGATCTTTTCTAACGAAAGCTACATGTACTATTTTGCAATGAAAATGAATGCTTGCACCTATGAATTTACAGAAGATGGCAAAATTGTCAACCAAGGATTCATCAAAGAACTAGCCAAAGGATGGAGTACCTTAGATCCATTTAAGGATAAAGCTCTGATGGAAGATTTTGCAAAAACATCTAATTTTAGAGCCTTTTATCAAGAGAATAAACCTTACTATGATGAATTATTGACCACTTATGAAACCTTAAATCCTATTGGAAAAATGCAAAAGTGGTTGGATAAAAAATTTGGTTTTACCTATGGTAATTATTCAATCTATTTTTCTCCTTTGATTGCAGGCGCACATTCGACCAAAGCATTTGATACAGACGACTTTAAACAAACCTTTATGTTTATAGCAAGGGCAGATTTTGATGATAGTATGACCCGTACAATGAATGAATTGGTAGAAAGTCGAGTTGTATTTACAGAAATCGATCACAATTATGTGAATCCTGTTTCAGTAAAGTTTCTGGATGGAATAAATGCTTCTTTGTCCAATCGAGATCGTTGGGTACAAGGCGAAATGAATGATATGTATGCTGATCCTTATATGGTTTTCAATGAGTACATGACCTTTGCGGTGTATAGTTTATACATCCATGATAATTATCCTGAGAAAGAGGTCTTGGCATATTTACCCAAAATGGAAACGCAAATGGAACAACTAAGAGGCTATCCTCAATTTAAAGCGTTCAATCGTACCCTTTTGGAACATTACAAAAGCAATCCAAATCAAAGTATAAATGAACTTTATACCTTCATTTTAAAATGGTGTGAAACGGTCAATGCATCTTGATGAAAAGGGTGATTTTAAAAATTGTCAATCTTCAAATACAAGCACTTTATCCCTTGCAACAAAATAAATACCCAAACCAAATAAAAATTGAAGTACAATTACAATAAGCGGAAATGCATGAAAATGAAAGAAAAGACGATTACCAGCATCTAGCATTAATACGAATGCAATGAATAAAAATAATGGTTTTGCAAAATTACTTCTTCTAATGACTAAAATTCCAGCAATCGCTAATAGTATGGTAACCATATCTATAAATCGTTCCCATTGATAATGACCAAAACAAGCATAAACAAAATAGTATTCATACATCTCCGAAAGGAATTTTAATAGACCAATACAAATACCGCCATACCCATACCATTGAAGTCTTCTATTTTTTGTTGGATTTTTCATAATTCAAAAAAGGATGCTATCCTCCGAAAAGATACCATCCTCTTTAAGTGCTAAACGAAAATTGCATGTATAATAATTTGTCGGCTCAAAATTGAATAAATAATTGACAGCCTGTCCCGCCGAAGGGAAACCAATAGGTCGGGGCAAGGAAACCTGCCCGACTTAAAATATTAGAAGAATGGCAGGCGGGTTATGTTGAATTTTTGAGCTGACCTATAAAAAATTATTATACCAATTTTTTTAGCTTACTACATAATGAGACGTTATTTTATAATTACTACTTTTTTTAGCTTAGAAATCATCTAGCAATTTTTTCTTCATCTTTTTGAACTCCGTTTCCGTGATCGCCCCACGATCTTTTAAATCTGCCAATTCTTTCAAACGAGCAATGGGATCATCAGGATCAACCGTTGGAGGAGCTGGTTCAGGAGTTGGCTCTGGCGTCGATTCAATCATTTCTTCCACGGCTTCTTTTACCGTGTCTTCAACAGCTTCAGGCATATCTTCAGGAGCTGGTGGATTCGGCGTTTCCTTTTTCCATTCCTTGGCGATATTTTTTCCCTTTTCAAATTTTTCTGCATAATAATTGCGTACACGATCAGGATCGAAATCTAAGATCGTTCCACCCGATTCAAAATGTTTTTTAAAGACTTCTCCCAAGGCATAAGTTGAAGCTCCTGCAAAAATAGATACTGTAACACCACCTAGGTATGTTCCTACACCTGGAATCAATTTCACTAAACTTCTCGCCCCCAATCGTGCTAAAGTAGAACTCGTCAAGGAAGTGACAATCGCCTTTCCTCGTGTATCTTGAAAATCAAGATCATATACTTTACACAGTTGGCGGATCATATCCAATTGTAAAGCACTTACTGCAAATATATCCGCAACTAACACAGGGATTAATCCTGCCCCCATTGACCAAATCACATGGTTACGGATAACCGTATCGGCATGATTGTTACGAACATCTTTGCTATTCTTGGTATTTTTTGAGTCATCACCCATAACAGTTTCTTTGATTTTGTTATAAACGGTTTTTTTGATTTTATCTTTCATTTTTTAAAAAATTTTATCGTGCTGCCGACTTACAGTCGTCCCACGATTATTTTTAGTTATCTTCTTTTGTGTACGCCTGTCGTCAGCTTAAAATAATCAATCCAAATAAGATTAATTATTAATCATGTATGTAGGATTATTTTATTTAAAGGGCTTTTTATTTATAGACGATTTATTGTAAAAATTGTTGTAATAGTTTGAGTTGGGTAGGTAGCTTTGATGGTCGGATGACGATGCTGTATAAGTTCCGTCATCCGATCATCTAATACTAATTTTCAATAGCTCTATTTTTTTTACTGATTTAATTATAACCTAATATTGTTGATAAAAAATCAGAAAAGCCATTCTTCTCGACCATTCCAAGGGCTTTTTCGATGAAAATATACTTTTACAGTAAATTTTCTCGATCAAATAGCAAACGTTCGCCTTTTTTCGATTCATCAAATTGACCATTAGTGTATGCCAAATGACCACTTACAAAGGTATGTTCCACTGTCCCTTTAAAGCTATGTCCTTCAAAAGGTGACCAATTTACATGATAATGAATATTTGACTTTTCTACCGTCCATTCTTTTTCTAAATCCACCACCGCTATATCAGCCCAATAGCCTTCTCGAAGATAACCGCGTTCTTTCATTTCAAAACAAATCGCAGGGGCATGACACATTTTTTCTACGATACGTTCTAAACTGATCGCTCCTTTTTGATAATATTCTAGCATCACATTCAACGAATGTTGCACAAGCGGAACTCCTGATGGAGCTTTAAAATAAGTACCTTGTTTTTCTTCCCATGTATGAGGGGCATGGTCAGTAGCAATGATATCCAAACGATTATCTAAAAGTGCGGGTAATAGCGCGGCTTGATGCTCGGCACTTTTAATAGCTGGATTACATTTGATTTGTGTCCCTAAAGTGGCGTATTGATCGCTGTTAAAATACAGATGATGAACACACAATTCTGAAGTAATGCGTTTTTCCGCTAATGGAATATCATTTCTAAATAAATCTAATTCATCTTTTGTTGAGATATGTAATATATGAAGGCGCGTATTGTATTTTTTTGCCAATTCTACTGCCATAGTCGATGAAATCAAACAGCCTTCTGCATTACGAATGACGGGATGTAAATGAATCGGTACATCTTCTCCATAAATTTCCTTGTGGCGAGCCGCATTCGCACGAATCGTCGCTTCATCTTCACAATGCGTCGCAATTAAAATAGGAACTTCTTTAAATAAACCATTCAAAGCTGTCCGCTTATCCACCAACATATTTCCTGTGCTTGAACCCATGAAAATTTTGATTCCACACACTTCTTTGGCATTGGTTTTTAAAACTTCTTCCAAATTGTCATTACTCGCTCCCATAAAAAAGGAATAATTCGCAAGGGAAGTTTTTCGACCAATTTCGTATTTCTCTGCTAGTTTTTCCTGTGTAATCGCAGGAGGTTTGGTATTCGGCATTTCCATAAAAGAAGTCACCCCACCTGCAACGGCTGCTTTTGCCTCAGAATAAATATTGGCTTTATGTGGCATACCCGGTTCGCGAAAATGCACTTGATCGTCGATAATACCAGGGATTAAATGCTTTCCTTCTACATTGATTTCTTTGGCAGATGGATCTTGAATTTGTGACGCAATTTTTTCAATTCGCCCATTTTTAATTAAAATATCGGCTGCAAAAATTTGTCCTTCATTAATGAGTTGTCCTCCTTTTAATAAGTATGCTGGCATTTGATTTAAATTGAATTTATGCTTAAAAAGTCCCGTTTGTACAATTTTTCACAAACAAGAATCCCGAAATTATCGGGACAAGTTATTTGTGCTAGGTTTTTATATGGTTTTGAAAGTACGAAAGTACTCTTTTTCTGCTTTTTTAAGTAGTTTTGCGGCTTTATAAAAAAGATAAAAATACCATGTCGAAAACTGTTGCTATAGCCAATTCTGATTTTAAAATCGGTATTCTTGGAGGAGGACAATTAGGGAAAATGATGGCACTTGCTGCCGCCAATTGGGATGTACAAATTTGGGCTTTAGATAAAGAAGCCTCCTACCCTGCCGCGCCTTATTGTACCCATTTTATAAAAGGCGATTTCAAAAACTATGATGATGTCTATGCTTTCGGACAACAAGTGGATGTGTTGACGATTGAAATTGAACACGTCAATACAGATGCGCTTTTACAATTAGAAAAAGAAGGAAAAATCATCCATCCAAGTCCTTCCAAATTAGTCATTATCAAAGATAAAGGCTTACAAAAACAGTTTTATAAGCATCATGGCTTACCCACCTCTTCTTTTGAATTGTATGATGATGCCAATGCAATTCGAACTGCGGTAAAGAATGGAACTTTAAGTATTCCTTTTGTACAAAAATCTCGTTTGGCAGGTTATGATGGAAAAGGCGTTGCCGTAATTCGAAATGAGCAAGATTTAGCAGAGAAATTAATCGAAGCGCCTTCCTTAATTGAGCCTTTAGTAGATATTGATAAAGAATTAGCAGTCATTGTTGCCCAAAATCCAAGTGGCGAGATCAAAGCTTTTCCTCCTGTAGAGATGGAATTTCACCCCACGGCTAATCTTGTTGAATTTCTTTCTTGCCCAGCAAATATTAGTGCAGAAATTTCTGACGGAGTAAAAAATATTGCCACTAAAGTAATTAAAGCCTTTGATCTATGTGGTTTATTAGCCGTTGAATTCTTCTTAACCAAATCGGGAGAAATTCTCATCAATGAAGTGGCTCCTCGTCCTCATAATAGTGGGCATCATACCATAGATAGTTGTTATACTTCACAATTTGAGCAGCATCTAAAAGCCATTGTGGATTACCCACTTGGTTCAACCAAAATGAAAACGCCTTCTGTGATGGTAAATTTATTAGGAGAAGCAGGGCATAGAGGAACGGCACATTATCAAGGACTTTCCAATCTTATGGAATTGGAAGGCGTCAATGTTCATTTATATGGAAAAATAATGACCAAGCCTTATCGTAAAATGGGTCATGTAACCGTGGTTGCTGAAGATGTAGATATGGCAAGAGAGCGAGCAAGAGAAGTGAAAGATCGATTGAAGATTATATCTAAAAAATAGAATTATTACCTATTATAAATTGAAAAGCTCCATTGATAGCAATAGAACTTTTCAATAAATTATTTCAGAGCAATTACAGTACTTTGATGGTAATCATTTCCCATGCTTTTGCCCATGTGGCATCAGTATGTAGAGGTGTCGTATTAGGACCACCTACGCCACCACCATTTACAGCACTTAAGTAATTTACACCATTGGGACATTTAATGGCTACTTTACCATTTGTTTGAAATTCAAGTGTAAACTTTTCCCACGCTTTTACCCATTTAGCATCAGTATGCAATGGAGAGGCAGCTGAGTTGGAGCCTCCGATTCCTCCTTCATTCACAAAAGTTACAAAATTACCCTTTGCTGTTTGAAGTGCATACTTTTGATTCGCTATATCAACACAAACAAGCGTAAATAATTCATTTTTTCCGATAGAAGTGGCATCTGATGAAATAGCAACGCCACTGTTTCCAGCTGGCAATCCACCTTCGCTTACACAGGTTAAGGTGTTTACACCATTGGGGCAATAAAATGCTACTTGACTCATAATAAAAAGTTTTTAGGGGTTAAATATTCAATGAACCACATCACATAGTTCATTTTGGTTTCCATGCAAAGATAGGCACAGATAACACTAGTAATAACAGTAAATTCCCCCATTTATAAAATCAAGTACTTCCACTTGTTTACTTAAAAAAGTTATTTTATAAATCAAAGTTATTGTTACTCCCATAAAACTTAATATACACTCTATTTTCAATCGCTGAGTTGGTAATCTTGAGTATCCATTCTTGAGGTGTATCATAATAGCAAAGGATAGCATGCTGGTCAAAATAATCTTCATAGGCTTTTTCAGGGTAATCTTTCAGATATTTCTTAGTTCGTTCATCCGCACTATATATTGCAATACAAGGTTCCAAAAAGGTATGAACAAAATTGGAAACACTATCATTGTTTTCATTAAACCAATCAAAAAGAATATCTTTTAAATTAGCTTGGTTATCGCCTTCATCATTTGTTGTAGTATTAGTTCTTTGAAGTCTTTGCAAAAGTTGTTTTAGCAGTCCCATTGTTTATATTGATTTGAAGGTTATCGAAGATAGTTTTTGCATTTTAAAAAAAGTGATATTAGAATCCTTTTTCAGGTAGATTCGTTCTTGAAAGTTTACGATTAGTTGTTTGTCTATTATCGTAAGGATGTGCTTATTCTGAATAGCCGCGAGTAATAGATAACTTAATCGTTCTTCATCATAATCAACTTTAAATTGCTGACGATTATTCATAAAATAATCAACTATAGTATTTAATTGACGAAAAGGTATGTCTTCTATTCTATTATAGCCTGTTTCTTGTAATAATTGATATAAATAGAGTTCTGCTTCTCGATCGATAAATATATGTTTCGAGAAAAGTTCAAACACTAAATCCAATATAGAATTATATTCGAATTGATGAGTATTTAGAAGGTATTCTTTTTCAAATGTTTTTGTCTTTATGTAGAGATACATTTTTTCGTCTGTTTAAAAGTTCTCAACAGTTATAATTAGTTAAATTTATCCACTATAAATTATTTAATAATAACAGGCGGGAAATTCTGTACCCATGTAACCGTTGCGCTTTCGCTTTCGCTTGTGAAGGTAAGCTTACATAATATTTTCATGTAAATGCATTACTTCCTTTTTATCAACTTATAAAAATAAGCAAATCATTTAAACTACCAATATTAATAAGCAAAAAAATTATTCCAATTGTAATATTTCCGATATAGCCAATGCTTTGTTCTTTGCTTTTGGGTTCATTATTTCGCTTTGATTGTATCGCTTTTTGAAGACCCAAAGCCGCTAAAATTAAGAGTAATAAACTAATTAAAGCTGCCAAAATACGCATTGGCGCCCAATAGGCTGGTGAAAATCCTGTTAAGCCAATAAACAAAGATGAAATTGCCCAAGCTACTAAAACAGTGAGCAAAAAATAATAGGATTGTTTTGCATATTTTTGTTGTTGCCTTGAGGGTAAGATATCATCTAATAATTCTTCTTCCATAGCCCTATTTTGAGATCGTGTTTACTTAAGTATACTCAATTTTCCTTTATAAGATGCTTCTCCAGATTTAATTTGATAAAAATATACGCCATTGGTCATTGCACTAGTCGAAAGCGTTTGTAAAAATCGCACATTAGGACTGCTATCCCATTGATACGAAAAAATTAATCGCCCAATATTGTCAAATAAATCAAGCTGTATCATATTGGCTGGATCTTTTACTCCTATCGTGAAATTCGTACCCGCAGGGTTTGGATATACAAAATAGGGATCATTTTTTTCCAGTAAAATCTCAAATTCATTGGAATAAGTAAAAATGCCAGCACTGTTAATTGCTTTAATACGATAGGTATTAGTACCCCAATGTCCTTCTCCATCTTCAAATTGATAAGATGAATTATTAGTTGCATTTACAGTTCCTATTACTTCAAAATCATTGATGGATCGCTGCTTTTGAATTTCATATTGTAGAATATCATTTTCATTTTCGACAGACCATTGCAAGGAAATGAGTTGATTATCTGTCGTTCCATTTAAATCAATAAAAGAGACAATAGGATCTCCACAATACGGATGAACTTCTCGGCTATCCATCCCTACTAATCCATTCGCATCTGTTACAATTAATTCTACTCGATACCAATAAACCTCATCATTGCAACCAAAAGGTTCAACCAAAACCTCACTTTCAGGCGTGTAAATGGTTTCTTCCGCATGATAATGAGTATTATGGTGCAAATATGCCGTCCAAGCATAAGATAATTCTTCTTGTGTATGCTCATCATCCGTAACTTCCGCTTCAAGTGATAGATTTGTAATTCCATTAATAGGATAATAAGCTTCCTCTCCGATAGAAGTGATATTGACTTTTGGTGGCGTATTGTTAACAGAAATCAATATCTCTTTGGAGCGACTTAATCCACTTGTATCTGAGACCGTCACTGTTGCAGTATAAGAAAATGGATCGTCGGTGGCATGATTGTAGGTATGTATTGGATTAACCGCTGTAGAAGTCTCCCCATCCCCAAATTCCCATAAATAACTTAAAGGAGAAGCATAAGGGGAATAGGATTGTTCTGCATTAAATTGTACCGTCAGTGGATTTAAGCCATATTGAACGTCTGAACTTGCCACCACCACAGGCGGAGGCGTACCAGAATAAAAAAAGCGATGTACTTTTTGATCGGTGATATTGGTATAATAAAATGCTCCATCTATAGGATTTTGTGTCAAATGGGTGATTCCTTTACAATCAACATGCAAATTTTTGACTTCGATAACTTGATTCGCTTCATTTAAACGAATAGCACGTATCCAACCTGCATAATCCACCTGAAATAACATACCATGAAATTCTTCAGGCAAATCATCTCCTTCATAAAAAAAAGCAGGAATACTACTAAATCCATCGAAATTCTCTCCTATCACTTGCGAAGCCGAACTATCCAATCGAATGGCTGAAGCATGTCCTCCAGTGTCAAAAGATGGCGTGAAAGCACGCGTTGGAGGATTCCATAAGACATTACTCCATATCAATATAGGACGTTCGTGCGAAAAGGTGGGAATTTCTGCTGGTACTTGCTGATGTGTTGCACAGGGATTAGCAAAATGATATTCTTGAGCTTCATTTTCTTGTTGAAATAATTCTCCAAAATAGAAAAGATCTCTTTCACATTCTCCATTTTCTGCTAAAGGATTGATGGCATCTGGATTTTCCACCTTTTCCCAATAAAAGGGCCATTTTGCATCAAAACCTTCAAATAAAGGCCAACCTGCATTTGATCCCCCTTTTTGGGCAAGCGTTACTTCTTCCCAAAGTCCTGAACCTACATCTCCCACGAATAAATGCCCCGGTAATCCTTCACTTATGCTGTGTCCTCCTGTGTTAGGACGTACTATAAATCGATAAGGATTTCTATATCCCAATGCCCAAACTCTAGAACGAGCTGAGCGTGGGTTTTCGGCATCAAAATAAGGATTACTACTTATACCATCTCCTGTTTCTGGGTCAATGCGAATAATTTTTCCAGATAAACAATCCACTAATTGAGATCGAAAAGAGCCTATATTTTCTTTTTCTTTTAAAATACCATCCTCTAAAGCTTGTTGGAAATAAGTCTCTGGTGCGCTACCAATATCGTGCGTTTGATAACTCCCAGCTTCACCACAAGAAGCCATTAAAGAGCCATCTTCTCCAAAAACCAAGCTGCCTACTCCATGAGAATTCATGAGTATAGGAAAACCTGTTTCTTTTGTTTCACCTAATAAAATGGTTCTACTATCTGGAATTAGTTGAGGAAGTTCGTTTACAAATTCAACTTGATAACGCGTAATTCTACCAATTGTGGCTTGATTAGGGATACTAACTTCAGCATTATAATCAGGCGTATCAAAAGTCATTAAATGATGACGATCGACTACATAAAGTAAGTAAAAATAACCATTCGCTAAATAATCAGGATGTAGTGTAAAGCCCACTAAACCATGATCGCCCCAATTTCCTACTTCTTCCGAGAGATCAATTAATGGTATTTTTTCTCCATTCTGATCAATTAAATAGACTGTGCCACGTTGTTCCCACACATAGCCAATTCCATTGTCATCAAAAGTGATCCCTACAGGACGTGTAAAATCAGCATCGACGATTTCATCTGTGAAATTCTCAGCTATTTGTGCAAAACAATTAGACGTCAAAAAAAGACAAAAAAGGAATTGAATAGTAATAGATATTGTTCGCATAATAATCAATCTATCAAGGAAAGATGAATCTGACTATAAAGATAAGGTAATCTATGATAAAGTAGAGATGAAAGGTCACTTTCAGACTGTCGTGTAGCCAATATATCCTCAAAAAAGAGAAGGATGTTCTGATGAACACCCTTTCTCAAACTATAAACAAACAAAAAACATTCAAATTTCAACTATATGAACACTACTTTAAAAAAAGTGTTCACAAAAAATAAAATGAATTTTCAGAATTTTTGAAAAAATAAATATTTATACGAAATTGAATAAGTGATTTCGTAAATCACACCAAAAGCGTATTCCCGACCTTGCAGGTACGGGATTTAGGAAAATGCCGAGTTGAAAAAATCATATTCTACATACGAAAGGATTTCATCAACACGGTATTAGGCTACGATTAATCTATTCATTTTCTAAATGATACGATCATTTCTGTACACTAATTGGGAACTTTCAACCTATCATTTACTGTTAAATAGGACGTTTTAAAAAATTTATAATCTACTAAATCATGGTACTTTTTCGTCCAGTTAATCAAGCAGAATTAGACTTGATTATCGCTACAAATTGGAGAGCATTTCCACATCGCTTAGTGGGGCAACCTATTTTTTATCCTGTCCTAAACGAGGCCTACGCTACTCAAATCACCAGAGAATGGAATGTTCCTTCTTATGGTATGGGGCATGTGTTGAAATTTGAAGTAAAAGATGCTTTTCTTTCCAAATATGAAATTCAGAAGGTAGGTTTAGATCATCATGTAGAGTACTGGATTCCTGCAGAAGATTTAGATGAAATGAATCAGCAAATTGTAGGAAAAATTGAATTAATAGCTACGTATTATAATTAAAAAATCTAGAGAGGTTGATATTTTATTGACCTCTCTTTGTCATTGCACTAGAATTTTCTGCAAAACTACTTTACCAAACACACAATTATCCGTATTTTTACGTTTCTGTATTAGTAAAAAATGAAATAGATAACTATGAGCCAACGCTATCTCCCCTATTTGATAGCTAGTATTCTATCCTGTATAGGAATAATCCCTTTTTCACTTGCTGCGCAATCAGATTGTGATTCCCTTTCTGCTATTCTTGTCACTACTCATGTCTCTTGTGCAGGAGAAGCCGATGGCGTGATTAGTGTTATTCCCGAACATGGGACACCCCCTTTTTATTACAATTGGGATGATGGACATGTTTTACAAACTCATTCTGGTTTAAGCATAGGAAATTATTTTGTTACCATAACAGATTCTGAAGGTTGTAAAGTTTTTTTAGCTGAAACCATTGAAGAACCCACTCCATTAATTTTAAACTTAAATGCTCAAGATGCTTTTTGTGGCGAAATGGGTATTCTTACTGCAAATATATCAGGAGGAACGCCCCCATATCAGTATCAATGGGAATCAGGGGCTCAAGAAAATACACTTACAAATTTAGACGCTGGCACTTATACGGTGACTGTTTCTGATGCTAATGATTGTGCTGCTAGTAGCACAGCTTCTATCGAAAGTGATCCTACGATCTTAGATTTTGATGTTTCCTTTATTGCACCAAGTTGTCACGGCGCGCTGGACGGAACTATTGAAATCATCATGAATAGTGGCACACCTCCCTATGAATTTTCATGGAATACAGGAAGCGACCAAAGTAATATTGATAATTTAGGCGATGGAAATTATGTGTTTTTTGTAAATGATGCGCTCGGATGTTCTGATGGTGTGACTATTCAATTGAATGAACCTGAACCGCTCATCCTATCAATAGATCAAAATAGTCAAGATGCGATTGCAACTGCTTCTGGTGGAACTTCACCTTATTCTTTTATTTGGGATAATGGAATAGATACGCCTTATAACTTAGATTTAGTAGCAGGCGCTTATCAAGTCACGGTTTTTGATGCAAATGATTGTATGACGACTGCAATTGTGGATATTACAGAACCACTTTCTACTGCAACTACATTAGAAACTCAATTTTCCTTTTTTCCAAATCCAGCCAATGATTATCTTCAAATTAATGTGCTTCAAGAAGATATTTCATCAACTTCTTTTCGACTTTTTGACCTAAAAGGGAGCATCTTAGAACAAGGTAATCTTCATACTCCTACTCATTTTATAAATGTTCAACATCTTCCTGTTGGTATTTATTTGCTTCAACTTCAACAAGGAGAACAATTTTTTATCGAAAGAATAGTCATACGTTAGTTTTTTACTAAATCTTTTTATCCCGTTATAAAAGTTATATCTTTAGCCATAAGAAATAACTCTCAATTCTTAGGTGTCGAATTAAATCGACCTTCTTATTCTTTTAATTGTTTGTACCAACGTATGAAAATACATCAAATCAATATAATAAATCATCATCATCTCAAGGACCTAAAACTTGATTTCACTTATCAAGACGGGCCAAAAAAAGGACAACCACTCGAAAAAATATGCTTAATTGGGCAAAGTGGAACGGGGAAAACGACGGTATTGAATTTGATAAAAGAGTTTATTAGAAAATTCACTTGGATAAAACACTATAAAGTAATAGAGCCTAAATTTAAGAACAATCTTTTTAATCAGCTAAATAATGTTCAAGTTACTTGTAGTACAAGTAATATAAATATAAAAGAAACTAATTTAGGTTGGGATATATTATATGAAAACAATCAAGAATTCCAATTACATGATACTCTAAATTTCAGTAATCTCAAGTTCAATGATCTTTTTAAAGATACCCTTTGTCTTTACATAACTTCTGAAATCACCCAAAATGAAAATTCAATATTAGTAAAGAAAAATAATACAACTGACGAAGTGTCTGAAAGTACAACATCATATGGTTTAAATCAAAAACTACCCTCTTTTCCAACAATAGGAGTTACTATTTCACCAAAAACAAAAGAGACTACATGGCTAGCTTTACTTGCAAATCTTTTTGAGTATGATAATAATTTAAAGAGAAAAGGAGCAGATCTTATCCAAAAAGGTATTTTTACCAATATCAATCGAATGCAAAAAGAGATCGAAGCATGGAAAAAAGAAAATCCTAATCCTAGAGTAGAGCTTGCCGAAAAGGTGCTCAATCCTATTTTAGACAAAATCAATCTAGAACTTGACACGGACACATCTGAAGCTTTAATCACCTTACGAAATAAGTCCGACAATAGTGTTGTACCTGGAGATGCTTTAAGTACAGGAACAAAACAATTGATCCTTAGTTTGATTCCACTTTATCAACTCAAAATAAATGGTGCTTTGGTGATGATTGATGAACCAGAACGTTCCCTTTTTCCTGATATCCAGCAAGAATTAATCGGTCATTATCGCCGTATTTGCCCTGATTCACAATTAATTGTAGCAACCCATTCCCCATTTATTGCTGCATCATTTGAACCTGAAGAGCGCTTTATTTTTAAATTTAATGCAAATGGAAAAGTAGTCGTTTCTAATGGTGTTGCTCCGATTGGAGATGATCCAAATGACATCCTTAAACAGGATTTTGATCTTCCTAATTTAATGAATGAAGAAGGAATTAAAATGTATCGAAAGTATCTTGCTATTCGAGCTAAAGCCAAAAAAGAACAAGATAAAACCAAAAAAGAACAATTAATCAAAGAAGCAGCAGCTATTGGTGATAAATATAATTTTTAATGCGGAGAACACTTAAACAAACACATCAACTCTTATATAAAGTCGGGGGCAACAATTCAAAACTACGAGATTTCCTTTATGAAGAACAAAAAGGAATTTGTGCCTATACAGATACTTTTTTAGGTCGAACAGATAAAAAGGAAATAGATCATTTTAATCCATCTTTAAAAGGAACTCAAGAAGATGGTTTCAATAATTATTTTCTAGTCAAAGCACAATGGAATCTTGAAAAGTCTTCCAAATGGGAGAAATTTCAACCCATCATGCACCCTACAGATGAACAACTAGAATCTCGTATTTTATACCTTCAAGGAGATTATATCGTCGCTGATGAAAATGATATTTCTGCAATAAATTTATATGAATTACTAAAAATTGGTGATCCTGATTTAGCCGATGAACGTAAACGTTATATTCAACGAAAAAAGAACGATATTGAAATGTATGGATATACTGCAAGTGAATATTTTGAAATTCTTTTAATGGAAGATCGAAATGAAGTGAGTCACATCAGAGCCATACAAGAAGAATTTGATATTACTTTATCCTTATAATCGCATTTAATTTATGAGAATAATTACCCTCTTATTTCTTTTATTGCTCCCCTTCATTCTACATGCACAATCTCCCGTCTCCTCTCGTGCGAGTGCCGTAGGAGAAGCCGCTGTAGCTTTCCAAGATATGAACAGCCTATTTTTCAATCAAGCAGGATTAGCAAACCTAGATGAATTAGGCGGTATTATCAGTTCAGAACGACGTTTTCTGTCAGATGCATTGAATACTTTTTCAGGCGGTTTTTTGATTCCTACGGATGCTGGGAATTTTGGTTTAAGTATTAATTATTTTGGATTTAGTGCTTTTAATCAGCAAAAAATAGGTTTGGTATATGCTCGTCGATTATTTGAAAAAGCGACTATTGGAGCAGAATTAAATGTTCAAAATTATCGCATTCCTGAATATGGCAATTTTGCTGTTTTTTCCATGGAATTAGGTCTGCAATATGAACTCAATGATGCTCTCATCATTGGTGCGCATATTAGCAATCCCATTCAACAAGAACTAGTGGAAGATGAAAATTTAAGTACTCGACTTAATTTAGGCTTGGCTTATTTAGTGAGTGATAAACTCTCTCTTTTTGCGGAAACGGAGAAGGATATTGATACGCCCTTTCGCTTAAAAGCAGGTTTGGAATATCAACCTATCTCTATTTTATACCTTCGTTTTGGAATAGGCACTGCCCCTACCCTTACCAATTTCGGAATTGGCTTAAAGATTAGTGAACAATTAAAAATTGACTTATCCAGTTCCTATCATCAACAATTGGGCTTTAGTCCCGGAATCAGTATTATTTACAACTAATGAAACTAGTTCTTGTCGCTGCAACGCCTTTTGAGGTGCACCCCTTACATCAACATTTAGAACAAGAGTTCAAACGGGTCTCTCCTATTGTTTACACGAAAGGGGAAACTGAAATTCATCTTTTGATTACGGGTATTGGAATCATGGCAACTGCCTATACCTTGGGGCGTTACATGGCATACATTCAAGCAGATTTGGTCATTAATCTTGGGATTGCAGGGGCATTTCATCAAAAATTAAGTATTGGAGATGTGGTGCATATAGTATCCGATGAACTAGGCGATCTTGGAATCGAAGAAGCAGACGGCTCATTTTCCACCCTTTTTGATGCCGAATTAATGGATAAAAATCAATTTCCTTTTCAAGAAGGAATTTTGATAGACAAGCATGCTTCTGCCTATAATTTTCTACCTAAAGTAAGTGGTTTAACCATAAATAAAGTACATGGAGAAACATCATCTATCGAAAAATGCCAAGCACAATTCAAAGCTGATATTGAAAGTATGGAAGGGGCGGCATTTATGTTTGTCTGTTTACAAGAAGAAGTGCCATTTTTACAAATTCGTGCGATTTCCAATTATGTTGAAAGTCGCAATAAAGAAAATTGGAATATTCCTTTAGCAATCAATAATTTAAACAAAGTTGCCCTTGAAATCATTAGAGATGTAACGAATATACCCGAATCAAAGGAAAAATAATGAAAAACATAGTCCAACATAAACCTTCTCGCCTTTTTATCATTCTAGCTGGTTTTTTTATTACCAATGCCATTGTTGCAGAATTTATTGGTATGAAAATTTTCTCTGTTGAAGATACGCTTGGTATAGATCGTTTTAGTTTCACTATCATGGGGCATGAAAATTCATTGATGCTCTCGGCAGGGGTGATTTTATGGCCGATTGTATTTATAATGACAGACATTATCAATGAGTATTTTGGACGAAAAGGGGTACAATTTCTTTCGATTCTTACCGCTATTTTAATTAGTTATGGCTTTGTTATGATTTTTCAAGCGATTGATTTAACACCCGCGGAGTGGTGGATCGGAGACTATCAAAAATATGGTATTGATGATATGCAAAATGCCTTTGCACAAGTGTATGGGCAAGGACTTTGGATTATTGTGGGTTCATTAGTTGCCTTCTTGGTAGGTCAAATTGTGGATGCTTTTGTCTTTTATAAAGTAAAAATTGTGGGTGGTGGCAATCGAATCTGGCTTCGTGCTACGCTTTCAACTGCTGTATCGCAATTAATAGATAGTTTTATTGTACTTTATATCGCCTTTGTTTTGGGGCCGCCTCAATGGGAAACGAGTTTGTTCGTTGCAGTAGGTACAACCAATTATTTATACAAACTCTTGATGGCCATTTTGTTAATCCCACTACTGTACGGAGCACATTATGTGATAGAATGGTACTTAGGGAAATCCGTAGCAGATCAATTAAAAGCAGATGCTTTAAAGGCTTGACCTAATTCTTCATTTCAAATACATCGCGAACTTTTCGATCACGAATGATTTGATGGAAACCCGTTAGTAATTCTATCTCTTTACCATCATGTAAGTAATACAATTGTATCCCATAATTGGCAGAAGTTTTGGGTTCGGTATTATAAAAATAAAGAATTGGCGTATTGGTATCATAGTTAAATAAAACCCCTTCTGTATTTTGATCGCTTTCAGGAAAGATAGGATTTTTTTCTACATAGGAAATGGGTTGATTCGTATCTAAATCAATAATTTTCAAGACAAATTCTTCATCTAAAAGTAAATCAGTATTTGGATGGTTCATATCCAGATGAATCTCTGTGTAATACCAAGCTTTTCCATTCTTTTTAATTTTGTTGAGGTTTTTACTGTTTGGAGCGGTTCGTATTAATACATTTTTTAAACTGACTTGGGTATTTTCAATAAGGGATTGGATGTCTTCTTGCTTTAATTGTTTAGTTTGATACTCCACAATTTCTGCTTTTGAAGCTTTGAGCAATTCCATTTGTTGATGATGAGCACGATACAAACTATCACTTTGAGAAAGTAATTTATTTTTTTCCATTTCTAAAACTGAAATCTGTTCTTGAGAACTAGAAGCCTTAGTTTTGAGCTGATTGATTTCATTTTCAAGGGTAAAAAAGCGATTTTGACTATTCGATAATTCACTTTTTAGAGACTTAATCTCCTTTTCTCTACGATATAATTTTCCTTCAAGTGATTTAATTTTTCCTTTATACCATTGAATACTATCTCGAACAATAGCTAATTGCTGAATAAGTTGATTATTCTGATGTTTTAAACTCATATTCTCCCGAAAATCAATTTTTACCATTTTCGCCAACATATCAATATCTGACTGCTGTTGATGCACCAACTTTTCATTGGTTTGATATTGAAAATACGTAAAAGAAGAAATTGCTAGAAGAACAGAAATCGCTAAAATAATACCTACCTTACCCATGTTTGAACCGTTTGTTATCAAGTCGAATTCCTATGGAAATTACAACTCAGTGCGTTTTTTAAATATACATATTATACATATACTTAATTTATCCAAATCTGTTTCAATAGAAATCTAGCTTATTGTATTTGCATGAATGCATGATTCTAGTATATTTGTCCAAATTATTTATTCCTTACGCATGAAGCTCAACCAAATTACTGATACCATTCTCATGGTACGACCTGCAAACTTCGGTTTTAATGAAGAAACCGCTGCTAATAATGCTTTTCAAACGAATGATACGACTCGCTCGACTCAATCTATTCGCGAACAAGCTATAACAGAATTTGACACCTTCGTCAAAAAATTAAGAGCGGTTGGCATTCAAGTTGTCGTAGCAGAGGACTCTCCTACTCCAATCAAACCTGATGCTATTTTCCCAAACAATTGGGTGAGTTTTCATCAGGATGGCACCTTAATCACCTATCCAATGTTTGCTCCTTCGCGCCGCGTAGAACGTCAGGAAAATGTGATGGCTGCTATCGAAAATCAATTTGAAATTGATCGAAGAATTGATTTTGCACATTACGAAAGTCAAAACTTATTTTTGGAAGGTACGGGAAGTATGATTTTTGATCGTCCTAATCGTATTGTGTATGCTTGTTTGAGTCAACGTACTGACCAAGAATTATTAGATGAATTTGCCCAAAAAATGGGAATGAAAACCATTGCATTTCATTCGGTTGATGGAAATCATCATCCTATTTATCACACCAATGTGATGATGGCAGTTGGCGAAACTTTCGTTGTCATTTGTATGGATACCATTCATGATGAAACGGAGAAAAAATTATTACTCGATACTTTTGAGGCTACTAATAAGGCATGTATTGAGATTTCACTCGATCAAATGAATTCCTTTGCTGGCAATATGCTTCAAGTACGGAGTACCGATGGAACACCTTATTTGGTGATGTCGCAACAAGCTTATGATTCTTTAAGTGAAGAGCAAGTCGATACTATTGAAACGCATACTAAAATCTTGGCAAGTCCTATTCCAACAATAGAAACCTATGGCGGAGGAAGTACCCGTTGTATGATGGCAGAAGTATTTTTGAAATCAAAAAGTTAGATCAACTATATCTTTCAATTACTGTTGTTTATTTTTTATCTCGTCAAACTATAACTTAATGGAATTCCAAAATAAAGTAGTCATTATTACAGGAGCAGGTTCTGGAATTGGTGCAGCAATTGCGGCTGCTTTTGCTAAAGAGGGTGCTAAAGTCGTTTTATCCGATATTAATCTTGATAATGCCACTGAAATCATGCAAGCCATCAAAGCAGATCAAGGTGAAGCTATTGCTGTAAAAACTAATGTTGCCGATTTTGATGAGATGAATGAATTAGTAAATCAAGCCATTGCTAGTTTTGGGCAAATTGATGTTTTTGTCAATAATGCAGGGATCGGAGGCAAGCAACCTAATAAAACTGCAGATCATACACTTGAAGATTGGCATAATGTCATTGCAGTCAATCAAACGGGCGTTTTTTATGGAATGAAACTCGCCTTGCAGCAAATGACAAAACAAGGGCATGGAAATATTGTCAATATCGCTTCTCTAGCTGGATTGAAAGCTTCAGGAAATAATTTATCCTATTCTGCTAGTAAATTTGCAGTAGTAGGGATGACCAAATCTGCTGCCTTAGAATATGCGCGAAAAGGGATTCGTATTAATGCGGTATGTCCAGGTTATACTGAAACGCCTTTATTGCAACAATTAAAGGATTTCCAGCCCAATATGGAACAATTATTACTCAGTTATATTCCTATGAAACGCTTTGGTAAAGTTCAAGAAATTGCAAATGCCGTTTTATGGTTAGCATCTGATAAAAGTTCTTATTCTACAGGTCAAACCCTTATTTTAGATGGAGGGACCTATCTTTAAACAGCAAAATTAATAGTTTGAAAAACTTAAAAGGAAAAATCGTTGCCTTAACGGGAGCAGGCTCTGGTATTGGTCGTGCTTTGGCTATCGCACTCGCAAAAGAAGGATGTCATCTTGCGCTCACTGATATCCATGAACAAAATCTGGCTGAAACTTGCCGTTTATTGAATTCCGATATAGAAATCCGACAACATATTTTTGATGCAGGAGATCGAGAAGCCGTTTATAAATTTGCAGAGCATGTGGTGGGGGATTTTGGAAAAGTTGATATAATCATGAATAATGCAGGAGTGGCCTTAGGAAAAATGACCGCAGAAGAAGTAAGTTATGAAGATTTTGAGTGGCTGATGCAGATTAATTTTTGGGGCATGGTGTACGGCACAAAAGCATTTTTACCCATCTTAAAAGAACAAAAAGAAGCAGCTGTTGTCAATATTTCTAGTCTTTTTGGTTTGTCAGGTATTGCTTGGCAATCGGCTTATTGTTCCTCAAAATTTGCCATTCGAGGATTTACAGAATCCTTGTATATGGAAGCTTTACATGCCTTTCCTCATGTGCAAATTCATTCTGTACATCCAGGAGGAATTCAAACCAATATTGTTAAAAACTCTCGTTGGAAAAACACCAAATTTAGTGAAGAAGAACGAGCGGAAATGAATCGCCGTTTTGAAAAACAATTCATTACTACTCCCGAAAAAGCAGCTAAAGAAATAATCACAGGTGTTAAAAAGAATAAAATGCGCATCATTGTGGGAAAAGACGCTCGATTTGCAGACAAAATGATTCGTTTTTTTCCAAATATCGTAATCAAACAAATTTTAAAACGCTTACCAAAGTAAAATAAATCTACTAAAAAAAACCTCCCCTAACTGAATAGAGAAGGTCTTTATCGGTTTTTGAATATTTTATTATCAAGATTCTAGATAGTTAGACCTTAGATATTTAGACTATTCCTTACTTAAATGAAAAGTCTAAAATCTAATAATCTATATTCTAGCAATCTAAGATTACTTATCTACCTCTTCAAATTCTACATCTTGCACATCTTCTGCTGAGCCAGCATCATCACTTCCAGCGTCTGCATTCGCTTGATCTTGCGCTCCTTCTTCAGGATTTGCACCTGCTTGCTGTTGTGCTTGATACATATCTTGGCTCGCTGCTTGCCATGCGGCATTTAATTTTTCAGTAGCAGCATCCATTCTGTCCATGTCTTGTGCCTGATGCGCTTCTTTTAGTTCAGCGGCAGCCGTTTCGATGGCTCCTTTTTTATCTTCAGGAATTTTATCACCAAATTCTTTGATTTGTTTCTCCGTTTGGAAGATTAAGGTATCAGCAGCATTGAGTTTATCAATTTTTTCGCGTTCTTGACGATCTGAATCTGCATTTGCTTCTGCTTCAGCCTTCATCTTAGCAATTTCATCTTTAGATAAACCTGTAGATGCTTCAATACGGATCGATTGCTCTTTTCCTGTTCCTTTATCTTTCGCAGATACACTCAAAATACCATTCGCATCCATATCAAAAGATACTTCCACTTGAGGAACCCCACGAGGTGCTGGAGGAATATCATTTAAAATAAAACGTCCTACGGTACGATTGTCTCTTGCCATTGGACGTTCCCCTTGTAAGATATGAATCTCTACAGAAGGTTGATTATCAGAGGCAGTAGAATATACTTTCGATTTTTTTGTAGGAATAGTCGAGTTTGCTTCAATCACTACATCATAAACTCCACCCATCGTTTCGATACCTAAAGAAAGCGGCGTAACATCCAGTAATAAGACATCTTGTACATCACCACTTAGTACTCCACCTTGAATAGAAGCACCAATCGCTACTACTTCATCAGGATTTACTCCTTTATTTGGTTTTTTACCGAAGAATTCTTCAACCGCTTGCTGAATACGAGGAATACGTGTAGAACCTCCTACCAAAATGATCTCATCAATTTCGTTCTTTGACAAACCAGAATCTTTTAATGCTTCCGCACAAGGCTTTAAGGTACGCTGTACTAAATCATCTGCTAATTGCTCAAATTTAGCACGAGATAATTTTAATACTAAGTGCTTAGGCACACCATCAACTGCAGTAATATAAGGCAAATTGATTTCAGTTTCAGAAGAAGACGACAATTCAATTTTTGCTTTTTCTGCTGCATCTTTTAATCGTTGTAATGCCATAGGATCTTTACGAAGATCAATTGCTTCTTGCGATTTGAAAGAATCTGCTAACCATTCTATAATTACATGATCGAAGTCATCCCCACCAAGGTGAGTATCTCCATTGGTAGATTTTACTTCAAATACTCCATCTCCTAATTCCAAGATAGAAATATCAAACGTTCCACCTCCTAAATCGTATACGGCGATGGTCATGTCTTTATCACGCTTATCCAAACCATACGCCAAAGCAGCGGCTGTAGGCTCATTGATAATACGTTTTACGGTTAAACCAGCTACTTCACCCGCTTCTTTTGTGGCTTGACGCTGAGAATCATTGAAATAAGCAGGAACAGTCACTACCGCTTCTGTAACTTCTGTACCTAAGAAATCTTCAGCTACTTTCTTCATTTTTTGAAGTACCATCGCAGAAATTTCTTGAGGCGTATATAAACGTCCATCTATATCTACTCTAGATGTATCATTATCTCCTTTTACTACTTTATAAGCCATACGACTTGCTTCCTTGGTCATTTCGCTATAGCGAGTACCCATAAATCGTTTGATGGAAGAAATCGTACGTGTTGGATTGGTGATGGCTTGACGTTTAGCAGGGTCTCCAATTTTGCGTTCGCCATTATCCATAAAAGCGACAACAGAAGGAGTCGTACGACGCCCTTCATCATTTGCAATAACTACAGGTTCGTTCCCCTCCATAACAGCTACACAGGAGTTGGTCGTTCCTAAGTCGATACCAATAATTTTACCCATTTTCTATTTAATTTTTGTTTTGAATTTACAAATTTGAATGAATCGGTTCATACTATAAAGTTCATCCGATTTTTAATATACAATAAGGTAGTATCAATGGATATGCCAATGCCAAAAAAGAGTCAGAATCTGACTTTTTGTACAAAAAATTAACGATTTGAAGCTAAGACCTGTCAGCTTGGAAGAATGAGAAATGACAAAACGGCAGGTATTGAGAATATATTTACTTGACTTTATCTAATTCAATATTTATTAATTGGATTAATTCAGAAAAGCGATTGATATAATCCTTTACGTTTTCTGTTTTATACATAGCGTCCCTATTTTCAAGTCGTTTTTGAAAATAGTCGCGTCGTTTCAAAAGGTAACGAATATAGTCTTTTTTCTTTTTAGGGATGTATCCGATGCCATTACAACCACAGGTATGAAAGTTTTTTCCAATGCTATGCAATCCTTTAATGATTTCCCATTCTTTAACTTTATTTTTCTTTGGGGCTTTAAAGTCTAAGCCCATATCTACCATCAGTTGTTGACAATCAGGACATTTTTCTTTGCGATTTTTGTACTTATTTTCTAAATCGTTGACAAGAATAGGATTCTCTTTAACAAATTTATTTCTTTGTCCAGTATTAATATTCCAAAATGCCTTCTTATAATTTTCCCAATCTCCATTCTTTATCGCTAAATCCTCAATAGGAAGTTTCTTAAATGTTTTTCTACAATCGAAACAAACAAAGTGAATCTTGTAGGTTTTAAACGCATATCGACACATGATAATGTAGTAGAATTAGTTTCAACAACTAACGATTTGCCCAATATTTGAGTTCCACCTCTACCATCATATTATCTTCATTAAACTCAAAACTGGCTTCTGAGAATTGTGGTTCACTCCATTTCGCACGTACGTGTTTGTAAAAGCCATAGGGTTCTTTTGGTACGCCGAAGAAGTTTTTATCGAGATAGGTATTACTATTTTTGTCGTGATAGACAGCCACTGCATACGTTCCAAATGGAATATCGGTCATGATGAACTCCTGACTATTTAATTGTTTGACTGGAAAAATTTCTCCTTTCAAAAATTTCCCTCGTTCCAGAAAAACTTCAGGATCATGAAATACTCCAATTAAAATATCTCCTTCGATATCCTCAATATTGGTTACTTTAACTTTTATCTGTCCATGTGTACTTACTGAATTGGGAGAAAGTATAAAAGAATTTAAAAAAGCAAAGAAAAGAAGCGTATGCATAATAAGTAGTTCAAGTTTGTAGTAAAATTAAGTCAGAAGAATTTCTTTTTGCTCGTTTCAACTTATCAAATCAATATTTGTTCCTATTTTGCGAGCTAATTTACAAAATCAATTGTAATCCTAACGAATGGATAGCATTATAGATTTAATTACGAATACCGATGAGAGTATATTGTATCTAATGCAAGAATATGGTCAAATGATCTATATTATCTTGTTTCTCATCATTTTTTCGGAAACTGGACTGGTTATTTTTCCTTTTTTACCAGGTGATGCGCTTTTACTTTCTGTAGGCGTGATTTCGGCGAGTACGGATTTGGATGTAAAGATATTAGTGCCTTCCTTGATTGTTGCTGCGATATTAGGAAATTTATCCAATTACTTCATTGGTAAATATGTGGGGCATCGTTTTATGCAATTTGAGAATAAACGCTTCCAATCTTATCTACAACAAACGCAAGAATTTTATGACAAACATGGAGGCAAAGCAGTAGCCTACAGTCGTTTCTTTCCTATTTTCCGAACCTACGTTCCTTTTGTAGCGGGTGTTACAAGAATGAATTTTGGGGCATTTAATTTATACAATGTCGTGGGTGGAGCAGTCTGGGTATTAATCTTTGTTTTAGGTGGATTTTTATTAGGCGATCAACCATGGTTTAAAGATAATTTTGCCTTTTTCTTCACTTTATTATTAGCGTTAACGCTTGTTCCTTTTATTTATGGAGCTTATAAAAAATGGCAAAGTAGCCGAAAAAAAAGTAAATAATTTATTGGTTTTCCGATAAATAGTTAAATTAGTCTTACCAAATGAATATTCCGTCTTTTTATTAAAACGGAGAAAAATTCTCTAAAAAACCAATTTCTCATGAAAAACAACCTACTCATTTTTCTAATCTCTTTATTTTCTATTTCATTATTTTCTCAATCAGGTTTAGTGGTTCAAGTCGGTGCATTTGCAGAAGCAGTGCCACTATCTTATTTTGAAGGACAAGAAGGGGTATATTTATTTAAAGATCATAATGCTATTTATCATTATTACATCAATGCTAAAGATATGCCTGATGCCCAAAGGATACAATCCAATGCAACAACTGCTGGATTTAATGCTTATGTAATCAATCTTACCGAAATTCAGCAACAATGTAGCCTTACTTGCGGGGTAACTCCTCAATCCTTACGTTCTATTTTCTTTGATTTTGATCAATCTTTTTTAAGAACTGCCTCAAAAAGTGAATTGGATAAATTATATCAAATTTTGAGTGCCAATTCTTCCTATACAACAGAACTGCGAGCGCATACTGATTTTAAAGGGAGTAATGCTTATAATGATGCGCTATCTATCCGTCGTGCTGAATCTGCCAAACAATATTTAATGCAAAGAGGAATTACTTCTAGTCGAATTAGAACTAGCACTTATGGAGAGGTAGACCCCATTGCGAAAAATGCGCTGGAGAATGGTGCTGATACTGAAGAAGGACGACAATTGAATCGTAGAGTAGAATTGGTTGTATTTGATGGCAATAACAATCAATTAAATGGCATGGTCGAAGAAATTCAAGTTCCTGATTATTTAGAAGCCAATAAAAATTAAAGCCATTTCAGATGATCTAATGCCAAATAAGCAGTGGCTACATTGACAAATTGTGGATCATCTGTTTCTTTGATATAGCGTTTAAATTCATCTAAAGGCATTGTAAAAGTGGTAATTTCCTCTGCTTCATCTAATTGAGGAGCTTGCAAATACCTACAATCAGTCGCTACTAAACAATAATGGTTTTCGGTAGAATAAGCAGTACGTAATCGTTTGAGTAAAGTGATTTTGCCAGCTTTATAACCTGTTTCTTCTAATAACTCTCGTCGGGCGGCTTGTTCGGGTGTTTCAGTTGCATCAATATAACCTTCACTAAAACTGACTAATTCTTGTTCGGGACCTGGTCGAAATTGACGAACGAGAATCGCTTCTTGATCTTTGGTAAAAGCTGCTACTGTTACATAATCTCCATTTTCTACTACATCAAATGTAATGGGTGTATCTGCTTTATTAAGATAGGTCTTATGAATGATGTTTCGCCATCCTTTATAAGCGTATTGCTCTTTGATCTTTTGCACTTTTTTTGGGCAAAGATAAATCCCAAAGTCTATTTTTTGCGTTTGATTTATGTAATTTGTGTTAAAATAAACAAATCAATGGCATTTAAGATTTATACCAAAACTGGCGACAAAGGAGAAACTGGATTGTTCGGAGGAGCACGTCTTCCTAAAAATCATATTCGAATCGAAGCCTACGGAACAGTGGACGAATTAAATTCTTTCATTGGTTTAGTGCGCGATCATGTTTCTAATGATGATATTCGGCAGGAATTAAAAACGATCCAAAATCGCTTGTTTACGATTGGGGCGAGTTTGGCGAGTGACCCTTCTAAAAATATGAGTACACCTGATATTTTGGAAAGCGATATTAGCCTCCTAGAAAATGCGATGGATCGAATGGATGAAGCCCTTCCTCCCTTGAAAAATTTCATCTTACCGGGTGGACATCCTACGGTATCTTATTGTCATGTGGCTCGATGTGTTTGTCGTCGTGCGGAACGAATGACCGTCGCTTTGCATCAGTTAGAAGAGGTAGATGATATATTAATCCAATATTTGAATCGATTGTCCGATTATCTTTTTATTTTAGGACGTTATCTGGCTTTAACATTAGAGATTGAAGAAGTGATTTGGGAAAGTAGAAAATAATAAATGATAAAAGGAGTAGGACAGGCTTTAGCTTGTTTAAATAATTTACTTCACCGTACAGACTAAAGTCTGTCCAACTATATTTAATTCCAACTTTATCTGTGAGAAAAACACTTCAACAAGTTCCTACATTTCTAAAACTAGTACTCATTCTAGCGGTGATCTTGTTTATCAGTTACTTAGCACCGAATGAAGAGGCTGTTTTTCCCTATCAATTTGAACAAGGTGCAAGATGGGAACATCCCAATTTAGTGGCTGATTTTGATTTTAAGCTCTATAAAACCCAAGAAGAAATCCAAAAAGAACGGGATTCTATTACTGGCAAGTTTAGTCCATTTTACGAACTTTCTCCAGCTATTCATGAAAAAGTAAAAGAAGAATTTGTAACTCTTTTTGGTAATCGTTTAAATAATGCCATCCAAGAAAATCAATTTTTAGATGTACAAAATAATGCTCGCGCTTATTTTGATTATGGCAATCAACTCCTTGAAAAATATTATAAAAATGGGATAATTGAGTTAGATGCTCTACATCAATCAGAGGCACAACTTAGCTCTATTTCAGTTTACAGAGAAGGGGGCTCCGTACAGGTGATAAGTAGCGGTGATTTACGGACAAAAGATCAAGTACTTTCCTTAATTGGTGATGATCTCCCCTACTCTTCTTTAAAGGAGCCAGAATTTTTATTGCCTATTTTAATGCAAGTAATTCAACCAAATCTACAATACAATGACGTTCAAAGTCAGCGTGTTTTGAATACTCGACTAAGCAATTATTCAGCCGTAAAAGATAGTATTCAAATGGGGACGATTTTGGCAAAAAAGAATCAAATTCTCAATTTTAAGGATTATCAACAACTATTGTCCTATAAAAAGGCATTCATTAATCGGCAACAAGGAGGTCGATCTTTTTGGGGAATTTGGATCGGCTATTTTTTATTGTGTTTTTTATTAATTGGGGCTTTGATAGCTTATTTATTGGTCAATGACCGTAATTATTTTATCTCTTTACGACACTTGCTCTTTATTTTGATTTGGTTTGTCATTTTTCCGTATTTGATTTATTTCATGGAAGGGGCTGCGCCTTTAAGTACGTATTTAGTACCACTTTGTATTGTTCCTATCTTGTTAAAGGCATTTTACAATGAACGCTTGGCTTTATTTACCCATACGATATTAGTGTTGGTAGCCAGTTTTTTGACTAAGTTGGGTTATGAATTTACGTTTATTCAGCTATTTGCAGGAATCGTTACGGTCTTTGTCTATCGAGATAGTAAAGATTGGAAGGCCTTTTTCTTGACAATTGGGTACATGTTAGCGGCTTATGGTTTGGCATATTTAGGATTGAGTTTGATAAAAGAAGGCAATTTATCTCATCTCGATCCATCCATTTTATCTGCTTTCGTAGGAAATGCTATTTTGTGTTTAATTGCTTATCCTTTGATACCTTTATTGGAGCGAGTTTTTGGTTTCATCTCCGCGATTAGTTTGTTTGAATTGGCAGATGTAAATCGTCCTTTATTAAAAGAACTCGCAGAAAAAGCTTCTGGCACTTATCAACATTCCTTACAAGTCGCTAATTTAGCAGAGAAAGCAGCGGATGCCATTGGAGCCAATGCTTTATTGGTTCGGGTGGGCGCATTATACCATGATATTGGTAAATTGAAAAATGCCAACTATTTTATAGAAAATCAAGATGGAGAAAATCCTCACGATACAAAAACACCTTTAGAAAGTACTAAAATTATTATCAAGCATGTAATTGATGGTGTACAATTAGGGAAGCAATACACTTTACCTCCACCCATCATCCGTTTCATCCAAACGCATCATGGGCAAACGCAAGTGGCGTATTTTTATCATCAACAACTTAAAAAAGATCCTTCCCATAATTTTGATGCAAACCTTTTTCGCTACCCAGGCCCTAAAGTCAAAACGAAAGAAGAAACGATTCTTTTACTTGCCGATTCGATTGAGGCGGCTGCCAAAAGTTTACAACAACCTACTTTGGAACAAATAGAAATGTTGATAGATAAAATAGTAGCTGCAAAAATTGAAGATCATCAATTGGAAGAATCCGAACTCTCTTTTAAAGAATTGGAACATTGTACCATAGTTTTTAAACAAGTAGTAAAAACTATACATCATTCAAGAATAGTATACCCCAAATAAGTTTTTCTGAAATAAATTTCTTTCTATCTTTAGCAAGAATTTCGTAAAGCATGCCATTTCCACTTTCTATACCATTTCAAATTTTTCAATTGCGCTTCCAGTCTGGAGCTACGCTCTACATTCCCTTAAAAGATAAAAATGTAGTACGTATTAATGATCGCCTTGCTGTATTAGCAGGAAAATATGCGGAATTATTCCAACAGAAAATCTTAAATCGAGGTAATTATGAAGAACTCCTTAATGAACGACATGAAGGCAATATTTATAAAGGAATCATTCATGTACCTATAAAAGCACACAAAGACAAAATTAGTTATCCTAATTTTGAAATTGCCTTTGATTACTATTTTTATCAAACAGAAAGAGGATATCGAGCCTTTGTTCCTAGTCTTGCTATAGAATGTTTTCATAAAGAAGAAAGCAAATTATTAGATACTATTGAAGAAACCATCCGCCTAGAATTTACACGAAACAAACGACTAAATATGATGCAGTCGCTCGTTTCTACGATGTGGATGGAAGCAACTGAACTTAGACAAACAGATATAGACTTCCTTTTTCACACTCCTTATGAGTTAGAAAATATTCTTGAAACTGAAAAAGAACAATTACTACCCAAAATAGGTACTGCTTTGCAATTGGATCGTTCCGCAAGTTTTGGAAGAGAAACCAAAATTCAACAACTTGCAAGTGCTATGAAGGGGAAATTTAATCGAAATGTATTATTGGTAGGAAAGTCAGGAGTTGGAAAAACTGCTTTGATTCAAGAAATTGCTTTTCGTCAAAAAGCCTTAAAAATAGATAGTACTATTTGGGAAACAACAGCTGCTGTTTTAATCAAAGAATTAACGAAAGATACAGGCTGGCAAGATAATATGGTATATCTGTGTCGAGAATTGACCAAGCGTCAAGATTTCCTTTTTATCCGAAATTTGATGGAATTGTTTGAGGTCGGGCAATATCAAGGCAATAGCGTGAGCATGGCAGAATATCTGCTTTCCTACATCAGTCGCGGAGAAGTCAATATTCTCACAGAATGTACTGACGAAGAATTAGCTCAAATTGAATTACGTAGCCCTAATTTTGTTACCAATTTTCAAGTCATTCGTTTGGAAGAACCTAAAAATGATTTGGAACAAATCATTCTATCAAAAGTAAATCAATTAGCAAAAACCAAAAAAATAGCGATAGAAGCAGAAGCCGTACGAGAAACCCTTCGATTAAATCGACGATTTACCCCTTATTCTGGTTTTCCAGGTAAACCCATTCAGTTTCTACAAAATATTTTGTCCAATTATGGCGAAAAAGAAGCCTCTTCTACCATCAAAATAGATCGTCAACACATCATCAATCATTTTTGTGAAGAAACGGGTATTCCCAACTTTGTTGTTGATCCAAACATTCCAATGGATTTAGCTAAAATTAAAAAAGATTTTAAACAACAGCTTTTTGGGCAAGATAAAGCAGTAGATGCCTTAGTGCAATTATTAGCTGCAGTCAAAACTGCCATGACACGTACAGGGAAACCTATTGCTTCATTTCTCTTTGTAGGTCCAACAGGAGTAGGTAAAACTGAATTAGCCAAAATTCTCGCTCATTTCATGTTTGGAAGCCGTGATCGAATGGTTCGTTTTGATATGAGTGAATATTCTGATCCCTATGCCGTGATGCGATTAATTGGGGATGGACGAACAGAAGGTCGTTTGACAGCAGCTATTCGAAGAGAACCCTTCTCTGTTTTGTTGTTTGATGAAATCGAAAAAGCTAGTCCCAATTTTTATGATTTATTATTACAATTATTGAGTGAAGGTCGCCTGACAGATGACAAAGGAAAATTGGTTAATTTTTGTAGTAGTATTATCATTATGACGTCTAATATTGGTGCTTCTAAAATGCAGCAAAATCCAATGGGCTTGCATCGAAACAACTCCAATGAAACAATTGAAACTCATTTTTTAACAGCAGCACAAAAGCACTTTAGACCAGAATTATTTAACCGAATTGATAAAATAATTCCATTTCATCCTCTAGATTTAAAAAGCATTCGTCATGTAGTAGATCGAGAAATAACCTTATTCCGTAAACGGGAAGGAGTAAAATTTCGTAAGATGGATTTGCAAATAGATGATGAATGTTTAGCCTATCTAGGAAAAAAAGGATTTGACCCAAAATATGGGGCTCGTTATTTACAACGTGCTATCAGAGAAGAACTTGTTATCCCTTTAGCACATGCTCTAAATACTGAAGATATTGACGATCAATTAATCGTCAAAGCTAATCTACAAGATGAAGTCATTGTCATAGAAGTAACTGCCGACCCTATGGGTTTTGATTTGTTATTAGAAGAATTAGATAAATTAAACCTTGCTGATTTAGCTAGTGAATATCGACGCAGGTTAAATACATTTAAATCTGGACATTTTTATGTACATATTTTGAGTGACATAGATGTGCTCGAAAAAGATAAAGAACGAGAAAAAGCCAAATTTTGGAAAAAAGAGGATAAAGTAGCCCTCTATACGGCTGCTTTACAAACAAAAAAAGATGTCGATGAATTAGCGGAACAAATCGAATCGCTTGAAATGAATTTATCGCTTTCTTGTTTAGATTTAAATACCTATCTCCCTGATTGGAGTAAAGAATTGGAAATATGGACAGCTAATTTTGATCTTGCAAAACAAGCCTTCTATGCCAGAAGAAATATAGAAGGGAACACTTGTGTTTTTGCTTTGTATGGAAATGATATTAACTTCTTTTTAAAGCAATATTTGAGCATTATAAAAGAAACCGATTGGAAAATATCAGGACAGCAATTATGGTTTGACCCAGTACATTATAATGAAACTGAAGAACGAGTAGTGGAGCAAGGTGGAGAAAAACAAACCATCAAACGCTACCGAAAAGAATATAAAAAAACAAACTTCAATCCTTTTCAAGATTACAGCTTATCGCCTAATGCACAAGGTCATAAATGCTATGGAGTAGAACTTGAAATCAAAGGAGAAGGGGTTAGTTTATATCTTGCAGACGAGGTAGGTTTGCATCGTTTGGAAGATCTAGAAAACCCTATAGTTTGTTCGGTAGAATTATTTGGAAAAGAATATAAAACGCCTTCTGAAATTCACCGTAAAGAATACTTTTCTAACAAAACGATTCGTCGCAAAATTGAGGCTTCCAATACCCAAGATAGCCACTACAAAACTAACTTTGAGGTAGAACCTCATCAACTCGCTCCCGCTTTAAAAGAATTTCTAGATCAGCGTTTTAAAGAAGCCATAGATGCTGTAGTTATGGGATAAAAAAAGCTCAATCCATTAATGAATTGAGCTTTTTTAGGTAGATTTTAATTTTGATTATTGCACATAAATTTTTTGAAATGGAATAATAATTTCTGCTTTATCAAAATTATTCAATGCACGTAATCTATCTACAGTTGTATTGTATAGTTTTGCAATACTAAATAAAGTTTCATCTTCTTTTACCGTATGCGTTTTCTTTTTGTAAGAAGATAGATAATCTTTAGTACCACCTTTAGGTGTTAAAACGGCATCATACGATTTAGGAGTACTTCTAGAAGCACTAACTGTCGATTTTCTAGGAGCAGTCGTCTTACTTGCATCACAATTACAATCATTTACCGTTAATTTCTGACCAGCAGAAATGGTATTCGACTTCATTCCATTCATGTCTTTCAATCGCTCTACAGTAAATCCATTTCTAGTCGCAATAGAATATAAAGTTTCTCCTTTCTGTACCACATGATAACAAGCATTAGTTTTTTCATAAGGGATTGGCTTGGCTAAAGGAGTGGCTGCTCCTCTTGCTGCCATCGCAGGTGCCGTAATACGTAAACGAGAACATGGCTTAATAATATTATTGCGCAATCCATTCCAAGCTTTGATTTGGTTGATGCTTATTCCATACATTTTAGAAATACGATACAAGGTCTCACTCTTGCGAACTACATGATGATTCGCATCTCCAACAGTTCCACACTCTGATGTTCCTCGACTGGTATATTCTTCTTTTACAGGTGGCACATAAGGCTCGTATTCTTTCTTTGGAGGAGCAGGTGCTGGTGCAGTCACAACACGAACAGGTTCTTCACGTACAATAACAGGAGTACGAGTAGGTGCTGGAGGCGTATAGGAGTTGCTCATCATTACTCCTTGTACATAGCGAATACCACCACATTCTTCATTGGCTAGACCACCTGTATTTCTGTTATAATATAGACTTCCACGATCTAAATCTTTATATAAATGTCCACAAACAGATATAGTGGATGAAGTATAGGTAGGAGATGTATAGCTTGGAGAAGAAGTCACCGTAGTAGAAGGATACACTGTTGTACTAGGTCTTGTTGTAGTAGTACTTGGCTTTCCACCTTCCAAAGCAGTAACCGTAGTACCCGTTGGTTTATTATTCTTAGTTTCTTTAGTTAGATATTGCACATAACCATTACATACAGCATCCATGTATTGTGCTAAAGGAATATCATTGATTTGATCCAATTGCAATACATTTGCATTAGCCTGTGCTGCATCCAAACCTGTTTTCTTTTGTACCAAACCTACATCTGGCACTAAAATAAAATCAGAGTAAGGATCATGATTTTTAGGCGGCGTACGACGGAAGCTATATTCACTAGGACAAGTTTCATCACTTCGTGAACGAAAGTATACTTTTCCTTTAGAATCTTTGGTCGCTAAATTACTTTTATTTTTGGTAGAATAGTTGTACGAAAATGAAAAATACTTATTCGCATATCCCATTTCAGCATCTGTGGTAAAGAAGTAATCTGCCGAATGAACAGCAACAATTTTATGCTTTCCTGTAGCTAATTTTTTTACTAAAAATAACTTCAAATCTTTGGAGTTAATTTTACGAGTAAAACTTTCACTAATGACTACTTCTCCACAACGTTTTACATCAGATGGTTTGTAATCAATAATGTTGCTTCCTTCTTTTCCTACATTGAAAATGACGCGTTCATTGTCATTAATTTTAACTTGATAGGTATAATACTCCGACGAACTCAAGCCATTAGCATCACGCTTATTTAGTTTATAAGTGTATTTATCCATACACGAAGCGTCATACATTAAATATAAATCCTTTTCGGCAGCAAATGAAGCGATACAGAAAAACAGCCCTAATAAGATAAGTGGTGTAGTTCTCATTTTTGTCAATTGTTTTATGATAATAGTGTAGTTCAGAAAAGTGATGAAAGAAGACACTCTTCTTTATCACAAGTTTGTTCAAAAAAAATCCTTCTCATACAAATTCGTGCTCAGTTCAAAATAAATGAGTGAACGACCAAAGGAAGTAAACAAATTTAGATTTGAATTGACTTATAGTCACGGGATTTGTCTGAGAATAAAAAATATTGATCTATCAATAGGTAAAAGGATATTTCCTTCTAAATTGATAAGATCAAAATGTACTATTATCACCTCTAAGTAATGAAATCTTGAAAAAGTAAAACAGTTTTCTAGATGTTCATAGTATGTATTAAGACAAAATTATATGCGAAAGTACAAATTTGTCGCAAATCAACCCACAAAGTATAATAAAATCCTTTGAAAAGCAAGTTTACCTACTGGTATTCAACAAGATAATGGGAAATGATTCTGTTATTTATAGACGTAGAACGGCTTAAAAAGTCTCAAATTAAACCTAAAAAATCTCTGAAACAAATAGAAAAGTTTAGAAATAACGCTCTTGCAAAACCTTTAAATGATGCAATTCATGTCCTGCAATAATATATGCAGCAGCGAGTGTCGAAAGAGGAGAATCACTTGCTGTCCCCATATTGGAATAGGCAGATTGGTCTAAATTTTCAAACAAACTTATGGTAGCATTACGTACCATTTGATATTCATTAATGATCGAAGCAGAAGATCGAGCAGCCGCATTGGCGGCGGGTACATATTTATTTTCATCAAAACCTGGAATGGGCGTCTTATCCCCTCTAGCGATACGTAAGGCACGGTATGCAAAAATTCGCTCCGTATCAATTAGGTGAATGACTACTTCTTTGACCGTCCATTTACCTGATTCGTAACGGTAATTCCATTGCGTGGAGTCAATATTTTGAAGAAAGTTAGTAGTTGCTTCTTGTTGCGTACGGAGCTGATCTAAGAAATCATTTCCCTTAACTTGACCAATATACCCCTCATAATAAGGGTTGAATTCTTCAGCAGCAGGACGACGTAATGGATGCATAGGAAAATAGTTTTTTGAGCTATGCAAGTATACGACGAATGTTTGTAATTGGATACAATAAGTATACTTATTTTTATATTTATACTCGATAAGGGATAATTTAGTGATTTGTTAAAATTAAATTATCCCTTATCGGTATATACCGACACGGGCTAAAATAGATTTCAAAATCACTTTTTTACCCCGTGTCGTGTATATTTATGCGTTGTGTGGATTCCGTTTAGTGATAACAGCACTTAGTATACCAATCGGTAAACCTGGTACGAATAACATGCTAAGTATTCCTAAAAGATACATGGATAAAGAAGGTCCATTTTCATCAAACATTTCGCTCATTTTATCAAGTGCCTCTTGAATTGCTTCCTCAGGCATTCCCATAGAACGGTACATACTTTCTGCTTGTTCTAATTGTATTTCTCCTGCTATAGCATATTGTTCTGGAAAAATCATAAGCATAATTTGACCTGCAAACATGTAGATAAGAATTGCAATAATAAAAACTGCCATGCTTTTTAAAAATGCATCGCCAAAACTCAATACACCATTATTGATTTCTCGTTCTTGTTTACAAGCGCGCAACATAAATATTAAAGGAATAATAGTAAGAGTACCATAAGTGAATCCTGAATTAAATACAACTTCAGGTTTGAAAATGTAAAGGATTACATACAGAATGCTGAGGATACCACCAGCTAAAGCGCCATTAATTAGATTGTTTCTCATCGGAAATTGTTGTTTACAAATTACTTGTCAATTACCCAAAAGGGTATATTTTTTGTTATTTGATTGGTTAAATCTGCACGTGATTTATTATATCGTTGTCGAATAAATTGCAGATTATGTTCGCCTAAAGATAAGCTATCTAATGGCATGTAACAAATTAATCCTTTCCTTTTATTGTAGGGATGCGTATAAAATTTACAACTTAATTGATCGTTCATCAATTGTCCATCCACTTTTAGCTCAAATAGACTTAAATATTTATTTTTGACTTTTTTGACTTTATCAATTTTCAAACTGTCTTTAACCGCATTCCAATACGTAATGATACTATCCCTTTTTATATCCCATTTATCCATATCTTCAAATGCTTTGCCTTTTCCTCCAGCATCCTTACTTCCTTTTTTCATGCCATCGATAAATCTATCTTTAGCATTTTTCTTTTTTCGCTCGGCTCTTTTTTGTTTATACATGGTATCTAAAGCTATTCTTTTTTGGTCATCCGCAAAATCTAGAATGGAATCTTCTTGGATACGATGCGCTACATTTTCATTAGCAAACATACCCGTTTTATAAAAAGGAGTCATTTCATATTTTTCCTTTAATAAATCATCATCACTATTTAAAAAAGGAATAAAAAGTTTTGCATGTGAGCCCGATAATTCCATACTTTCTAATGAGATATAATTAACTCTGGTTTTTCGTCCGTCAAGCGATTCATCCATTAAGATTCGTTGGTCTTCATAATATACCGCACTTACTTTTTCTGGATTATTGAAAATAGGAAAGAACGCTTTATCATGAAAATGAAATTGAGGAACAAAAAATAACAGCACCATATATGGTATAGAAAACCAAAAAAACCGTCGGGTATATTTATTATCTAAAAAATTATACAACAAAGGACGATAAATAAAAGAAAGTGTCGCACGTGAGTAAAAGCGATAAATTAGTCCATAAATTTTTGCAACCGTCTTATTCTTTATCTGTTTGAATCCACCTAAACTGATAAAATCAATAAAGACTAAAAAGCCCAAGAGGAAAAAAACAATTGAAAAGAAAGCAACTACACCTTCATTAAATTTAAAACTTACTAAAAGTTGGGTAAGAATTGATAATTCCGCAAAGAATAATACAACGGACAACAACAAAAAGAACAGTAGAAAAGTATAGGCAAAAATCACACTACACAAGCGTTCTAATCGTTCAATAAATGGATCAAACTGGCCAACCTTACGATTCAAATAATCCGTAAAATATTGGGAATAATTCAAGGATTCGTAATCTATCGAACCAGATACATAGCGCAGTCCAATAGCGCCAATCCATAGACCTCTTAAAATAACATGGATTAATAAATTGAAAAAGAAGATATACCAAGAGGCAGACAGAATGAAGGTGAGTGCAGTCATTAAGTATTTTAAACTCTCATTACTAAACGTATTCTGCCTCAAGAAATCAACAATGGCGTTGATCTCTGGTCGCGCTTGCGAAATCCCAAAAAGGGCAAATCCTGCGATTAGTAATTCCAGTTGCCAGCTTTCTTGTTGGAGTTGCTCCAACCACTCGGTAAAGATGTTTTTTCGTTCTTTTTGCTGTGCCATAGCTATTTAAATGATAGTTGAATTGGATCAAATGTATAGTATTTTCTGTTTTCCTACAAATCCTTCCAACTAATTCAAGCAAAAACAAGATATACGCCTTAATCTCTTCTATAAATCATCATTCTTAGATAAATTGTGTGGTATAAAAAATGTGAACTTGCCTTCGCAAACAGGGACATGACGAAGGATGGGAGAATAAGATAATTATTTGACCATACAAAATTCTTTATAAGTTTCTATAATTTTGAGTTATCTTAGATTTACTTTTACCAAATGAATAAATTTTTTTCACCATGAGAATCTTAACTGGGCTTTTCTTTTTCATTCCCCTATTCTTCACTTCAACTTACGCACAAATCCAACTCCTCAATGATGAATTTAATAATACTGCTACCTTATCCGCTAATTGGTTGAATATCAACGATACCGAACAATGGGGCGCAGAACATTTAGAAAGTTTGGATATTAACACCTCTTCTATTGGGCAACTTCATATGATGCCTTATACAAGTGCTTGGTTTCAAAATTGGCGAGGTACCTTAATTTATAAAATGGTAGATCAAGACTTTGTCATTACTACACAAGTCACTGCAACTGATCGTTCTGGCACCAGCATACCGGGGGCACAATATTCCCTTGCAGGCATCATGCTACGCATTCCCAGAGATTATCCAAATGGTGCTTTAGGAGCTGGAGGATGGATTGCTGGAGGTGAAAATTATGTTTTTCTAGCTACAGGATTTGCTAGTCAAAGTCATCCCTCTTGTTCGGGATGTCCTGGACCTCATTTTGAGGTAAAAAATACGATAAATAGCAATTCTAATTTATCTGTTTCATCTATTGCCACTTCAACTAATGTAAAAATTCGTATCGCCAGAATTGGAAATGCTATTCTTGTACTGTATCAATTACCTGGACAAAATTGGGTCGTTCATGAACGTTATACCCGTTCTGATTTTCCCTCAGAAATACAAGTAGGTTTTGTAACCTATACCGATTGGAATAAGGTGAACACCTACACCCCTTTTTTCCACAATTCAAATGTATTAAATGCCAACCTTAGTCCAGATCCTAGCAGCAATCCTGCGCAAGCATTTGATCCAGCCTTGATTGGTACATTTGAGTATGCTCGTTTCGATGAAGTGACTGTCCCTGCTGCTTTAATGGGAGTAGATTTAGTAAATACGGCTTCTGATGCTGATTTATTGAGTTTTTTGGGGTATAATTGTGCTGCTTTTTGTCCAAATTCGATTCATATAAATGATGCGATTTCAAATGGTCAAATTGCCGAGATGCAAACAGCTATTTCGATCAGTGCCGATAATGTAATTGATTTGGGTGCAGATGTGCATTATGCAACAGGCTCAGAAATTGATTTATTACCTGGTTTCGAAGTAGGAAGTAACACTCAATTTCTAGCAGAAATCAATGGCTGTGTGAGTACCGCCTTAACCAATACAGATAAGCAGTAAATTTCATTTTTTTGGTTTAAGACTTTATAATTCAATTAACTATGCGTAACTCTTTATTTGGTTTAACTTTTATACTTTTATCTTTAAGCTTATTCTTCTTTTCTTGTGGAGAGACTACTTCTTCTACAACAACAACCACATCTGATACTTCTACGACCAATAAAGTAGAAATTAAAAAAGTAGATGGCGTTTATGACTTTTATATTAATGGTGAAAAATTTGAAATCTTAGGAGCAGGTCTTGATGTCAATGCTGGTAAAGATTTCAAAGCATTAGCAGAAGCTGGTGCCAATACCTTTCGTACATGGAGAATGGATGATGTAGCAATGGAATTGGATTCTGCTATGAAATATAATCTCAAAATCGCGATGGGTGTCGATATGGATAAAGAACTCCACCATTTTGATTATAATGATACCGAAGCTGTAAAAAAGCAATTTGAAAAAATTAAAAAAGACATTTTAAAATACAAAGATCATCCTGCGCTACTTTGTTGGGTAGTAGGAAATGAATTAAATCTACTAATTAAGGAAGACGGAAGTTTAGCCTTGGTTAATCCTAAAGTGTATGATGCACTTGCTGATATTGTAGATTTCATCCATGAAGTTGATCCCAATCATCCTGTAACGACGACATTTGCGGCTGGTGCTTTAGGCGAACACATTCGTCCGATGTTGGAACGTTGTCCTCAAATTGATTTTCTTTCCTATCAAGTCTATAATGGTTTAGCTACACTTCCAGAACAAGAAATGGGAAATAATTTAGATATTCCTTATTTAGTTACAGAATATGGCCCGAAAGGACATTGGGAAATGCCCTATACCTCATGGGGTCGAGAAATCGAAGAAAATTCTACCCTTAAAGCTGAAGGACTTCGAGATCGTATCAAAAAAGGATTACAATCGGATACAACTGGTCGAAATATGGGAGGCTACGCCTTTGTTTGGGGACAAAAACAGGAACGTACGCCTACTTGGTATGGTATCTTCAACAAAGACGGTAAAGCAACTGCTGTAGCCGATGAATTAACCTTATATTGGTCAGGAAAATATCCCAAAGATCGCGCCCCAGCCATCAATTCAATGACCTTAGATGGAAAAGTAAGTACCGACAATGTCAAATTAAAAGCAGGTCAAACTTACACCACCAAAGTTGATGCTTTCGATCACGAAAATGATGCGCTCACCTATAAATGGAATCTTATGACGGAGGTCGTAGAAAAAAGTCAAGGTGGCGCCTTCGAAGTAGAACCTGAAACCCTCGAATTGGATGTTGTGAAATCAGAGGATGGTACAGTTTCGTTTAAAGCACCTGCTAAGAAGGGAGAATATCGTCTATTTTGCTATATCTATGATAAAAATAAAGTAGCGAATGCAAATATTCCGTTTTTGGTGGAATAATTAACGGTCAAATAATTACTTACCGATTTTCTTCAAATAGTGAAAAGATAAACGAATGCCTGCCCCGCCGAAGGGAAACCGATAGGTCGGGGATAATGAGTTTTCTTGAACTAATTGGAGAAATTTAGAGAGGGAAGTTAATTTTTGACAAATACTAAGTAAAAATCATCCATCTATAATTCTTTAAATTTAGTCGGATTTTGAAGGGAATTTTCTATAATTTTTAGATATTGAAATTAATTCAATTTATAGACGAATATGTCCACTTATCCATCTGAAAACTATATTGAAAATTCTCTTTATCTCGACTGCCCCTCTTGTGGTAGCGAACTCGCCTATTCTGCCAAAGATCGAAAATTAGATTGTTCCCACTGTGGTTATCAAGAGGAAGTTAATCCAGCCAATGATAAAGTAGTGGAACAATCCTTGATCGATGCCGTCGCCCAAATGCCTGATTATATTCCTGAGCAAAGTGGTAAAAAAGTCTTTCATTGTAGCAATTGTGGCGCGAAATCTATCGTAGAACAAGAATTGGTAAAAATCAATTGTGGATTTTGTAGTTCGACCAATGTCAATGTAGAAGCGTATGAACATCGCTATATCCAACCTGTAGGCATCATTCCTTTCTATATTTCAAGAGAAGAAGCCACCAAAATTTTCAAAAAATGGATTGGAGAAGGACTCTTTCGTCCCAACAAACTAGCTAAATTAGCTTCTGTTGATGATCTACATGGTATCTATCTCCCCTTCTGGACCTACGATGCCCATACAGAATCGGATTGGAGTGGAGAAGCTGGTTTTCATTATTATGTGTCTGAATCGTATACAGATGGGCAAGGCAATCGTCGAACCCGCCAAGTACAACGTACGCGTTGGGAACGCAGACATGGGCATTTATCCCATTTTTTTGATGATGTATTAGTCGTTGCTTCTAAAGGTTTAAATGAAGAATTGATCAATAAAATACTGCCTTATCGTCTGGGAGAAGTGGTGAATTATGATCCACGGTTTTTGGTCAACTGGGAAGCAGAAGTCTATGATGTAGAATTGGATAATGGCTACCAAAAAGCAGAAGTGATCATGGATTATAAAATTAGAAATATGTGTTCTGCGCAATTGGGTGGAGATACACAACGATTTCTACGAGTCTCTTCTGACAAATGTGATCAAACCTTCAAGCATCTCATCTTACCTGTTTGGATTTGTTCGTATCAATATCAAAATAAACTCTATCGTTTTGTTATTAATGGACAAACTGGCGAAGTACATGGAAAAAAACCTTTATCATATTTTAAAATCTTTTTCCTTGTTCTTTTCTTTCTAACTGTTATCTTGTTGTTCATTTTAGCCCAAGAAGGGAAATTGCAGTTTTCAATGTAGTATAAGTATGATCCAAATTTTTGTTACAGGAGGAACATTTGATAAAGAGTATAATTTTATCACAGGAGAACTTTATTTTAAAGATACCCATCTCAAACAAATGTTTGAACGAGGAAGATGTACGCTCGATATTGATGTCAAAACCCTAATGATGGTCGATAGTTTAGAAATGACCGATGATGATCGTCATATCATTGAGACCAACTGCCGCCGTTCAAAAAGTAAGAATATCATTATCACCCACGGAACCGATACAATTGTACAAACTGCCTCTTGGCTCGCAAAAGCGGCTATTCCAGAAAAAACGATTGTGTTAACAGGAGCCATGATTCCCTATGCTTTTGGAACATCCTCCGATGGATTCTTTAACTTGGGAAGTGCTTTAGCCTTTGCAGAAGTACTACCACAGGGCGTTTATGTAGCCATGAATGGTCGATATTTTGATTGGAATAATGTCCGTAAAAATCGTAAAACGGGCTTTTTTGAAGAACTAAATCAATAGTTTACTGTTGCTATCTTTTTGAAAACCACTACTGATCTATCCAAATAAACACTTCTGAAATTTAATTTTGATAGATAACCAATTCTTATTTCCATGCTAAAACATCTACTTCTATTCCTATTTTCATTTCTATGGTTTAGCATGTTAAATGCTCAGGAAAAAGTTCAACTTTCTTTTGGAGATGCCAATGCTGAGACGCAAGAAGTTCGTCTTTATGGTAAAATTATTGATCAAAGTACTAATGAGACACTACCCGAAGCCATCATCAGTACCAATAATAAATTGTATTATGCCATTGCTGACGAAAAAGGCAATTATGAATTAATCCTTAGAAGTGGTATTTATGAATTAGAAATCAGTTATTTAGGCTATGAAACTTTATCTGCCCAATTGACTATTTATGAGGATGCAACATACGATTTTCAATTATCAGAAGGAGTCACTTTAGGAGAAGTTACCGTTAGTCAAAAGAAAAAAGATGACAATGTCACCTCCAGTATTGCAGGAATTGAACAACTTTCTATTGAACAATTAGAACGACAATCCAAATTACTTGGAGAGACCGATGTACTCCGATCTTTACAATCCATCTCTGGAGTAAGTAGTACAGGCGAAGGAGCGTCTGGATTCAATGTTCGAGGTGGAAATACCGATGAAAATTTAATTTTTCAAGATGGGAATTTAATTATGAATCCTGTTCATGCCCTTGGTTTTTTCTCCCTCTTTCATCCAGACATGGTAGATCAAGTCACTTTATACAAAGGAGGTGTTCCAGCTAAATATGGCGGGCGACTTTCTTCTGTTTTAGATGTGCGTTTGCGAGAAGGCGACCAGCAAAAATTTTCTATTAAAGGAGGAGTAGGATTAGCAACTTCACGCTTGGCACTTGAAGGGCCCATTATCAAAAATAAAGTCTCTTTCATTATTGGAGGACGAGCCAGTTATTTTGACTGGATTCTAAAACAGGCGGATAATTTAGATGTCAACAAAAGCGAAGCCTTCTTTTATGATCTAACAGCTAAAGTAGATGCGCGTTTGAGTCCGACTACTAAATTTGGATTTTCTGGTTTTGCAACGCAAGATGAATTTCAGTTTTCAGATGAGGTGAAATTTGATTATTCCACTACAACGGGTGCCGTTTATTTAAAGCAAATTATCGGTGAAAAAATAAATCTCAATGCCAACTTAAATATTGGTTCGTACCAAAGTAGTCTTTTTGATATTCGGGGTACGAATCAGTCTCAATTTAACAATCAAATTGATTATGCCCGCGCTTCTTTAATGGGGTATTATCAAGTCAATGATAATTATTCTTTAGAAGTTGGTGCTGAACAAAATCGCTACACCGTTTCTCCAGGAAAATTAAGTCCCTTAGACGAAAATTCTTCTATACTTGCAGATGAATTGCCACAAGAGCGCGGACAAGAAACCGCCTTGTTTCTAGAAAACAAATTAAATCTTGGTGATAAAATCGAAATTTTGGCAGGACTTCGATATACAATTTATCAAAGTTTAGGAGCAGATCAAGTCTTTTTATATGATGAAAATGTACCTAAATCTGAACTGACGATTATAGATTCTTTACAATTTGGGGCAAATGAAACCATCATTGATTATACAGGATTTGAGCCTCGTTTGGCAGTACGCTATTTAATAAATGAACAAAATTCGATCAAATTAAACTACAATCGTTCGTTTCAATTTTTTAGTCAAATTTCCAATACGGCTTCTGCTACGCCCATTGATATTTGGCAATTGTCCAATTACCATATTCGTCCTCAACGGGCAGATAATTTTTCGGTGGGGTATTATCGTAATTTTCAAGACAATAGTATTCAAACTAATTTAACCTTATTTTATCGAACGATTCAAGATTTAATTGAGTATAAAGATTTTGCCCAGCTTTTACTCAATCCACATATTGAAACAGATCTTTTAGTAGGAGAAGGAAGAGCGTATGGCTTAGAAGTTAGCTTCACCAAATCTACTGGAAAGCATCAACTAGATGCCAATTATACTTATTCGCGCTCCCTGCGACAAATAGTAGCTACTACTACTCAAGAATCTGTAAGTAATGGAAATTGGTATCCTTCTAATTTTGATAAACCTCACATTTTCAACCTCAATTATTTCATTCAAACCAGTGAAAAAACGAATTTATCCATCAATTTCACCTATAGCACAGGACGTCCTACGACTGCGCCTGTAAGTGCGTATTCAAGCGGTAATATTTTAAGTATTCCTGTTTATTCTGAACGAAATCAATATCGTATTCCTGATTTTCATCGTCTGGATGTGGCTTATACCATTGGTCCTTGGGGAAAGAAAGCAGGGCGAGAAAATAGTATCACCTTATCTATTTATAATGTGTATTTTAGAAAAAATGCGTTTTCTGTTTTCTTTCGACAATTACCTTTTCAATCTATTTCTGCCAATCGAGTAGCTGTTTTAGGAAGTGCTTTTCCTGCGATTACTTATAATTTTAAATTTTAAAATGATGCGACTACAAAAATATGTACTTGGTTTATCTATTCTAATTTTACTCAGTAGTTGTATTGATGAAATAAAATTGGATATTGACAATGCCACCCAACGAATCGCTATAGATGGTTTAATTGCAGATAGTTTGGATACCTATACCATTCAAGTATTCCAATCAGCGATTATTGGAGTGGGAAATGATAATGTATTTGAACCCATCAGTGGAGCAAGTGTAAAAGTATTAGACGATCAAGGTAATTCATTTGATTTTGTTGAAACAGAGGCTGGTTTTTATGCTGCTGAAATGCAAGGAATTGTAGGACGATCCTATCATACTGAAATTATTCTTGCAGATGGAACAACAATCCAAAGTACTCCTGCTCAATTAAACGCCTCCCCTCCTATCAAAGAAATCACTTCTAAAATTGAGGATATTTCTTTTACAGATGTAGGTGGAAATGCAGTGGCTCAATCCAATGTAACGCTAAGTGCCACCACCGAATTTCCAGCCAATGAAGAATTATTTTTAAGATGGCGCGCACTTGGAGTGTACGAATTTCACGAAGCTTATCCAATGGCAATCAGTACTAAAGTTTGCTATGTACAAAACAATGTTGATCTCAATAATTTAAAAATCTTTGATACGCGAACCATTGATGGTAATACGATTGAGGAAGAGCCTTTTGTTACTACTAAATTAGACTATCGTTTTGCTTTTCAATATGCGTTTTTGGTGCGTCAATATGCGATGACAGAAGCAGAATACAAGTATTGGGAAACTGTAAATGACGTTATTTCTATAGATGGTAGTTTATTTGATCCACCCCCCGGTACAGTTCGAGGAAATTTGCGTAATATCAATGATCCAAATGAAGAAATTGTGGGTTATTTCTCGGTTTCAGGTATAAGTACCAAACGCTTTTTTGCTAATCCACAATCTTTAAATCAAGTTTTTATAGAACCCCGTTGTTTTGAAAGCCCATTTCGTCCTACCTTCCCTGAATGTATGGATTGTACTACTATTTTGAATAGTAATTTAGACAAACCTGATTATTGGATTCCATAATAACAATATAAATTTAAATCTTTTTGAATGTAAGGTGACAGGATAAATACGTATATTTGCATCAATACTACTATTTCCTAACTAGATTTTAAACCTTACACATGACACGCACAAAACTATTTTACCCTTTTTTACTAATATTTAGTTTCTTTACAGCATCCAATCTCCAAGCCCAATGTGATTGTACCTACCCTGTTATATTCATACATGGTTGGACTGGAAATGCGGGTTCTTTTGACCCTGTTTATTCAGATACAGATATTCAAAACATGTGGGGTGGATTGTCTGATACATTTGATGCCGTTTTGGATGCAACTCCTCAAACTAATATAAAAGGAGCAGATGACACTTTTGGAACTCCAGATGATGATGTTTTGTATCAATTTATAAATGATGACAATGTTCTTGCATCAGGTTGTTTATATGCTATAGATTTCGATTGGTATTGGAATGAAAACCCTAGCAATCCTGAAAAAATTGCAGATTCAGGAACAGGTACTCCCTCTAATTCTGAACAATCTGATAGTAATGAATCTGCCGTTAAAAAGCAAGGTTATGCATTGGGCAAAGCCATCGAACGTGTATTGGCTGCTAATCCTACTAAAAAGAAAGTGATTATCATGGGGCATTCTATGGGTGGCTTGTGCGCCCGTGAATATCTTCAACGTAATGAAGGTAGCAGCAATATTTGGTGGGTTAATCCTTCTGAAGCAGATGGACATAAAGTAGCACAAGTAATTACATTAGGAACACCCCATAGAGGAAGTAATACTGGTGGTAATATATTGGATGACCCACATGGAGGAAATGGTGGTTCGAGAGATGGTGTCCAAGATTTATTTTCGGAAGCAGTACGTGATTTGCGGTATAGTTATGCCTGTGGTTTTTTGAATTTATCTGATTGTGTTGCTCCTTATTTATTTGGAGGTGATGAAACTGCTAACGTAGATTCTGGTTGGTTTAGAAATGGAGACGTCAACTGTGATGGAGATGAAGACCAAAATGATATCATCGTTGGTATTAATGAAGATGGAATTGTTGCTGGTTTTTCTGACGAATGGGATGGTACGCATGATAATCCTGCTATGCCACTGCCAACCAACGTTCGCTATTCATATTATGTCTCTAACCAAATTGGAGGTATATTATCTACTTGTGCATACCAAAACTATGGTTGTGGAGGAGATGGCGTAGTAGATGATCAACGTCAGTGGATTTATGAAGGAGGACAAGGTCGTACTCAAGATTTTTATGATGGCGTAAGTGTTCCCATGCCTTCAGATGGTGTAGATAATCGTTTATCTAATCGTGTAACTAGCGAAAATCGTACTTTCCATACAAGTCAAACGGGCGATCTAGATTATGTCTTACGTTTATTGGACGAAGGTGATTATCCTGAATTTGCCCATGATGTGAATGAAGACGTTTGGTATGCAGGTATGCCTCAAATTCGTGCAGACATCGTTCCTACAGATAGTGAATATACCAATTCAGCAGATGAATATGTAGATGGAGATTGGTTTAAAGTAGAATTCCCTTCTAATGTTTATGAAATTATGGTGGAGCTGACCCCTAATGATGATATGGCGGGTCGCTTAGATCTATTTGAAGTAGCTCCTACTGCTTATGACAACAGCAACGCTCCTACTTATAGCCTTACTTGGAATGCAGGTCAAACCACTACCTTAAACTTAGCAACGGGTGTTACCTTCTTTATGCCCGGTACTTATTACTTCCGTATCACACATGATGTGAATACAACAACAGGAAGCGCAGAAAGTGCGTGGCGTAAACCTTATAAATTTAGAGTAAGTACCAAAAGTAAATGTATCGCTAATTTACATATTAATGGAACAGTTACTCCTGCTACTTATGATGTAAGTAATGTCATTACTTCTGATGGTTTGGTGGACGGAGCAGCAGTGGTTAATTATTTTGCTGGAGATTGTGTGGAACTACAACCGGGTTTTGAAGTAATGCTTGGTGGAGAATTTTTAGGAGATATACAAGGATGTATTTTGCCTTTAGCTCCTACGACTAATCAATCTAGATTAGATTCTGATACAGAAAATACAACTAGTTCGCGCTAATGCTTAATAAGACCCAGTCAAAAAAGGCGATTTTTTCTAGAAAAAATCGCCTTTTTTTTTGTCTTAAATTTACACTTCTGTGGAAAAAACATATAATCAAATATTTTTAATTATAATTTGTTTTTTGTAAACCATTGATTATCAATTGTCATTTTAATCGTCAATTATACATTTTAATCGTCATTCGTTTAACCTAATTGGAAAATAGAGCTTATTGTCTTTGTACGCACTAATAAGTGCTTGTATATTTGAATTGTATTTCAAAGGCGTTCAACAGAGAACAAATTTGAAAGGTTTAATGCAGGCTTAATTATGGTACCCAAAAAACAATTGAAAGCAAAAACTAAGTAACTGTTGAATTTTATAGTTATTTTATAAAACAAAAACTGTTACCTCATCCTAAAACGCTTGGAGGTGTGTATACCGATTTAGATGGAATGGCTGAGCCATTTTATCTTAGGGTAAACAAATTATAATCCATATCAATATCCCAACACCCTGAAATTTGCCTCCAGCGTTTTTTTTTCTTTTCTACCTTAAATTTTCTCAACTTTTTATAATCTCCATCCCATAAACCGAACTTTTTGGGAACTCAATCTATCTCTAATAAATTAGGAATACCCATTGGGCGAGCAAGGTTAAAACCTTCCGCGTATTCATAACCCGCCATGCGCCCAAAAACACGCGCTTTGGCGCGCATAAAATCCATAAAATCTTTACCTGATATTGGCGTTTGAGGTTCTTGACTATACGCCTCTTCTCCAGTAAAAAACTGAGATCGAAACGTCAATATCAACTCCATTTTCTTTTCTAAATATGGACTAATATCTACCACAAAATCAGGATGCAATTGATGATCTTGAATATAATGATAAATTGCTTTAGGTCGCCATTTTTCTTGCGGAACGCCTTTCCATGAAGTTTCTATTTTTACCAAACCTGCCAAAAAACAAGCATCTGCAACAATTTTAGCTGCTCGACCATGGTCAGGATGCCGATCAGAAAGTGCATTAGCCAATATAATATCAGGTTGATAGGCCCTTATGTAAGGAATGATCGCACGCATACTTTCTTCTGTATGTGCAATGAAGCCATCTTTTAGTCCCACATTTTCGCGTACTTTAGCCCCCATTAATTGGGCTGAATTTTGTGCTTCTTTTGCTCGAATTTCAGGCGTTCCTCTTGAGCCAAGTTCTCCTTTTGTTAAATCTAACAAGCCCACTTTGTACCCCATATTAATATGTTTGAGTAGTGTACCACTTGAACTCAATTCTACATCATCGGGATGTACCCCGATCGCCAAAATATCAAGCTTCATCTATAATGTATTAGAAAGGATTATTATGAAATTAAAACATGTCTAGGATTAATTGGACTTACAATAGTAGAATGATATAATCGTGGGACGATTTTGAATTGGCCACACGATAAGAAAACCTATAATTTTCAATAAAAGCATTTTAAACCTTTAAAGCAGTGCATCAATTGCTTTACGTATTTTTTTAGAATCGGGCTTGGTAATGGAGTAGAAATAATCCACCACTTCACCTTCCTTGTTTACCAAATATTTATGAAAATTCCATTTGGGTTTGGAAGAAAGCTTTCCATTTTCTGATTTATTAGACAAAAATTGAAAGAGTGGTACAGCATCTTTTCCTTTCACATGCACTTTCTCAAAAATTGGATATTCAGCTTCATATTTTAGCATACAAAACTGTTTTAAATCTTCTCCTCCTAAGGGTTCTTGTCCTCCAAAATCATTGGATGGAAAAGCCAATAATTCAAAATTTTGATCTTGATAATCTTCATACAATTTTGCCATGTCCGTTAATTGAGGAGTAAACCCACATTTGGAAGCAGTATTGACAATGAGTAATACTTTTCCTTTGAAGTCAGCTAATGATTTAGGGTTTCCGTCGATGTCATTAACGGTAAATTGATGGATAGATGCAGCCATAATTGATTTAGATATTAATTTTTGTGGTTCTTTGACTTTTCCCGTGAAAAGTCAATTCAAATCTAAAATCGTTCACTTCTTGCAGTCGTTTACTCTTTTATTTTGAACTGACCACGCGATTTGTCAAAGAAGGATTCTTATTAATTAAAACAGTTTAATTCAATAAAAGTTGATACTTAAAAAGCGAAACGAGTAAATTCCCATTTCGCTTTTCCCAAGAAGATTCTAATCTATAAATTACCAACGAATCAAAGCAGATCCCCAAGTAAATCCACTTCCAAAAGCAGCCAAACAAACCAAATCTCCTTCTTTTACTTTTCCTGCTTCCCAAGCTTCACACAAAGCGATGGGTATAGAAGCCGCAGTGGTATTACCATATTTTTGGATATTATTATAAACTTTATCATCACTCAAGCCCATTCGTTTTTGTACAAATTGGCTGATTCTCAAATTCGCTTGATGCGGCACTAACATATCTATATCGGTAGCACTTAAACCTACTTCATCTAGTGCTTCATTGATGACTTCTGGAAATTTTTGAACAGCTAATTTGAACACAAACTGCCCTTCCATATTTGGGTACAACTGGTTATTGTCCAACATGTGTTGCGTTGTAAAAATTTCTCCATATTCTTCATCAGGGTAACCAAAATCTACATCAATACCAAGTTTATCAAAATGGTATCCACCATGAGAACCAGGATTAATCATTGCCAACTTTTCGGCATACGTTCCATCTGAATGCAATTTAGTTGTCAAGACCCCTTGTCCGTCTTTTTCGGTAGGTTGCAACACTACAGCACCTGCTCCATCGCCAAAAATGACCGTTACATTACGCCCCTGAGTAGAAAACTCCAATCCCATAGAGTGCATTTCCGATCCTACTAATAGGATATTCTTGTACATTCCTGTTTTGATAAATTGATCGGCAATAGACAAGCCATAGATGAATCCAGAACACTGGTTCCGAATATCTAATGCACCTATTTCTGTATTCGTGATGCCTAATTCTCGTTGGAGAAGTACACCACAACCAGGGAAGTAATAATCGGCACTTAAGGTACCAAATATGATAAAATCTATATCTTCTTTTTGAATTCCTGCTCGTTCTATAGCTATAGCAGCAGCTTTAGCTCCCATTGAAGCTGTCGTTTCTTTATGTTTTTCGCCATAACGACGTTCTTTTATACCTGTTCGTTCTTGTACCCATTCATCTGAGGTATCCATCACTTTCGCTAAGTCATTATTCGTGACCACTTTTTCGGGAACATAATGTCCTATACCAGCTATTTTCGTTTTATACATTGGGTTCTATTGTTTATTTCAATAAATACAATTCCTAATTAAATAATGGAAAGCATAATTTGTTGAGATAAAAGCCCTGCAAAATAAAAATTTATTTCCCAAATGACGAAACGAAAAGCAATTTAATTAGCTTACGAAGTTTTTTATAACCAATTATTCCATCGCTTATCTTTTAACAATTGGATTAATTCCGCTCGATTTTCAGTAGTAATATTGATTAAATAGTAACCAGCAGCTCCTTTGGCGACTTGCCAACGCCATTCCCATTCTTCAATAGTTTGATGTGTTCCATTATCGAGCCACCAAGCTGTATAAAGTTGATCTTCCCCATTTTGTAAGATAGCCGTATAAATAGATCGTTTATTTACTATTTCTCGCTTGATGGATTGGAAGGTGTATCCACTCCCCTGCCAACAAAAACGAGGATCATGACTGCCTTGAAAAATTTGGACAGGTGGTTTGATGTGGATTATAGCCGAGTCATTTTCTAGTTTTAAAACGCCATCTTTAGCAGTGCTTTGTTGGTAATTTTGAAAAGAAGATAAACTTAATTTTGGAGCTAAAATGTTGGTTTGATTCCTAAATTGAAATCCAGTCATTATTAATAAGGACAATAAAATGCCATAACATCCATAAAAAATAGATTTGTTAGAAAACAAATAAATAGATGAATTCTTTGGAATAGCTATTTCTTTTTTTCGTTTTTTACTATAAAAATTGACCAAAAAATAAAAAGGTACAATTGCATAAAACAGTAAACTCATCATTCCTATTCCATCATGTAAAGGATGCTCGGGTAAGATATGAAAGATGATAAGTGCCAATAAACGAGTAAAATTTCCAACAATCGCCAAGAACAACATGAATAACAAACCCAAACAAATTTCCCAAAATCGAAACGATTGATTTGTTTTATGTTCAAAATAGGCAAAAACAATCAGTGCAATCACCAAACTAGTAATCAACATATTCAAGCCCATACAAGCAGGATCTACCGAAAAAGATTGCCCATTCATCCATATCACATTTCCTTCTGCGACTACATCCATTCCAATGAATTGAAGTGCTTGCGTTGCCCACTCACTCAAACGCAACCGAATAGGAAAACTCCAAATATAACTCACATTCCCAACGACAGGCGAACATACCACAAGCAGAAAAAAAGGCAACCAATTTAATTGTCCTCTACTTCTTTCAAGCACCCAAAGACATAAAAAGCCTAATCCAAAATAATACAGACTATTACTTTTGTAAAAAAGGAGTACACCCAAAGCCACTAAACTCAATCCGCCATAAAATGACAACTTTGGGGCATCCATTATTCGCAATACATAAGGCAAAGACAGCAGTCCCAAGATCAAAGAAAACGGAAAATATAAGTTGTCATAATTGAAATAAGCAAATATCCCTAAAGGAATAAGCAGTAGTCCTCCCAGTAAAAAATGGTTGTTTATGGAAGTTCTTTTTTCCATATTTAGGCATTTTGTAATTGCAATCTTCGACGCCAAGTTAAATACCCCAAAATACTAGCAACCAAAATAATCAACAACCACTCATGGGGCTCAGGAACTGAACCTGCATCATTCATAGAAGCATTTTGAAGGCTATTTTTACTCTTTTTCAAATCAAAACGATCATAATCTGCCTGACTTTCAAGTACCAACATACTCGAAATCGGAGTGACGACGTACGCTTCTTCTGCTTCACGAATCCATTCATGCTCCCGCTCTTTTTTATTGAAATAGTCTTTTCCAATTTTTCTCATCAAGGCATTATAGGAAAACAATCGCATCAAGTGATCGGGTGCGGTAACTTGAGTTGTTGCATTATAGGGAATTTCTTGAATGTAGACCTTTGCATATTGATTGGCTACCGCAGATGTCGTCTCCGCAAGAGCAGGAAATTCATCTTTTTGAATCAAATTGGCTATTGAGACAGCTTCTTTATTTTCTAACTGTATGCATCGCAATTCTTTTAGCGATTTCAAATAAGGGCTGATTTCTGTAGTTAAGTTAAAAACTCGAATGGGATCATTTTGTGCTTGAAAAAAGGAACTCAAGTCTTTTAGAAAGGGGCTTTTTTCTAAATCATCTAAAGTAGGCGTTAACTGACTATATTTTGAAATGACAATCGCTTTATTTGGCGCATCTATTTTATGAAATGGAAATAAAGTGAAATTTTTCGTTTGTAAATAATCCACCAAATCATCTTTATTCGTAGCCGTCAGACGTTCTAATTTATAGGTATAAACATAAAGTTCATGATCCAGTTGTAAGGCATTCCAAAGGGAAGTGATCTCACGAGAAGACCAAGCGCGATTGATATCCAGATAGATTTTGGTAGCATCTATTTTTTCAACATTATTTTGTAATTCTTTAAGTTGGAAACTTCGTTCATTAAAACTAAAAACACCCTCCGATAAAGGAGGTGCATCACATCGTAAAGTCCAACGCGAATCATATTTTCCAGTATAAGAATAGCTATTTCCTTCTTGGCTAAATGAAAAAGGCGTTTCTAATTTCGTAAATGAACCATTGATAATGACATTAATACTTTCATGGGCATTTTTATAATAGGGGCCTTCAAAATCAATATTTTCATACACCAATTCTTCTCCCTCCAAGCGCATGGGCGTGCTTACCCCAATTTTAAATTGACGATCTTCATCAGGCGTACAAGGAAAAATACGAACCGTGACTCGATTGCCTTCTTGCCAATGCAACAACAATGGATCGCGTCGTTCTCGTCCTACAATTCTTGCATAAGCAGAATCAGCTTTTTGCTTGGTGGTCAGATAAGCAGGCGATTCCTCTCCATTCACCCATAAAGAAGAAGAAGTCACTACCGACCCCTCGGGCAAATAAAAGGTATACAAGGCTTCTTGCTGTCGTTGCCAACGCTCTACTTGGCTATTCTTGATTTTAAACGTCTTTTCTGTATACGCAAGGCGATAATCTGGAAACAATTGAACATTGGTAACAATATCTGTAGTCGATAAATTATCACCGCTCCAAAACTTCCGTTCTGTGGTGTGTCGTTCATCAAATAAGGCACGAAGTACTTGAATTTTATCCTCATTCTTCAAATCAATTTCTCCTGTTATGGAAGTAGCAAGTACCACAAATGGATCATGCTTGATGCGTTCATTAATACGATTATCCATCGGAAAATCACTCCACGATAAATAATTTGCATCTGTGAATGTCAAGCCACTTTTGAGGGCGCGCTTGGTGATCCCATCTCGTTTTAAGTTTTGGCTCAGATGCACCCAATCTGGAAGCGAGGAATCATGTTGGGGTGAATTCGTGGTATGAAAACTAGTTTCAATTTTATTTTGAACGCCTTGAAATCTGGTTGTGATGTATCCTAAAAAAAGTAAAGGTATTGCGACACCAATCGCTGTATATTTCCAATAATTTGGTGATTGCAATAGAAAAATTCGGGAAATTTTAAAGAATACGGAGAAAAATAATAATGGAACAAAAGTATGCAATGATATTCCAAAAAACCAAAACGATAAAAGCGTGATAGGATACAATGTTCCGACATAAAAATTCTCATACAAATGAAAACACATCCCCATTCCACTCACTAAAAGCACGATAGCATCCAACCATTGGGGGCGTTTTTCTTCCCATAAAATATGAAGTACCAAAAATAAATTAGAAATCAACAAAAAAGCAACTACCCAATTGGTTGAGATTTGAAATACGGGTAGTGAGCGATTTAAGGCATAGGCACTCACATTTAACAACTGTAAGAGAATCACATTTCTACGAAAGCTATAAAATCCCCAAAAGCGATTGGTTTGTTCTTTTTTTTCAAAAACGACAATGATGAAATAAATGAAGGTCAGTAAATAACATACAAAAAAAGTAGCTCCAAATAGATCAAAATTGGTTTCATAGACATTCGCTGTTCCTGTAAAAATAGCCAGCGATAATGCCAACATAAAAAGTCCCGCTAAAGCTGTTCGGTCTTTGTTTAAAGTGGCAAGGATAGATTTCATGGTTTTGTAGATTTTAAAAGTTTAAATAGACTTTGATTCTTTTTGACTAATACACTGTAATCGAAATAATTTTCAACTTCAATATGGTCTACACCAATTATAACGTCTTGAATTTCAAGGGAACATGTTCCCTTGGGGCAATCATGAAACTTAAACTAAGTTAGATTACATTGTACTAATGACGTAAGATTATGCTTGCTTATTTTAGCAGTTCCAGAATTTAACAACTAAAAGTACTTTGCAATACAAAGTTAAAGTATAAAAAAGAGAAAAGCAAGAAAATAGTAACAATCAATAGTTAAAAACTACTACCCCTTTTTTCTTTAATTTTCTTATGATAGCATTATCAATTTTTTTATTAAAAAGAATAACTCGTTTTAAGCTAGGAAACTCAAGTAACATTTTGGAATTTTCCATCTTATTGTTAGAGTAATTATAAATTCTGAGAATTTCTAGATTTTTTAGTTGTTTCATAATATAGAAATCTATACCATCTGAGTAATAAACATTCATCCTTAATTCTTTTAAAGAATTAAATAAAGGTAACAATTCTGATACTCTTGGATAGTTATCTATTTCTAAAGATATAATATTATCTAATTGATTAATTAATAAATTGTAATACATCCAAATCTTATGTCGACCACCATATTCTGATAAGTCTAATCTTTTAATATTAGAATATTTAAGTACTTCAAATAAGTAATACTTACCTGTTATGCCACTTGACAACTTTACACTATACAAATTTGGCAATACTTTTAATATCTCTTGAGGCATATTCCGATCAATAATTAAATTTTTATGACTTAAAATTACTTTATCAACAAATAAATCTCTATCTGGACAATATTTAATGCCATCTAAAAGGGCATCTCGCACTGTATTAAAATAATTTCTTTTATTGTCAAATTCCATTAATATCTCCAATGCATTTTCAGTACCAATTAGGGCAAGAGTCCTAATAATTGCAACTTGCTCATTCGCTTTTAATTGCTGCTTATACTTAAGATATGGTAGTACCATTTCCCCTACAGTAGCTAATAATTTAGATTCAGACACTTTTTTAGGAGGCACTAATTTTTTTAAGCGCTTTTGTACTTCATTGATCGTTGCTGTTTCAACTTCGCGTGTTATATCCATACAACCTACCGCCAAAAGATGCAAATAGGCTCGCTCTTTTTTATTTTGATCCCCTTTTTCTAATAATTTTTGAATAATTTCGTTTGCTTCATTTGTTCTAGCCAAACCACAAGCTAGCTGAATCACCTCTCGCCATTGATCATTCGTTGAATTTGTAATCAATACGCCTGTATCTCCTTCTTCTATAGTGGCTTTGGCTGCAAGATATTCTTCAAAGGTACGATGTGGGAAATCAAGAGTTTGAATAGTAGGTTGTCGAAGTATACCTGAGCGTTCTACAAAGTAGCGTCGTATAGAAGTTCCGCTTGTGTTAGAAGGGATATTTTTTAGTCCCTTGGCACGTTTTTCAAGTCGTTCATCTGCTTTTTCGACTTCCACTTCCGACCAATTATTCCGTATCAACCAATAGGCAAGATCGGCTAAAAGGATTCGTTTATCAGGATCTTCTAGTTCAATATAATCCTCCATAGAAATTTTTCGTTCAACATCTCGACGGAAAAACATATTAATACAAGCTTCATACAGTTCCACGCGACCAGAAGGTAACTTAGTAGAACGATCCCGATGCAAGGCACAAATCATCGCACATAAAAGAGGACTTGTAGCCAATTTTCGAAGATTCCTATTTGATTTGATGGTGTTTTTCAAAAGACTACTTAATTCATCTAACTGCTCTAATTCTTCTACTTCTTTTTGTTGAAAAGATTCTTTAACTGCTTCATGCCAATGTTCTACGAACAACTCTATATCACGCGAACCCATTTCTTGCAAATCTGCATCCATAAATCCAAAATCAGCTAACCAAGCACTTTTAGCAGCATAAGGACGAGAAGTTACCACCCATTTATTGTTGGGGTATAGTTCATCTATTTCTTTGATCCATTCTTTAATAGTTTCTCTTTTCTCTTCTACAATTTCATCTACACCATCCACTAAAATAATTCCTCTTCCTTCTTGTAATTGTTCTATTGTCCAATTTTCAGGTTTGGTATCATCAATAACTTTAGAAATTAAAGCAGTAAACTGTTTAGGTGTGGGCAATTCTTTATCAGAAAATTCTCTTAATCGTATAAAAAAGGGAATGCACTGATTCCAAGCTGCTAGTTCTCCTTCCATTGCAAGAGATGCAGACATCACGGCTACCCATTGCATCAAGGTAGTCTTACCAGAGCCAGCAGGTCCTCGAAGTAAAAGACGATTACTTTTTTGAAGCGCTTCATCAATAGAGAGATTTTCAATCAGATCATAGCTATCTTCTTCATCGGCAGATGATGTTTGTTGAGATTGATATTCAACAGATAGACTTACATAGGCTGTACTTAGTTTATATCGTCTACTCGTATCATTTAGGTCGACACCAAACAACTGAAGTTTATCAAGTTTTCGGGTGACTGCTCTTCGATAATCAGATTCATATTTTTTTGCTTTTTCATCACCCGATTTATTATTCTCTTGAATACGTCGGACTTCCTCAAGGATTTGAGTGGCTAATTTTAATATAGCATCCTCTCTTTTTAGTACTTCCGCAAAACTTTTTTCAGTAAAATTTGGTAATAATCCAGCAATTTCGGTCATGTATTGTGCCGCCTCTGACATGACACGTTGATACAGTTCCTCTTCTTGTAGTGTGAAGTTAATTCTAGGATTTTCTTCGTTTGGAAAGTCCGCAAAAGCCAATAATAATTGCTGGACTTTTGAGGGCTCCAAGTTATTATTGATTAGAATTTCGGGACTTAATTGTGTGAAATGGATCGCATGACCAGCTAATTCAGCGATTTCCTTTTGACGATCTAAAAGGATGATTTCATCATAAGCCGCAAAAGTAGGTAAGAGATTATCTGCTACTTTTTCACTTATTGTTTCAAATTGACGATTTCCGACTCGCTGTGCTATTACATCTTTGGTTTTCGAGGCAAACATTCCCGCAAAATTCTTTGCTATTTCTTTTTCAATCGTGTAGTCTTCTAACCAAATATTAATGACTCCTTTAGCAATACCACTTCCAATACCTGTAATCAAAACTTCTAATAGCATTCTTAGTTCGTTTTTGTTTATGTTCAAGAATGCTAAAATAACAAATATTTTTCAAAGAAATATTAGATTATGATTCAACAAGTGGCGGCTGACGAAAAGATAGTGTTTGACCGGAGGGAGTTTATCTTTTCTAGCATTTTTGTTTCCTTTTTTTGCAATGAAAAAAGGAAAAGCCCAGCCGGCTTTAGGCGAAAATTAGGTTTAACCTGAAGACATAAAACAAATACCAAATGCAAGTTAAAAACTTGCGAATATATTAGTGGCGAAGTTAGGAAACTTCGCCTATCATAAATTTTATTTATTAAAACGTCGGACACCCACTCTTTCTTCCATTCTTTCGTCTTGCCCCCACTAATCCATTATCAGTAATATTATAGGATAAAGTGACCCCACTAATAAAATACCAGTCGTCATTATCTGCATTCCCACGTGGTCTACCTGTAGGTACACTTAATGGTTCTGTACCGAGGTATTCGCCTGATCGATTTCCTAATGCAGCGGCTAGTTCACCATTAGCTGCCAACAATTCATTGTATTCCACATAAGTAGTACTTACATCATCTAAATAATCCGTAAAGGTTTTTCTAAATCCAACTTCAATTCCAATATTCCAATAATCATTAATGGCATATTTAACACCGAGACCAAAAGGAATGGCAATATCTATCAGTTTATATGGATCGGGGCGATCTGGCATCCCCTGCCCTTCTGTACCTAATGGCTGCAATTTGTTCCATTGATTATCATAAAAAGCTTCAGGATTATAGCGAAATGCATTAATACCTGCAAAAATATAAGGAGAAAAGACTCTTTCATAATTATAAGCTCGATAGCCCAATATATTAAATTCGCCTGTTAATCCTGCTTCTAACATTCTGGATCGAAAACTCAAATTTCGTTGACGACGACCTTCAATTTCAGATTTTGCATCATCGCCAGAAATTGTACCATAAAATACACTTAATCGTGCCGTAAAATAATTACCAAACCCATGTCGAACAAAACCACCAAAGGCTGCATGAGTTTGGCTTAAACTTGTACGAGCAGTTTCTGGAGCTAAATCACCTGTATAATTGGAAACTCCTACCATCAAACCAAGTTCTAATTGTGCTTGAGTGACAAAAGGTAGACAAAACAAGCATAGGAAAAACAAATTGCGCATCTAATCAATTTTTAAAATGTCATTAAATTGGTGTAAAAGTACAAATGAACACAACATCTCTTTTACCATGATATTTTCAATAGCTATTTCTATAGACGTTTTTTTATGTATTTAGATACTCTAGTTATATAAAATAACGTTTGTTTGGTCAAAAAACGTGTGACAAAAGTAACGCCAAATTGACTTTATTAAAAATCATCAAAAGAGATTTTAAAGCCATTATTACGGGATTCCTTACAATTCCGTTATTTTTGACAAAATTTAAAAATTCAATTAATCAATTAAATAAAATTAAAATGACAAAGAGACTAATTTATACCTGCCTTATTCTTGTGGCAACTGCTGCCATAAGTATGGCACAAGCACCAGAAAACTGGTTCAATCTGGATAAAGGTGCAGATGGCGTTCAAGGCGTAAGTACAGAGCGCGTATACGAGACTTTATTAAAAGGTAAATCAGGAGAAACCGTTATCGTAGCAGTGATAGATTCAGGAGTTGATACCGATCATGAAGACTTAAATGATGTCATGTGGGTCAATGAAGATGAAATTCCAGGTAACGGCATTGATGACGACCGTAATGGTTATGTAGATGATATTCACGGCTGGAATTTCATTGGTGGTAAAGATGGTAAAAATGTAGGAGCAGACACCTATGAGGTAACCCGTCTTTATGCAAAATATAAACCTATTTATGAAAATGCAAATCGTGAAAAGTTATCCAAAAAACAGAAAAAACAATATGATACTTATCTCAAATGTAAAGAAGAAGTAGAAGATAAATTAAGTACAGCAACAGAACGTCATAGTCAAATGGAGCAAACCAAAACCATGATTATGGGTGGCTTAGAGGCTGTAGAAAAAGCATTAGGAGATAAAGAATTTTCTCAAGAAAATGTAGAGGCCATTGAAGGGGATGATCCTGCACTTGCAATGGGTAAAAATATTCTCGGTCGAGTATTTGCTGAAGGGGAAGAAGTGGAAAGTTTAGATGCCGTACGAGAAGAAGTGAACGAACAAATAGACGGTGCTTTAGAATACTATGGCAATCAAATGAAATATGCCTACAATCCTGAATTTGATACACGTGATATCATTGGTGATAATTATGCTAATCAAACTGAAAAAGGCTATGGAAATAATGATTATGAAGGCCCCGATGCGTTTCACGGAACACACGTAGCTGGTATCATTGCTGCTAGTCGTAAGAATGATGTGGGAATGGATGGCGTAGCGGATAATGTACAAATTATGACGATTCGTGCCGTACCTGATGGTGATGAGCGCGATAAAGATGTAGCCAACGCCATTCGTTATGCAGTAGATAATGGTGCATCTATTGTCAACATGAGTTTTGGAAAAGGCTATTCTTGGAATAAAAAAGTAGTGGATGATGCTGTAAAATATGCAGCAAAAAATGATGTCTTATTAGTCCATGCTGCAGGAAATTCAGCACTGGATACGGATGAAGCTAGTAATTTTCCAAATGACAAGTATAAAAAAGCGGGGCTTTTCGCCAAAAAAATGGCACCCAATTGGATTGAAGTAGGTGCATTATCTTGGAAAGGTGGAGAAGATTCTCCTGCTAGTTTCTCTAATTATGCAGTTGAAAATGTCGATATTTTTGCACCAGGTACTGCCATTTATTCAACTACTCCTGATAATAACTACCGTAATGCACAAGGTACGAGTATGGCGTCGCCTGTTGTCGCTGGTGTAGCAGCAATGATTCGCTCTTACTTCCCTGAATTGACGGCAGAACAAGTAAAACAATGCTTACTAGATTCGTCCGTAAAACAAAACATGAACGTGAAGCAACCGGGGTCAGATGAATTAGTGCCTTTCTCTAAATTATGTGTAACAGGAGGTGTAGTTAATTCTTTTACGGCTGTAAAAAAAGCCATGAATATGAAAGGAAAGAAAAAAGTGAAGAAATCCACCACTTCTAAAGCAGCAATGCCTTAATTGAATATATTATTCAATAAAAAGCCCCTATTTTAAAACAAAATAGGGGCTTTTTATTTATATTAACTTATTGTCTCAGGTTGGAAAAATAATATGAGAAAAACATTGTTCGACAAAAAAGATGATTCCATTTGGATAAAGATTGTCATCTATGAATCAAAAAATGGAAAGCTAATGGTTCATGGTCATGATAGTGGTAAAATAGTACAAAAAATTAAAGATAGTTATGACTACGAATATTATATTAGCATTACAGCAGAAGAAGTTGAACAATTAATGAGAAAACTCAAATTAGATGACAAACATGAACTCTTTAATTGGTTTGAAAAAGAATATTCAACAGATAAAGCAGTTTCTCAAATTAAAGCAAAACTTGACGAATTAGATATTAAATATCAATTTTCGACTTGGTAAATTTATTACGTGATCTAACTTATTTCTATTTCACATGAATCAAATCTTGATAAACATTACCTAAACAATCCTACAATACATATCCTCATCATTCCAAAAAAAGTATTATTTTAACCTATAGAAATAGGGGTATCATAGAATAAGAGTCGTCTTCTAAGTACAAAGCAACTTATGCTGTATAGAAGTTTATACGCAATTGATTAAGTGATTTCGTAAATCACACCTTCAACGTATAATGCCGATTTGAAAAAATCATAAATTATATACGAAAGGATTTTTTCAAATCGGTATTATACTTCGCTACACATGAAACGACACGAATGAAATTGAAGATTTTCGGGTCTTGCTTGTTCAAATCTCCTAAAATTAATACAATGAAGAAACGAGCATGATATTTATTAATCATAAATAACACACAAGAGTATGATTAAAAAATATTATGCGAGAACGCAGTGGTTACATGTGCGCAGAAATTTTTCTGTAAATTTTAACTACTGAAAAATTTTAAACATATGAAAAAAGTTATTAAAATATTGAAAATACTTGCATGCTTATTGGTTTTTGTTATCGTTTGGGGAGTATTTTATTTTTATCCTGATAAAGATAAAGTCTTAAATTTCATAAGCGATAATCCAGAAAAATCATCCATAAAACTAATCCTGAATGATACGATCTTAGTTGAAATGAACCCCAATAAGCAAATGATTCTTGCTAGTACAGCCAAGATAATTACAGCCATAGAATATGCCGAACAAGCCGCCAAAGGATTAATTAATCCTTTGGAACTAGTAGATTTAGCTGAATTAGAAAAGTATTATGTCCCCAAAAGTGATGGCGGAGGACATAATAATTGGTTAGAATCTATTGATAAAAACATAAAGAAAAATAGCGTATCCATAAAAGAAGTTGCAAGAGGAATGATGAAATTTAGCTCTAATGCTAATACGGAGTGGCTTGGTGAAAAATTAGGATTAGTAAATATCAATAATAGATTGGATAGCTTAGGTGTTGAAAAACATAGTGAAATATCGTACAAGGTCTCTCCACTATTTATTGGTGTGGAAGAATTTCCTCATTTAGATAAAAGGGAAAGGGCAATAGCTGTACAAAACTTAAGTAATGAAGAATATATTCAAGCAACGAATAAAGTTCACCAAAAATTAAAAAGCAATAAGGAATATCCCAAAGATGTTGGTTTATTAAATTTAGCCCTATATCTTCAAAAGAACTGGTCCGATAATCTTCCTAGCTCAACTGTTCATGAGTATGTAGAAATTATGAAAAAGATAAATTCTAGAAAATATTTCAATTCAGATGTCCAACAGTATTTAGAGGAGATTTTAGATAATAATTGGGGAAGTGAATTCAATGAAAATTGGGTATCTTATTCAGGCATGAAACAAGGCGCTACTTCATATGTGCTAACAAAGGCACTTTATGTAACAGATAAGAAAGGAAATAAAACAGAATTAGCTTACTTCTTTAATGATATAAATCTATTACAAGTAACTCGGCTTCAAGGATGTATGAAAGAATTTGAAACCTCCATTATTTCAAACAAATCTTTTAGAGAAAAAATTAACCTAAACTTAGGTAATCAATAATCTATACTATAAGAATTATAAAATTCGTCGATCTAAAATTCGACTTAATTTTCCGCCTTGAGATCGAGGAATGGAATTCGGAGCTTTCAAATCAATTTGCATAGATAAACCAATCGTATCCTTAATTTTATTTTGAAGCAATTGACTCCATTCTTGATTTTGATGATCTAAGCCTTTTTGTGTTTCTACTTCTACGGTCACCGTATCCATCGTTCCTTCTCGATCCACTAGCAATCTATAATTTGGACTCAATCCATCTATGGTATGAATGACTTCTTCTACTTGTGTATGAAATAAATTCACCCCTCGAATAATCAACATATCATCTGCACGCCCCTTGATCGAAGACATTTTAATATGTGTACGTTTAGCATTAGCATCATAATAAATGGAGCAAATATCATTTGTCCAGTAGCGTAATAAAGGAAAGGCTTCTTTTGTCAAAGTCGTAAAAACAAGGACGCCTTCTTCACCATAAGGAAGGGGCTCACCTGTATGTTTATCCACCACTTCAGGAAAGAAATGATCTTCCCAAACATAGCTTCCTGTCCCCTTTTCTTCGAAATCTTCTTGTGATACCCCAGGACCAATAATTTCGCTTAAACCATAAATATTGGTAGCATTAACATGTAAACCCGCTTCTACTTGCGTTCGAATAGCCTCCGTCCAAGGTTCTGCTCCAAGAATAGCATATTGTACTGCTAATTTTTGGGTATCAATTCCTCGTTTAGCAAATTCTTCTGAAAGGGTTTGTGCATAAGAAGGGGTACAACACATTACTTCAGGTTTGAAATCTTGTAAGATCGTTAGTTGGCGTTCCGTCATGCCACCTGATACTGGAATAACTGCCATTCCTAATTTCGTTGCGCCGCCATGCATCCCCAAACCTCCTGTAAATAAGCCGTATCCATACGCATTGTGTAATTTCATGCCCTTACGCGCTCCCGCACAAGCCAAAGAACGTGCCACCACCTCATCAAACACATCCAAATCATGTTGGGTATAACCTACTACTGTTGGTTTTCCAGTTGTACCACTCGATGCATGAATTCTCCTAATCTCAGACATTGGTGAAGCAAAAAGTCCGTAAGGATAATGATCGCGTAAGTCATCTTTTTTGGTAAATGGTATTTTTGATAGATCATTAACAGTTTTAATATTTTCGGCTTGTAAACCAATTTGATCAAATTGCTTTTTATAGAACGGAACACTTTGATACAAGCGTTTTACCAAGGCAGATAGTCGTTTATTTTGTAAGGCTCTTAATTCTTCTAATGGAAGTTGCTCTATTTTAGCGTCATACATAATTAAAGCAATTTTAGTTTAGCACTTAAAAAAAATCACAACAAATTAGGACAAAAAATGTAGTTTCACGAAGTATCTCCTTGAATAAATTTGAAAATCCTATGCTCAATAAACAGAATTCACATCCATAAGACTTAAATTTTAACCTTTGTCCTTCTATATTTGTAGAAATAATAGTATCAAAAATGAAAAACCTCCTCTTTTTAGTCAGTCTTCTATTCTTTTTTAGCACTTGTAAAACCCCTTCTGTACTTCCTCCAGCCCCGGCCATAACTACTATTGCGGGTTTTACGATGGGTATGGATCATCAAGAAGGATATTTCAATTTTTATTGGGATGACAACACAGGAAAAATTTGGTTAGCAATTGATCAATTAGAAACCGAATTTCTGTATGTCAATTCTCTTGCGGCTGGTGTGGGTTCTAATGATATTGGATTGGATCGAGGGCAATTGGGTGAAAATAGAGTGGTCAAATTTGTAAAAAGTGGCAATAAAATTCTTTTAGTACAACCCAATTATAGTTTTAGAGCCGTAAGCGACAACCCACTAGAACGACGTTCTGTAGAAGAAGCTTTCGCGCAATCTATTCTTTGGGGATTCACTCAAAAAATGACAACAAATGGAACGATCTTAGTAGATGCGACTGATTTTTTACTCCGTGATGCACATGGAGTTATTAAACGTTTAAAATCAAACAAACAAGGAAGTTATCAACTGGATAAAAGTCGTTCTGCTATCCATCTACCAATGTGTAAAGCTTTCCCAAAAAATACAGAATTGGAAGCTACTTTGACCTTTAAAGGAGAAGCCAAAGGAAATTATGTTTACCAAGTCGTTCCTACACCTGATGCGATTACAGTAAGACAACATCATTCTTTTATCGAATTACCTGATGCTAATTACCAGCCTCGAAAATTAGATCCTCGTTGTGGTTATTTTGGTATTTCTTATCAAGATTATGCTACTCCAATAGAAGATGAATTAATTAAACGCTTTATTGTACGTCATCGTTTGGAAAAGAAAAATCCTTCCGCTGAAAAAAGTGAAGCCGTTGAACCTATTATTTACTACCTTGATCCTGGTGCGCCAGAACCTGTTAAATCTGCCCTTCTAGATGGTGCTAAATGGTGGAATCAAGCTTTTGAAGCAGCAGGATATGTGGATGCCTTTCAACTTAAAATATTACCAGCAGATGCCGACCCGATGGATGTTCGCTACAATCTTATTCAGTGGGTCCATCGTGCCACGCGAGGTTGGTCTTATGGAGCGTCTGTTATTGATCCTCGTACGGGTGAAATTATCAAAGGGCATGTATCATTGGGTTCTTTACGGGTTAGACAAGATTATTTAATCGCACAAGGATTGGTTTCTCCTTTTGAAAATGGGAAAACTGCCGCTCCTGAATTATTAGAAATGGCATTGGCTCGATTGCGGCAATTATCTGCTCATGAAATTGGGCATACTTTAGGACTCGCTCACAATTTTGCAGCAAGTACCAATGATCGTGCAAGTGTGATGGATTACCCCCACCCTTTTGTACAATTAGATGAAAATGGAGCTTTGGATTTTACAGCAGCTTATGATGATAAAATAGGGATTTGGGATAAACGTGCTATTTTGTATGGTTACCAAGATTTTCCTACGGGTACAAATGAAGAAGAAGCCTTGAATACTATTTTAAAAGAGACGCACCAAATGGATTTGCGCTATATTTCTGATAGTGATGCCCGTCCACAAGGAGGCGCACATGCATACGCGCATCTTTGGGATAATGGAAAAGATGCAGTAGATGAACTAAATCGTTTATTAGAGGTTCGTAATAATGCGATTCAAGGTTTTGGTAAAAATAGCATTGCAGAAGGGATGCCTTTTTCTTCTTTAGAAGAAGTATTTGTTCCTTTATACTTGGCGCATCGTTATCAAATAGAAGCTGTTGCAAAATTAATTGGCGGTGCAGATTATAATTATGCGGTAAAAGGCGATGGACAAGATATTATTTCCATTGTCGATCCATTTATCCAAAATAAAGCAATTGATGGTTTACTTTCTTGTTTAGATGTTGAGCAAATAAAAATACCAGAATCTATTTTACAATTAATTCCTCCTAAGGCTCCTTCCTATCCGCGTGGACGCGAAAGTTTTTCGAATCAAACAGGCGTTACTTTTGATCCAGTAAGTGCAGCAGAAAGTGCGGTTCAACCTGTTTTACAATTTTTATTACATCCAGAACGTGCCAATCGTTTGGTCGAATATCATGCTCGAAATCAGGAGAATCCAAGTTTAGAGAATGTAATTTCGAGATTACTTAATGCAACTTTCGAAATCAATGCTACAAGGGGATATGAGGAATTACTTCAAAATATGATACGACAAAAAGTAGTAGAACAGCTTTTCTATGTAGCAAAAAGTAAAAAAAGTAGCACTTCTACAAAAGCCATTGTATTTACTCAACTAGAACAAATGACACGATATAGTGACCCTAAAAATCCAACTATTAATTATTTGAGTCGTCAAGTTTCATCTTTTTTAGAAGATCCAGGAGAGTTTCCTATGGCTGATCCGATAAAACTACCTGCAGGTTCTCCTATTGGTTGTGGGCATTTCCATTAAAAATCATCGATTAAAAAGTTCCATAATGATTTTAAATGTACCTTTGCAATCTTAAAAATAGATTAGATGTATAGATTTTCGTTTTACTCCATTTTATTCATTCTCATTAGTATCCTAATTTTCTCGTGTGGAGAAATAAACACTGAAACCACAGAATCATCTGTTGCTGATGAAAAAATGTCTTCAAATTCTAAGTCTAAAGAAGTGATAGGAATTCAAAATTCTAACGGAACAACAATACAAGAAGTATTTGGACTAAAAGCCACAGGTAAAACGGACTCAGGTTTTGAATACATTAGCTATACGAATAAACGAGGAGATAAACCTGAGGCAGGGCAGATCGCTTCCTTTAATTACTATGTATATTCTGGAGACAAATTAATTAATTCAAGTAAACGAATTGGCCCCAGTACCTTAGAGATTTTTGCGAAGGATAGTCCCAATCAAAATCGAGAGTCTCCAGTTTTAGAAGGGATAAAAATGATAGGAGTGGGTGATAGTATATCAATTTTTTATCCTACCAATAGATTACAAAGAACTCCCTCTGAATTAGAAGGAATCCCATTTATTCGATATGATGTAGTTTTATTAAAACTAATGAATCCAGAAGATTTGGAGGCCTATGAAGCTGCTAAATTGAAAAAAACAAAGGCTAAGGGGACAAGAGTTGCCAAACAAACAAAAAATATCTTGAATCGCTATAAAAATGGGAAATTAGGTAAACGATTGAAGAAGACCATTTCTGGCTTGGAGTACTTCATTATCAAAAAAGGTGATGGTAAAAAATCAGAAATGGGCGATCAAGTTACGGTACACTATCATGGCATCTTAGAAGATGGGACTATGTTTGACAATTCTTATGATACTGGTCGTCCGTTTTCTTTTCCTATTGGGCAAGGTCGTGTTATTCCAGGATGGGATGAAGGTATTGCTTTACTTGAAGAAGGAACAAAAGCTATTTTCTTTGTTCCTTATGAAATTGCTTATGGACAAGCTGGTAAACCTCCCCAAATTCCTGAACAAGCCAAGCTTATTTTTCATGTAGAATTATTGCAAGTGCTGAAACGCTAAAATATTTTATAATCGGCTATTGCCAAGTCGTTGCACGATACTAAAGAAAATTCTTCAGGGGAAATCATTCCTTCTTTTAAGGATTCAATCGTGCCACGACCTCCCTCCCTCTTTTTTGTTATCTTTGCTGATAACGTATAGATATTTAAGCCTACTATGACGATAGAACAACTCAAAAGTTTACAAGAACGATTAAACAAATTACGCGCTTATCTTGCTATAGATAAGCGACTTTTAGAAATTGAAGAAAAAGAACAACTGTCGCTGGATCCCAATTTTTGGAATGATGCAAAGCGGGCGGAAACCATTTTAAAAGAGCTCAAACTACACAAAGCATGGGTCAATAGCTATAAAGAAGTTGCAGGTAAAATTGAAGATGCTGCGGTATTATTAGAATTTCAAAAAGAAGGCGAATCTACAGAAGAAGAAGTAAATGAAGCCTACCTAGAAGCAATTGAACAAATTGAAAATGCAGAATTTAAATCTACCCTCAATCAAAAACAAGACGAACTGGATTGTATTTTAGAAATTAATGCAGGGGCAGGAGGAACAGAAAGTTGCGATTGGTCGCAAATGTTGTTGCGTATGTACACCATGTGGGCAGAAAAAAATGGCTACAAAGTCAGTTTACTAAATGAAGTGATAGGCGATGTGGCAGGTATCAAATCGGCAGAAATAGAAATTTCAGGAGACTATGCTTATGGTTATTTAAAAGGAGAAAATGGCGTACATCGCTTGGTTCGTGTAAGTCCATTTAATGCACAAGGTAAACGAATGACCTCATTTGCTTCTGTTTTTGTACATCCAATGATTGATGATAGTATTGATATTAATATTAATCCTGCTGACTTAGAATGGGATCGTTTCCGAGCGAGTGGTGCAGGAGGGCAGCATGTTAATAAGACGGAATCGGCTGTTCGTATCCGTCATATTCCTTCAGGCATCACCGTAGAATGTCAGGAAGAACGTTCCCAACATTTGAATCGTGAAAAAGCCATGAAAATGCTTAAATCACGTCTGTATGAACAAGAATTACAGCGACAATTAGAAGAAAAAGATAAAGTGGAAGCCACCAAAATGAAAAATGAGTGGGGGTCTCAAATACGTTCTTATGTCCTTGATGATCGCTGGGTGAAAGATTTACGTTCAGGATACAAAGTCAACAATCCTGACAAAGTCTTAGATGGTGAACTTAATGAATTTTTAAAAGCTTATTTAATGATTAATAAAAGAGAAGAAGTATAATCCTAAGCATTCATACTCTTTTAAACTAAAAAATCAATGATTTCAAAACTTAAAAGCCTTGTAGCATCTGGTAAACCCAAAGAAGCCATTGATATCATCGCTGAATTTATAGCACAAACTGACAAGGATAAATACAATGAATTGATACTCCTAAGTGGAGAAATTTCCAGAAATCATGGATTTTTTGCCCAAGGATTGATCCCTTTGGAAGACTATAAACTGTCCAATTCCAAAACGAACTACGCCTTACTTTCTATTATTGATACAATAGATACCAAATCATTTACCGAAGTTCAAGAAAAACAAAAAAACAAACCTCTTTCACCCAAAACGAAATTATTATTCTTAGCAGCTCAACCTTCGGATTTAGCTCCTTTAAATCTTGAAAAAGAATATCTCGAAATACGACGAATTTTCAAGAAAAAACGCCAGCATTTTGAAATAACAGAAGAATTTGATGTAACCATAGATAGTTTCTTTGAATCCATTCGTGAAGAAGACCCTCATATTATTCATTTCTCTGGTTTTGGAACAAAAGACGCCGTAATTTTATCTAGAAAAACGGATCGAAGCAGCCACGATATTCCTTATGAATTTTTGGCTTCTGCTTTTAAATTATTAAAAGGAAAAACAGAATTTGTATTTATTAATACCCAAGGGTCTTGTTTATTTGCTAAAGTCATTTCAAGATTTATCCCTTACACCATTGGCTTGAAAGGAACCATAACCGATAAAGATGCGATCAGTTTCTCTAGTGGGTTTTATTCAGCATTAGCCATTGAAAAAAATTATGAGAAAGCCTTTGAGTTTGGAAAGAAATTATTGAAGGCTAAAAGTCTAAATGACATCATTCCTCCTTCTAATAATATTCCACCAGAAAATAATGAAATCACCCCAGAACCCAATGTCGTCTATCGAAATATCAATGCAGAAGAAAGCGAATACTTTTTGTACAAAAATGGAAAATGTGAAGACGATAAAGATACACCAGAGGATTTTTATGTTGATAGATAAATAAAAACACAACTAATACGTATACTATTTGTATATAACAATAAATTTTAATACATTTAAAACATATCATTTGCCTATCACAAAAACATTTACATGATGCGTACCCAAAAACTCAACCTTAGCCACCCGAATATTCAGCAGGCTCAATTAGCCAATACTCAACTTCAACAAATAAAAGGGGGCAATAACCAAACTACTTCCGTGCAGACGGATTTTATTGTAGAAGAAGGTTTAGAAGGATTTTAACCCTGCAGTTTATTGTTATGACTCAAAAAAATTGGTTTGATAGAATAACTCTTATCAAACCAATTTTATATTCTAAGACTATTGTCACAAAAAATAAGCTTATTAGAGTTTATTCTAAAGCCTTTTGTACGGTTAAAAAATTGGATTATTATTTTAAAATTTAGAAAATTGGATTATTTTAACCAAATATCCTTTTACATTGTTACTTAGTCAATGAATACAAATCAACCTAAAGTCCTTTTTCAAGATCTCGGTCTCCTCTCCTACCAACAAGCTTGGGATTATCAACATACCAAACTGGATACAGTAAAAGCAATTAAAATAGCGAATCGAAAACTCGATCCAGTAAATCAAAAAGAGCAACTATCGTATTTATTGTTTTGTGAACATCCACCTGTTTATACCTTGGGGAAAAGTGGATCTCTCGATCATTTATTGTTAAACGAACAGCAATTAAATGAAAAAGGAATTGAGTTCTTCAAGATTAATAGAGGGGGCGATATTACTTTTCATGGGCCACAGCAAATCGTAGGTTATCCTATATTTGATTTAGATTGTTTTTTTACGGATGCGCATAAGTATGTTCGTTATTTAGAAGAAGTGATTATCCGAACAATGGCAGAATATGGGCTAGAAGGTACGCGTATAGAAGGCTTCACTGGGGTATGGTTAAAAGCAACTAAATCTCAACCCAAACGTAAAATTTGTGCAATAGGGGTACATTTAAGTCGCTGGGTTACGATGCATGGATTTGCTTTTAATATTAATACTGATTTACAGTATTTTAAAAATATCATTCCGTGTGGAATTGCAGATGATGATAAAATTGTCACCTCTTTACAACATGAATTAGGAACATTTATTGATACTCAAGAAGTAAAAGAGAAATTAAAATTTCATTTTGCAGATTTATTTGGCTTTCAGTATGTATCTTAGCCCTAATACATTTTATGAAGAAAGATATTCCACAACATAAGGTTGAACATTTAGCCATCGCAATTGTACCACGTGAAGAAGTACAAGAAGAGGAATTATGGGATACCATTATTCTCAATCTTCGAGATGAACCCATCAAAAATGTATTGATTAACTCAAAAGGCTATGGTATAATTGATGGCGAAACGATTAAAACTTCTACTTTTCGGCATTTCTTTGAGCTAATCGGTCCTCGTCAAGCTCTTTTAATTGAACCCATTCAAACTAAATTATTCGATCTCACCAATGAGTATTGGGTTAGCTTTCAATATAATGATTACATGTACGACAAAAAATATGTTTTTGTCAAAGGAAGTATTCATGAGATGCACTTCACTACTATCCCTCTCCTTGATCGAAAGGGTGTAATGATTCGGTAGACTTTACTCTTATTTTTCTCCCCAACGAAAGGTTGTTACATCCAAACCCGCTAAATCTAATACTCGATCCACTACAGTAGCAGCTAGTGCTTCAAAATTATCAGGTTTACTATAAAAGGAAGGACTTGCAGGACAAATAATACCTCCTGCTTCTGTGATGGTTTTCATATTATTAATATGAATCAAACTATAAGGAGTATCTCTAGGCACTAAAATTAATCGTCGTCTTTCTTTGAAAATCACATCTGCAGCTCGCGTCATCAAATCATTGGAAACTCCTGTTGCGATACGCGCCATCATTCCCATGGAACAAGGACAAACAATCATACTCCCATATTGAGCAGAACCTGAAGCAAAAGGAGCCATAAAATCATTTTTTGCGTAAAAATCAAATGGATATTGCTCGAAATCACGATTTCCTAGTTCAAATTCCCAATTAAACTTTGCATTGTCACTCATGACCACTCCTACTGCATCCAATTGTTCATGCAACAATAATAAACGATCCAAAAGTACTTTCGCATAGATAGAACCACTTGATCCAGCTATGCCCACGACAATTTTATGTTTTTGCTTACTCAATTCTATTAATTGTTTGTTAAATAAAGAGATTGGGATTTCTTTAGACCTACATAAGCTGTATCTTACGGATTGGTTTTTGTTAATTAAATCAAAGACGTAATCCTACAAAATTTTAATCTAAAAAAAAATACACTACGTAAATAATAAAATAATGAAAAAGATTGTTCAATTCAGCCTACTTATTTTTGGAATAATGTGTTATACTACTATTAATATGCAGGCTCAAGATACAAAAGCTGTGAAATGGTATACATGGGAAGAGGCCGTCAAAGCCAACGAAACTAATCCTAAGAAATTTTATGTAGATGTATATACTGATTGGTGTGGATGGTGTAAAGTAATGGATAAAAAAACCTTTACCGATCCTTCCGTTGCAGCTTACTTAAATGAACATTTTTATCCTATCAAACTGAATGCCGAGCAAAAAGGAGATATAAATTTTCAAGGTAACGTATTTAAATGGGTAGAAGGCGGACGAAGAGGCGTTCATACACTTGCTTATTCTCTTCTAGAAGGAAAAATGAGTTATCCAAGTTTTGTCTTTTTAAATGAAAAATACGAACGCATTATGATATCTCCCGGTTATAAAGAACCTAAAGACTTAATGCCAGAACTAAAATATGCCGTAGAAGAACTCTATTCTAAAAATGTTGACTTCAACCAATACATTCAACAACAGAAATCAGGAGACAAGTAATTTTATCTTCTTTTTTCAAGAATAGAAAAGAAAAACGTTATTCAAATTCATTTTGGGTAACGTTTTTTTTTAGAATTGCTTTATCACATCTATAAATATCCTAATAAAATTGGGGGATTTACCTGATGTATGGTGAACGGACTTGGACTACCTTTGTATTGCTAATACAAATAAAGGACTATGACGTTTAACCCTACACGCCAACAATTTCATCTCATCCATAAAATGGGGCAGCAACAAATCGAAGTAAATGCCTCTTTACCAATCAATTACACCAATTTAAAGGCACAATTATTAGATGCTACAGGTGAAAGTATTCACCATGATTTATCCGTGCAAATAAAAGATTCAATACACTTTTTACTAGTGCTTCCGCCCAAAATTCAAGGCGTATTCCAACTACGGTTACAAGTAGATGAACACTACTTTATCAAGAAGCTCATACTTCAATAGGGGAAAACCCCGAATTTTAAGAATCGGTGTTTCCTGCGATGTTTACCGCTATTTTTCTTTGCAACTTTGTATTGTACAAAACGAGAAAACAACAAATGTTCTTTCAAATTTAATTGACATCAAACATAATCTATTTACTAATTAATTAGATTATTCAAGAATATAATTACTGCATGGGATTTGTTCTCTCTAGGCTACGTTAATGAACGTAGCCTGGGAGTTTTTTAAAGTCTCGAAAAACCAAATTCCTTACAAGAAATGGGGATTTTCATATTTAAATTAGTTTATTATCTAATTTTTCTGTATCTTTAATAGCAACACACACAGTCAAATAAAAAATAAGCTAACTCTTTTTGATAATACCCATTCTCATTTTTACCCAGTTGTAAGAAAAGATGACCTCCCATAAGCCGACGTTTTATTGTTTCACCAAAATGAACATATTATGAAAGCGTCAGTCTTAACCCTAGTCGCAAGCTTTATTTGCTTCATGCAGTTTTCTGTATTTGCTTTTCAAAATGCAAATACACCAACACAACCGCTTACATTTACATTAGAGAAAATAGGAGCTTCTTCCGCTCAAATTGAATGGATGACAGCTTCCAAGAAAGAAGGTACTTATTATGAAATTCAACGATCTTCTAATGGTCTTGATTTCAATACCATTTCTTTAGTACCAGCAATTTCTGTACATGAAGGAAACACCTACACTTACATTGATGAACGTGCTAACAGTGGAAATAATTTCTACCGTATCAAACAAATTGATGAACAAACGGAAGTGCACTTATCATCTGCAAAAGAAATTTATTTGAACGCACCCACTGTTGGACTTGCTTTAGCTGTTAATAATGCCAACAATACTGTAGAACTAGACATACAAACCTTAAGAAAAGGAGCCATGAAGATCAGTTTGAGTGATAAAAATGGACTGCTGATTGCAGAATACTTTTTAACAGCTCAACAAGGTCTTAATAAAATAAAAATACCTACTGGTGATTTGCAAGATGGAAAATATCAATTGAATATTCATACACCAACTACTCAATTGTATCGTTCCTTTAAGATAGAAAGATCAAATGCTGATTCCCCTAAAGCATAAGGATCAATAGCCCTAGATAAACCAAAATTCAACTGTTTAACCTTTAGTAGTTAGTAACGACATCCGTTCCTGTTTCTTCTATGGATTGCCATTAACCGTCTATTCCATAGCTGATACGGTATTATCTCTCAACAAGATAAAACCCAAACAAATGAAACTACTTCCCCCAAAGTAGTTAAGTACACAAAAAAACAGGAACTGGATGGCGTTCTTTTAGAGGTTTCCTAAAAAAGAAAAACCATAAAAACTTATTGTCGAACAAACAGGCTTAAACCGATTGTGACTACACACTATAAACCGTCTATTACTTATGATAAAAGGCTTTACCCCAAGAAAAATTGTCCTGTTTGTTTTGATCCCCCTTTTCTCTATGATCCTCTTTGTGCAACTATACCAATTTGGGAATGGAGAAAATAATACTTTATTAGGACTACTCCCCAATGAACCGATGACAGCAATAGGAAAAGAGAGCCTATTGACAAACTATCGAATCAGTTTGCAGCCCGTTGCTAAGGCGGGCTGCTTATTCGTTCATTATGAATCTGCTCAACAATTTGAAGGAGAAATTACCATTTTTAATATTATTGGACGACAACTCCAACAAATTCAAACAAGCTTTCAAAATGGTAAAGCAAAAATTCCTATTGATGTTAGTCAATTCTCCAATGGCGATTACTTGATTGCTATTTCAAATGGCGAAAAACAATTAACCCGACGATTTAGACTCTTTCAACATAAACCGTAAAGAATACGGACATAAGCTGGATGAAGCTCACTCTTTGTAGTGGGCTTTTTTTACAAATGATAACGAACACCTAACTCCATCCCTAAACTCACTAATTTTTCCGATAAGTTACTTGCTCTCAAATTATTAAGTTGATATCGACCAATCAATTGAGTAAAACCTGAAAAATCACGAGAAATCACAAAATTTCCGCCCATAGAAAAATAGCCTATAAAACTGAATTGCTTAATGTTTTCTTGAATTTTAGTGGTTTCAAGAATGTTATTATTCGTTCTTTTTTGCACTAGCGTATGAGCATAATAATAAGTAGATATTCCCGTCTCAAAATAGGGTTCACAAAAACTTTTTGATAATACATATCGAATTCCTAATGGCATTTCTATCATTTGGTAGTTATACCGAAATTCATAGCCTTCTGAAAGATTAATTTTCTTTTCTAAGGTATTGATATCTTGATTAAGATCGTATTCCTCTACTTTGACCCCTACACTCATCCCTGGATTTGTCATTCTGAGCCCTGTTTTTAATGCAAAATCTTCTGATAAGCCATGTACATAATTGAAGCCTATTCTATGATTGACTTTATAACGTTCTAAGCTCGTTCTATTTTCAAATTGTTGAAGTAATTCTGGAGTATTAGAAGTGTTTTGAATAATCCTAAACCCTACATCTCCTCCCAAAATAAGGTCTATAGAATGATTCTGTCGTTTCCCCCAATTGGATTGAGCCAATAATGATAAATTTACTAAGGTAAGGAGAAGAAAAAGAATGGATAGTTTGTGCATGCCTAGTTTACATTTGATTAAAAAGTATATTACGCAAACTAATATTTTGGAGATATAGTATTAGCAAACTAAAAATTAATCCAAACTATCAGGAATAAAAAGAGGGGCTTTATTAGCTATTATGTCTATTGCGTGGTAGCTTGGAATAGATTTTAGCTTTCCATTTTGATAAATTTCATGCGTTTTTTGGAGGATAATATTTCCTGATGCATTAGCGAAAGCTGAAGCAGAATTTTGTTTTTTTGGAAAAGGACTTATCAAATTTTCTGCATAATAAATGTGATAAATATGCTGATATTCTTCTCCGAAGCGAATGACAGGATCATACGTGAGTGTAAAAGCTTTACAATTATGATCTAAAATTTGGAGACTATCGTTATGATGCCTGATATGAGCAAGAGGAGTTTGAACTGATACTTTGGAATAGTCATCGGTGTGGATATGATGAAGAAATTGCACTATGCTATCTCGTTCTAGTTGATAATATGCTGTATCTACTCCATATCGTTGTGTATTTTCACCATAAATAACTTTAGCCTTAGTTTTTCTGACTTCAATGGTTAGATGTTCTATATTGCCAGAACCGTTTGTTACTTCATAAATAATGGTTCCTTCAAAAATTTCATTTTGAGCAAATGTTAAGGCAGCATAAATTAATAAGAATGAAAGAAAAATTAACTTGTTCATTCTTTCGTTGTTTTTATCATCCACCAATAAAACAAAGAAGCAAAACCAAAAGTAAACACTAAGGCGATCAACCAAAATACATCCTTTATGGATCTTTGCTCTTTTGAAACCAATAAATGAATTAAAGCAAGCACGCCCGAGATGAGCATGAAGAACACAATCGAACTGATAAATAAAAAGGTAAGATTAGGTTTTAAAACCGTAAAATCTGCTAAGAAAAGAGGTGTTTCCATAATTCTGATCTATTTTTTCCTTAAAATTTGAGCTTACATTTTTTCTTTTGAAGCTTTTATCCTTCAAATTCTTCTAAGGTCATTTCTGCATTTTCCCATTCTTCCATTGCTCCTTCTAAGTCTTTTTTCTTCTGGGCGTATTGTTCCATTTGAGCAGCAGCATCTGGTTTTTCATAAAATCCAGGTGATGCCATTTGAGTTTCAAAGGCTTCTATTTCGGATTCTATTCGTTCAATTTTACGTTCTGCATTTTGTACGGCACGTTGAAGACGTTTACGTTCTTTTTGTTCTTCTTTGGTAAGATGTCGTTTAGGGGCAACACCTGAATTAGGAGTAGTTGAAAGAGGAGAAGTTGTTTTAGGTTTACTCAATTCTACTTCTCGCATTGAATCTAAAGCTCGTTTTTCTAAGAAAGCATTAACATCTCCAATATGATTAAACAATTGTTGATCTCTAAATTCTACTGTTCGAGTAGTTAATTCTTTCAAGAAATCCCGATCATGCGATACTACAATCAAGGTGCCATCATAATCTAATAGTGCTTGTTTAAGCACATCTTTGGAAATCATATCCAAGTGATTCGTCGGCTCATCCAGCACTAATAAATTAGAAGGACGTAATAACAAACAAGCCAGCGCCAAGCGCGCGCGCTCCCCTCCCGATAGTACAGATACTTTTTTGTCTACATCTTCTCCACTAAACAAAAATGCCCCCAGAATATTCCGCAAACGAGTACGCATTTCAGGAGGAGCGACTCGTTCGAGTGTTTCTAATAACGTTAAATTAGATTGAAGGGTCTCTGATTGATTTTGAGCATAATACCCAATTTGAACGTTATGTCCGAGTTTAACTTCTCCACTTGTAGCTGCGATTTCATTGACAATTATTTTGGCAAGAGTCGTTTTACCTTGTCCATTTTGCCCTACAAAAGCAATTCGATCAGCTCGATCTACATTCAAATCAATTTGATTCAGAACTTGTAAATCGCCATATTTTTTTAGAATTTTTTCCGCTAATACGACTTGTACTCCTGAGCGTGGAGCAGGTGGGAAGGAAATATTCATAGCAGCCGTATCTTCCGAATCTATGGTGATACGCTCCATTTTATCGAGCTGCTTTTTCATGGATTGAGCCATTTTGGTTTTCGTGGCTTTTGCCATAAAACGAGTAATGACACGTTCTTTTTGAGCAATTACTTTTTGTTGATTTTTATAGGAAGCCATTTGCATCTCTCGACGCTCTGCACGCATGGCAACAAATTTGGAATAAGAGGCTTTATAATCAAACAACTTACCCAATTCAATTTCTACTGTTCGAGTAGTAACATGATCTAAAAATTGCTTATCGTGCGAAATCACAATCACACAAGCATGATAATTTTTCAAGAAGTTTTCTAACCAAATGATCGATTCAATATCCAAGTGGTTCGTCGGCTCATCCAGTAAAAGATAATCAGGTTTTTGCAAAAGCATTTTAGCCAATTCAATACGCATTTGCCAGCCACCACTAAATTCATCGGTTAAGCGATTTAAATCTTTTTGTTTAAACCCTAGTCCTTTGAGTACTCGTTCACTATCAGCTTGTATGGAATCTCCTCCGAGAAAAGAAAAACGTTCGTTGAGATCGCCAATGTCGGCAATGAGCTTCATATAGCTCTCGCTTTCATAGTCGGTACGCGAACTTAGAGCTTCATTGGTGGCTTCAATTTGTCGTTCGAGGGCTTTGACTTCACTAAAACAAGAAAGGGTTTCTTCCATGACTGTTTTGCCTTTCGGTAAATCCATTTCTTGATGTAAGTAACCGATAGAAGCACCATTGGGGTAATCGACTTGTCCTTCGTGTGGTTTAGTATAATTGGCAATGATTTTCATCAAGGTAGATTTCCCAGCTCCATTTCGTCCTACTAAACCAATGCGATCTTTAGCCCCTATTACTAAATTGATAGAATCTAGTAAGACGCGATCACCATATTTGATAAAAATATTTGCTGCTGAAATCATTAAATAGAGAAGTCAGTTTTTTTAAAAGTAAGAATTTAGACTAAGTCATGTAAACTGTAATCTAAGCTAGTTTAGTTTTATGTTTGCCCCAGGGGAACATGTTCCCTTGAAATTCAGGATATTATAATGGGGTAGATCGTATTAAAGTTGAAAATTATTTCGATTATAGTGTATTGAGTTTAAATTTAATTCCAATTTACATAATCGGGCATTTGGGCAATAACTGAATAGGTATTTCCTTTGTTTTTCATTATTTCACTCCAAAGGCTATCTCTTTCAGCATTGAATACATAATTGGCATCTAAATCAGCTAAGACCCATGATCCCATTTCCATTTCATCTTTTAACTGATCCGCACTCCAGCCAGAATAACCTACGAAAAAACGAATATCTTTAGGTTCAATCAATTGAGAGGACACTAAAAATTTCAATTTCTCAAAATCTCCTCCCCAGTAAACGCCCTCTGCCACTTGATGGCTCCCTTCTAACAAATCACCTTTATTGTGGATGTAATGAATGGTATCTGTATGAACAGGCCCACCATAATAGACTTCTGCATCAAATTCAGGAAAACTAGCAATTAAATCGTTGATTTTCATATCAACCAACTTATTTAATATAAAGCCAATACTTCCTTCTGAGTGATGCTCACAAAGTATGACAGCCGCCCGCTTAAAATTGGGATCAGCCATAAAAGGCTCCGCCAATAAAATCGTACCACTATTTAATTTCTTCTTTGCCATAAAAAGGTGTCGTCCAATAAAGTCTACAAGTTCCGATATTTTTATAAGCTCTACAAGCTTGAAGTAGGAAATTTACGATCTACTCGCTTTACAAAGCCTCGAATGGTCTTTCCTGTTCCACCCACTTCAATAAATTCACTCACTCCATCTGCTATCATATTATGCATAGTTTGTGTCCAACGAACAGAAGCTGTTAACTGTTGGATTAATTTTTCTTTGATCTTATCAGGATCCGTTTCTGGAAGTGCGTCTACATTTTGATATACAGGACAAATGGGTGGTTGAATCGTTGTTTTTTCAATCGCCTGACGCAATTCATCTTCCGCGGGTTGCATTAAAGGAGAATGAAAAGCTCCTCCTACGGGTAACACTACCGCCATTCTAGCCCCCGCCTCTTTACAGGCTTCAACGGCTTGATTAATTCCATTAATAGTACCTGAAATAACTAATTGCCCAGGACAATTATAGTTGGCAGGAATAACGACATCGTTTATTGCTGTACAAATTTTTTCAATCGCTTCATCTTCTAACCCGACAATGGCAGCCATGGTACTTTCCACGGCTTCACAAGCTTTTTGCATGGCTAAGGCCCGTTGTTGTACTAAACGCAATCCATCTTCAAAATTCATGGCATTAGCCGCTACTAAAGCAGAAAACTCCCCTAAAGAATGCCCCGCAACTGCCTCTGGCTGAAAGTCATCTCCTGCCATTTTAGCTTTTATAACAGAATGTAGAAAAATGGCTGGTTGCGTAATCTTAGTCTGTTTGAGTTCTTCTGCAGTTCCAGCAAACATAACGTCTGTAATGCTATATCCTAGAATTTCATTCGCTTGGTCAAAAAGAGATTTGGCAATATCAGAAGATTCATATAGATCTTGCCCCATTCCTTCGAATTGTGCTCCTTGTCCGGGAAAAACGTAGGCTTTCATCGTGTTTTGTTTTTTAGTATGTTAGTTTGAATTTTTTATCTAATCTCCTACCCATTTTTAGGATATAAATTAGTGCAATTTTGTACTAATCAAATTGAGAAATTCATTTCTAGTTTCTACTTTTTGAAATTCGCCTGTAAAGGCAGAAGTAGTGGTTACAGAATTTTGTTTTTGTACCCCACGCATCATCATACACATGTGCCGCGCTTCTATTACCACCGCTACCCCTAAGGGTTGTAAGGTATTTTGAATGGCATGCAACACCTGATCGGTCAGGCGTTCTTGTACTTGTAAACGACGGGCAAAAACATCAATAACACGAGGAATTTTACTCAAGCCTACGATGTATCCATTAGGAATGTAAGCCACGTGAGCCTTACCAAAAAAAGGCAAAATATGATGTTCACAAAGGGAGTACAATTCAATATCTTTCACAATGACCATTTCACTGTAATCTTCCTTAAACATTGCAGATCGAAGAATTTGCTCCGCATCTTGATCGTAGCCTTGTGTTAGAAACTGCATGGCTTTTGCGGCACGTTCTGGCGTTTTCAGTAAGCCTTCTCGATCTACATTTTCTCCTAATTTACCAAGGATGTCGGAATAATCCTTCATCAAATGATCGGTCGTTTTTTTATCGTATTTTTCGGTTTTATTGTATGCCATTATAGGATGATTATTAAAAGTATAAAGGTATTCAAAAAAGAAACCCTAAAGAGTAAACAAAGTTGTCTATTCCCCAAAATATTCTGCATAAATATTTTCAGTTTCGTATAATTTAATACAATGTAATTGACAACCTTTAATATGAGTCTCTAATTGTTTCCAAATATGAATGACCAAATTTTCTGTAGTAGGTTGAATGCCTTTGGGCAAGAAATCAATATCGAGATTGAGATTTTTATGGTCTAGTTTATTGACAACTTGTTCTTTGACAATGGTACTGAGATCTTTTACATCCATCACAAAACCCGTGATGGGGTCAGGTTTGCCCTTCACGGTAACAAAAAGGATATAGTTGTGCCCATGCCAATTTGGATTTGCACATTTGCCAAAGACTTCAAAATTTCGTTCTTCTGACCACTCCTCTACCCAAAGTTTGTGGGCAGCATTAAATCGTTCTCTACGGGTTACATAAACCATTTTGCAAAAAATTTAAAAATGAGGAATTTTCTCCTTTTTTCAAATGCAGATGCAAAAGTACAAATTAGTCTATTAGGAGTAAACAAAAGTGTCATAATTTATGCATCTATTGTCCTAACACCTGTCTTTTGGACTGAGTTGTTTCACTATCCATATTTCGTTCAAAAAAGATTTGTCGTTTAGTGAGTTCAAATGCACATAATATTCCATAACCCATACGTTGATACCAGGAACAACCTAAATCAATATTGAGATATTGACAAGCATTCAAACGATCTAACTGAAGTAAGCATTTGTCCATTGCCTGTGGGGTATGTCCGTGGATGATGATACGATTGTTCAGCCATTTATAATTGATATTTTTATACCAATTTCGTATCCAAAGCATGGCATTTTCTCCATAAAATGGATCAATTAAATCAAAATCTAAGCCTGCATGAACTAAAATGAATTCATCTTCAATATGATAAAAAGGTAAGTTTTCTAAGAAATCAAAATATACTTGAGGTATATCTTCAATGGAAGCAACCCCAAAAGATTGTAAACAAATACTGCCTCCATATTTCAACCAAGTATCATAATCCGTCTCTTTTTTTCTAGCTCTTAAAAACATCCATTCATGGTTTCCCATTAAGCATTTTATGTTGTATCCATTGGCTCTTTTTTGAATAATAGCATCTAAAACTTCTTTGGAATAAGCCCCACGATCAATGTAATCGCCTAGTAAAAAAAGTTGATCGGTTTTAGAAAATTGGATACGTTGTAATAAGTGTTCAAAGGTTTTGAAACAGCCGTGAATATCAGAAATGACAAATTTTCTCTGCATGGGAAATAAGTTGTTGGTTAAAAAAAGATTCTTGTATATTTTAAAATAAGGAAGGAATTCTATTTCGGATCGTAAGTAAATCTTCTATATTTGTGCGCTTTTTACAACTAGTTATTCAAGAAGATCGTTATAGCTGTTGTATAAAATTTAATAAATAGAATGAAAAAAATTTCTTTATTTGTAGTGACGCTCGCTTTTATAGCTAGTAGTCTTACAGCTCAAAACCAATCTATGGATTCTCTAAGTTATAGTGTAGGGGTATTAATTGCCCAAAATTTGAAACAACAAGGCTTGACGGAGGTCAAAACAGCGGATGTTGCTTCTGGTATAGCGGACGCGCTTTCAGGTGATCTAAAAATGGATATGCAAAAAGTTAACCAAACTTTTCAATCTCATATGCAAGCTCTTCAAGCCAAACAATTTGAAGGGATCATAAAAGAAGGGGCTGATTTCTTAGCTCAAAATGGCAAACGACCTGAAGTAACGACTCTAGCTAGTGGTTTGCAATACGAAATTCTCAAGGAAGGAACAGGGCCTAAACCAAGCGCAACCGATAAAGTAACAACACATTATCATGGTACATTAATTAACGGAAAAGTATTTGACAGCTCTGTTCAACGGGGTCAACCAGCTACTTTCCCTGTAAATGGCGTAATCCAAGGATGGGTGGAAGCTTTACAATTGATGCCTGTAGGTTCAAAATGGAAATTATTTGTTCCTTATAATTTAGCGTATGGCGAAAGAGGCGCTGGTCAAGATATTAAACCTTATTCAACTTTGGTTTTTGAAGTGGAATTATTAGAGATATTGTAAACTGATAGCTCAAATATTTTATAATAAAAAAAGGGATTAACAGACTCATTTGTTAATCCCTTTTTTATGTTTTGAACTAAAAGTTTTACTTCATTAAAGTCACATTATCTAGTTGATAAGAAGACGTTTGTCCAGCGCCATTAGCACCTTCATAACGGAAACCTACATGTACTGTACCAGAAGAGAAATAATCATTTAATTTGATGGTACCAGAATCAATCCACTCATACCAATCATTAGCCTCTGTAGGTAAATCACAATCTAGTTCTTCCCAATTAGCACTTTCTGTATCAGAGCCATTAAAATCATTGGTAATCCAGACAGAGAATCCATCTTGTACCCAGTGATGTTGATTGGAACTAAACGAAAAATAAGTATCACTATTCAATTCTATTGGAGGTGTAATTAACCATAACAAATTTTCATCATCAACAGATTGATACGCTGATACTTCTGCATAATTTTCTCCTTGATAAGATTTCTTAAACCATCGTTCTTCATCAGAACCCACTTCTGCAATATTATACCAACCTGGGATATTCAATACATCAAAATCTTCAAAGCCGTCAAAAGTTTCTTGCCATACCACATCTCCTGATCCTCCTGATCCAGAACCGCCGCCGCCTCCACCAGAAGAACCATCACAACGATTAGCTGTCATATTAACATCAGAAAGATCACGAATGTATAATTGATATGCCGATTGATAGACCGATAAAACGCCAACAATTGTTCCTTTTCCTCCTGGAGTTGATGCATCTGCAAAATCCGAATACCCACTACTACGTAGTATAATACTATTGCCCTCACAATCCTCGATCATACGATTCAAATCGAATAGGTTAGAGGCATCTGCAAAGGTTTCACCAGCGTCATCATCTATAAATTGCACATCTTCTAAGCGAATTAATGTATTTACAGTACTACTATTAACATCTGATATGGATAAGGTAGTAACGTCAGGTGTAGCAATAGTCGATGATTTTACAATTTTAGAATTAGCCGTAATTTCAAGCATTCTACTAAGTCGTTCGTTCCCTCCATTATCCGTATAAGTGCCCTCTCCAAGCATCAGTGCTCCATTATCGTCTCCGAGTGTAAGTCCACCACATTTAACAGCTATTTTCTGACCAACAGGATAATTAGCATACAAATCAGTTTTATCTACTGATAAAATGATACCAGCCGTTCCATCTTGAATGAAAAGTTCCTTATAAAAATTTCCTGATTCATCACTGGAAATAACCGTTCCTTCAATAATAGTTCCTTCATCAAGATTTTCAAAGCTACCTTCGGTATGCATTGCAGCTAATTCTGCCAATGTAGTATTGGCATCTATTTCTTCAACACCACAACGATTCCCCGTCATATCAATATCAGACAAATCTCGAATGTACAATTGAAAATCTGAACGATAAACGGATAAAACAGCCGTAATAGATCCTCTTCCTTGTGGCGTTAATTCATTGGCGAAATTAGAATAACCACTAGAACGAATAATAATTTGATTGCCATCACAATCTTCGATAAAGCGATTTAAATCAAATTGTGCTGCTCCATCTGCATAAGTTTGTCCTGCATCTGAAGCTACAAATTGTACATCTTCTAAGCGAACTAAAGTATTAGTGATTGAACTATTAATATCAGAAATAGCAATCGTATTGGGAGTAGGTGATTCTCCAAATTCTCCTTTAACAATCGCTTCTGTAGCAATGATTTCACTCATACGAGACAGACGCTCTTCTCCATCATCTAAATAAGTTCCTCCTCCTATGATTAAAGCACCATTGTCATCACTTAGGGTTAAGCCATCGCATTTTACGTACACTTTTCTACCCACAGGAAAAGAATTAAATAAATTAGTCACATCAATGGAAAGAATAACTCCAGCTGTTCCATCTTCAATAAAAATTTCTTTATAAAAATTCCCAGTTTCATCACTTGAAGTCACAATTCCTTCGATAACTGTACCTGCCTCTAAAGCTTCAAAAGCTCCTGAAACATGTATAGCCGCTAAATCTGCAATAGTATGGGTTACTTCAGGGATATTATCTAACAATATTGCGGGGGGTTCATCAAATTCTGTTTTCACACAAGATGAACTAACAATAAGGATAAAAAGACAAAGTCCAAAAATTGATTTTATGGTATTCATATTTGAAGGATTAAATTTTTTCCTAAAAGGTCGTGGCACGATTGATTAGGATATGATTTCTATTAATTTTGAAAATCGTGCGCCGACTAATACATTTAAAAACTATTACATTAAAACTTATGGTCGGTAACTAAACGCTACATTAAAGAAGTAAGTGATTCCTCTTCCATAAAAATATTTAGTTGGAAAACGATCAACATCTCGGCCTTCATAATCATACCGCAATTGTTCGTATCCACCCGTTATAAAATTCTGATTATTTAAAATATTATTAATATTCAACATCACATTGATATAATAATCGTCTGAAATTTTAAAAGACTTGCGTAAAGAAACATCTAAGGTATACGCGCTTGGAACTTTTTCTTGATAAATAATATCCTTCCAAAGATCAGAGCCCTGTTCTACGGCTGATGCAATATCAGTCTCCCTATCATAAATCGAAGCTTCTGTCCGACGATCAGGATTAAAATCCAACCAGATGTCATCAAAATAATTGAAATTCACATTAGCTGTCAAATAATTCGCGGTTTGATATTCCAAACCAAGCGTTCCTGCCGTTTGAGGAGTACCAGGTACTAAAAAGTTTTGAATGTAAACAGTACGATCTTCCACTAATAATTCCGCATTATTATCTTGAGAAACTAATGCATTTGGACGAGAATTATAAATGTAAGAACCAAAATTGGCAGCTCCACCCAAGCTCAATCCTGCTATAAAAGGCACTTTAGCATCAAAAGCCACTTCTATTCCTTGATGGCGTTTGTCCACATCCCTCATAATGTAATTGACAAAACCTTGTAATCCATCATGAAAGAAGGAACGAATTTCTGTATCATTATTAAATTCTGTATAAAAAGCAGCTACTTTAGCTTTCAAATTTGGACTTTGAAGTGTATAACCAATTTCTCCAGATCGAATTTCTACATTGGTCAAGCCCGGTATCACTTGATCTCTGGTACGAGGAGAAACATAAGCATCTCTAAAATAGGGCGCACGTGTTTGATACGTCGCATTTGCAAAAAGATAATTTCGACCATCTAAACCATAATTCACACCACCTTTTAGTCCATAATTTGTAAAAGATTGTTTCTCAGAATCACCCAATGAACTGTCTGGAAATTTTCCATTTCTGTAATTTCCTGTCCGCCAAAAATTAGTGTTGGAAACATTTGCAGAAAGATGGACTCCTAAACTATTGATTTGATATTCCCCTTGTGCCCAAGCATTCGCTTTTCGGATATTCGATTCATAATCATAGAAAAAGCGATCGCCTTCATACACTACTCGATTTGGAACATTTAAATCATTTTGTAGAGCATCTGGATTATTGACTAAATCTCGTTCCGCAAATTTATCAATATCTAAATAGTAATCACCTCCTAATAAATCATTGACCAATTGATAATTTTCACCATCAAAAAGTTGGTAAGACAGTCCGCCCGTCATGGTCAAATCATCATTTACTACTGTAGTCAACAAAGTATTAAAATTAAGTCGTTTACTATCGTAGCGACGATCCATGACAATATATTGAGAACGATTTCCAGTAACAGCATTACCTTGTATACCATTGGCATCTTCGATCGTTTCTAAATTATTGCGATTGACCTCGTAGAAATCATCCCATGGAAGTTGGCGCAATTCTTCATTTTCTTTTAATAATTGTTCTACCACTAAAGCTTGATCTACACCTTCAATAAAAGAAGGCAAACGACGATAATAATCAGGGCGAGGATCAGGCGTATTATACCAATCTAAACGAGAGCTTCCATTTTTACCAAATTGATAATTGACTGTCGTACTCAATGTCGTGTTATCATTCATGGTCCAATCATGGCGTAACATAGCCACAGGTTGGTGTCGATCTGCAACTCTAGAGTTTCGTTTTTCTCCATTTTGATACCCCCAATATGGATTGTAATAATTACTTCCTGCCAAGTCATACATTTCTTGAACACTAGCCCCTTGCTTGGCTCTTTTTTGAGGCGCACCAAAGAAAATAGCATTAATTAAATGTTTATCGTTTAATTTTTTATCCACCGATAAAAAATAAGAATAACCATCATAATACGTCCCTTCAATATAACCTTCCTCTGCCCATCGTCGAGAAGCTGCTGCTGCAAAAGCCCAACCCGATTGAAGCATACCCGTAGACCACGTGAGCATGGCACGATTGTTATAATTACCACTATTTGATCGGGTGATGGTTGCTCGAATTTGTTTACGTTGAGAAGAAGCACGGGTATCAATATTAAGAGCGCCCCCTACCCCACCAAAGGTATAACCAATAGCTTCCAAATTAGTATTGGTTTCTTGACGACGGGTAACATCATTTAAACCTCCCCATAAGCTCCATCCTGCCCATCCACTTTCTAAATCGTTGGTAGGAACATTGTTGAAATAAATTTGAATATTATCCGAATCGTAGCCTCTCAAACGAAAACGAGCTGCACGAAGATTGAAATCTGTTTTGGAAACAAACAAATCTCTCGAAGCAGATAGTAAACCTAAAACGCCCTCATCTTGGCTATCAGCGAGGTCAGATTCACTTAAAACAATGACTGGCACTAAATCATCAGCCTCAGTGGTATCTGTTGGAATTTCTATGGTTTCTTCTTGAGCTGTTAATCCGATAGAAAAACAAAGAAAAAAGAGTAAACTCCAGTTTATTTGGAAGTATTTGTTCATACTAATAGTTTTGTAGGGGCAAAATTACGTAAATCTATTGATACTGTATTTCAAAGTATTAAAGTTTTACTAAAATTTAATAGTAGAGCTTGCGGGATATGTCTTTTATCTAGCATTTTTACGTTATTAATAAGGATTATATCCCTATTTTTGCAATCAAAACAACTTCTATGTTACAACGAATAACTGTATTTCTTTTCTGCTGCTTCACTTTATCGCTTTTTGCACAAGACAAACAATACAAAGTGACTTGTGTTGGTTTCTATAATTTAGAAAACTTATTTAATACAAGTGATGATGAAAATAGAGATGAAGAATTCCTTCCAGAAGGTAAAAAATCTTGGACTTCAGAATTATATCAAGAAAAACTAGGCAATATCGCTGATGTGGTAGCAAATATTGGAACTGAACTCACCCCTGATGGCGTGGCAATTCTAGGAGTAGCCGAAATTGAAAATAAAGGGGTGCTGGAAGATTTTGTTAAACAAGAAAAAATAGCGTCCAGAAATTACCAAATTGTACATTTTGATTCGCCTGATTTTCGAGGAATTGATGTAGGCTTATTGTACAATCCAAAATATTTTGAATTGACGAATAGTAAAGCCCTTCCATTAATTAATTTTAATAAAGAAGGTGAACGCCGATTTACACGAGATGTATTATTGGTTTCTGGTATAATGGATGGAGACGAAGTACATGTGTTAGTCAATCACTGGCCCTCTCGTCGTGGTGGACAAAAAGCTACCGCCAAGTATCGTAATAATGGTGCTGATTTGTGTAAAAAAGTATGTGATTCTCTTTTGATAGAAAATCCAAATGCAAAAATCATGATTATGGGTGATTTAAATGATGATCCTACTAGTCCTAGTGTAAAGAAACATTTGGCTGCACAACGTTCAAAAGATTCCGTCAAGAAAGGAGGATTGTATAATCCTTGGGAAAATTATTATCGCAAAGGAATAGGTACATTAGCGTATCGAGATGCATGGAGTTTGTTTGATCAAATCATCATCTCAAAAGGTTTAATCGATCAAAAAGCTGGAGGGTATCAGTTTTATAAAGCCCAAATTTTTAATAAAAAACACCTTGTGCAAAAAACTGGACAATATAAAGGTTATCCCAAACGTACCTTTGTAGGCGATACCTATCAAGGAGGCTATAGCGATCATTTTCCTGTTTATATTTCCTTGATAAAAGAGGTTAAGTAGTTGGGCACGAATAAATTTACATGCTTCATTTCTTGAATTAGCTTAATTAACTTCATTTTCAATGACTTATAATTTTCGCTATTTCAAGAAAAGTAAATTTATTTTCTCCGCGTGCCTAAGTGATTTTCTGCTTGTTTTTTAATAATTTTGTTTAGCAAACTTTAATGAATAGATTAATAATTATGCGAATTACATCCTTATTTGTTTTCTTTTTTTTCGTTTTAGGAATTAATATTCCAAGTCTTCAAGCTCAACATGAATCAAAAGAAAGACTTAGAAAACATACTTCTCCTGATAATCGTGCTCAACGACAAGTAGAACGTCTCGATAAGTGGGTTGAATTGAATCCAGAACAAGAAAAGCAGATTAAATTTCTCTATCTAGAATATGGAAAACAACTCGCCTTAATTCGTGAGGAAGTTCGAGATGGTGGAGATTTTGAAGCATTTAAAACAAAACAAGCTGATATTCATGCAGCACAGCGTGAAGATATACAGGCAATTCTTAGTCCTGAGCAATTTGAGCAAATGCTAACCAAAGAAGCGGAACTAAAAGCTAAACGCCCTGATCCAAATAAACCTAGACAAAGTAGCCCTGGTGTGCTGAAAGATCAGAAGAGTTGATTTTTTTAGCCTCAACAATGCTTAATTTGGAAAAATAGAACACAGATTACTCGGATTGTAGGGATTTACACCGATTTTTCATTAAAAAATCGGTGTAAATCTGTCTTATCTGCTTTATCCATGTGCCATCATTTCTCAATGCATGAAAAAATCTCCATTTAATTCAATTTCTTGATCTAGTTGGTATTGATTTTTAAGTTTTAAAGGAATACTTTTTTGAATGACATTGTCTTGTATTTGAATACTTAAAACTAACTCATTTCCTTTTTCTTCTATTTTAATAATTTCACCTTTCAATTGGAGCGATTGCTGTACACCTAATTCCGTAAATACCTGCTGAGATGAAGCCGTTTGGGTAACTTTTCCATCTACTATTACTATAACTTTATTTGCAAGTTTGGTAATTTCATGCACATTATGACTCACTAAAATAGTGGTAAGCTCAAATTGCTGATGGATTTGTTTTAAATAATCTTGTAATTTTTGACGAATTCCATGATCCAAAGCTGAAAATGGTTCATCTAATAACAAAATTGGCGGTTGTTGTACTAAAGCACGTGCCAATGCCACCCGCTGCTGCTGCCCTCCTGATAAGGTTGCTGGTTTTTGTCCTTGTAAATCTCCGAGTTCTACCATTTCAATTAAATCTGAAATGCGTTGCTCACTTGCACCTTTTGGAAGGGCAAATCTCAAATTCTCCCATACTGTCATATTTGGAAAGAGCGCATAATCTTGAAAAACATAACCCAAGGATCGATCTTGCGGACGAAGATTAATTTTTTTAGTACTATTAAACCAAATTTGATGGTTCACCTTAATTTCACCTTGATCTACAGGCATTAATCCTGCAAGCATTCGAAGAGTTGAGGTTTTCCCTACACCTGAAGCACCATACAAACAGGCAAAATCTCCCTTTTGTAAATTCAATTGAATCGCTAAATTCAATCCCCCTTTTGCTCCATGCAATCGCTTTTGTATATCTAAATGTATCATTTCCAAAAGCGTTTTACATAACCTCCATTAATCGCATAGACCATTAATAGAATACAAAAAGTAATGACAAATAAGATCAAAGAATACGAATTTGCCGCCGAATAATTCAAGGCTTCTACTTCATCATAAATAGCAATAGAAGCGACTTTTGTTTGGGCAGGAATATTCCCTCCAATCATTAATACCACCCCAAATTCTCCAATCGTATGCGCAAAGGAAAGGACAATGCCCGTTAATAATGCAGCTTTAATATTCGGAATTTCGACTTTCCATAAAGTAATCCATTTTGATTTTCCTAAAACAAAGGCAGCTTCGCGTAAGGAAGGAGATAAGCCTGCCAATCCTGCTTGTATCGGTTGTACCATAAAGGGCAAGCTATAAATCACACTCGCAATGACCAAACCCGTAAATGAAAAAACCAAACGCAAACCCAAGTATTCATCCAACCACTGCCCAAATGCATGATTAGGACTAAAGGCAATCAAAAAATAAAAGCCCAAAACCGTAGGCGGCAAGACCAAAGGCATACTTACTAAAGTTTCTACGATGGGTTTGAAATAAGAACGACTATGCACCAACCAATAGGCTAAGGGAAGTGCTACCAACACTAGAATAATCGTCGTTATTGTTGCTAATTGAAATGTTAATACTAAAGGTGTCCAATCCATCAAATCAGTTATCAGAAGGAACAAGATAACCAAATTTAGTTAAAATGGATTGTGCTTCTGTTGAAAATAAGAAGTCCGCAAATTGTTGTGCTTGTGGCAAATGAGTAGATGTACGTAAAACTACCACTCCTTGCTCGATGGGTGTATATAAAGAAGGATCGACTTCCAACCATCTTCCTTGCTCTTGCATTTTAGGAGATTTGACCACTGCCATCGCCGTAAAACCAATTTCAGCTGATTTAGAATAGACAAATTGATTGACCTGAGCGATACTTTCTCCATACACTAATTTGGGCATTATTTCATGCTGGATTTTCATATTTTCAATCACTTCCATTGCTGCTCGACCGTACGGGGCTGTTTTAGGGTTGGCAATAGCCAAATGTCGAAGACTAGGATGCGTTATCATAGCAAGGGAGGGATCGAGTGTGGGATGCATCGTCCAAAGGACTAATTTCCCGTAGGCGTACACTCTAGGATTTGATGTACAAAGATTTTTTTCAAATAAAGTGGTCGGATATTTTAAATCAGCAGAAACAAAAACATCATAAGGTGCGCCTTCTTGAATTTGTGCGGTTAATTTTCCAGAAGAACTTAACATTAATTGACACTCTATCCCTGTTTGTTCTGAAAATTCGTCAACTAGGGCTTCCATTGCAAACTGCATATTGGCGGAAGTGGCAATACTTAATTTTTCATTATTTGAAGAAGTACAACTCACTAAAAACAGCAGCGCGATACCTCCTATAATTCTTCCTATAAGCATTCGTTTAGTGCCTCCCCTATTTATTATAAAATTGTAAATATTCTTGATCGTGTAATAATAAAGCCACTTGATTTGCAGCAATTTCATTGACTTCTAACCAACCATCTGCATCTCGTTTTAATAAGCCTACTCCAATTAAGCGTTGTACTATACTTGCATATTTTTCTTTGAAGGCTACCCCAAATGTTTTGCGAAGGCGATATTCATTGGTGCGTTTTTCTTGTAAAATAGTTTTTAAAAGAGGAGCATTATCACGATTGATAAAATCTGGAAGTCTACTATTCATTTTGGGTTCATGAATCACATTTTCAGATGATTGAATGCTCGTATTTAAAGCCCAACGTTTAAGGCTTTCTCCCATATTGCCATTGGTTTGACGATAGATACGCGACACCATTTTTTGAAATTGCTGCCCATTGATTTCAACGCCTTTTTCATCCACTAAATTTTTATGTGTGGCACCATGTCGTATTAAAATAGCTTGATGAATTTCATCTACACTTACTGTATCCATACAAATTTCAGATTGAAAAACATTATCAATCCCGTTCATGGTTTTTAAATAGGCTTTCACCCAATTGGTCATAGACACCATAAAGAACAATTGTCCTGAATAATCATCAATCTGACGACACAACGCTCTTATGTTTTGACTAAACGGCACACTTGGGTCACGCCATAATTCAAGATCATCTATCCAAATCATACTGGGTTTATTTAAGGTATATTTTCGGATAAAATCTAAGGCTTCATTTAAATTATAGGTAGTTTCAAAACTTCGTCCTTCTACTCTCAAACTAGATTTAGGCTGTAATCGAATCGTATTTTGAGGAAAGAATCGTTGTGCCACCATATCACCAAATAAGGATCGACCTGATTGGCGTTTTCCAGTAATCATCACGGCTCCTCGAAATCCTGTTTTCCACAATTCTATCAATTGCCCCATACGTTCCAACTCATCTTCTCGACCTACCCAAAAAGATTCTCCAATGAATCCTTTGGTCATAAAAATACTCTGATACGAATCATTGGTAGTACTAAAGGTACGATCTTGAACAAAACGAACAATTTTTTCTGAATTGGTCAAATTTTGTTCTTCTGTAACTCGATTTCGTAATTTATTAAAGGTGTTAATAGGTACTTGAAATACATTTTTAAGATATGTACTTAATTGATTTTGACTAATTCGATATTGATTAAGTGAAGATTGGAGGCGAACGGATAAGAAATTAGTATCTTTTTCATATAATTTCCCAATACGAAATTCTGCTTGTAGACGTTCTTTAACGGTTGATTTTAGTTCATTTAGTTGTTCTTCTTTTTGCTCCAATTTCTTCAAAAATCCATGCAAAGGTTGACATAAACTATCTGTGGGCAAACTAAGATCTGGATTTTCTTCTTTTTCTTTAGAAAGCAGCGTCGCTCGATTTTTAATATTGAGCAAAGCCATTTTTAAATCCTTAATAGTAGCATTTGTGTGCTCTCGAATTTCTTTTAGCACCAATAAAATTTCAGATTCCACCCACTGTCGAACTGCTCGTTTGATAGGATAATCCTTTTGGTACAGCAGTCCTTGTTCTGCTTTTACTACCACATTTTGTCGAGCCATTAAAGGTTCAAGTTGTTGCTCAATTTGAGGGGTATTATTTTCAAGCACAATAGCGCTGTCTATACTTCCTTCTTGATCTTCTGCATATTGGGCTAATTTAATGGGCTTATCTTCGGTATGCCCTTCAATATATTGAACCGCCTCTTTCGCTATAGATCGCATTGTAGTTATAGCTGTATCACTTGACACCAATTGTTGTTGAATAGCCTCTCTGATACTATCAAAATCAGTCGATAAGTCTTGTAAGGTGTTATATTGTACCAATAACTGCTCTGTTTGGGCTGGCAATTGTTCCAATTGTTCCTGATAGCTGGGCCAAGGATGTTGTTGTGAATGCCACAATTCTATTTGTTTTTCTAATCCATTGGGTTTCAATTGGAGGACAGCTTTTTCTTCTGCTCCCATTTTTTGAAAATCGGCATAAGCTTCTTTTAATACCCTTAAAGCATCTGATTGTAATTGAGTGACTTGACTCAGTTCAATCGTTTTATCCAAATATAAATGGTGGGCTTTTATTTGTTCAAAAAGTACATTTCGCCAAAGAATAACATAAGATTTGGCCCGTTCCATCCATTGAAAAGCCATTTGATAATGGTCATATTTTTCTTCTAAAGATAGACCTTCTGTACGCTGCTCATAATTCTGCGTCCCCATTTGAAGAATTTCAGCTACTTGTTTGTCCAAATAAGTGGCTAATTGTTGAATAAAGGAACTAGAAGAATTGGCTTGTTCTAATTGAGTTAAAGCCTCTTCTATTTTTTGATAAATAATTGGTTGGGAAATGGTACTTTCTGTCATTTAACTATTTTTGGAAAAGAGATAGACAAATATAAAGGTTTTCTTTATAGGTTTATAAGAATGGACTTATTCTATAAAGATTAGTCACTCTATGAAGCCCATGAAATGTCTTCTTTTAGAATTTTCTTTATCTAAAAACACAAGGAATCCATCTATTTTTTTTGAAAAAGGATGAATTAAAATTAAATTTGTTGGTATCATATCAACTAATAAAAACTGCTATGCCCAATCCTTACGAAGATATGTTTGAGGAAACGCCTGAAACCAACGATCATCAGGATGAGCATTCTATTTCCTCTCAACCTACTCCTTTATTTTCAAACAATGATTCCCTTGAAAATGAATCTAATAGTGAATCGCTCGATGAAATTCTTCTTCATATTGATACCTTCAATAAAAAAGCGGTTCCTTTTTCCAAATTGTTAAGCCAAATTGGTATAATGGAACACAAAGTAGATGGCAGTTGGAAACGTCTCTTATTTGAAAATGAAGATAAAAAAGATCAAGGTAGTTTACAAGCGGAACGCGATTATCACGAATCCTTAAAATATAAATTCACACAAATCATTGTTCCCATGAAAGAATTGGGGCAATTGCACATGGAATGTGTACAGCAGTATAATGAAGATATTAACAAAGAATATTATTCCCTTGAGAAATCTGATGGTGCTGTAAAATTAGATAAGATCAATGCCACGAATGGGATTAATTTACAACGTAAAATCTTAGATGAAGCCGCTAATTTTTTGCTCATTTTAAAAAATGGACTCATCGAAACCGAAAAACGCATTCGTCTTTACATCAATCAAGCTGGTGCCAACTCTATCTCCAATTCTGAATTTGAATTATTAGTTCAAAAACGAATTGAATTGACCAATGGTTACACCCATGAGTTTAACTATATCATCTTCGACATGAGCATTTTAGATAAAGCAGCCATTTCTTTGGGCTTTTATACCAAAACCACCACCAGTCAATATGCGGGTCGCATAAGAGATGCCTTTAAGTATGTATAAAAAAGTTCTCTTTCTTTTGTTGCTAATAGGAATTCCAATAGGATGCTATTTCGCTACAAATGTTTTAGCTCCTCACCTTTATGATGCGACACATGCCAATCCTTACATTCAGTCAGCAGATGAATTAAAGGCTTTATTAAATGACCTCGCTTCTATCAAAAAAGAAGACATTCCAAAAGATTATTTGATCTATTCTCAAATGCATCTTTCCAAGTACAAAAAAGCAGTTTCTAATCTCCAATTTTATCTAATCACTAAAAAAGAAACCTATCAAAAAATCGTCGGGAATATTCGCATTCGAGATGTTATGGCAAGAGATCACTATTTCTACAAAAGCCATTATTTTTCCAAGGATACCTTAATCTGGGGTATTGATTCTGACATTTTGTTCACCTTATTAAAACTACAAGATCAACTAACAAAAAAAGGACATGATCGTGATGCGTTTTGGGTACGCTATGGACATCGGCATCCCCAATTAAATGATGAAGTGTAGGGATCGTATACCAGTCGCCATTTGTATGGAGATGCTTTGGATTTGGTAATTGATGATATCAATCAAGACGGTACTTTCACCACTGAAGATAAAAATCTTGTACTTGAAATTTGTGAATCTTTAATTGGCAATCGAGGAGGAATTGGTAAATACCCTGATTCGCGTACGATCCATATCGACTTACGTGGAAAACGAGCTAGATGGGATTCGTATTCTAGAAATTGAATAGCAATATTTGTTTGAATAGCTTAAATTTCAGCTTTGCCTCCTCACAGTCAGTTTTTAAGTATAAAATGCCTTACTTTTGTACAAAATCCACTCATTATGCGAAAATACCTACCTTTTCTACTGGCTGCTTTTTTCTTTAGTGGCATTTATTTTTCTATTAATCCCTTTAAGAACACTTCTTTTACACCTGCACCAACAGATGGTACAATTGTTCGAGAAAATGTAGAAGAAGGCGATAATCAATCCAAACGCGAAGCATGGTTTGAAGAAATGCACCAAGCCGCCCCTGGAGTTAATTGGCGCACCATCGAATATCAAACTGCCCTACAAAAACATAAAACCCGCGCTAAACTTCGTGCAGAAGGACAAGCCAAATCGGGACAAGAAGTACTTGCAAATGGAAATTTGGTAGGCGAATGGTATGAGCGTGGTAGTAATAATCAAGCAGGAAATATAGGCGTGACAGAATACGATGCAGAAGAAGATCGAATCTATTTAATCTCTGGAGGAGGCACCTTATTTCGTGGTCTTAGAGATGGTTCTTATTGGGGAGTTTTTAATGAAGATTTACGATTCAATGATCGCTTTTTAAGAATAATAAATACGGATAGTGGGAAGCGAATGCTCGCCTGTGTAGGAAATATTCCTCATTATTCAGACGATCAAGGCAAAACTTGGACGGCATCCACAGGAGCAAATACAACAGGCGGATGCCGTGATGCTTTGGCAGTTGTACATGAAGGACAAAATTATATTTATTTACTTGGTAAATCTGGTTATTGGGAGGATGTACACTTGTATGCTTCTTCCGATAATGGGGAGACGTTTACCTCTATTCATTCGTGGAACGAACACGAATTAGATCGTTTTTCAATGGTGAATCCACATCATACTAAAGAAATTTATTTGTATGAAAAAGTGGGGCAATCTAGTTCTAAATTTTCTCAAGTAGATGTTCCTAATTTAACGCTTACTGCTCTAAACAATGGTCCTTTTGACATTGGTGGGGCGCGAGCCAATATGACAGCGACCTTGATGCCAGACGAAACAATACGCTTTTTTATTTATGATGATGAAGATTTTGTTTATCGTACTGACAATTTTGGAGAAAGTTGGGAAAACCATACTAAATTACCAGCGAGTCCTTGGGGAGTCGGTATCTATGTGAGCAAGTTTGATCCTTCTATCATGTACATGGGTGAAGTAGAATGTTTCCGTACAACAACAGCTTTATTTTGGGATAAAATCAACAATTGGGGGGACTATTATCAAGATGTAGAGAATAAGCTTCACGCAGATATTATGTATTTCAATGAATTTGAAACTACAGATGGCGAGCAGTTTACCCTTATTAGTAATCATGGAGGGTTAAGTATTTCTTATGATAATGCGGCTACGAATAAAAATATTGGCTTAGAAAAATTGAACGTTGCACAATACTATGATGTACGAACTAATCCTAATAATCCACAATTATTGTATGCGGGTTCGCAAGATCAAGGATTTCAGCGCGGAGAAGCTAATTCTTATGATGATATAGCCGATTTAGATCAAATCATTTCTGGAGATTATGGACATATCGCCTTTACCAATAATGGCAATAGTTTCTGGACAGTTTACCCTGGAGGATGGGTTTCTTATTATGCCAATTCTTTAGTGGGGGGCATTACTGCCGATATTACCATTGATTCTGATAATGAATCCGTTTGGATACCACCACTTGTAGAAACGCCTGATCCTAGTAATAATTATGTCTACCTCGCAGGTGGTAATGTTGAGGGTGGTGAAGGTTCTTATATTGTCAAAATGCGTTATTGGGCTGGTTCGGTGGAGACCGAGCAATTACCTTTTGATTTTAAAGCAGAGTCAACGGGCGAAGTTTCAGCAATCGAAATTTCTCCGCTGAATGACAATATTATGTATGCATCTACCACTAGTAATTTCTTCTATTATTCCTTAGATGCAGGTCAAACTTGGGAACAAAGTACTATTCTTGTACCTGGGCCTCATTATTTGTATGGGACAAGTATTTATGCTTCTACTCAAGATGAAAATACGCTTTACATTGCAGGAAGTGGTTATTCCAATGCTTCCGTTTACAAATCTACGAATAATGGGATGAATTTTGAACCCATGAATGAAGGACTCCCTCCTACCCTAGTCTTTGAAATCACTGCCAATGAAGATGAAAGTCTTTTCTTTGCAGCAACGGAGGCAGGGCCTTATGTGTATGTAGTGGCTGAAGAACAATGGTATGATATGGCTGGTTTAGGCGCACCTAATCAAACGTATTGGTCGGTAGAATATTTGCCTGAAATTGAGACGATTCGCTTCGGTACGTATGGAAGAGGAATTTGGGATTTCCAACTGCAAGAATTAGTCAATGCAAAAGAGGTAATTGAAAAAGATATGGTATTAACGGTCTATCCTAATCCCACTGCTGAGTATCTAACCATTCAAATTCCTGAATCATTACAAGCAAATGTACGTCTAGAAATTTTCAATCTAAGTGGGCAAAAAATACTAGAACAAGAGGTTGCCAATCAAAAAGAATTTACTATCAATGTATCTTCATTGAGCAAAGCCAATTACGTCTTACTTTGTACAGATGGTAAACAAGCCTATCGAGCAAAATTCATGGTGCAATAAGTCTATATTAAATACGAAATATCAGAAAGGTCTAATGAAGAAATTTATTAGACCTTTTATATTTTAATCCCTTAAAAAGTTAAATATTTGGTTTATAGGCATAAATTAAAATTTTTCTCATGTTAAAAAAGTAGAAAGTTTATAAAAATTACTATTTTGGCAGCCGATTACAAACCTCATCCAAATACAAACAATCTAAATATCTACCAAACACTACCAACGGAGTCAAAAAATAACGCACATAACTAATTCTAGTCTTTGAAAAACCATACAAACTTTTACTTATCTATGTCATTTTCTACTCGTCAACTTTTGACAGCACTATTGTTATGTCTTGGAGGTGTATTTGCCCAAGCACAAACCACTATTAAAGGAATTGTCCTCGATGCTGCGAATAATGATCCCATTATTGGTGCAAATATCATTATCGAAGGAACAGCCGAAGGAACAACCTCTGACTGGGATGGTACATTCGAATTTAGTACGGATAAATCTTTACCTATCAACTTAGAAGTTACTTATATTGGTTATTCTGATAAAATCATCACTGTAGATGAAAATAAACGCTTGAATATCACCATGGAAGAAAGTGTTCAAGTAGTAACAGAAGCCATCGTAAAGGCAAGTCGTATTTCTGATAAACAAAAGGAATCGCCGCTTACAGTCGAAGCTTTAGATATCATTGCTATTAAAGAAACACCTGCCGCCAATTTCTATGATGGTTTAGGAGCTTTAAAAGGGGTAGATTTAACGGCAGCTAGTCTTGGTTTTAAAGTCATTAACACACGTGGTTTTAATAGTACCAGTCCTGTACGTTCCCTCCAAACTATTGATGGTATTGATAATCAAGCTCCTGGTTTAAATTTCTCTTTAGGAAATTTTCTGGGTTCTTCTGAACTAGATATTAACAAAGTAGAATTGATCGTGGGTGCGAGTTCGGCTTTTTATGGCCCCAATGCCTTCAATGGTGTAATTAGTATGGAGACCAAAGATCCTTTTTTCCATAATGGTTTATCTGGAATGGTAAAAGTGGGCGAACGAAATATGCTAAATGGGGCTTTGAGATGGGCAGATGTCTTCCAAAACAGCAAGGGCGATGATTTAATAGCTTATAAATTAAACTTTGAATACTTACGTGCAGATGATTGGGTAGCTGATAATTATGATCCTGTAGATGGTTCTGAATTTGGAATTGATAATCCTGGAGGTGTAGATGCTGTAAATATTTATGGAGATGAATATTATAATGGAAACGATCTTACGGAATTTCAATTAAGTGATCCTATTTCTTTGTTGGGAGAGTTTCATCGTACTGGTTATCGTGAAATAGATTTAGTGGATTATAATACGCGTAATTATAAAGCTAATGTAGCTGTACATCTTCGTACCAATCCAGATCAAAAAGAACAATCTCCTGAGGTGATTTTCTCCACTAATTTTGGTTCGGGAACAACAGTTTATCAAGGAGATAATCGTTTTAGTTTAAAAGGAATTACCTTTTTACAAAATCGTTTAGAATATCGAAAGAAAAATAAATTTTTCCTGCGCGCTTACACCACGCGAACGGGTGCAGGAGATTCTTACGATCCTTATTTTACAGCACTTCAATTACAAGAAAGTGCAAAAGATGATCGAGAGTGGTCTGTTGATTATAACACCTATTGGACGGCCAATGTTAATGATCGTATTAATGAAAGTGATTATCCAAAATTAACGATTGTTACCGATGAAAATGGCAATCCGATCTTTGATCCTGTTACTTTTGAGGTATTAACTGAATTTGATGCAGCTGCAGCTGAACAATGGCAAATAGATAACCGTGATTTATTAACACAATGGCATGCAGAAGCAGCAAATTTCGCCAATCAAAATGTAGCAGCAGGCTCTATTTTTCAACCTTTCTTTGAACCAGGAACAGATCGATTTCAACAAGAATTTGATCGTATAACAGGAACACTAATTAGTGATGGAGGTACTAAGTTTTTTGATAATTCTGCATTGTATCATGTTCATGGCGAATATACTTTTAATCCACTTTGGATTGACGAAATACGCGTAGGAGCAAATTATAGACTCTACACGCCTGTAACACAAGGAACAATTTTCTCTGACACCGCAGGTATTAAAATCACCAATTCTGAAGTTGGTTTTTATGGTGGTGGAACGAAATCATTAGCTAGTAATAAAGTAAAAGTCTCGGCAACTATTCGAGCAGATAAAAATCAAAATTTTGATTGGTTATTATCACCTGCTGCTTCTGTAGTGTATACACCTTCACAAAATAATTTCTTTAGAGTTTCTTTTTCCTCGGCCATTCGAAATCCAACGCTTTCGGATCAATACTTATCATTTAATATTGGTCCAGCTACTTTATCTGGTAACTTAAATGGTGTAGAAGACTTGGTGACTATTGAATCTTTATTTGACTTTTTTGACTCTCAGCAAGCTAGTATGCTGGATACTTTTGCCATAGCGCCTGTACGACCTGAGGCAGTGAAAACGGGAGAATTTGGATTTAGAACTACGCTATTTGATAAAATGTATGTTGATGCTGGATATTATTTCAGTATCTACGATAATTTTATTGGTTATCAAATTGGAGCAGACCTTGAATATTCTACAGATGGAGGAGGTGTTACGGTTAATCAGCTTGATATTTTCAGATATTCTTCCAATTCCCAAAATCAAGTTACTACACAAGGGTTTACTGTAGGTGTGAATTACTATCTCGGACAAAACTATACCCTGATTGGTAATTATTCTTGGAATAGATTGAATACACAATTAGATGATCCCATTATACCTGCTTTTAATACCCCAGAACATAAATTCAACTTTGGTTTTGGTGGACGAAATTTAACGATCAATATGGGTGAACGAAAATTGCGTAATCTTTCCTTTAATATTAATTATAAATGGATTGAAGGTTTCTTATTTGAAGGTTCGCCACAGTTTACTGGATTTATTCCTACTTATGATATGTTAGATGCACAAGTAAGTTTTGGTTTACCTAAGATTAATAGTATTCTAAAAATTGGTGCATCAAATATACTAAACTCTTTAAATTTTCAAACTTATGGTGGCCCACGCATCGGTCGTTTAGCCTATGTTACCTTTTTATATGAAGGAAAATAATAAACCATCAAAAACGAAATCAATATTGTCAAACTATAAAATTTTTCATTAAACCTATTTCTTATGAAAAAACTCTATACTATTTTATGCCTATGTCTTTTTATGGCTTCTTTTGCTACAGCTCAAGAACGTTATAAAGATGATGTTTTCACTGATGTAACTGTTACTTCAGACGTTACTTATGGAGTAAATGCAACATTATTATTCCTTGCACAAGCAATGGAAGCCGTTCCACAAGAATTGAAACTAGATGTGTATGAGCCTACAGGTGATAATGTAGTTAATCGTCCATTATTCTTAGTTTTCCATACAGGTAACTTCTTACCTAATGTAACCAATGCTCAAATTGCAGGTACAAAAACAGATTCTTCTGCAGTTGAGATTTGTACTCAATTAGCTCGTAAAGGATTTGTAGCAGCATCTGTTACCTATCGTGCTGGATGGAATCCACTAGCTGGTTCACAACCAGAACGTGCTTTAGGTTTGATCCAAGCAGCTTATCGTGGTTTACAAGATGGTCGTAACGCCATTCGTTATTTCAGACATACTGTTGCCAATGAAGGTAATCCTTATGGAATAGATGATACAAAGATTGCTTGTTTAGGTACAGGTACTGGTGGATATCTAGTATTAGGTATGGCTGGTTTATCTGACTACAATGAAATCTTAACGACAACGAATGGTCCAGGTAAATTTTTATTAGATACGAATGGAGATAATGTTCCTGAAACACCAATGGTTATCCCTCCTTTCCATGGAGACATTAATGGTGAAGTATTAACTGTTACTCCTGCTGATGGTTCTTCTGTGCCTTTTGGTTTGCCTCCAGGTGACACAACTAATTATGTGAATTATGCTGGCTTTAGTAATGATTTCAATCTTTGTATCAATATTGGTGGTGCATTAGGTGATATTTCTTGGTTAAATGACCAAACAGTGCCTATCATTTCTATCCAATCTGCTTTTGATCAGTTTGCTCCTTATGATGATGCTGTATTAATCGTACCAAATACAGGCGATCCTATTGTACAAGTACAAGGCGCACAACAAATTGGTATGACGCAAGAAGGTTCTGGTATTAACCAAGCATGGAAAGATGCAATGTTTGATGATCCAATTACACAATTGGCTATGGCAAACTCTGCAATTGCTGGTCATCCTTATTATGAAGGTACATTCCCTTATGTTCAAGCTCCTAACTCTTTAGGAATTGACGAAGGTATTGTTATTGACTGGTGGGATCCTGCAGCTCCTTCTCCTGCTGATGGTCAGGGTATGGGTATTCCTTGGAATCAGTTACCACACCCATCGGGTGGTACATTCCACGACCAAGGTCTTGTATTGAATGAAGGTATGTCTGCTGAAAAAGCTCGCGCAAATATTGATACTTGTATGCAGTATATTCTTCCTCGTGCACTTGTTACGCTTGATCCAGCTATGCCAGTTTCAAGTAGTACTGAAGATATTTTAGATGCAGCTGTTACAAATCTACAACTTGCTCCTAATCCTACTTTTGATCGAGTAATGTTAACGTCTTCTTTTGAGACGCCAATGCTTGGAATTGAGTTATATGATATGAGTGGTCGTCTTTTAGTAACTTTTGAAAACTTAGATGCTACTCAATATGAACTAGATTTATCTGCTCTAACCAAAGGACTTTATGTTGCTAAAGTTCGATTCGAGCAAGGTATTCAATCTCATAAAATTATGTTGAAGTAAATAGATAAGGACATAAGACTTTTCGACTTAGGATCTTGGAATAATTTGATTTTCAATTGCCTAATCTTATAAGGTTTTATTCTTGATCTCCATAAAAAAAACCCATCTTGCAAATGCAAGATGGGTTTTTTTTATGGAGTCGTACAAAGTCCTATATAAATTAGTCCTAAGTCTAAAAAATAGATTACACAACTAGGGCTTTATTCTTTGCACGTTTACGTTCGTGTTCTTTTAATAAGATTTTTCGTAGGCGCATTGCTTTCGGAGTGACCTCTACATATTCATCTGCTTGAATGTATTCAAGAGCTTCTTCTAAAGTAAATTTGATTGGTGGAACAAGTTTTACTTTATCATCTGCCCCAGAGGAACGCATATTGGTGAGTTTCTTTGTCTTCGTTACATTAACCACTAGATCGTTTGGACGACTATTTTCACCAATAACTTGCCCTTCATAAACATCTTCATTGGCTTCTACAAAAAACTTTCCTCGCTCTTGCAAATTATTAATACTAAATGGAATCGCTTTTCCATTTTCCATACTAATTAATGATCCATTCAAACGACCAGGAATATCTCCTTTCCATGGCTGAAACTCTTTAAAACGGTGTGTCATTATCGCCTCTCCTGCTGTTGCTGTTAAGAGATAATTTCGTAACCCAATAATACCACGAGAAGGAATCTCAAATTGTAATAACATTCGGTCGGCTTTAGGCTCCATGGAAAGCATTTGACCTTTACGTTTGGTTACCATTTCAATAGCTTTACCAGAAACGGATTCAGGTAAATCGATGGTCAATTCCTCAATGGGTTCATGTTTTTTACCGTCGATTGTTTTTAAAATCACTGTTGGCTGTCCAATTTGTAATTCATAGCCTTCTCTACGCATCGTTTCAATCAATACCGATAAATGTAAGACCCCTCGTCCGTAGACTCGAAATGAATCTGCTGAATCTGTTGGAACAACTTTGAGTGCTAAATTACGCTCCATTTCTTTTTCCAAGCGATCATTGACATGACGAGAAGTAACAAATTTTCCATCTTGACCAAAGAATGGAGAATCATTAATGGTAAATAACATACTCATGGTTGGTTCGTCGATGGCAATACTTGCTAGCGACTCTGGATTTTCACCATCGGCAAGCGTATCTCCAATATCAAAACCATCTATACCTTGAACTGCACAAATTTCACCCGCGACAACTTCATTTACTTCTTTTTTAGCCAAACCTTCAAAAACAAACAAGCCTTTAATTTGCTGTTTAACTTTCTTGCCATCGTTGTTGACGATATTAATCCATTGTGCTTTTTTCAAGCTTCCTCTTGTCAAACGACCGATTGCCATACGACCTGTATATCGAGAGTAGTCCAAAGAAGTAATCAACATTTGGGGAGTTCCCTCACTTACTTTAGGAGGAGGTACGTGTTCTATAATAGCATCTAATAATGACGTAATATCTTCCGTTGGATTTTTCCAATCTGTGCTCATCCATCCATGCTTCGCAGAGCCATAAATCGCTGGAAAATCCAATTGATCTTCCGTTGCATCTAGATTAAACATTAGATCGAAAACGGATTCATGAACTTCTTCTGGGGTACAATTTTCTTTATCTACTTTATTAATAACCACGATTGGTTTCAAGCCTAATTGCAAGGCTTTTTGCAATACAAATCGCGTTTGTGGCATTGGGCCTTCAAAAGCATCTACTAATAATAAAACACCATCTGCCATATTGAGCACGCGCTCTACTTCACCTCCAAAATCGCTGTGACCAGGGGTGTCAATCGTATTGATTTTGACCCCTTTGTAGGTAATCGAAGCGTTTTTAGAGACAATGGTAATGCCTCGTTCTTTTTCAAGATCATTGCTATCCATAATGAGTTCACCAGGTTTTTCATGATCCTTGAATAAAGCACCTGCATGAAGCATTTTATCCATTAATGTGGTCTTACCATGATCTACGTGTGCAATAATTGCAATATTCCGTATCGCTGTCATCTAAAATATTTAATTTTCCTAAATATGTTCCAAAACAGGCGCAAAGGTAAGCTCTTTTTTGATAGAATGCACGTTTTGGAAGTAATTAAACTATGCTTATTAGACAAATTCTCTTGAAGTGAAAATTTCTAATAGTTTGATGTTAACTATATCCTCTCGTCGAATAAATTCGACCATCCTATTTTATGGTTATTTCATCAATAAAAATCCAGCTCTTTCCGTCATATTGATGCCCAAGATGCCATTCGGGTAGGTCTCCTAGTTTACTTGCTATGATTTTAATGTATTGATATTTAGCAGCATTGATCGCAAAAGAGAGATGTTCAATCTCTACTTCCTCATTGGGTGAGGGTGTAGATAATTTCTTTTTTTGAATGCTGGTAAACGTTTTTCCATCTTTAGAAACTAAACATTCTACAGCAGTGGGAAGAAAAATCCAAGAGCGTTGGTCACGAAGAAAATTAACATCAACCGATTGGATGGTTTTAGATTTACCTAAATTAATCGTTGCATGTACATCGACATCGGAATAACCTTGCCAAGTACCCGTTCTGAAATCAGATGTTCCTAAAATTCCATCTATTAAAGCTCGATTTCCTCCTGCATTGTATTGATTGGCATATTCAGTCGCGAGTTCGATACTTAAATTAGGATCAATTTTGATAAATTTAGTAGCAATTTTCGCACTAGATACTCCTTCTTTTTTGGCAAATACTTCTAAAGTTCCAGCTTCTGAAATAGTAAAGGGAGATTTATATTCTTGAACATCATTTTGATCGATTCCATAAAAAATCGTGGCTTCTTTATCTGCACATCCTAAATGGACTTGTGTTTGTTCTTTAAAAGCGACCTCTCCTTTTTCTATAAATGGTGCTGGTGTAATGAGGTGTTCTTCAATGGAGGTTTTAGGAATATGCGCATCTGCTGTTCCCCATTTGGAAGGTGCATCTCCCATTTGGAAAACTAATTGTCCCCCTTTCATAATAACCTCATGTTTTAAATAAGAAAAGGGATAATTCTTTCCATTCAACGTAAGCGATTGAATGTATTTATGCGTAGGAGCAAAATTTTCAGCAATAATTTCAAAGGTTTTTCCATTTTCAAGATTAATTTTTGCTTTCTCAAATAATGGCGTGCCTATGATGTATTCATTATTTCCAGGCGAAACAGGATAAAAACCCATACTACTCAAAATATACCATGCACTCATCTGTCCACAATCTTCATTTCCAGCAATACCCTCAGGTGTATTGGTGTAAAGAGTCGTTAAAATCTCATGGATTCGCTCTTGTGTTTTATTTGGTTGATTGATGAAATTGTATAAATATGCCATGTGATGACTGGGTTCATTTCCATGCGCATATTGACCAATCAAACCCGTAATATCTTTTTGATCTCGACCTGCGGTTTCTACATTTGCAGTGAATAATTCATCTAATTGTTCTTCTAAAGCTTTTTTTCCACCCAAGAGTTTGATAAATCCACTAATATCTTGCGGTACATAAAAACTATATTGCCAAGCATTGGCTTCAGTATAATTGAAATTGACTTCATAAGGATCAAAAGGCGCAAACCAAGTATTGCGAAAACGCCCCCGCATAAATTGAGTCGATGGATCAAAACTATTTTTATAATTTTGGGCACGTTGGAGATAATATTGATAATCTTCTTCTTGATTCATGGACTTTGCCATCAATGCAATGGTCCAATCATCGTAGGCATATTCCAGCGTTTTGGAGACCGATTCAGATTCTTGTTCTACGGGAATATATCCCATTTCTTTGTAAAATTTCAAGCCCAATTTATCCCGTGTAGCGGAGTGTTTCATGGCCTCCAAGGCTTTCTTTTCGTCATAATCTTGAATTCCTTTTTGGTAAGCATCTACAATAACAGGAATGGCATGATAACCAATCATACAATGCGTATAATTTGCCGCCAAATCCCAAATAGGCATAATGCCCCCTTCCTCATATTTGGCTAAAAAGGTATTAATAAAATCATTGGTTCGCTCTTGATCTATAATCGTAAACAAAGGATGCGCAGCACGATGCGTATCCCACAGTGAAAAGACGGTGTAATAATCAAAATCGCTGGTTTGGTGAATTTCTAAATCCATTCCTCGATAACGACCATCAACATCTTGATAGATATTAGGAGCCAACATGCTATGGTACATGGCGGTGTAGAAATTCACTTTATGCTCCTCAATAGGTGTTTCAATTTCTATTTTTTGAAGGTGCTTTTCCCAAGTTTGTTGGGCAGAATTCTTTACTTCTTCAAAGGATTTTGATCCTATTTCTTGTAGAAGATTTTGTTTTGCGCCTTTATTATCAACTGCGGATATGCCTACTTTTACAAAAACAGATTCATTATTCGGATTTTTTAGCTTTAAAGCGGCGATTTTTCCATTATCAGAAAAAATAGAATTTTCTTGGTCGATGGAATGTGAGAATACCATATGATAAAATAAATACTGCTGTTCCGCCCATGCTTTTGAATGACGATAACCTTGAATTTCAGTATCCGAGAGGAGATCAATTTGATGTGCCAAGACTTCATCTCGATGTTCCAAATCAAGGATAATATATTGATTTTCAGCACTAGGAAATTGATAGTGATGAATTCCTGAACGCTGCGCCACTGTCAATTCTACTTTTATATCTGTACTATCCAACCATACTTGATAATAGCCGGGTGTGGCTTTTTCATTTTCATGCGAAAAACGAGTTCGATAGCCTTTTTTACCATCGGCGCCATTGTTTAAAACCGCTTCTGTCGTAGGCATTAATAAAATATCGCCATAATCAGACACCCCTGTTCCACTCAGATGCGTATGTGAAAAACCATAAATATAGTTATCACTATAATGATAGCCCGAACAGCCATCCCAGCCCGTCAAACGCGTATCAGGACTCAATTGCATCATCCCAAAAGGCATGCTCGCCCCTGGGTAAGTATGTCCATGTCCGCCTGTACCTATGAAGGTATTGACAAAGGAAGTGTATGCTTGATCGGAATTACCTTTAGTCGTTGAAGTTGTTTGTTCCTTACAAGATGATGATAATAAACAAAGCGTTAAGAATAATGTAAAGTATTTACCCATGTGATCTTTCATTTTAGATAACACTAAGGTAAAGTTTCTTTTGGAATATCATTTTTTACTGCTGAATAAACACCTTTTTAGTGTAAATGGATTCTTTGTGTTTTATTTGTAAGACATACATTCCCGATTCATAAGATTGAGTATCGAATTTCACTTGACCAGTAGCTCCCATTTGTCTAGTATTAGAATAAACTAGTTGTCCAACAGTATTGAATAATTGAAGTTTTACTTTTTCATTAGAAGCTATTGAAAAATCAATGGTCATTTCTGAAGAAGCAGGATTAGGAAAGATTTTTATAACACTAGCAGATAATGCTGATGTTGTAGATGTTAATTCATCTACTACTACCCATTGATGATAAGTACAACCATATTGATTAGTAATATCTACATAATATACACCTGCTTCAAGACTGTCCACAAATGATGTTGTTGCTCCATTATGCTCCCAATAATAAGTGTATTCTCCACCAGATGGATTGATCTGAATGCTTCCTGTGGCTTCTCCAGGAAGTGTACCAACTACCTCTTCATTAAGAAGTAACCATTCCATAATTGATTGTCCGACTAAAATAAAATTCAAAGCACTACATCCACTACTATCTACTATTTTTACAATATTGGTTCCATACATTTGTGGGGTAATTAAAATGACTATAGTATCTGTAAATGTTCCAACAGGTATAGAATCTCCTTCCCAAAAAAAGGTATAAGGTAATACTCCTCCATCAGCCGTTATAGTCACTTCTTTACTTTCATTCCCACACAAGTGAATATATTGCTCATTGCTTGGAAATACCAAAGGAGAAGAATTGGCTATCAATTCAATAGTATCTATAGCTATACATCCATTTACTCCAGTAGAAAAAAGATAATATGGAGAAGGATTTTGATCCTCGTTTATATTAAATAAATTCACATCTGTAATGAAAGAATTAAGCATATCTTCTCCCAGTGCATCATATAATTTATAATCAACAATTGAGTCAGACGATGTCACGTTAAATCTTGTTCTACCATACATACAATTCTGAACTACATCTGGTGCATAAACATTTGGAGGCATATCATCTAATTCTATTTGAATTATAGTACTATCTTTACAGCCATTCAAATCAGAGGTATTGACCCATAAATATTCTCCAGCTTCTTCAAAAAAAGGAGTTGCTTCTGTAGAAATTAAGTTTCCTGAAGTATTATACCATTTATGGGAGCGAAAAAAGGGATTGAAATCATTAAAATCTTTGATTCGTTCTTTACAATCTAAAACAATAGGTTCATCAAGATCAAATGATAAAACTTGTGTATTTTCATTAATCTGAATGGTGCTAATTGTTGTATCTCCATTTGTGTTAATAACAGCAGCTTCATATAATCCTCCTGAATAAACGACTATAGGATTATCCACTTGTTGGGCAACAGGAACATTAGAAGAAGTCCATTCTATTATATCGCTGGCATCATCAAGTAAAACAAATAGAACAGCACTATCCACATCACAATTAATCAAGGTAGTTGAAGTCGTAATAATGGCTTGGGCTTGAAGCTGAAGTATTGAAAAAAATGTGAGTAGAACACTAAATACAGAAGACGAAATATAAATATTTTGACGCATGGGAGTATAATTTTTTGTTCATGATATTATCCGTTTTATAAGTTATGCCATTCTAATCAAAAAGTAAATAGTTTACATTTTCTATTGATATGATTTTAATTAATATCACCAATTTTAGTGAGTGGAAATAAGCAAGTTCATTGGCAGTTAAACATCAAGGGATATAAAAAAGTCTGAGTGAAATACATCACCCAGACTTAGTGTTAAAACACTCAGAACCATTAATATTAAGCGTTCTTTAAGGTTAATCTTAGTATCTAATCTACATTATCATGTAAAAAAGAATTGTTAGAATGAATTTCTGTTCGACCATCTTCTTCAGAAATGGTCCATTTAGAGCGATCTACCTCAGATGCATCAGGTACATCATCAAAACGAACATTACGTCTTACATAAGCAGGTTCATTCTCCAAATCAATAATCGTTTGTGGATTATTTAGTTTTTTATTGAGATTACGTAAGCGATCTCTACGACGCATTTCTTGGTCGTTACGGCGCTGACGTTCCTGTATTTGTCGTTCTTTATCTTCATTTTTGATATAAGGCTCATCGTACGAATATTGCGACTTTCGATAAGAAGACAATTGTGATTGAATATCATTAAATTCAAAAGTGGTAGCCGATTCTGCTGTATCTTCATGTCCTAAATCGTAAAGGGAAGATTTCTCGGTTTTAGGCGCATCATCTTCTAAAGAAACCACTACTTTATTTGTATTCTGTCCTCCAAAATTTTTCTGTACATTATTGCGTTCAAAACCTGTAGCAATTACGGTAACACTAATTTTCTCTCCTATCGTTTCATCAAAACAATTACCCCAGATTAAATCTGTCCCATAACCTGCTTCTTCTTGCACAAATTCGGTAATTTCAAAGATTTCATCCATCGTTACTTCTTTTGTACCAGAAGTAATATTTAAGAGAATATGTTGTGCGCCTTTGATGTCGTTATCTTCTAATAAAGGCGAGTTCAATGCCTCATCTACTGCTCGTTTAGCACGATCGTCTCCTTCAGCCATTGCGGTTCCCATAATTGCAACACCGCTATTGCGCATAACAGTATTGACATCTTCAAAATCCACGTTTACATAACCAGGAACTGTTATAATTTCTGCGATACCTTTTGCGGCTGTGGTTAAAATATTGTCCGCTTTGGCGAAAGCATCAGATAAGGATAGATTTCCGTGAATTTGACGTAATTTATCATTTGAAATGACGATCAAGGTATCAACATTTTTCTTTAGTTCTTCCAGACCATCCATTCCTTGTGTAGAACGACGACGTCCTTCAAAAGTAAATGGAAGTGTAACAATTCCTACAGTCAGAATATCCATCTCTTGTGCTGCTTTAGCGATGATTGGTGCTGCGCCAGTTCCTGTTCCACCACCCATTCCAGCAGTGACAAACAACATCTTGGTATCATCGGATAAAAATTCTTTTACTGCTTCAATAGATTCAATACAAGCTTGTTTTCCAACTTGTGGCTTAGATCCTGCACCACGACCTTCTGTAAGATTAGGGCCTAGTTGTAATTTAGTGGGTACAGGACTAATTTCCATTGCCTGATTATCCGTATTGGAAATGGCGAAATCAACGCCAACGATGCCTTGTTTGAACATGTGGGTTACTGCATTACTACCTCCCCCTCCTACTCCAAGGACTTTTATGATGGACTTATCGTCTTTTGGTAAATCAAAAATCATAATCTTAGCTATTTTCAAGAACGCATTTTTTACTAGAATTTAGACTTTTAGATGGTTAGATATTAGTTCTAAGTTCTTTCTTTAAATCAAGTCTTTTTTAATGCGAATTCTCAGATTATTAAATTTAGTTTAAAGAATTCATTAAACTTTTCAAGTTAGTTAAACTTGAAAAGTGAATTAAAATTCTGCATCGGGTTCTTCAGCAAACCACTCTTTGGTTTTTCTAAAAATGGAATCGTACCATTTTTCTTTATCGTCGTCTTGCTCTTGTGCCGTTGCCATTTCAGCTTCTTCTACAGGAATTTCTTCAGTTACTTCTTCCATTGGAATACGATTATTTTCATAATCATCAATTCCTTTGATTAACAAACCAATTGCAGTAGAAAAAATAGGGCTACAAATACGTTCATTGTATCCATGTGCCAAATGTTCAACAGGTAAACCAATACGAGTGCTCATTCCAGTGTGAAGTTCCGTAAGCTTGTCAATATGATTTAATAAAGCTCCTCCACCCGTAAGAACGATTCCACCGATCAATTTACGTTCATAACCCGAACGACGAATTTCCCAGTATACATAATCTAAAATTTCTTCAATGCGTGCTTGGATAATACGCGCTAGATTTTTCTCAGATATTTCTTTTGGATCACGGCCTTTGAGTCCAGGTATCGTAATAATACGATTGTCAAAAACTTCCTGTGCAACCGCAGCTCCAAATTTCAGTTTTAATTTTTCTGCTTGTCCTTTCATGACGGTACATCCTTCACGAATATCATTGGTTACAACATTTCCACCAAAAGGAATAACTGCAGTATGGCGAATAATTCCTTCTTGGAAAATAGTAATATCCGTTGTACCTCCACCAATATCGACTAATGCAACGCCTGCTTCTTTTTCTTGATCGCTCAAGACTGCCATTGCAGAAGCAATGGGTTCTAATGTCATACTTGAAACTTTCAATCCACATTTTTGAACGCAACGATGGATGTTATTGGAAGCAGAAATTTGTCCAGTAATGATATGGAAATTCGCTTCTAAACGAATACCCGACATTCCGATAGGATCGGTGATTCCTTGCTCATTATCCACCGTATATTCTTGTGGAATGACATGTAAAATTTGGTCACCTGGTGGAAGTACCAATTTAAACATATCATTGATCAAGCGATCAATATCTTCTTGCGCAATTTCGGTGTGGCTATCATCACGCGTAAGGATGCCTCGATGTTGGAGGCTTTTAATGTGTTGCCCAGCGATACCAACATGTACAACTTTGATCGGAGATTGAATGGAACGTTCAGCAGCTTTTACAGCATCGCCAATGGCTTTCACCATTTTATCGATATTCGTAACTACGCCTCGCATTACACCCTCTGAGTCGACTCGACCTACTCCGAGGATTTCAATTTTGCCATGTTCGTTTTTTCGTCCAGCAACTGCACAGACCTTCGTAGTACCTATATCAAGGGCGACGACGATCTCTGGTGTTTGGCTGTTGTTGTGCAGCATAATCATTAATGGTTTTTAAACGTGTTTCAACAATAATGTTTTAAGGGGGTAAGGTCTATTTAGATGAAGATTTCAGACTATAGATTTTTAGATTTTAGATTATGTTGATTATCAACTTATCTATCATCTGTTAAAAATAATCATCCTATCTTTTCTAATAATAGTTATACCGTGTTGAGAAAATCCTTTTGTATATAATTTATGATTTTTTCAGCTCGGCATCATACGATTTAGGTGTGATTTATGAAATCACTTATTCAATTTCGTATTAGAAACTTTAAACGCCGTTGGAAGAACGACGATCATTTCGTTTACAAACTACTTGACCTTTATTTTTCAAATTAATGGTTTTATACTTGTTCCATCCCACATAAGGAATGCCTTCTTTATAGAATACTTTTAGTCGCTTCAGCTTATCTTCTACATCTTCATACTCGCCTAATAGAATTTTTTGGTTACCGACACTTGGAATTAAAGTAATTTCTGCTTGATTATTCACATAAATTTGTTCTATTAAGGCACCTAAAAAATCATCTTCGACTAAAGTATTCGTTAAATGGAATATATCTCTCAATAAATGATCTTCTTTCATTACTAAAAAATCTGCCGTATAGGGCGGTATATTTCCAGTAATAACAGGAACTCTAGCAGAAAAATGTTTAGATAAATTCATTTTCACACCTTCTGCATCGAGATAATAATTGGATCCATTTTTATCAATAATTCGAAGTAATGGTTCTCTTGGTTGGATACCAATGTGAATTTGCTCTTGTGCATCCACATAAACTTCTGCATCCAATACAAAAGGATCATCTTCTAGTACACGTTCTACACGAGCTACATCAAGCTCAGCTACAGGAATTCCTTCCAAATTATACCCAAAAGAACGCTCAATAGTTGTTAAGACATCATCTATATTCAAAAGTGAAGCACCACTCTTGAGGGCTTGAATATCAATCAATACTGCCTTGGTTGTGCTACTCTTCTTACTTTCTACTGCTGAAATAATTATGCCAGCTAATACAAGTAGTCCTACGAGTACTCCTAAACGGCGTAGCGTACCGCTTAGTTCGTGTTTGTTCAACCGAATCATTTTGTTAGTGTTTTGGTGTTTGTAAAATTG
>JAHDES010000009.1:122083-126245 GCA_020628645.1 Saprospiraceae bacterium
GTTCGTGTTTGTTCAACCGAATCATTTTGTTAGTGTTTTGGTGTTTGTAAAATTGCGATTCTGGTTTCCGTTTTTTATGCTAATTGTACTTTTCAAATTGGTTAAATTTGAAAAGTTAATTGAATCAAACTTATGATTCAAAAGTTTTAGTTCGTTTTTCCTTTTTTTAGTACTACTTAAAAAATTACGATTCGATTTTTAGTAGTCCATAAATTATACAACACACTTATAATGAATCGTTTAGTTGTATAATTTACGTCCAAAATCGAAAACTTATTTTTTCAGCATAAGTAACCAATCTTTTATTGGTTCTACAAAAGTATCTATATCTCCAGCTCCTAAAGTCAATAAAACCTCTATCTTTTCTTCTTTTAAAATTTTCATCAAATTGGTTTTAGAAGCTCTTTTTTTATGTCTTAATTTCATTTTATTAAAGATAATATCAGCATTCACTCCTTCTATTGGTAATTCGCGAGCTGGATAAATATCCATTAAAATGACTTGATCTAGTTGATCTAAAGCTGCTGCAAATCCATCTACAAAATCACGCGTTCGAGTGTATAGATGGGGCTGAAAAATTCCCAATATCTTTTTATTAGGAAATAAGGCTTTCGTTGCTTTAATCGCTGCATTCAATTCTGTTGGATGATGTGCATAATCATCAATATACACCATTTCTTCAGAACGATGAATCCATTCATAACGGCGTTTAATACCTTTAAAAGTTGCCATGGCTTCTCGTACTCGATCTCCATTTACGCCAATTTGTTGCGCAATTCCAATTGCTACGCTTGCATTTTCTACATTATGAAAACCAGGCATAGTAAATCGAATTCCATCTATATTTTCGATTGGACTTTTAAAATCAAAAACAAAATAAGCTTCCTCCACTCGAATATTTTCTGCGCGATATTCTCCTTTTTCTAGTCCATAAAAAAACTGAGTTTGTCCATTTATTTCTTTTAAAGGCAATCCATTTTTCACAAAGACCGTCGGACTATTTTTAGCAAATTCATGAAATCCTCGATGCATTTCTTCTATATCTCCATAAATATCCAAATGGTCGGCATCCATCGAAAGAACAGCCGCAATAGTTGGTTGAAGATGAAGAAAAGAACGATCATATTCATCTGCTTCTACAACTACCCAATCGCTTTCACCCTGCACAAAATTCGACTCAAAATTCATGGCAATTCCACCTAAAAAAGCGGTACAATCAACTCCTCCTACTTTCAATAAGTGCGTTAAAATAGAGGTTGTACTTGTTTTTCCATGTGTGCCTGCAATGGCAATGGCTTTTTTACTCCTACTAATAATACCCAAAACTTCCGCCCGTTTTTTTACAGGAAAATCATTTTCCCAAAAGTAAACGAGTTCTGCATGGGATTTGGGTACAGCAGGTGTATAGACTACTAAATCAATATTTTCAGGAATTTGGTTCACATTTTCTTCATAGTGAATATTCATTCCTTCCGCTACCAACTTTTTGGTGAGCGTTGTTTCTGTTTTATCATAGCCGTGTATTTCGATGCCCAATTGATTAAAATAACGGGCGATTGCACTCATTCCAATTCCTCCGATACCTACAAAATAGACTTTATGTAAATCCTCTAATCGCATTATTTGGAATCAGGCATTAATTTAAAAATCTCTTTTACAATATTTGCCGTAGCATTGGGTTTAGCTAATTGTTTAATATTGCTTGCCAATGCTAATTGACGTTTTTTATCAGCTAAAAGTTCCAATGCGGTCGGTAACATTTTTCCTTTAGCATCAGCATCTTTCACTAAAATAGCAGCTTCTTTTTCTACTAATGCCTTTGCATTATAGGTTTGATGATCTTCAGATACATTTGGTGAAGGAATCAAAATCGTTGGTTTTCCTACCAAACAAAGTTCTGAAATTGTCAATGCTCCTGCTCTTCCTATCACTACATCTGCCATCGTATACGCTAAATCCATTCGATCAATAAAGGTAGTAGCTTTTACATTGGGCAAATTAGCTGTTTCACAATTGGCATATTCTTCTTCATATAGTTTACCCATTTGCCAAAGCACTTGAACCGAATTATTTTCTTTTAAAAAATCGGTATTATCACGCATGGCTTGATTAAAAGTTCTTGCACCAAGACTACCTCCGATAATGACAATAATTGGTCGATTTATATCAAATCCAAAATGAGCAACAGCTTCTTCTTTAGAAACAGACATCGAAGCAATATCTTGACGAATTGGATTTCCAACTAATACAATTTTATCTTTTGGAAATGTCTTTTCCATTCCATCATAACCTACACAAATGGTATTTACTTTTTTAGCTAAAAGTCGATTCGTAATTCCTGCATATGAATTTTGTTCTTGTATCAAAGTAGGAATTCCCATTCGGCTTGCCATTTCTAAAGTAGGGCCACTTGCATATCCTCCCACTCCAATTACCACATCAGGTTTGAAAGAACGAAGAATTCGGCTTGCTTTCCAGATGCTGCTAATGAGCTTAAAAGGAAAGATCAGATTTTGGAAACTTAGTTTTCGTTGAAAACCACTGATCCATAATCCTTCAATGGGATAGCCTGCTTTAGGGACTTTCTCCATCTCCATTTTTCCTTTTGCACCGACAAATAATAATTCAATAGTCGAATCGATCTTTTTCAATTCGTTGGCGATGGCAATCGCAGGGAAAATATGTCCACCACTTCCGCCACCACTGATGATTATTCGTTTATTTTTTTGATTGTTCAATATTTAAGTATTTAGATTTGGCAAGTTGGTTAAACTTGACAAATCAAAGGATTAAGTCGCTTTTTCAATATTTTTACTGACACTTAAAATCATTCCGAAAGCAATACATGTAAACAGTAAAGATGTCCCTCCCATACTAACCATTGGCAATGGTAAACCAGTTACTGGAACGAAATTAACCGAAACGGCAATATTTGCTAGGGCTTGTATCACTATCATCAAACTCAATCCTACCGCTAAGATTGCTCCAAATGCTTTAGGGCTTTTGGTAACAATAGATACTGTTCTAAAAAATAAGAGTACATACAAACTCAAAATGATAAAGCCTCCCGTCATACCATACTCTTCCCAAATGATCGAATAAATAAAATCGGCATAAGGAGAAGGCAAGAAGTTTCGTTGTATACTATTTCCTGCTCCTAATCCAAAGACTTCTCCATTTGCAATAGCAATTTTTGATTGAGTAACTTGTAATACACTTTCATCGCCCGACATAAATTGTCGCATTCGTTCTACCCAAGTATCTACCCGTACAAACTCTTCAGCAAATTCTCCTAATACGATTAAGAAAGCAAATGCTACGACACCTAAAAATAAAAGCAGCATTAAAAACTTCCAATGGACGCGTCCAATAAACATCATTAATAAACACGTCATAAAAAGGACTAATGCAGAAGATAAATCTGCAGGTGCAATCAAACTACATACAATCAAAATAGGAATGATAATCGGCAAAAAGGCACTATCAAAATCCTTTATAATGTCTTGTTTTCCTGAAATTGCTCTTGCTACATAAATGATTAAGGCTATTTTAGCGAAATCCGATGTTTGGAAGGATAATCCTATAAAAGGTATTGTAATCCAACGCCGCGCTTCATTGATTTCTGCTCCAAAAAATATCGTATACATCAACAAAGGAATACAAATCAAGATCAAAAAAGGAGCAAGTTTTGAAAAAGTACGATGATGAAGCGAATAACATAAATAGGCAAGAATAAATCCAAAACCAAGTATGGCTGCATGTTTTGCTACATAAAACTCGGTATTCCCCCCTTGATTTCGATACGCTATAGTCCCAGTTGAGCTATAAATCGCCAAAACAGACGCTACGCCCAAGACCAACATTATCACCCAGATAACGCGATCTCCTCTTAATTCGGCGAATAATCTATTTCCTAATGACGACATAATTTGTTCTATTGTTTGTTTGCCCTTTGGGCTTTATTTTTTGCTAGGCGCGAAGCTAAGCGTTGTTTATTTATTTATTTGCCTTCGCTTAAAGCTTGGCTTTGTTTAGTTGTTGATTTGTTTATTCTGTGCACAAGGCTCAACTCTGTTTATTCGTTTATTTGTTTTTGCTATGCACGGAGCTAAGCTTTTTGTATTTGTTTGAGGACTGCTTCTTTAAACAATTTTCCTCTTGC
>JAHDES010000009.1:126345-134633 GCA_020628645.1 Saprospiraceae bacterium
AAATGATCTGGGGTGATATTGAGTAAAATGGCGATGTCTGGCCTAAAGTCAAGAATGCCATCGAGTTGGAAGCTACTCAGCTCCAACACATAATACTTTTTACGGTTGTCGCCCGATTCGGGCAAGTCTGCTATTAGTCTTGCAAAACTGTAGCCGATATTTCCTCCGATTTCGACATTCAGCCCTGCTGTTTTGAGCAAATGGTAAGTCAGTGTAGTGGTGGTAGTTTTCCCATTGCTCCCCGTAATTCCAATAAGGAACGCGGATGTATGTTTAGCAGCAAATTCTATCTCTGAGATCACAGGAATTCCTTTCGATTTCAATTCTTTGATTAAAGAAATATGATCGGGTATTCCTGGGCTTTTGATAATACAATCTGCCTTAAAAAGTATCTCTATAGTATGTTTCCCTTCTTCAAAGGAAATCTTTTGCTCTTTTAATTCTCGTTTATATTGATCTGCAATTGTGCCTTTATCAGAAACAAAAACAGTATATTTTTTCTTCTTTGCTAAAATGGCTGCTCCTACTCCACTTTCTCCTGCTCCTAAGATTACAATTCGCGCCCCTTCTTTATAGGCTTGTTCTTGTGTTTTTCTCATGTATTTCGTGTAGATATTTAGATTTTAGACCTTAGATTACTAGATTGTCCTTATCTAATTTTTCTATACTTCTTTAAAAAATAATTACCTCAATTTCAAGGTAATAATGGTCATAACTGCCAATAAAATGGCGACAATCCAAAAGCGGGTAACAATTTTTGCTTCTGGAATATTCTTTTTTTGATAATGATGATGGAGTGGAGACATTAAAAAGACTCGTCTTCCTTCACCATATTTTCGTTTGGTGTATTTAAAATAGCTGACCTGAATAATCACAGATAAAGTCTCAGCTAAAAAGATTCCACATAAAATGAACAATAACAATTCTTTCCGAATCAAAATAGCAGCCGCCGCTATAATACCACCTAATGTCAAACTTCCGGTATCGCCCATAAAAATCTGAGCGGGAAACGCATTATACCATAAAAATCCTATACAAGCTCCTGTAAATGCCGCCAAAAACACTACAAGTTCTCCTGTGTCTGGTAAATAAAGAATATTTAGATAATCAGCAGCCAAAGTACTTCCCGACACATAAGCTAACACCCCTAATGTTGCCCCAATGATAGCCGAAACGCCCGTTGCTAATCCATCAATCCCATCGGTCAAATTCGCTGCATTGGATACTGCTGTGATAATAAAAATCACTATTGGGATAAAAATAATCCAAGCCCATTTTTTAGCTGTTTCATATTCCATAAACCAAAGCAGTCGAGCATATTCTAATTCAGGTTCCTTGTAAAAAGGTATATTCGTTAAGGTCGTTTTAACTCTTGAATATTCAATTGTTGTATCTCGATCAGTCACTTCATAAGTTGAGATGACATCATACTCACATTTCTCTGCAATATCAGCAGGAATTCTTACACTTACATCATCGTTAAAATACATCATAGAGCCTACCAAAATACCTAGTCCAACTTGCCCCAATATCTTGAATTTACCTTTGAGTCCTTTTTTATCTTTTTTAAAGACTTTGATATAATCATCTAAAAATCCAATCATTCCCATCCAAATCGTTGAGATAATCATGATGATGATGTAGATATTATGGAGTTTGGCAAACAAGAGTGTAGGAATTAGAATTGCCATAATAATAATGACGCCCCCCATTGTTGGTGTACCTTGTTTCTGTAGTTGTCCTTCCAAACCTAAATCACGAATGGTTTCTCCAATTTGTAATTTTTGAAGGTATTGGATGATACGTTTACCAAAAGAAATAGAAATAATTAGTGATAAGATGATGGCTAAACCAGCCCGAAAAGTAATAAACTTGTATAAATTTTCAGCAATCCCGCTGAATTGAGCCAGATACTCAAATAAATAATATAGCATGTTTGTTTGTATTCGCTTTGTTCTAAATATAGCTTTTCAAAGGTAACGTATTTTGTTTTTCTTTTAAAAAATAAAGTATTTATAATTTTCAGAAAAACAGGCTACTACATAGGATTCGTATGTCAAATTAAGAGATATTCTTTAATACCTCATTCAGTTTTCAAAAAAAGAGAAAAAAATTATAAAATACATTCTCTTTTCTAATAGTACCGATTTAAATGATAAATGTCGTATACTCCATTTCCATTCCATCGGTATTATACTTTTTTAGTTTACATTTATTGGTAAAAAAGTATAATATGTTTAACTTCCCAACTGATTGAATATTTAAGTTAATTCAAGTTACTTAAATAACAGTTGTCAGCAGGACTTCCAAATGGAAACCTACTGCAACTGCTCAATCTGAGAATGATAATAGTCCCTCCAGACTAAATTCTTCGTAAGGGACTGTCTAATGAATAAAATAGTACGATTGACGAAATCTTTTTGCGAGTTAGGAAACTCGCTTGATATCGTCAGGAGAAGTTAGGAAACTTCTCCAATCCAATAGTTACTTTATTTGGACAGTCTCTTCTTTACTTACGAGTAATTTCTTTTGTCAAAATTTGTTTGTCATCAAATGGAAACTTTTCTCCATTGATTTCTTGATATTTTTCGTGTCCTTTCCCTGCGAGGAGAATAATATCTCCCATCTTCGCTAATCGGCTTGCGGTTTTGATGGCCTGTTCTCGATTACTAATCCTAAGGACTTTATGATTAACATCATCTGATATTCCTTCTTCCATTTCATCTAAAATGGATTCTGGATCTTCGGTTCTAGGGTTATCAGCGGTTAATATTATTTGATCGCTCCATTGCACAGCTACTTTTGCCATGATCGGGCGTTTTTTTCGATCTCGATCTCCACCACATCCAACAATCGTAATGATTTTTGCATCATTTGTTCGAATAGCGTGGATGGTGGTCAATACTTTCTCAAGGGCATCGGGTGTATGTGCATAATCCACAATTCCCATTATTCCAACTTTCTCATCTAAAATGGTATCAAATCGTCCTTCTGCCGTTTTAAGTTGACTTAAACTTGCCAGAACTTCCTCTTTTTCAATACCTAACAATCTTGCCGTTGCATAAATTGCTGTATAATTATAGGCATTAAAATCTCCGACTAAACGTCCATAGAATTCTGTTTGATCCAAATTTAAATGCAATCCTATTATAGAATTTTCAATAATTCGGGCTTTAAAATCTGCTAGTTTCTTTAAACCATAAGTATATTTTGAAGCCTTTGTATTTTGAAGCATTACCATGCCTCGTTTATCATCGATATTACTCAATGCAAAAGCTGATTTAGGTAAATCATCAAAAAACTGCTTTTTCACATTGATGTATTCTTTAAAGGTGTTGTGATAATCCAAATGATCGTGTGAAATATTAGTAAACACGCCACCTGCAAATGCAACCCCAGCAATTCGATTCTGATGAATGGCATGAGAACTCACCTCCATAAATGCAAAATCACAGCCTTCTTCCACCATTTTTGCCAACAATTGATTTAACTGAATGGCATCTGGTGTAGTATGAGTAGCAGGAATCACTCTTTTTCCAATTCGATTTTCAACGGTAGATAACAAACCCACTTTATAGCCTAAATCTGTAAAAAGACGGTACAATAAAGTCACGCTTGTTGTCTTCCCATTGGTGCCTGTTACACCAACGATTTTTATTTTTTGTGAGGGTTTTTTGTAGAAATTGTGTGCGATTTGTCCGATTGCTTTACCAGAATTAGGAACTTTTAGATAACAAATTCCTTCTTTTATCGCATTGGGTAATTTTTCACATACAATCGCTACTGCCCCCTTTTCAATAGCCTTTTCAATAAAGCGATGCCCATCGGCTTGTACTCCTCGTATTGCTACAAAAAGTCCAGCTTGCTTCACCAATCTGGAATCCAGATAAATATTTGAGATAGATTGATCTGTTTCGCCGATGGTTTCGCTTACTTCAACTAATGTTAGTATTTCACTTAGTTTTCGCAATGTCTATTTATTGTAATAGACTTTCCAAGATGTTTAAACTTGGAAAGTAAACTAATTTTCTAATAGAGGATAAAAGGTAGAAAACTACCCTTTACCCTTTTTCTGTTTAAAATTCCCTTTTAAAATATTTAAAATAATAGTGTTATAGTGTAGGGAATTTGTGATAAAGCTTAAAAGAGCTTTATCAGTTTAAAGTTAATTTGATCGTTTGTCCGCGGGCTTTAGTTCCGGGGCGAATGGACTGGCGTTGGACTTTTCCAACACCGTTTATTTCGACCTCTAGCCCTTTATTTTCAAGCACAAAAAGTGCATCTCTTAATCCCATGCCCACCACATTGGGCACTACATTTTCTTTTATGGTTCGATTTTGTAATCGTAGTGTATCTGAAGAAGGCGAAACTGCTGTCATATTTGTTTTTCCTTCATCGGTATAAGGTAATTCCAAATAGGTTAGTACCTTTTTCATATCTTCTTTTTCACCGATATTAAGATCGGGCATTTTCTTCGATTTCATTCTTGGTTTGGGGCGGCTGTTTAAAGCTTGATGTAAATCTATTTTAGAAGCATAGGTTTTATCTGCTATTTCTCTAAAAATAGGACCAGCTACATCACCTCCATAATAGCCGTTTACTCTAGGATTGGTCACCATTACAATGCAGGAGTATTTTGGTTTATCAGCTGGAAAATAGCCAACAAAAGAAGCTCTATATTTAAGATTTTTACGGTTATCAAATTTTCGATAATTAATTTGAGCTGTGCCTGTTTTACCAGCTAATTTTATTTGTTTACTTGCAATTTTTTCTGCTGTTCCTACTTCAATAACTTCTTCTAATAATTTTTGAGCTTTTGCAATTGTAGCTTTTGAAGCAATTTGTTTATCAATCACCGTGGGTTTAAAGGTTTCGATGGTTTCACCTAAATGTTCAATATTAGAAACTAAGTATGGCTTCATCATTTGACCATCATTAGCTACAGCATTATAAAACGTTAGCAACTGTAAAGGAGTAATAGTTAACTCATAACCAATTGACATCCAAGGCAATGTTGTACCACTCCAATTATCTTCATTACTTTCAGGATTTTTAATAAATGGTGTTGGTTCACCTATAATTTCTACTCCTGTTCTTTGATGGAGATGAAATTGTTGTAGGCGTTTAACAAATTGATTCGCTCGTAAATTTCCTGCTGCATCTTTTCCTCTATAGTGTTCATAAATTTGGTTAGCAATTCCGACATTAGAAGAAATAGCAAAAGCTTTTCTCATAGATGTGGAGTCGATTGTAAAACTCTTTTTAGAAGCATCTAACATTTCTTCTTCATAAAACTGCATTTTCCCTTTGTTGATCGGAATTTGTTTATTCAAATCAACTTTATTATCCTCTAAGAGAGCCATCATCGGAGCTAGTTTGAAAGTAGACCCAGGCTCGACTGCTGAACCAATGGCATCATTATAGCCTTCATACCAACCTGTCCGTTCTTCGTTGTGTTGTAGATTAGCAATGGCACGAATAGCGCCTGTTTCAACATCCATTACGACGGCTATTCCTTCATCGGCTTGATGATATTCAAGACCACGAATCAGGGCATCGTTGGTGATTTGTTGTAAATCTATGTCAAGGGTAGTGACAATGTCATTGCCCATTGAAGGCATGATTTCGCTTTCGTCATTTACAGGAATCCAAACTCCTCTATCCAATTTCTGCATTAATTGTTTGCCCTGTTTTCCAGAAAGCACTTTATTGTATCTACCTTCTAAGCCTACTTCGCGTCGAGGCTCAGTTTTTGTAGAATCTCGAACAAAACCGATGGTACGCCGAGCAAGCATGTTAAAGGGACGTTGTCGTTTAGGCTGCCGAAGTACTATGAACCCTCCTCTATTTCGACCTCGATCAAAAATTGGAAACTTTTGGATGAGTCGTAATTCTTCGAAGGATACATCTTTTTTGATTAGGACGTATCGCTCCCCTTTCTTACGATATTCATCTAAATCAAATTTCCATCCACCGACAGTTCTTGAATTATCGACATAAGTTGCCAAACAATGTGCTAATGAGTCCACATTTTTTTTCCAGACATCATCTGTAAGACCGTCTGCTTTTAAGTCAAATCGTATTTCAAAGAACGGAAGTGAAGTGGCTAAAGGGCTACCATCCATGGCTAAGATACTGCCCCGTTCTGCTTTAGTGGGCATGTATTTTAGGGTTTCTCTTTCTCCTTTAGCTCTCCATTTATCACCTTCAAAAAAGGTGATTTTCACAGCTTTTCCAAAAATGAGTACTGCTACTAGTACAATTAATACTAGCACCGTATATAGACGGATTAATACTTCATTATGGATATTCATGACTAATTTAAACTAGTATTCCTTATTTTGGGGGACTACAATTATATTTTGTCCGTTACTTTTTTCTTTCAATCCCATCTGTTTGGCATCACGTGTGATTCTCCATTTTTTATTTTCTTTCTCGAAATTTGCTCGAGTATCTTCATAATGCCATCTCAGTTGTTTCAGGGTTTGTTCTGCCTTTAAAATTTCTTTTTTCTTTCTTTCGGCATAATGTGCGTTGGCGATAAATATGATGCCCAAAAAACTTATGAAAAGAAAAAAAGCAAGATTATTGATAAAATAATCTGCACTAAGGCGACCCACTGATGTATAATCTCTAAATGTTTTTTTCTTTGCCATAGTCAGATCAATTCTTTTCAGCCACTCTTAACTTTGCACTTCTTGCTCTAGGATTTATATTACATTCTTCTTTTGAGGGAAGAATTGCTTTTTTAGTTATTAATTTAAAGGGGCGATGGATATTCCCATAAAAATCTTTCTCCGCTTCGCCTTTGAAATTTCCATATTTTATAAAGTTTTTCACCAAGCGATCTTCTAAAGAATGGTAGGAAATCACTACTAATCTTCCTTCTTCATTTAAAATTTCCATGGCTTGTTGTAAAAACGTTTTTAAGACCTCTAATTCTTGATTGACTTCGATTCGTAATGCTTGAAAAACTTGCGCTAAATAACGTTGTCTATTCCCACGCATAACACTTTCCAAAACAAAGACTAAATCTCCAGTACTTTTAAAAGCCTTTGTAGCTCGAACTTCTACTAATTTATTAGCTAAAGTTTTTGCATTTCTTACTTCACCATATTGACTGAACAATTGCTGTAAATCCTGTACAGAATAGGTATTCAAAACATCTGCAGCAGTAAATTCTCCTTGCTGATTCATTCTCATATCCAAATCTGCATCAAATCGGAAAGAAAAACCACGTTCGGCTGTATCCAATTGATGAGAAGATACCCCTAAATCTGCTAAAATGCCATCTACTTGTTTTATGCCATGAAGGCGCAAATACCGCTTTAGGTATTGAAAATTATTATTAACAAAAATAAATCGATCGTCGATTAGTATATTTTTTTCTGCATCTTCATCCTGATCAAAACCAATTAAAGTTCCTTCTTTATCTAAAGCCTCTACTATCCGTTTTGAGTGTCCTCCGCCTCCGAAAGTGGCATCTACATACACTCCATTTGGATTTATTTGGAGGGCTTCCATACATTCTTCAAGGAGGACAGGTTTATGGTACTCCATTATTCCTCGTCTTTTTCCTTTGGTACTCCAGCCATTACTTGACCAGCCAGTTCTATCATTTCTGGACTTGGCTGTTCAATTTGGTTGATGTATTCATCAGAAGCCCAAAGTTCAATTTGATCTCCATGTGCAAAAAGGTTGAGTGTTCCTTTAATACTGGCATAATCCAATAATTGCTTTTTAATTAAAATGCGGTCTTGGCTATCTAGTTCTAAGACTTGAGCCCCTCGATACATAAATCGAATAAAGCGACGATTATTAGGATCGTATGGATTGAGCTTTTCTAATTTTTCGACAATACCATCCCAAACTTTTTTAGGATACAACATTAAGTTCTTCTCGAAGCCTCGATTGATGACGAACGTATGCGTCCCTCCTTCCCCTAACTGTTTCAATAAATCAGTAGGAATTCGCATACGTCCTTTTGCGTCAATCTTGCAATCGTATTCTCCTAGAAGTTGAATTTTTTCCACTTAATTGTAATTTCTGTTCAAAAATAGAAAAAATTCCCACTTTTCGCCACTTTTTACATCAACAAAAATAAAAATATCTTTCTAACAAATCGCAGATAAGCCTTTTATAATTAATTAGATGTCAATAAATGACTAAAATAATCAAATAGGTGTTAAAAACATTAAATTCAAAGAAATGAGGAGTTCCACTTTTTACCACTTGTGGGATGTGGGATGTGGGATGTGGGATGTGGGATGTGGGATGTGGGATGTGGG
>JAHDES010000066.1 GCA_020628645.1 Saprospiraceae bacterium
ATTTGATACTTCCTTTTTTATTTTGCAACTAACTTTAAAAGTTACCGAACTATTGGTCTATAAAATTCATTAAAAAAAATCTTATCCATGAAATCAATCTTCATTTCCATTTCACTTTTACTTATGACTTCAATAATGATTGCACAACCTTCTTCAAAAGAACAATTATCACCTTCCAATGTCGATTATTCTTCCTTTAGCAAATTGACTGTAGAAGTAGAACAACTGAGACTTGATCGACTTATTTCCATCCATGAATTTAATACCATGGCTCAAGAAGAAAATACCATTATTTTAGATACGCGTTCCAAAGCCGCTTTTGATCGCAAACATTTTAAAGGAGCTATTCATCTAAATTTCTCAGATTTTACCACGGAAAAATTAGCGAAAGTGATTCCATCTAAAAACACACGCATTTTAATCTATTGCAATAATAATATTTCAAATGATCCTCAAAATTTCCCAGGAAAACTACCTCCTTTAGCACTAAACATTCCAACTTTCATCAATCTGGTAGGCTATGGGTATGAGAACATCTATGAATTGGAAAACTTACTAGAAGAGGACTACGCCTTACTTGCATTTGAAGGCACAGATGTACCGAAATAAGCAGCCTAAATTATTTGCTTGCCGAATCAAATAATTTGGTAATCATTTCTATTAAATAGAATATAGAAATAATATTTATAAACTTAAATATCATCCTAATACTTTTTTTAAATATAAATCGTATCCAAACTACTAGGCGGGTGGCAGGTCAAAAAAGTGTTTGACGGAGGAGTTTTTTTTGACGAGAATTTTTTGGTTCGTTTTTTTTTTGACTGAAAAAAATGAACATAGCCCAGCCGGCTAGAGGCGATGATTAAATAAAGAAAATATTCCAAAACGGTAAGAAATAAACAATCAAATGAAAACACATTAATAATGATGGTTCTTAGACAAATCCCGTGATTGTAAGCCAATTCAAATCTAAATTTGTTCACTTACTTTGATCGTTCACTCATTTATTTTGAACTGGCCACGGAATTTGTCTAAGAAGGATAATGATTACTAATCATCAGAATACTTTACAGTAAAAAAAAATCTTCCATAACAATTTAACTTTCTTTCTTATGAAAAACATCAAAGCCTTCCTCCTTGGTGGAGGACTAGTCTTCCTATTTCTTATGGAAATTACTTTCAATATTTTTGCATTTAAAAACATTAAAAATTGGTGGTCTGGAACCAATTATACGGTGAGTGTAAATCCTGTTTTATCTCCTACTACTTCTTATTCCGATTTAGACGAAAATGCACCAGCTATTATTCAAATTGCATTACTCTTGGATGTAAGTGGTTCTATGAGTGGTTTAATTGAACAAGCCAAATCACAACTTTGGAATATCGTCAGCGACTTATCACAATCTAGTTTGGAAGGGCAAGACGCCCCACGAATCGCTATTGCTTTATATGAATATGGAAACAACAATGCCATTATGGATCAGCATTACATGCGTCAAATTTTACCCTTTACGGAAGATATGGATGCTTTGTCGGAGCAACTATTTCAATTGAGTACAGGAGGTAGTCAGGAATATTGTGGTTTAGTCATTCATAAAGCCCTAAATGAGTTAGATTGGTCTACTCGTACTAAAGATTTAGGCTTGATTTATATTGCTGGAAATGAGTCTTTTCATCAAGGTCGTTTTAAGTATAAAAATATCTTTGAGCATGCCAATCAACTAGATATTAGTGTGAATACCATCTTTTGTGGCCCACGAGAACAAGGGATTATTCTAGGTTGGGAAGAAAGCGCAACTTTAGCAAAAGGAGAATACAGTTATATCGATCATAATTTAGGAACCGTTTATTACAACTCGCCTTATGATGACCAAATCAATCAATTAAATAGCCAATTAAATAACACCTACATTCCTTACGGACAAGATGGTGAAAAATATAAAGCCAATGCCATGGCACAAGATGTAAATGCATCTTCTTATAGTAAAGAAAATGCCGCTTCTCGTGCTATTTTTAAAAGTTCTAAAAATTATAAAAATGAAAAATGGGATTTGTTAGATGCTTACGACAAAGATAAATCCATCTTAAAAAAGAAACAGCAACTGCCCAAAGATCTAGCAGCAATGGAAGATACCGATTTAGAACAAACCATTCAACAAACCAAAGCCGAACGTCAAAAAATCAAAGAAGAAATTGCAGATTTATCAAAAAAACGTAAAGTATACATTGAAGAACAAAAGAAAAAAAACAAGGATACAGCCTCATCTAATCTAGAAAACTCAATGCTCAATAGCATTAAAGAAAAAGGCAAAAAGAAAGGAATGCCCTTTAAGGAATAGGCTAAGAAACCGATGAGTTGGAACTAATTGCCCCAGTATTTTGTAGATTAGCCAAGAGTGCTTACATTTGCGCAAATGGGTCAGTAGCTCAGCTGGATAGAGCATCAGATTTCGGCTCTGAGGGTCGGGGGTTCGAATCCTCTCTGACTCACTGAAAAAAGAGTTAGGTAGTTTATACTATCTAACTTTTTTTTGTTAACTCCTCTTTTAAATCTCTAAAAAAACAAGTTCTCGTGCCACTGGTGCGAGAATTTGAGTTGCTGCTAGTATACATTTAATCTAAAATGCATTACACATTATATTTGCAAATACTCACTAATACCCTTATCTTTGAATTCTGTGACAAGTTAAACGTCATTGCTCGCCTTTTAGACTTACTTGGAGAAAATCTATAATTCAGCATTTTTTGATTGAAGTAAACAATTCAATCATCATACTATGATTTTGATAATCACTAAATGATCTCTAAGCCAATATAAATATTCCTATTTTATCGCTGATTTTACATTTAGATCATTATCTTTCGTTTTCTCAATTTTGAACAAACATTTGTAAAATATCTATGACAGAACAAAAACAACAACTACAACAAAAACTCTGGAATATTGCAGACACCTTACGCGGCAAGATGGATGCCGATGACTTCCGTGATTATATCTTGGGCTTCATCTTCTTCAAATACCTAAGTAAGAAAATGGACTTGTATGCCAATACTGTCCTCCAACCTGATGGACTTAGCTACCAAGAAATCGAAGAGCATCCACAAGCTTCAGACTACCTAGCAGCGATCAAGGATGCAGCCCTCGAAAAACTCGGATTCTTTCTTAAACCTTCCGAACTCTTTAGCGAACTTGCCCAACGTGGTAATGCTGGTGGCAAAAACAATTTTATCTTAGGTGATCTTGCTAAAGTGCTGCGCAGTATCGAACAAAGCACAATGGGTGCCGAAAGTGAAGAAGACTTCGTTAATCTCTTTGCGGATTTGGATTTAACCAGCCATAAACTCGGTAAATCTGAAAACGACAAAAACGAATTGATCGTCAAAGTTTTAGCGCATCTGGAAGAAATTGATTTCGATATCGAAAACGATGAAAGCGACCTACTCGGTGATGCTTACGAATACCTGATTGGTGAATTTGCAAGTGGAGCAGGCAAAAAAGCAGGAGAGTTTTATACCCCACAAGAAGTAAGTAAGGTGCTGGCTAAACTCGTAACAGTAGGAAAATCCAAACTCAAAAGCGTGTATGATCCGACTTGTGGCTCTGGCTCTTTGCTGCTGCGCGTAGCGAAAGAGGTGGATAGCGTAGCTGCTTATTATGGACAAGAGATGAATCCAACCACTTACAACCTCTGCCGTATGAATATGATTATGCATGATGTGCATTATCGAAAATTCAATATCAAAAACGAAGATACCTTAGAGCGTCCACAGCATATTGATCAGCGTTTTGAAGCCATCGTTGCCAATCCGCCTTTCTCTGCTAAGTGGTCGGCGAGTCCTTTGTTTATGACCGATGATCGTTTTTCAGCTTATGGTAAACTCGCGCCCAAGACCAAAGCCGATTATGCCTTTTTGCAACACATGATTCATCAGTTGGATGATAATGGTACAATGGCAATTGTCTTGCCACATGGCGTATTGTTTAGAGGAGCAGCAGAGGGGCATATCCGCAAGTACCTTATCGCCGACAAAAACTACCTCGATGCGGTCATAGGCTTACCTGCCAATATCTTTTACGGCACAAGTATTCCAACTTGTATTTTGGTCTTGAAAAAGCAAAGAGAACACGCCAAAGACATCTTGTTTATAGATGCTAGTCAGCATTTTGAAAAGGTAAAAACGCAAAATATCTTGCGAGACGAAGATATTGACAAAATCATCAACACCTACAAGGCGCGTACCAATGAAGACAAATACAGCCACGTCGCTTCACTCAGCGAAGTCGAAGAAAATGACTACAATCTCAATATCCCGCGCTATGTTGATACCTTTGAAGAAGAGGAAGCCGTAGACTTGGCTGCGGTCGCGCAGACCCTGCAACAAATAGATAAAGATATGGCAGCTACGGATGAGGTCATCGCTGCTTATTGTAAGGAGTTGGGTATTGAATCACCTTTTTAAACCTCCATATTATGCCAAAAGGATACATGTATATTTTAAAATGTGCAGACAATAGCTACTACACGGGCAGCACGAAAGACTTGCTACGTCGATTGAAACAACATCAAAGCGGACAAGGGGCGAATCATACTAAAAAACGCTTACCCGTTGAATTGGTTTATTTTGAGGAATTCGACCGCATTGATACGGCGTTCTATCGAGAGAAACAGATTCAAGGCTGGAGTAGAAAGAAAAAAGAAGCCCTCATGCAACAAGATTTTGACCTCCTCCATAAACTGGCGGAGTGCCAAAATGAATCGCATTATAGTAAGGGGGCTTCGGCTTCGCTCAGCCCCCTTACTACTTCGCTCAGCCCCCTTACTACTTCGCTCAGCCCGCATTCTGATTCGCTCAGTCATCGGGATGAAAGCGGGGAAGAAGAGTAATCGTTTTGCTAAATCACCTGATTGAAAATAAAATTTAATCAAAAACAAATAATCGTCGCAGTTTGAACGAAACTAATCATAAATCAAAAACAAATAGCCGTCGCGCTAGTCGAACAAAGTCGGCGCAGTTTGAGCGAAGTCGGCGCAGTTTGAGCGAAGTCGGCGCAGTTTGAGCGAAGTCGAAAACAAGACAACACAACACATACAACAATGACAAATACAACGAGTACAGCTAAAATAAAACGCGTCCCTACTTTGAGATTTAAAGAGTTTGAAGGGGAGTGGGAGGAGAAAAGATTATTGGATATTGCTACCTTTCAAAAGGGTAAAAGTATTTCAAAATCAGATATAGTTGAGAATGGTAAATTAGAATGTATTAGATATGGAGAATTATACACAGTATACAATGAATTAATTGAAAATATTGTCTCTAGGACAAACCTAGAAGAAAAGGATTTAGTTCTAAGTAACTTTAACGATGTAATTATTCCATCTTCAGGAGAAACAATTTTAGACATAGCAACAGCTTCATGTGTTCTTAAATCTAATATTGCTTTAGGAGGAGATTTAAATATTATCCGTTCAGATGTTAATGGTGTTTTCTTAGCTTTTTATTTAAATAATAAAAAGAAAAAAGATATTGCAAAATTAGCACAAGGGAGTTCTGTTATTCATTTATACAATAAGCACTTAAAAACTTTAAAGTTAAATCTACCTAAAGAATCAGAACAACAAAAAATCGCCTCCTTCCTCTCCGCCGTAGATGAAAAAATACAGCAACTCCAAGATAAAAAGCAAGCCCTCCAACAATTCAAAAAAGGCGTCATGCAACAGCTCTTTTCGCAGCAGCTAAGATTCAAACCCGACCCGAGCGATGTCGAGGGTGAGGGTGGTAAGGCGTTTCGGGAGTGGGAGGAGAAAAGGTTGGGGGAAATTGCTGATAATATTTCGTATGGAATGAATAGCGCATCAACTAACTTTGATGGCTCTAATAAATATATTAGAATTACAGATATTGATGATGCTTCAAGAAAGTTTGAACCTAAACCTTTAACCTCACCCAAAGGAGAATTAGGTTCAAAATATTTAGTCAAAAAAGGGGATATTCTTTTTGCTAGAACAGGTGCAAGTGTAGGCAAGAGTTACTTGTATAGTACTAATGATGGTAAAGTATATTTTGCAGGATTCTTAATTAGATTTTCAATTAAGGAAGCAGATCCATTTTTTATTTTTTCTCAGACATTGACTTCTCGTTTTCAGAAATGGGTAAAAGTCATGTCAATGAGATCTGGACAACCTGGGATAAATGCTGAAGAATATAAATCGTATAGGATTAAACTACCATCCCTCCAAGAACAACAAAAAATTGCCAACTACCTCTCCTCCATTGACGAAAAAATAGAAAAAGTCCAAGCGCAAATCGAGCAGAGTCAAGTCTTTAAGAAAGGCTTATTGCAACAGTTATTTGTGTGATCGCGTAATGTAATTAAAACAAGAAACAGCCATGAGTCATCAAACAGAAGCCCAACTAGAAATGAAGCTGATCCAGCAATTGGCTGGACTGGGCTACGAAGTCGTCCAAATACCCGATGGCGAGGCATTGCTTGTCAATCTCAAGAGCCAACTCGAGCAGTTCAATAATACGAGCTTTACGGATAAAGAATTTGAAGCCATCATCAACCATCTAGCCAAGGGCAATGTCTTTGAAAAAGCCAAGACCTTAAGAGATCGCTTTCAGTTGACTAAAGAAGATGGCACGTCCTTTTATGTCCGTTTTTACGATAGTGAAGATTGGACACGCAATCTATTTCAAGTCACCCATCAAGTGACAATAGAGGGCAGCTACAAAAATCGTTATGATGTCACCCTCTTGCTCAATGGATTGCCTTTGATACAAATCGAACTCAAGCGCAGAGGCACAGAAATCAAAGAAGCTTTCAATCAAATCAATCGCTATCAACGACATTCGTTTTGGAGCAATCACGGACTTTTTCAGTATGTCCAAATCTTTGTAATAAGTAATGGCGTCAACACTAAGTACTTAGCCAATAATAAATTACAATCTGTCAAACAGACTTTTTTCTGGTCTAACGTTCATAATAAAAACATCACGGAGCTTCCCGACTTCGCCGCTGCATTTCTACAACCCAATCACTTGGGTAAAATGATCGCGCAGTACATCGTCATCAATGAGACGCTTAAAATTTTGATGGTGCTACGGCCCTATCAGTTTTATGCCACCGAAGCCATCGTACAGCAAGTGGCACAGTCGGATCAGAATGGGTACATCTGGCATACCACAGGTTCGGGCAAGACCTTGACCTCCTTTAAGACCAGCCAAATCGTGATGGATTTACCCCAAGTACACAAAGTCATTTTTGTCGTTGACCGAAAAGACTTGGATTATCAAACCAAGAATGAGTTCAATGCCTTCAAAAAAGGTAGCGTTGACGTGACCAACAATACGAGTACCCTTGTAACGCAACTCACCGACGATACCAAGCTCGTACTTACCACCATCCAAAAACTCAACAATGCCGTATCCGACCGATACAAAGCCAAGATAGCCGACTTACGCGATAAAAAAATAGTCTTCATTTTTGACGAGTGCCATCGTAGTCAATTTGGCGAAACGCATGACCGCATTAAGAAGTTTTTTGCACAAAGTCAGTTATTTGGATTTACAGGCACGCCCATTTTTGCGGAGAATGCGTCCAAGAATGCCTTAGGCAAACGTACCACCAGAGATTTGTTTGGCGAATGCTTACATAAATACGTCATTACGGATGCCATCCGCGACCAAAATGTATTGCGTTTTGGTGTGGAGTATGTGGGCAAATACAAAAGCAAAAGTAAACTCACGATAGATATTGAAGTAGAAGCGATTGATAAAACAGAAGTCTTTGACGATCCTAGGCGATTGGAGAAGATCGCGGATTATATCATTGCCTATCACGATCACAAGACTTTTAGAAGAGCCTATTCCGCTTTGTTTGCCGTGAGTAGTATTGATAATGTGATGCAATATTATGACATTTTCCAACGCAAAAAGGAAGCAGGTGAACATGACCTCCGTATTGCAACGATCTTTACTTTCGGTGCGAATGAAGAAGATCCCGACGCACAAGATTATTTGCCAGATGAACAAGTAGCCCTAGCCGCCGAACCGAAGTTGGCGTACAAAATGAGCCATTCGAGAGATAAATTGGAAAGCTATATTGCGGATTATAATGCCATGTACAACACCAGTTTTTCGACCAAAGACAGTAAAAAATTTGAGGCTTATTTTACGGACATCAGTAAGCGACTAAAAGAACGAGAGAAGCCAAGTTTTGATGTGCCAAAAAATAGATTGGACATCGTAATAGTAGTCAATATGATGCTCACGGGTTTTGATGCTAAAAAGGTCAACACACTTTATGTCGATAAAAACTTAAAACAGCACGGACTCATCCAAGCCTTTTCTCGTACCAATAGAACTTTAGGCGAGCAAAAATCACAAGGTAATATTTTGTGTTTCCGCAATCTCAAAAAAGCGACCGATGATGCCATTACCTTATTTTCCAACAAGGATGCGATAGAGGTGGTCGTGATGCCTGAATATGAAGTTATAGCAAAAAAGTTTGACGAAGCATTGAAGCAACTCAAAGAAATCACGCCGACTTATCAAAGTGTAAATGATTTAGAAAGCGAAGATGCCGAAGCACTTTTTGTCAAAGCTTTCAGACGTTTGATGCGAACGATCAATGTTTTAAAATCCTATGCTGATTTTGATTGGGATGATTTGCCAATGGATCAACAAGAATTTGAAAATTATAAAAGTAAATATCTTGATTTATACTTTAAAGTCAAACAAGAAAACCAAGTCCAAAAAACATCTATCCTCGACGATATTGACTTTGAAACAGAGCTGATTCACCGCGACCGAATCAATGTAGCCTACATCATAAAGCTCTTAGCCCAACTCAAAGAAGCCAAGCATTCAGAAGCCGAAGCCCAAAAGAAAGCTATCCTCGATTTGTTAGGTGGAGAAATTTCCCTACGTAGCAAACGAGAGTTGATCGAGCAATTCATCGCAGAAAACTTACCCCATATTCACGATGCCGATGCGATAGAAGATGAGTTTGAATTATTCTGGCAAGAACAAAAAATACTAGCATTGGATAAGCTTTGTAAAGAAGAAAATTTAGACAAAGCACAATTCAAAGCACTCATTGATGCTTATATTTTTAGTGGACAAGAACCACTAAAAGATGATATTTTAAAATGCTTAGACAATCGACCGAGTATTCTTCAAGCACGAAGCATCGGGGAACGAATTATTACTAAAATGCGAGACTATATTGAGACCTTTGTACATGGAATGGTGGGCTAGGAGGCATTTTAATTTAATTCCTAACAATTTTTCCTCACCAATGCACCCGTACCAAAACCAAAGGAGTCGTTTGTAGTAAGGCACTTTCGACATAGCCTATATTTGGAGGGTCTGATGCTTCAAGATCGAGGGAATATTTTCTAGCAAATATATTTTTCCGATTGAATATATTTAGAATAGAAAGAGCAACTTCTGTTTTTATTTTCTTTGCTCTTTTGAAATTGGGACGGTAGTTTAGGGTGAAATCTGTTCTAAAATAAGGTTTCAACCGATCATTATTAGGGTCTGAAAAAATGATACTATAAATGGTCGTCTCGTCCTCTTCATCATAAAAATCGAAAAGCTCCACGGGACTCGTAAAGGGTAATCCTGAATGAAAACTATTCGTTAAACTGAGCTGCAATTCTTTGAAGGTATAACTACTCACTAGGCTTAAATTGTGTCTAATATCATTAGGGGCAAGGAATGGCGTTTCCACTATTGCTGGAAAGAAGTACGTGATTTTACCTAAGGAATAATTGACCCATGTATTGAAATCTGTCCATCTTTTTTTTACCAATATATCCAAACCAATGGCTGTTGATTGTCCTCTCGTAAAAGCACTCTCTTCTAACAGATCAAAAAAAGGCGATAAAGAACTTAATCCATCTACACGATTGTAATAACCTTCTATATCAATTAAAAATCCTTTGTTTTGGTAGATCAATCCAGTAGCGAATTTACTAGACTTTTGAGAAAGCTCAGTTTCATCCGTATTTAGTATCCAAAGCGGATTATCGGCTACAATATCGGGTGAACCAAAATCTCGTAATTGACTAACAAACTGATGAAAAATCCCACCTTCTGTTTTCAGTTTCCATTTTTTATTGAACGCATATTGAAAACTAAATCGTGGAGAAAAAACCCAACGCTTTTTTTCTTGATAGAATGTTAATCGACTACCTACGTCTAGGTTGTATTTTGCTTTACGAAATTTGGAGGAAACAAACAGATTATGAAAACGTCCACTTTCAAAATTTATGTCTTCGTCAATTATTCCAAAACCCAATTCATTAATAAAGTTGTAGTTGACTTGTTTGCTGTTATAATCATAACCCGCATTGAATGTAAGTACAGGGGAATACGTATAAGTATGGGAAAAAGTCAGGCTTTGATCAACAATATCGTTAAATTGAGTACACTTCTTTAAGCGTTGATTATTTTCTTCTTCTATGAAAGCAAATTCATTGACGTACTTCGATCGTATAAAAGAAAGTGAACTTGTCCATTTTTTACTGATTGCCCAATCTAAATTAGAATGAACCGCTTCTGAATTCACCACGATCTGATCGGAAGTTTGAGCAGGATCATCAGGAAACGACAAATCATATTGAAAGCTTTGCCTATTTTGATAAATTCCAGCTTTCAAAAAAAGACGATCTGTTGGTCGATATAAAATTTTAGCATTCCAATCATAAAAATTCAAGCTTTGTTCTGTATTTACCAAGCCTTCTTCCGCATCTTCTGAAAAATCATCAATCTTAGAAAACTGGAACACTCTATTTTCATAACGTTGTAAAGCAGGCGAATCAAATAAAACATTAATACTATGTCTTCCTGAAAATAAGACAGCTAGCTTGTTTGCGATAATAGGGGTTTCTAGATTAAGGTGCCCTTCGGTTAAACTCATTCCTGCGCTTCCATGCACTGTCGTTTGAATAGAATCGCTTAAAGAAACATCAATGATCCCTCCTACCCGATTGTCATACTTAGGGTCATAAACGCCTTTAAAAATATTGATTTCGTGAACAGAAAAAGGATTGATGGCGGATATCATACCAAATAAATGACCCGATTGATAGATCGTAGCACCTTCCCATAAAATTAGATTTTGATCGGAAGTGCCGCCTCTTATTTGTAGGCTAGCTGCACTTTCATTTAGGCTCGTAATTCCAGGTAACAATTGAGCAGTCTTTAAAATGTCATGCTCTACAGTCGAATGATATTTAGCGAGTTGTTGATAATTTAATTGGTAACCGCTGTACTCCTCCCCTTCTGAAATACCATCCATAAGATAATCGGTGATGATAATTTCTTTGTTCCATAAATCTTCATCCACTTGCAAGTTAATCGTCTGACACTCTCCTATTTTCCATTCTTGTAGTTGGATAGAACGAGTTTGATAACCGATATAACTAAAGGATATTCGTTGATTTTTATAGGCGGTTACGCTTGTTTCAAAATAGCCATTTTCATCAGTTTGTATACCTAAATTTATTTCATTAGCAAATACGCTTGCAAATAATAATGGTGTTTTGCTTTGAGCATCTTGGACTGTTCCACAAATATAGAAATTAGATGGGTCGGCTTGATAAATGATTACGGTATTAGCATCTAATTCAAACTCTAATGGACTATCATACAATAACTGAGTAAAACATTTTTGAAGATTGCTGAGGTCTAATTTTCCAGAAAAAGAGGAAGCACTTAAAAGATCAGGATCATAATTGAAAATATAATCGGACTGCTTCTCTATGGTTTGAATAGCTTCATTAAGAGGAATATTAGTAAAGGAAAGTTCCTTTGTCTGAGCAGACAATGCATTGGTTTGAGTTAGTATCAAAAAAAAGAAGCAAACTAATTTTTGAATGACTCCATTTCTAAAATCATATAAGTACTCGACCTGAGACTTAAATAGGGTTTTGAAAAAAAATCTTTCACAGAATACCATATACTGCTTTTATAAACTAGTTGAAATTCAATCGTAGATGTTCAAAAATAAAAAATTAATCCTAAAGGGTAGGGTAAAATCAATCCTTCTGGTTTTAGTGTAAAATCATCCAAACAATAAAATCCAAACAAATAAAACGATTAACCTTTTTAAATTTTAAACAAGTGCAGATTATGAAACAATATAATTCTACAAAAATCTATATCCTTTTAGCTCTTTTTCTTTCTTTCAATAGTAATGCCCAAAACATAAAAGTCTTTATTCTTGCTGGGCAGTCGAATGCCCAAGGACATGGAGATGTTGTGCCTGCTAATGTGAATGGTACTTTGACGCATTTTATGGACAATGGTGGCGCTACAGAATTTGGATTCATCCAAAATAGCGATGGAAGTTGGGTTGAACGAAATGATGTATGGGTACGATACGACAATGAAAATGGGCAGTTTTTAACAGGGAACTTAACAACAGGCTTTGGAGCGGAAAACACACAGATAGGTCCTGAATTGCTATTAGGTCATCAACTCGGTGATTATTCCACAGATAAAATTTTGATTATAAAAACGTGTTGGGGCGGAACAAGCCTAGCCGTTGATTTTAGGCCACCAAGCTCAGGCGGTACTGTCGGGCCATTTTACACGCAAATGATCGCAGAAATTAATGACGCCATTGCTAACATTGCTACTGAATTTCCTGATTACAATAACGAAACAATAGAATTGGCAGGCTTTTGTTGGTTTCAAGGCTGGAATGATGGGGAAGAACAAGCCTTCTTAGATGAGTATGAACAAAATTTGATTAATCTGATCGCTGATGTTCGTACAGATTTGAATACTCCTGACCTTCCTGTTGTAATAGGGCTAACAGGCAATGGAGGCGCAGTTATTCAGAATGAAGAGGATGGTTATGTCTCTAACCTACAAACACAACTCGTGCCTGCCCAAATAGCTGCGGCTAATCATACTGGACACAATAATGTATGCTATGCTGATACCCGTAATTTCTGGCCAGAATATAATCAATCTCCAGAACCAGATTTTATACACCACTGGCGCAACAATGCCGAAAGTTATGTCCGTATTGGTAACGAACTAGGGATCAAAATGATCGAATTATTGGAAGGGAATTGGACAAATACACCTATCACAACGGTTTATGAAGCATCTAGCTACGGATTCAATTATTTTCCAAAAGAATTTGTAAGTGATGATAGCTATGGAGCAGGCTACTCCTTTTATAGTGCCGTCTGGCCTTTTACGGAACAATACCCTGGGGCTGTCAACTTCCAAACGGGACAAGGTACATGGGTAGCACCAGTAAATGACGAAGCGACTTTACCCGCCGATTTTTATAATACCATTGAAGGAGGTCTTGGATGGTGGGGTGATACCCGTTTCGGTACTGAAGTTCCTAAATTTATAATGGGAGGTGTTGCGCATAGTTTTGATGCTGCCGCTAATGGTCCTGGTACGGGTAGTGGCGATTTTACAGATGAAGGAGAACGAGATTGGAGTACAGCAGGGGGTAAATATGGTGCTGCACAATTGTCTCCTAATGTCCTATGGCCACCTGATGGATTGAATATGGCACAAGGTTCAAATGGAGAAATGCTGGGGTATGGCTATCATCCACTACCATTCACTGAGCCTATGAGCACAATCAATGGCGTAGACTGGGAGATAGGTAATCAATGCTGGACCTTATTTATGAATACCGCCAACTTTAAAGGGCCTGTGGCTTTCTTTTTGCCTACCTTTTGGTCCGAAACAATCGTAGGTAATCCTGCCTACGAAGGTCTATTTCTAGATGCTAAACCTTCCAGCCCTAATTTACAGTTTGCACAAGAATTTTCAGCGATGCCTACACTCGTTGGAACAGATAATAATGGCGCAATCTATTCTAAAATGATACCACCCGTATATCCAACAACAACAAGTAATACTTCTGAAATCATGAGAGATATCAATGTATACTCACTAGATGCAAAATGGAATGCGGTGGAGAGTTGGTTTAATGGTGGACCTATCGCTCCAACGAGTATGCAAAGTTCTGGATCACTTCCTGTAGATTTTGACATTGATAATAATGAAGCTGTTCCCGTAGATGCAGGAACATGGACAGCAGTAGGACCAGAAGTGGATACCTTAATCAATCAAGAGAGTTATTCTGCGGTGAAAGAAAGTGCCGATAGCAAAGCTGCTTTCTTCGAATGGAATACTAATATTATTGATGAAGTCAGTACTGGATTCATCATGCCAGAATATTATCAATTGAACCCTACGGGTGAATGGGAGGCAATAGCGGAATCAGCTGTACCAGCCTCAACGGGTTTGTTAAATCAAGAGCCCCTTACGACTTCTATTAATGAGAATCGTCCTTATTTAACACCACTTGAACCAGACTGCCACCACTTTGGTGAACCTAGTCCTTGGACAAGTGCTGTTCCTGCGGCAGGCCCATTTAAAGTGACTATTGGAGATGGCACAGAACTCACTTATTATTGGTATAAATTTATCGATCAACCTGCAATCATTCATGCCAATCTACCTGATGCGATGAGAACTGAACTACAACGAAGAGTAGAACTTATTCATACCCACTGGCAAAATACGGATAGTTATTTACCTAATCCTACTGGCGGTTCGTTGGTAAGTCTAGATCAAGGTCTTTTAGTAACTCCTCCTGCGGGCTTAGAGATTGGTTATGTGCCAATTGTATCGAGACAAGAATATGTAGGAACACCGACCACTAGTCCTGTAGCAGACTTAGAAATAGATGCCAATTGTATTCAACTTTTCCCGAATCCAAATAATGGTTTCTTTACGATTCAAGGTGATTTTCAAAATTATTCTATACAAATTTTATCTCAAAATGGAATGGTGTTTCAAGAACTAACAGGTAGCGAAAGTCCAATCTCAATAGATATTAGCGCATTACCCGCAGGAACCTACTTTATCCGAGTACATAATACCATTACCAATCAACTAAGTTTTGAGAAGGTATTGAAGTTCTAAGCATGATCGCATAATCAACCCCATTTTACAGTCCGAAGAAATTATCTAAAAGATTAAAAATAAAATTGGAATATGCCGAACAGCTATCAAAGAGATGTCTTTGATAGCTGTTTTTTATACCGACTTGAGGTTTTGCAAAAGTTTTGAAGTTTTAATTTTTTGAGGTAGAAAACTTAGATTATATAGCGGTATTCTTTAATAAAAGTAGTCGGAAAATCAAGCCAGTTTGCTTGACTTTTAGCGTTTGTTAGAAGTCAAGCAAACTGATTTTTAGGATAAATCTTCAAGCAGCTTTAGTCTTGAATGACCATCTTTTTAAGGGCAAGTATTTTACCTTTATCCGTTTTAAGTTGTAAAGTATACACCCCAGAAGGTAAATGATTCGCTTTTATAAGGGTATGATTGGATTGCCATACTTGTTGATAAACTTGTTGCCCCATTATATCATACAAAATCACTTGATAACTAGAAGTTATATTACTTTTTAAGTTCAAATTAAAAATACCTGAGTTAGGATTAGGAGATAATTCAAGCAAATAATCCAATGTAAGATTTTGCGTATTGGTTAATATCACCTCTAAATTCGTAGTAATTAATTCGATAATACAACCATTTTCATCTATGATACTAGTTTCATAAGTTCCAGCTTCACTCACTTGCATCCCATTTGGCAAGGTGTACATTTCACCCTCATAAATGAAGACATCTACAATTGTTTCTTCATAAGCTGTACAAACCTCTAAAATTGTAGTAATCAACTCAATAATACAACCTTCTTCATCTAAAATATTTGTTTGATAAGTTCCAGCTTCACTTACTTGTATTCCATCTGGCAAGATATACACTTCGCCATAATTAATAAGAACTTCTACACTTGTTTCTTCATAGGGCAGACAAGTAACCATTTGATTTTGAGTAGTATTAGTTACAATAGGAGGATTCGCATCAAAATAGATAGAGGCCGTATTTTCTATAAGCGTATTTTCATCCAATCCTTGCTGAGATTTTATGGTATAGGTTACATAACCTTGACTACCTTCTGGATTACTGGTACTATCTGGCAAATAGATATAATCAAAATTAAAGCTAACAAAGCGATTAGCTTCTATAGTAGTAGTCAATTTATCTGGATGACTTGTATCTAAAACTCTAAATGTACGAAGGTCAAGATTTGCATCCAAGGTATCTTTTATACTTACATGATAAGCTTCAGCATTTCCAGTATTTTGAAACCGAATGGTATAAATCAAATCTTCGTCAAATAAGGTATAATTGCCGTCTCTTGCTGGTTGAACCAATTTGTCATTGGGATCCCAAGAACAAAGTACAGGTGTGGAGTATATCGTTTTTTCAGAATGAGTGCCTAATTCATCTTCATACTCAGTAGTTGTTTCAAAGAAAAGTTCATTCCCCAATTCAAAAGCAGGTGGCCCAGGCACTAGTAGATTTATCTTCTTTTTGAATGGTGTACCGGGAGGTAAATTGTCAAAGTTCCAACCTATTTTCTGATCGTTTATTGTATCTGGTTCATTATTGGAAACCAATTCATAGTCTTCTACTGCCGTATCAATATTTAACCAAAGTGTACCTGATACATTTGTCGTTCCAGAATTGTTTGCATTTATAAAAAATGACACATACTCATTACAACGAGCAGAAGCAGAAGAAGAAAATGTAGTTACTTCAGAATAAGGTATAGCCTGAACCCCAAATAAAACAGTATCACATTTATTAATATCATCAATTGAGATGTCATAGCTCGTAGAATTAGTAGTTAGCATCCATCTGTCACCTACAGCTAGCTGGTCATACGTGAAGGTATAAGTACCATCCTCCAAAAAATGGAGATCAGCACCATGATATGAATTCGATAGTATTTCCATATCAAATGGACTGACATGAATTGGAATACCTGTTGCTAAATCATCTTCATGATTAAATATACCATCCAAATTTTTATCATTAAAAACAGTAATATGGACTTTTCCTTCTAAATCGTTACAACTATTCAGTATTTGAGATCTATATTTACAACCATCTCCATTGGAAGAAATAGAGGAATTACTAGGATGGGCATCCAAAAACCTACAAAACGAAAAGAAGGCACAAATTGTAAGATTTGGATTATCCCTAATCGTGATGTATGTAATACTTGTATTATCTGTATCAGCAACCAAATAGTATTGAAATGCTTTTTCTAGTGCTGTCATATCCTTGAGAGACTCATTATTTCTAATTCTTAGATTGCCGTTTATAAACGATAGATTCTCTAAACCCTCAAGTCGCTCTAATGCATCATTGTTATTTACCTCTAAATATCCATTAATAGAAGATAAACTTTTTAAGTCTTTTATATTTTTTAAAGACGGATTATCTTTCAATAAAAAATATGACCCAATAGAGGATAATTGTTTTAAACCATTTAGGTTTTCTAATGCGTTGTTCTCATAAATTTCAAGGTATCTACCAATAGAGGTTAGGCTTTCTAAACTCTCCAAACTTTTTAGAGCAGCATTATTATTAATGGTACAGGCGTAAACAATTGTGGATAGATTTTCTAAGCCTTCTAGACTTTGTAATTGGTCATTATCACTAATATAAATATCCCAATTGATAGTATCTAGCCCATTCAATCCATTCAAATTGAGGAGCATGTCATTATCTACAATTCTGATTTGATCAAAAGAGGTAATGTTTTCTAAGCCTTCTAAATTTTTCAGCGCATCGTTATTTTCTATACTAGTATAACCTTCAATGACTGATAATTTTTGAAAGCCTTGTATAGTCTCAAGTGATTCATTGTTTTTAATACTTATTGCTGAAGTAATAGTAGTTAGATTGATTAATCCAGCCAAATTTTTTAGAGATGCATTATTTTGTATCACGAGTGCCCTAAAAGTCGAATAGTTCTCGCCAATAGAGATCAAGTTTTCTAAACCATCTAGATGTTCTAATGAAGGGTTATCTATAATTTGCAGTTCGGCTCCTACAGAAGTTAAGCTTTTTAAATTAGACACATTGGTTAAAGAATTATTCTTACTTATTGTAAAGCCTAAAACAGTAGCCGTGAAATTGTCTAATCCGCTCAAATTCTCTAAAGATTCATTATCTCTAATAATAAGTGAGTAAGCAGAGGATATGCCTTCTAGTCCCTTTAGATTAATTAATGAATTATTGAAGGTGATACTTAATCCATAATAATCACCTAGAATAAGATTTTCGTTGAGTCCAATAAAGTTTTCCAATTGGTCATTTGAATTTATATTAAAAGCCCCATTCACTTTTGATAAGCTATCTAGCCCTATGAGATTGACTAAGGCATCATTATTTTGTATTTCAAATCTACCACGAATGGTGCTTAAATTATTCAACCCATTTAAATTTAACAATAGTGGGTTGTTAATAAGATAAAACGAACTAATTAAAGACAGATTATTCAAACCCTCCAGACTTATTAGAGCCTCATTGTTTAGTATTCTTAAGGTACCACTTATCTCAGTAAGTACACTCAATCCATTCAAGTTGGTAATGTCCGTTCCTTCTATTGTTAAATGTCCATCTATTATTGTACAATTAGGATAATTAATCGGAAATTCATCTATTTCTATCTGAGAAGATAAGGTCAGGGTCTCACCAGAATTGATGCAACTTTGACTTTGAAGAATACAAATAAATAAAAATAGGAAAAGTGTAGCGCAAAATATTTTTCTCATGTTGTTGGGTATAATTTGTTAAATACTTTTTTGATATATTCTGTACAAAAATGCTTGTTTTTAATAATAAAATCAAGTAGTGAAATTCATCTACATTATCAAAATAAACTAAATACAAAACGAAGGTATGTTCAAAACAAGTAGTAATTATTTCAATAGAATAAAGTGCGTTAACTAATTCTATTTTTTGGAACAAATCCCATTTTTTCCCTATATTTGTATATTCCTTTCCGATTACAACAAAGCAAATATTTTTATAAACAAAAATCTATAAGTTACTATTATGGAACATACTAAGCCGTGGATACTAATCCTAATTTTTATTCCTTCCTTTTGTTTTGCTAATCCTCTTCACACGAAAAGTGAAATACAAAATTTATGTATTGATATTACAGAAGTTGGATTCACTGGAGAAGATAAGTGTCTCGACGAAGCTGAACATACCTTTGCTATAAATGTTAATAGCATGACACCTACTGCAGTTTGCAATAGTGCACTAAATGCGGCATTAGGAACAAATGGCATGGCAAGTTTGACCACCTCAGAAATAGATGGTGGCTCTACTGGTACTGGAAGTCTTACCATCGAAGTTCGCCGCATTGGTGGTTGTTTGGGGACGAGTTCTTGGGGATCTTCCGTGAATTTTGGTTGCTGTGATACCGATCAATTGGTTACCGTAGAATTACGTGTTACGGATGCAACAAATAATTCTGCTGTATGTTGGACACAAGTATTAGTAGAAGATGCATTAGCTCCTACCATTACTTGCCCTGCTGATTATACCTTGAATTGCGATGATCCTGCTGTACAAAATCCATTTGGAACGCCCGTAGCAGATGACAATTGTAATGTAACTACTTCTTTTACGGATATTAATAATCTAGATCAATGTCAGGCAGGTACTTTACGTAGAACTTGGACAGCCTCTGATGGTTCAATTAAATCTGCCGATGTTTCTTGTAGTCAAACCGTCACCGTAGAACATGTTTCTGATTTCATAGTACAGTTTCCAGCAGATGTAACTGTGAATACTTGTCCTGATAATTTACCATTTACAGGAGAGCCTAACATCACCGATGATGACTGTGAATTAGTAGCAGTAAGCCATGAAGATTTTTTCTTTAATATTGCAGCTAATGCTTGTTACAAAATAGAACGTACTTGGACGGTAGTCAATTGGTGTACTTATGACGCTGGAAATCCTACAAATACCGACTTAGGTTTTCCCCAACCTCTACCTCGTACCTATCAAGATGATGATGGCTATTTTACTTGGGTACAAACCATAAATATTAATGATGAAGAAGCACCCCTTATTACTTGTCCTTCAGATACTATAATTTGTGATAATACGCTGAATTGCGAAAGTGCAATTACCCTAACAATAGATGCAGAAGATAATTGTTCTACCGCCGATTTATTAGAATACTCTTATTTGATCGACATCTTTAACGATAATTCGTTTGATATTTCTGATAATGGAATTGTAGCATCATGGACTTTACCCTATGGCACACATCGTATCCGTTGGTTTGTAGAGGATTATTGTGGGAATATTACAGATCCTTGTGAATACCTCTTTACCATCGAAGATTGCCAAAATCCCGAACCAAGCTGTATAAATTCTACTTCTATTAGCGTCTCCAATGGAACTTGTACTACTGTAAATGCCTCTTCTCTTTTAGATATGACCTCTGATAATTGTACTTCTAGTACTTATTTAGAAAATAGTGCTACCATCCGACTTTCAGGATCTACCAATCCTCCACAAGCCAGTATTGATTTTTGTGATACAGATGCAGGTAGCCAACAAGTAGAAGTATTTGTTACGGATGAAGCTGGAAATTCAGCTTCTTGTATTGCAACTGTTGATGTGGTACTAGAAGATTGTCCAATGCATATTGTTCTCAACAATACAACTATTTCTAATAATGGATACAATGCAGAATCCTCCATCGCATCAAATGGTATCGTTGGCCCTTTTGGAAATGTAGAATTTACAGCAGGAGATTCTATTTGTCTAAATCCAGGTTTTGAAGTCATAGAAGGTTCTCTTTTCCATGCACATATTCAAGGTTGTCCTATAACTATTCAAAATGAAGAAAACAATGAAAAATAAAGATCAGTATTCTTACAACAAACGCATTTTCATCTTGGGATTTCTAGTGGCAATAGGGATACTATGGCCTTGCCCTTTACAAGCGCAATCTTGCTTTATTACACCCAATGATTATGAATTGCCCTGCAATCATCCTCATTTTTTAGATGAGTTTTATTCAGCAACTAAAAACTTAATTCCTGAAGAAACTTTCCCTTTTGCTGTAGCGGATAATGGAATCGGCTTGATTCAAAATACTTTTATTCCCTTCTCGATGGATTGTTATCCTTTAGGAGAAATCATTCAAGAATTTGAACTCACTTTAAATATACAACACAATGACTTTTCTGACTTAGAATTGATCTTACACGCGCCCTCAAGCATGAGTCTTGCTCCTATTCAACTAGCCGCACAAGGAGCAGCAATGGGAACAAATGTCTTTACCGCCAGCACAAGTGCGATTACTGATTTTAATAATTTAATCAATACGCCTTCTTCTTCGATTACAGGAAGTGTCCAATCTAGCATTTCTGTCATAGGAGGAACATTATTCCCTAATGATTTTGGAGACGGCTGGTATTTGCAAATAAAAGATTACAATGATGTCATTAACAATTCACAACAGGGCGGTTTGGTGATAGATGCGGTAGTCCTTTCCGTACAATCTGGTTTTCCATTTCCATACACTATAAATGGCTGTACGCCTCAAAGTGTTAGCTTGCTGAATGAGATGGTTGTAGAAACGCATTGCGATCAAAGCCAAGGAAATGGAGCCGAAATAGAGCGTGTATGGGAAGTAACAGACAATAATAATCAAACCAACACAACTACTCAAACCGTTGAATTAAAGTACACTCCATTAAACATTGTTGAATTTCCCGCAGATATTGATTTGGAATGTACTGGAACGCCCCCTTCTACATTTCCAATTAGCCTAACGGGTAAACCCCAATTTGATTGTTTTGATATAGAAGATATTCATCATGATTTATGTGATTTTGTTTATACTTATGAGGATTTACCTTTGCCAAATTGTCCAAATGGATTAACGATTATAAGAACATGGACCATTCTCAATTGGTGTACAAGTCTACAAAACCAACATATTCAAACCATCCGATATTTAGACAGTACGCCTCCTAGTTTCACCCCCAATTCCAATATTGTAATCTTGGCTGATCTTGCTAGCTGTTCTGCCAATGTCGGCCTAAGTGATTTAGGAATGGCAAACGATGAATGTTCTGGTGTTCAATCTATTACAGCTTCTTATTTTGATAGCACTTTAGGTACAGCTGTATTTACCGATCTACAAACAAATGCGATTGAAAATATCCCCTTCGGGCAACATCTGATTAATTTGACCTTACAAGATAGTTGTTCTAATAATACTAGTACCACTATAGCCGTGACCGTCATTCCTGAACCCACTTGTTGTACGCCTACTTTAGTGCTTAACAATACTTCTATTGCTAACGATATTTATCAAGCTAGTCAAACGATTTCCTCTTCTACAACCGTCAATAATGGACAAACTATTCTCTTTCAAGCTGGACAAACGATTTGTCTGGATAATGGCTTTGAAGTCGAACTAGGAGCAGATTTTGAGGCTAAAATTGAAGCCTGTGGGAATTAAATACATTGTAATCTAACTTAGTTTAAGTTTCATGATTGCCCCAAGGGAACATGTTCCCTTGAAATTTAAGACATTATAATTGTAGTAAACCATATTTAAGTTGAAAATTATTACGATTACAGTGTATTTAATTATTTTAATATAGATATACTCTATACGCTTGGGGTACAATATTCTTGAATGTAGTACCCCTAAATCTTCTTACCCAAAGCATCTCACAATTCATTTGCATCTCCTTGCAAATTCGCTTATCTTTATACTTTTGTGACAAGACAAATGTCACCACTCACCTTTTAAACTTACTTCGAGAAAACTAAAATTTATATCGTATTATTGTGGTATAAATTTAATACGTTTTTTCACTATAAAAAATAGAAGATTTGTTCGAACAAACATTTAAAAATATAGATGACATCTTGTACAAAGATGCAGGTTCTGATAGCGAACTCGATTATATTGGTCAAACTTCTTGGGTCATGTTCTTGCGGTATCTGGATCAATTGGAAGCTGATAAAGCCGATGAAGCAGAACTCAAAGGAGAAGACTACCAATTCATCCTAGATGAAAAATATCGCTGGCAAAACTGGGCTATGCCAAAAGGAGAAGATGGAAAATTAGATCGGCATCAAGCCAAAACGGGCCCTGATTTAGTCGCTTTTGTCGATAGTGAATTATTCCCTTATCTCGCCGCCTTCAAACAAAAAGCGGATAGTCCTAAAACCATTGAATATAAAATCGGAGAAATCTTCTCGGAACTCAAAAATAAAATTCAATCGGGCTATAATCTCCGCGAAATTTTAGAGTATGCCGACCAACTCCCTTTTCGGGCGTCTAATGACAAACATGAACTTAGTCACCTTTATGAGACGAAAATTAAGAACATGGGGAATGCTGGGCGAAATGGCGGACAATACTACACGCCACGTCCCCTGATTCGTGCCATGATACAAGTGACTGACCCAAAAATTGGAGAAACCATCTATGATGGGGCTGCTGGTTCGTGTGGTTTCCTTTGTGAAGCCTATGAATACCTGTACCAGCGCATGGAAAAGACGACGGGCAATCTCAAAACCCTACAAGAAGATACCTTTTTTGGGAAGGAGAAAAAGAACCTCGCTTATGTCATCGGCATTATGAATATGATCCTGCACGGTATTGAGGCGCCCAATATCATTCATACCAATACCCTCACCGAAAACATCAAGGATATTCAAGAAAAAGATCGTTATCATGTTATCTTGGCGAATCCTCCTTTTGGTGGGAAAGAACGGAAAGAAGTCCAAGAAAATTTCGACATCAAAACAGGCGAAACGGCTTCGCTCTTTTTACAACATTTTATCAAAAGTCTTAAAGCAGGAGGTCGCTGTGCCATCGTTATCAAAAATACTTTTTTGAGTAATGCGGATAATGCGTCGGTTTCCTTACGCAAACATCTTCTGGAAAGTTGTAACCTCCATACTATTCTCGATATGCCTGCGGGTACGTTTACAGGAGCAGGGGTAAAAACCGTTGTCCTCTTTTTTCAAAAGGGAACACCCACCAAAAAGATTTGGTACTACCAACTTGATCCAGGGCGAAAAATGGGGAAAACCAATCCCTTAAATGATAAGGATATGGAGGCTTTCTTACAACTGCAAAAGGAGAAAAGCGATACGGAACAGTCATGGGTCTTTAATGTCAATACCATTGATGAAGACTCCTTTGATTTATCGCCTAAAAATCCCAATATACCTGAAGAAGCTCCCCTTCGAGCCCCTTCCGAAATCTTAGCAGAAATGGAACGCTTGGATCAAGAAACGGCTGCTATTTTGGAGGAGTTGAAAACACTCATTGTCTAAACCATGATTATAAAGGATGATTAGATTACCCTGATTCTGTTAATCTTTAAACTAAAAAATGATAAGACAAAAAATAAAACTATCATGATAATCAAATCCATCATAGTAATGACAAAAAATCAAGCCATCAAGTAAATCCTAAAAATCATGCTTAAAGACAAAAAAAATCAAGCCATCAAGTAAATCAAATAAATCATGCTTAAAGACGAAAAAAATCAAGCCATCAAGTAAATCAAATAAATCATGCTTAAAGACGAAATATGAAACATAAAGACTTGACTTATAAAATTATTGGTTGTGCTATGGAGGTGCATAAAACATTGGGGAACGGATTTCAAGAAGTCATCTACCAACGTGCCTTAGCCATCGAAATGGCATCACAAGGCATCAATTATTCACGGGAACACGAAATGCACATCGAATATAAAGGACATGAGATTGGTACAAGACGCGTTGATTTCTTTGTGGAAGAAAAAATTATGGTCGAACTAAAAGCTCTTATACAACTAGAAGATGTACATCTTGCACAAGCCATGAACTATGTGGAAGCCTATCAACTAGAAATTGGTCTCCTTATCAATTTTGGAGCAAAAAGTTTACAGCATAAACGCGTACACAATAATAAAATCAAAAGCATTGAATAAACAACAAACCACACAAAAAACAAATCAAGTAAATCGAATAATCAAGCACATCATGATACAGACAAAAAGAACACCCCCTTTTTTCAACGCTCTAAATACGGAAATATAATGGCGCAACCAACACCACATACTGAGAATACGTCTACTGCATTACCAGAAGGATGGGAAATTTTACCTTTTGGAGATGTTTGTGAAATAAGCGGTGGAAGTCAACCACCTAAAAGTAACTTTATTTACGAACCAAAAGAAGGTTATATTAGATTAATTCAGGTAAGAGACTATAGAACAGATAAGTATAAAACTTACATTCCTAAAGAAAAAGCCAAAAAATTTTGTTCTAAATCTGATATTATGATTGGAAGATATGGCCCTCCAATTTTTGGTATTTTTAGTGGTATTGAAGGAGCTTATAATGTTGCTCTAATGAAAGCTATTCCAGACGAAACAAAACTAAATAAAGAATATTTTAGATGGTTTTTAAAATCTCATGATTTAGTACGGTTTGTTGAAAAAACTTCAAAAAGAGCAGCAGGACAAGATGGTGTCAAAAAAGAAAGATTATACGCTTATCCTGTTCCCATCCCCCCCCTTGCCGAACAACAACAAATCGTCGCCCTCCTCGATACCGCTTTCGCCAAAATCGACCAAGCCAAAGCCCATATCGAACAAAATATCGCCAATGCAAAAGAACTCTTCCAATCCAAACTCAACGAAATCTTTAGCCAAAAAGAAGAAGGTTGGGAGGAGAGGAAAATTGAAGATTTAACAACCATTATTACTAAAGGAGCTTCTCCTAAATGGCAAGGCATTAATTATATTGATATACCTGGAGTCTTATTTATCACGAGTGAAAATGTTGGAGAAGGAAAGATTTTATTGAAAAAAAGAAAATACCTTGAGTTGAAATTTAACGACAAGCAAAAAAAATCAATTCTTCAATTCGGTGATGTTTTAACAAATATTGTTGGTGCTTCCATAGGAAGGACAGCTGTTTATGACCTTAAAGATTTGGCAAATATTAATCAGGCAGTTTGTATCATGAGATGTGATGATACTGTCTTGTATAATTATTATTTAATGTACATGTTAAACTCCCCATTTTTTAAAGCCATACTACATGACAATGAAGTTAATAATGCAAGAGCAAATTTAAGTTTGACATTTTTTAAAAATTTGGTGATTCCATTCCCAGAAATTGATGAACAAAAAAATATAGTTGAGGAAATAAGAAAACTAAATATAGAGACTAATTCTTTATTAAAATTATTATACAGAAAAATTGATAATGTAGAAGACCTCAAAAAATCCCTATTACAAAAAGCCTTTGCGGGGGAGTTGATGTAAGTGGTCAGCATCAGGATTTGCAGGATGATTGGATTTGCAAGATTTTTTTGCAGGATTTTTTGTAAAATCGGGTACATCTTAACATCAAGAAAATCCTGATCCAGACAAAAAAGAAAGAAAAATATGGAATTAAATGATATTACTTATAAAATTAATGGCTGTGCGATGAAGGTGCATAATACGCTTGGCAATGGGTTTCAAGAGGTGATTTATCAGCGATGTTTGGCGATTGAACTAGAAAGAATTGGATTAAACTTTGCAAGAGAATTAGCGCATCCTATTTATTATGAGGGAATTGAAGTCGGCAGTCGTAGAGCAGATTTTGTTGTAGCAGATAAAGTAATTGTAGAACTAAAAGCCGTCATCAATCTAGAAGATGTCCATTTAGCTCAAGCAAAAAATTATGTTGTAGCCTATGATAAACCTGTAGGTTTACTCATCAATTTTGGAGCAAAAAGTTTACAGTTTAAAAAAATATACAACTCCAAATATCAAGCACAAACATCCCAATAATCCCAAAATCAAGCAAATCTTGATCCAGACAATAAAGTAATATGAATGAAGCACAAACTAGACTCGACCTGATTAACCCTGCGCTACTCGAAGCAGGCTGGAATGTCGTACCCGAAAGTAGAATCAAAGTAGAAGTCATTACAGAAGGACGAATTATTGGTAAAAATCACCGAGGCAAGCGCATCCGCAAAAAACCCCTGTCTTGTGATTATGTCTTGGAATACAAAGGGCGACGACTCGCCGTGATAGAAGCCAAAGCCCGCGATAAATATTATACCGATGGTTTGGGACAAGCAAAAGACTATGCGTACAAGCTCAACACTCGTTTTGCCTACTGTACCAATGGATTGGAAATCTATGGCGTAGATATGGACGAAGGCACCGAAGGCGATGTCGATAAATATCCCACCCCCGATGAACTTTGGGAAATGACCTACCCTACCCCCAAAGAAGCCTACAAAATAGAAATCACCAATTGGAAAGAACGCTTTCGTGAAACGCCTTTTACCCTCTTCAAAGGACGATACAAACCCCGATACTACCAACGTACTGCTGTAGAAAAATGCTTAGATGCTATTGCCGAAAAGAAAGATCGACTCCTCCTCACGATGGCAACAGGAACAGGTAAAACAGCTACTGCTTTTCATATTTGTTGGAAGTTGTTTCATGCCAAATGGAATTTAAAACGCGATGCCAGTCGAGCCCCACGAATATTGTTTTTAGCCGATCGAAATATCCTTGCCAATCAAGCTTTTAATTCCTTCAATGATTTTGATACCATTGATGAAAACATCAAAAAGCGGATTCGTCCTTCTGAGATTCGCAAAGAAGGAAAAGTACCCAAAAATGGAAATATCTTTTTTACGATTTTTCAGAGCTTCATGACGGAAGTGCAAGACGAAGGAACAGTAGAAGAACTGCCAGAAGAGTATGCCCTAGCCGCAGAAGCAGTAGTCGATTATCAAAGTCCACAATTCAATTTTAAAGAGTACACACCCGATTTTTTTGATTTTATCATCATCGACGAATGTCATCGAGGCGGAGCGAATGACGAAAGCAGTTGGCGTGAGATTTTAAACTATTTTTCTCCTGCGGTGCAGTTGGGTTTAACAGCTACCCCAAAACGGGATGTCAATGTAGATACCTACGATTATTTTGGTGAACCCATTTATACTTATGCTTTGAAAGATGGTATTAATGATGGATTTCTTACGCCATTTCGCGTCAAGCAAATCCAAACCAATTATGATGAATATACCTTTACCTCCGATGATATCATCATTCGCGGAGAAGCTAAAGTAGGTGATACCTTTACCTATAAAGATTATGGTCGGAAAATTATCATTGACCAAATCGAACGCTTTCGCGTAAAGAAATTTCTAAGTGAAATCAATCAAAATCATAAAACCTTAGTGTTTTGTGCCACTCAAGTGCATGCGGCAGCCATTCGAGATATCATCAATCAAGAATGTGATAGTACCCATGTGGACTATTGCCAACGGGTAACTGCTGAAGACGGGAAAATGGGCGAACAGGCCTTAAAATATTTTCAAGACAATGAAAAAAACATTCCTGCCATTCTCACCACTTCTCAAAAACTAAGTACGGGAGTCGATGCCCCTGAAATTAGAAATATAGTCTTGCTCCGTCCAGTCAATTCCATGGTAGAGTTTAAGCAAATTGTCGGAAGAGGAACGCGCCTTTTTGAAGGCAAAGATTACTTTACGATCTATGATTTTGTACAAGCGCATAAGCACTTTCAAGATGCCGATTGGGATGGCGAACCAGAAGCACCCGAACCAACAACAGGTGAAGGAAACGTCCCAGTTTGTATGGATTGTGGCAAGAAACGTTGTATCTGTGAAAAACCAATAGCCGATCCTTGTTTAAAGTGTAATAATATTCCATGTAGTTGTGAAATACCACCGAATTCGATGATAAAAATTCGTTTATCTGATGGTAAAACAAGGGAAATCGATGCTACTATAAAAACGACTTTTTGGAGTCCTGACGGAACACCAATTGGACACGAAGAATTTTTAAATCAGTTGTATGGTGAATTAAAAGGTATCTTAAAAGATGAAGAAGAATTACGAAAGATTTGGAGTATGCCGAGTACCAGAAAAAAGTTATTAGAAGAACTCAAAGATAAAGGGTATACCGATACGCAATTTGAGGATCTGCGTAATGTTGTACAAGGGCAAGATAGCGATCTTTTTGATGTATTAAATTACATTGCCTATCACAAAGATTTAGTACCAAGACTAGATAGAGCAGAAAAAGCAAAAATTCAACTCCTAGATTATAATGCTGCACAACAAGAGTTCTTAAATTTTGTATTGGAGCAATATGTCCGAGATGGTGTAACCGAATTGGATGATGATAAATTATCGCCCCTTTTACAATTAAAATACAATAGCATCACCGATGCTAAAGGCGCATTAGGCAGCATCAAATCTATCCGAGAGACCTTTATTGGTTTTCAAGAATATTTATACAAGGATAAAGCGAGTTAATTTCTTTTTATCTTAACGGAAGATTTTAAGGAAATTTTTTCCAGAAAATTAGGAAGTTTCGTATTCCTTAGGCTAAAAACGTAAAGAAAAAACGACTATGGGCAAATTTAAAATTTGAAAAAGAACGATATGATTTATTCTGCTAAGCAGTAAAATAAAATAATATGTATTATGTTGATTGTTAACGGTTTTTTAAAAAATCGAATCTGCGATATTGGGCGGGTAGCTTGAAAAGATAGTGTCTGACGGAGGAGTTTATCTTTTCTAGCGTTTTTTGTTTCGTTTTTGGCTGAACTAGGCTTTAGCTAGTAGCTAAACAGAAAAATGAAATGCCCAGCCGGCATGAGGCGATGATTAAATATAAACCATACCATTAAACGGTAATAACTGATAGTTAAGCAAAAACATTTTAAAAATAATTATTACTCAGTAGAATAATATGATTAAAAAAAAACCTACATTTTTATCATTTTCTTGCTAACTTGCAATCACTTATAAATACTTATTAAAGTGTCTATCCCCTCTTGTCACAATGCTTTTTCAAATTGTGAGATAAAACCCCAAAAATTGAATAATTTCACGCAAGTTTTACCCTGACCAATAATTTATTGGACGCGAATTATACCTTTTCTAACAATTTATATCGCATTATTTTTAATAGAAAAGGAATAATGCCGATGTAATGCAAATGGAGTTTCGACACTTAGCATTAAAATCGGTATAAACCACTACAAAACATGAAATACCTTTCTACGATCCTCCTTTTTGTTTTTGCTATTCCATTTTTAGCTGCGCAAACGGTCTATGATGAGATTCCGATGGCTGCCTATACCAATTATGCAGATAGCTATAATTATACCTTTTGGGACGATAATTTTAAAACGACCATTGCAGGAGATCGAAAATTTAGTATTCAAACGAGTTCCTTTGGAATGAATGTCAATTTCACGGATTTGAATATTGAAAGCCTCAATGTCAATGAGAATGGATTAGATCAAGATGCTGCCTTTACGGCGCATAAAGATGTGGTTTTCCCTTCGACTTATAGTGGAAACATCGATTATAAAATCCTTCAAAATGGACTTCCTTTGTATGAGAAAAGTGCTTCTCCTTCTAATTTTGGACTACGAGAAAGTCAAATGGCGGAATACGGTACTTGGCTCAATCGCCGATTTGTGAGTACGTATTTTACGAATAGTCCAGCCGTAGAAGAATATTTTACAGGAATTGAATTTACCAATTGGCATGATCGTTTGAAAATGACCTTTCATGTACGTCCAACCGTAGATATTGTGAATGGACAATTGCAACTTTCGGTCGAAATTCCAGCCATTTATGGGACGCAATTTAATAATGGAACGATCTATGGTTTTGCCAATACAAATGATGCAGGTTTTGCAGTACATGCTGGAGAAACAGCAGCTACATTTAGTGTAGTAGGAAACACGGTAACGGTTATTTCTACCTTTCAAACTTTAGCAGCAAATACTTCTTATGAAGTGAGTATTATTTTGAATGCTGCCACTGAAGATTTATCAACGACCTATACCGATTTTGCAGAAGAAGTGAGTCAAATTAATATAATTGCCGATCAAATACTCCCCAATCCTAACAATGACCCAAGCATTACTTACAATGCGGATGAAGGCATTCATTATTTAGATGTAGCTCGACACGGAATGGGTTATTTTAATTGCGGACAAGCAGATGTACTACAAAACATTGAAATTGCCCTTGAAAATACATCTTCCGAAGATAAACGGGTTCGTTTGTGCTTTCAACAAATCCCGAATGTCAATGTGGTTGGTTTTAATGCCATTCTCCGAAATAATAATGGTGATCCTGCTGGTTTTCCTTTACAAGTTTCTAAGAATTGGCATAATAGTCCTGTACAATTATTCTCTGGAAGTTGGATTCGAGAATATACCGAAATTATTGTACCTGCCAATTCGACGATCAATTTTGATTATACCAAAACGGGAGCAAAGTGGGGAGAAACCTATACCGCTTCTTCGCATCAATTGAGTGTAGTTGGAGCCGGAATTCCTAAAGGAGGTTGGTTAGAAGCTGCCTTGGGTTCGTTTGGTGAAAGTATCACGCATTCGCCCGATTATTTGTATGGTAATTCTAATATTTGTGATTATCGTCCATTCTTGGTAACGAATGAAAATTATCAAGGGGATTCGCAAGAATGTGGATGGACAGGTAATGTAGGCGGCATGGACATGTGGATTTATGAAGATGACTCCAATACACGCATTTATCAATCGCAGGTAAAAACACGTTTTCAACGTTATTCGCCCAATTTGACGGAAACGTCTATTTCTGCTTATACTTCTGATCAAAAATTAAAACTGGATTATACGTTTTATTTGAATCGTTCAGATGATTTTACAAGGGTATATTACAAAGTAAAAATTAAAGCCTTAGAAAACACCCCATTTTCTCGTTTTGATATTTTTCAAATGGGTGGTGACAATTATAATATTTTGGCAGCACAAACCGTCTCTTATGGCGACGATACGGGTGTTTTAGGGTCATTTCTTCCTACCAATGATGGCTCAAATGATTATACCAATAGTGAAATAGCACTCACAGGAAATCATCCTTTTATATGGATTGGAGATGGTTTGTATACCCTCGGTTATGGAAGCATTAATATAGATACCAATAATGGAATGATTGTCCACGATTATAAAGCTCAGATTGGAGGCGTTTCTGCCAATACCCCTTATTTTCGAGAGCGATCTAGTTCTACGGGTTTTTCTGCTAATACAGGAATGAATCCGACTTCTTACTGCTTGGTTACTCCTCCCGGTACGACGAGTTTGATGGCAGGTGATTCGATTGAGTTGGTCTTAGAAAGTTTGATCTTACCAAAAATGGATGGCGATTATTATGGACCCAATACCAATTTTGGGGCTGCTCTGGCTAGTATGGGCAATTCTGTAGACTTATTATTACGTGAAGTACAGGGCAATAAGGTCATCCTCTCCTCTCCTACCAATACGGTCAATGCTATTTATCCTTATTCTATAGAAACCGCTAGTAATACGGCATTGGTGACGGTTACGGGTGGAAAAGGATATGTTCCCTTAGTTTTTAAAGGTGTGACGGATATAACAGATCCTGTTTTATGGACAAATAAAAATTTTTGTTGGGAAATTGTCGATCAATCTACACATGGAAAAGATTTCTGGCAAGCGGATTATCAGCCTGAAACGGGTACGTATGATTTAGTCTATAATGTAAATCAAGATATGGTAGGCGATGGCATGGCTGAAATCAGTTATTATTTAGGCGATACGCCTCCCGTTCCAGATATTATTGTCCAATCCAATGTCAATATGCAAGGCTGGACGCTTGATAGTGTAGTGACGGTTTATCTTGATGAAGATGTTCATTTTGCACCTGCGATTCGTGAAAATGGAATGACTTCTTTTCCAGGAACAGGATGGAGTTGGACAGGGCCGAATGGTTATACCTCTACTAGTAGAAACATTCAATTCCCTAGTGTAACGCAAGATGAAATTGGCATTTATACAGTAGTTTATACCGCTCCTTATGGCTGTACGCATACCCAATTTTTTGAGATTAAATGTGCAGAACAAGATATCAATGGAGATTGTCTGCCTGTAGCTTGTGCAGATTATAGTCCGACTGCTTACCTATTAAGTGCAACTCATAGCATGAATGAAACATACAAATCTGATACCTATATTGAATCCACTTCATTAGTGAATCCTTCGATTAATGTGAGTTATATTGCTAGAGATTCGATTTGTTTGAATCCAGATTTTGAAGTCTCCAGTGGTGCGACTTTTTGTGCTGAAATAAGTACTTGTCCTGAAGCTGTTCCATTGCAAGGAGAAGAGGAAAATACAACACTCAAACGTCCGAGTGAGGATGGAATAAAGGAGTAAAAATAGCTTTGCATAATTTTTGTAGGTTCATGAAGTTATAGCTTTGTATAGAACAAAATAATTATTAGAAGAAAGGGGTTAAAACCACCTTCAAAAGGGGCTTATTCCAACGTAATTTATTGCGTTGCCCTCAAAAAGGAACACTTATTCTAAGTTTTGTTCTGTACACAGAAGTTATAGTTTAATGCTACTTCTTAAACTAATGTGCTTATGACAAAAAGATATTTTTTTTCACACATTTTATTCGTATTGTTTTGTTTTTTATTGAAGGCAAACATCTTTGCACAAACCAATCCTGATATAGGAGAAAAAAAATATATTGCTACTGATCTAATGGAGCTGTTTGATGAAGCCTCAAAAGAATGGATCGAAGCACAACAATTTGATTTTTTACAAAAAGTACGAGTCAATGATAAGCCTTTATCTAAATTTACAGGCTATATTATTGCTGAAAAAAATGGGAAAAAAGGTTTATTAAATTTAGAAGGAGAACTTGTCTTACCAATAGCCTACAAAAACATACAATATCAGACAGAAAGAGATGATTTAGTAAGCATCTGGAAAGTAGAGAATGAACTGGGATTAATAGGGCTTTTAAGCCATGAAAGAGATACCATCATACCTATTGATTGTGAACGAATTTGGTTTGATAAAAAAGAGGAAGATTATAATGCAGAAATCAAAGGAAAACAATTTACTTATAATTTATATGGAGAATTAATAGGTGATCCTAAGCAGCTTTATCCGCAGATCGGTGCAGTAAACGGCCGGCCAATTTATCGCGCTAAATATGCTGGAAAATGGGGATTAATGCTTGTAACAGGTGAACTTTTATTACCCTTCGAATATACAGATGTTTCCGCTTTTTATGACAAGCCCGATTTATATAAAGTAGAGCATCCTGAAAAAGGAATAGCACTTTTGAATAATGCATTTGAAGTCGTTTTTCCATTTTCAAAATATGCAGATTTACAACATTCAAAAATCGTCTTAGAAAAATTAGGCGAATGGCCGGCTCCTATCCTTTTTAAACGGGAAGCAGCTGATACGCGCTTCTCTAGGATTAATATGGAAGGACAAGTCTTATCTTCCCCTAGTTTTTTGAATCCTGCTTCGTTAATAGTAGTTGATAGTGTAGTATTTGAAGTTCCAGGTCGAAATCAACTCCTTATTAAAAATTTAGATGGCTCCCTAATCGTAAAGGATACCTTGAAACATTGTTTTGAGATGAGTACCTCGCTCTCCAATAGAAGTGCTTTGAGAGAATTTAACTATCGAGTACTTATGAATGCCGAGAATAAATGTGCGGTCATTGATTGTACCAATCAAAAGATTATTACTCCTTTTATGTTTGATCGTGTTTATGATGACGTGGGGGATTATGAACATCCTATTCGTTTTTTTTGTGGAAAGCTGAATGGCAAATATGTAATTTTTGATCTTGATGGTAATTTTTTAACAAAAAAAGAGTTCACCGAAGTATATAGGTATAGTAAAGTATTTTTTAAAGTCCCCAACCTTAAAAAAGTGGCAGAAAAATATAATTATCTCAGTTTTGGTATGAAAGATGAAAAAGGGAATTACTATGTAATAGCAAATGATAAATTAATCAAAGTGAAATAGGAATTCAACATAACTTTTATTGATGAAAGTCCCTCAAAAACGCTTTAAAAAAAACAATATGAGTCATCCCGAATTTTATTGAAAATTCGTGGATGAAGCCAAATATTACAGCCAGAAGGGGCATCGAGCCCCTTCTGGCTGTTTTTA
>JAHDES010000067.1:0-2256 GCA_020628645.1 Saprospiraceae bacterium
ATCACATTTAGATTTAGCAAACAATAGTTTGACAAAGATTATTTATCCAACCACCCAAAAAATTGAATATTTAAATATTGCTGGAAATAGTATTGATGAATTTGACAAAAATATTTTTCCAAATATTAAAACTTTAGATGTTTCTGGAAATAAGCTAGGAAATATAGATGTGGTGGGCTTGGACAAACTCGAAATTCTTGATATTGAAGGTATAAATGCAAATGAAATAGATTTAAGTGGATGTAATAATCTTAAATCGTTGAATTGTTTTGCAAATGAAATTACAAATTTGAATCTATCACATTGCCCTTTACTGGAGTTTTTAGATGCTAGAGCGAATTCTAATATTTTTGAAGGCACTGATCTCGAAAGTATCAGCCTTTTAAATTGTGCAAATTTAGAAAGCTTGCATTTAAATTCTAGAAAACTGAAAGAGTTAGATTTGTCTTGTGTCAAAAAATTAAGACGACTTGATGTTTGGTCATGTGATAGTCTCACTATGATTAATTTAAAAAATGGGGTAATAGATAATCCACAATATTTTTCTTTCAATTATAACGTAGTAGAAATCATAGGTGTAGATTTTGGAGAAGATATTTATAATGGCTCGACTAATTTTTATGTAAGCCCTTATATTGATTTCACCCCTGGATGCAAATATTATACCCTTACTGGCACCACAAGAGTTGACTTAGATGATAATGGGTGTACAGATGATGACCCTACTATTGGCGGCGTAAAAATTAATTCCATTATTGATTCGACTGAGTTTACTTATACTTACACCAATCAAGAAGGATTTTATCGCCTTTATTCCAGACGTTCTTCTTTTGAAATATTTCCAATATTCAATCATCCAGATTATGAGCTTTGGGAATTTCAAGATGATGCAGAAGTTGATATAAATTTTCCACCTGGTATTGACTCTTTAAATAGAGATTTATGTATGGTCAAAGGAAATTCACAGGAAGATCTTGAAATATTAATGTATTCGTCTTCTGAAATCCGACCAGGAGAACCATTTGAACTATTTATCGACTATACCAATATTGGTAATGAAGTAGGCAATGGAGAAATCAGTGTTCTTCTACCTGATTCTTTGATGCATTTTGAGCAGTCTGTTCCAATGTACTTCTCTCAAGCAGGACCTAAATTTTCTTGGAAATATGAAAACTTACTCCCTTTTGAACAGCGCCAAATCATTTTTGAAGCAGTCTTAAATACGCCTATGGATAGCATACCAGTTACTGGACAAGATACCCTTCAAATCCTATCATCTATATCTCCTATTAATGATTATGATCCTTCTAACAATATTAGCAATTTATCTCTTGAGGTTGTAAATTCCTTTGACCCCAATGATATCATCTTGATGGAAGGAGCAGTAATACAACCTAACCAATTAGATCGATTTGTTCATTATAGAATTCGTTTTGAAAATACAGGAACTGCTTCCGCTAAAAATATTATTGTTAGAAATGTATTGAATCCTGCTTATTTTGACCTCAACTCTTTGCGAACAGTTAGTTGGAGTCATGAATCTGTGACTACCGTTACTGATTCGATTGCAGAATTTATCTTTGAAGGAATAAATCTAGATTTTAATGATGAAACAAACGATGGCTTTTTTATATATGAAATAAGATTAAATCCTAATATTGGTATTGGAGATACCTTTGATAATACAGCTGATATTTATTTTGACTTTAATTATCCTATTCGTACAAATACATTTGAAACCTTGGTGATCGATAATGTTGATATAGATATGGATAATGACGGATTTCCTTCATCTTTGGATTGTGATGATAATAATCCAAATATTAATCCACTCCAAGTTGAAATCCCCTTTAATGGTATAGATGATGATTGTAATACTACAACTTTAGATGAGGATATGGATCAAGATGGATTCTCGCCTGAAGATGATTGTGATGACAATAATCCTAATATCAATCCTAATCAAACGGAAATTCCGTACAATGGTATAGATGATGATTGCAATTCTGCAACTTTAGATGATGACTTAGATCAAGATGGATTCCTTGCACAAAATGATTGTGATGACAATAATCCAAATATCAATCCTAATCAAACGGAAATTCCATACAATGGCATAGATGATGATTGCAATTCCGCAACTTTAGATGATGACCTAGATCAAGATGGATTCCTTGCACAAAATGATTGTGATGATGATGATCCTAATATCAATCCTAATCAAACGGAAATTCCATACAATGGTATAGATGATGA
>JAHDES010000067.1:2356-34784 GCA_020628645.1 Saprospiraceae bacterium
ATCCTAATATCAATCCTAATCAAACGGAAATTCCATACAATGGTATAGATGATGATTGCAATTCCGCAACTTTAGATGATGACTTAGATCAAGATGGATTCCTTGCACAAAATGATTGTGATGATGATAATCCTAATATCAATCCTAATCAAACGGAAATTCCATACAATGGTATAGATGATGATTGCAATTCCGCAACTTTAGATGATGACTTAGATCAAGACGGATTCCTTGCACAAGATGATTGCAATGATGATGATCCTAATATCAATCCTGAAGCTGAAGATATTCCTAATAACGAAATTGACGAAGATTGCGATGGAGAAGATGCAATATTTTCTTCAACTCATGAACTAAATGGTGCTTTAGTAACCATCTTTCCGAATCCAACTTCTAGTATGATAAATTTAGAAATTGGAGAACACTTAAATTATAAACTCATTCTTACTGATTTGGTAGGCAAACAAATCTTAGAATTAAATAATAAATCTCAAATAAATGTTAGTCATTTAGTAGATGGCATTTATTTACTAACCATAATAGATATGAGTTCTAATCAACAAATCATTGAAAAAATACAAATAAAGAAAGCACCATAAAAAATTAGTAAAAATATTTCTAGACAACTAAAATCAATTCAGACATGAAGAATTCATACCTTATTTTTCTATTAATCCTTAGTATTTTTAGTTGTACCCCAGAAGAGGAACCTATTATAGAAGACGAAAGTCCCATTTTAATGAGTACTTGGCAACTCATTGAAACTTTATTCGACCCTGGAGATGGAAGTGGAACATTTACCCCAATAGATAGTGATAAAATAATTCGACTTTGGGATGATGGAAGCATTCAAGCAAACGGTGCTTTTTGTCCTTTGGAAGTTGATCCTACTAGTGAATTCGTAGAAGTGGGAACGTATTCTACAGCAAATGAAACCTTTACCATCAATGATTGTAATGGGATAGAACAAGAAATGATGTATAAAATAGAAGCAAGCATTTTACGTGTATATTTCCCGTGTATTGAGCCTTGCGCTTGGAAGTTTCAGTTAATAGAATAAGGAAACAAAAAATTAATTTAAAATACTCTCTCAGATACTTTAGGATTAGTAAAATTTGTTATTACTTTGTGGTAAGTAGTACTACCTAATTATTTGGTCAATAACTGCTTTGAAAATTCACCAAAAAAATCGTGTATAACTTCTTTACAGTCAGTTATTTACTTTTTTTTGTGGCGAATGCACTTATTTGACAAGCAAATAAGTTAGGCTACTTAGGAATTGAAGAAATTAGAGAACTTGAAAAGTAGATCGCAAAAATCTATGTTGAGTAGAAGAAATATCCGCATAAAAGTTATGCAACTGCTGTACGCGAAGAATAGGGATCCCAAACTTGATCTCCCTAAATTGCGGAAGCGCTATACTGCTAGTATTAATAAATCGTATGAACTGTATTTGTTCAGCTTGTTGTTATTTACCAAAGCTGCTCAATATGCTCAACACGATGCATCAAAACGCACCGCTAAACTGCTCCCTTCTGATGATGATAAACTCTTTAAGGCTTCTTTAGCAGAGAATGATCTCCTACAATCATTAGTGAAAAATGAGGAATTATTGCGTCAATATCGGGCTTATAAATTAGACGCTCGTGTCAATTTGGATACCTCACGGCTGATCTATACCGATTTTCTCAAAGACCCACTCTACATTGATTATCTAAAAAAAGAAAGTCATACCTTCGAAGACCACAAAGCCATTTTATTAGCTTTATTTAAACATTGTATTAATAATGAAAATTATACGGATGCTTTAGACGATCATTTTTTCAATTGGATCGATGATAAATCTTTAGTCGTCGGTGCGATGAAAAAAACCATCAAAGCTCTTCCTTCTGAAGATTCATTTTTTATAGACTATCAACCTGATACTGAGACGGCTACTGATTTTGGGCAGCGTATGCTAGAATTGGTCTATCAAGAAGATGCCGAGTATCTGGAAATTATCGAGCCCATTCTCAAAAATTGGGATGCCGATCGTGTGGCTGTGGTAGATATGATTTTATTAAAAATGGCAGTCTGTGAGTTGCTTATCTTCACTACCATTCCAACCAAAGTTACTTTAAATGAGTTTGTAGAAATCTCAAAAGTGTATAGTACTGACAAGAGTAAAGATTTTATCAATGGTATCCTTGATCGTCTGATGAAAAAATTACAAAAAGACGGAAAAATAAATAAAGAAGGAAGAGGTTTAATTAACTAATTCTCACCTTTGGATCAATCCAATAATACACCACATCCATCAATAAATTGATGAATACAAAAATACTTGCTGTAAATACTACAGCACCAAGTACAACTGGTATATCAAAATTTAATAAAGCATTCACTGTTACATCTCCCAAGCCTTTAAAACTAAAGACATTTTCTACAAAAAAAGCTCCTGCTAATAATGCCGCAAACCATCCTGAAATAGCCGTTAAAATTGGATTTAAAGCATTACGAAAAGCATGTTGGAGTACTATTTTTGCTTTCGCTAATCCTTTTGCGGTGGCTGTACGGATGTAATCTTGTTCCAAAACATCCAACATTGCCGAACGAGTTAATTGCGTAATAATGGCAATAGGACGAATCCCCAAAGCTACAGCAGGTAACAATAAATTTTTCCAAACATATTGCTCTTCTCCAAAATCATCCAGTTCGATAATGCTCCCTTTTACATTCAAACCAGTCCAATCGCCCAACCAATAACCAAAAATCAAAGCCAAAAAAATCGCCGTTACATAACTGGGTAAGGAATATCCCAACACGGAACCAATCACCGCAGAATTATCAAAAAAAGTATATTTTTTTACCGCCGCAAAAATTCCTAAACTGATTCCAATAATACTCGCCAAAAGAATGGCACTTATTGCCAAAATAATCGTTTTGGGAATAGCTTCCGCTAAAATGGCTGTTACTTCACGCCCCGTTTGAAAGGAGTATTGCAAATAGGGAAATTTGAGTAGTACAACCTTTTTACCAAATGAAAAAAGAGAAATAGCATCATATTTCGATACCACAGACGGTTCATTCGTATGTAGAGAAATGGGAGATAGATCATTTACATAGCGTCCAATTTGACGATACAATGGAAGATCCAAACCCAATTCCTTTCGTTTTTGGGCGATCGTTGCCTCATCCGATCGTTGCCCGAAACTCAATGCAGCAGGATCGACTGGTGCCGCATAAATGATGGCAGATACCAGCATAATGACGGCAAGCAAAACTGCCAAACTATACATTAGTTTTCGAATAATGAAGGACATCTTCAAAGATAAAGAAAATTTCCTTCCATTCTACTAGGATTCCATCAAGTTTAAAGATTAAGTATTGAAAGATCAAAGTGATCCTCATAATTTGATTTGCGAGTTAGGAAACTCGCAAGATATAATTCGGAGAAGTTAGGAAACTTCTCCTATCATCTATTTTTAGGACTTGAGCGTTAACGCTTAGGATCATATCACATTCCACTTCTCTAAGGCTGTGACTTTACGATTTTCTTACTAATGATTCGCTTGCCTTTTTGTGTTAGTGTATTTAAGAAATAGACCCCATCTGGCAAAGAATACACATTGACATCTATTAAATTTTTCCCTTTTTGGAGATTGAATACTTGCTGCAACACGATTTTTCCAGCAATATCTGTTAGATTATAATTCAAAACATCTTGGGTACTGCTTTGATATTCAACGACCAACTGACCTGCTGTAGGATTTGGAAATAAATTTATGAGTTGTTGATTATAAGTTAATTCTTCGGATAGACTAGTGATGCTCGTTGTCTCGCCATCAGTAAAGAAAAATAAGGGTTCACTAAAAGCAAGATCTTCGCCACATTCTATACCAATAATGAGTTCATATTCCGTAAAAGGAGTTAAATCTTCCAGATACAATTCTGGTTCTTCTACTTCAAATTCTAAGGGTTCTTCTTCCTCTTCTGTAAATAGTTCTATGAAAAACCAATCTTGTTCGCTTTCCCAAGTGATAAGCACTTCCGTTTCGGAAATGGGCTCTAACCAAATCTCTTCTACGACAGCACAATCGCTCTCCTCGGTCGTTTGAAAAGTCCAGGTATCTGAGAATAGTGTTTCGTCCTCACATTCAATTTCTATACGAAACTCATAAGTGGTATTGGGTAATAAATCTTCTAAGAAAATTTCGGGTTCATCTGTTGTTATTTCTAAAATTTCATCTTCTCCAAGGACTCGATATTGAAAAACAAATTCCATCTCCTCTTCGCCTTCCCATTCCCAAATGATAAAAGCTTCTGTAGGGGTAATTTCTTCAATAAAATATTCTTCTATCGCCAAACAATCTTCATCTCCATCATCATCGTCGTCGTCATCCTCATTAAAATCTGGGGTAAAAGAAGGAGCCGATAAATTAAACTTAATTTCTGCGATACCCGAACAAGACGGATCACCATGATTACTCATTACGGTGAGAAGGACATATCGAGCGGTGATTCCTGATAAATCTGGGCCAGCAAAACCACTATACACGGCTGTACCTTCTCCTTTTGGAAAATTTAGCTCGCCCCAATAGTCCCAAGTTTGCCCATCTAAGGAATGATCGACTTTGACCAAATTGAAGCCTTGATTTAAACGAGCAGGATCATTTGTATTCCACACCCAAGTTTGCGCTAAGGTATGATCTGAACCAAAATCATATTGAATCCAGTGAGCATTGTCATATTCTGATTTAGGATTGGGGGATCGTTCACAGGACACCCAAGTATCTACCCAAATGGAAGCATCAGGTTCATAGCATTCTGTTTGGGCGAATAATAAGGAATTACAAAAAATAAGTATACAATAGATGAGACTCCTTTTCATAAACGATGATTTATTGATGAGAAAATCAAATGGTTTATAAATGAAACCGCCAACTATGGATTTACCCTACTTTTATGTTTTTATTTTTATTAACCTTCCTCTTCCAACCATTTCTTCATTTCATTCAATTTCAACATGCATTCGATTGGGGTCATCCCATTGAGATTGAGATCAAGGAGGGCTTCTTTGAGTTTGCCCGCGGTTGGATCAACCGTTTCAAAAATACTGAGTTGAAGGTTATTGTCAGGAAGATTTTCAAGGGTATCTTTAATATGAGTAGAGGAATCATCGACTTGTCCAGCGATAGACTTGAGTTCAAGTTGTGATAGAATTTCAGTAGCGCGTACTACGATAGATCGAGGCATGCCCGCCATTTTTGCGACATAAATTCCAAAACTATGATTACTCCCTCCTTCTACGAGTTTACGTAAGAAAATAACTTTCTGACCAATTTGTTTGGTGGCAATATTATAATTCTTTACTCGCTCCATTTTATTGGCGAGTTCATTGAGTTCGTGATAATGGGTTGCAAACAGCGTTTTGGGGCGAACTTTTCCATTATTGTGTAAAAACTCAGCAATAGACCACGCAATGGAAATGCCATCATAGGTACTCGTGCCTCGTCCAATTTCATCTAACAAAATTAAACTACGATCAGAAATATTATTCATAATACTCGCCGTCTCATTCATTTCTACCATAAACGTAGATTCACCAGACGAGATATTATCGGAAGCCCCTACCCTAGTAAATACTTTATCAATCATGCCCAAATTAGCAGATGCCGCAGGAACATAACTTCCCATTTGCGCCATCAAGCAGATGAGCGCTGTTTGACGAAGGAGTGCAGATTTACCAGCCATATTTGGGCCAGTTATCATCATCAATTGGGTAGCTTCTGTATCCAAATAGACATCATTTGGTACGTAGCTTTCTCCTAAATCCAAGTGCTGTTCTATGACGGGATGGCGTCCTTCTTTGATGTCAATGGCATAGCCTTGATTAATTTCAGGGCGACAATATTGATGTTTTTCGGCTACTTTGGCAAAAGACAGAAGGCAATCCAAACGAGCTATAAGACTTGCATTGTGTTGTATGGGTTGGATGTAATCGCTTATCGTAAAAACCATTTGCTGAAACAACTGTTCTTCGAGGAGTAAGATTTTTTCTTCTGCGCCGAGAATCTTAGTTTCTAGTTTTTTTAGTTCATCGGTGATATAGCGTTCAGAATTGGTGAGCGTTTGTTTGCGTACCCAATGATCTGGAACGAGTCCTTTATTTTTGTATTTGTTGGTCACTTCTAGATAGTAACCAAAGACATTATTGAATCCAATTTTAAGATTATCAATACCCGTTTGTTTGGCTTCTGTTTGTTGAATTTCTAGTAATAAATCTTTGGCATTTTTGACAACAGAACGCAATTCATCTAGTTCTTCATGATTGCCATCTGCAATAACGCCTCCTTTCGCTAAATTAACAGGAGGATCTTCCACAATCATTTTAGCAATCTCTTCTTTTAGTTTGGTACAAAGGTGAATGCCATCTGCCATTTTTTCCAGATAAGCATTATCAGAATGAGCAAGTAAATCCTTGATGGGTGCGATGGCTTCCAAGGCGCGTTTGAGTTGAACGACTTCACGTGGATTGATTTTTCCAAGTGGCACTTTAGATACCAAGCGTTCTAAATCGCCCACTTGACGCACTTGTTGATCAATCTCTAGATGCATTTCATATTGTGCCATAAAATAAGCAACCACATTGAGACGAGCATTGATGGCTTGTTCATTTTTTAAAGGTAGGGCGACCCATTTTTTGAGAAGACGCGCCCCCATTGGAGAGACTGTTTTATCCAAAATTTTGATTAAAGGAATTCCAGATTCATGAGGACTGTATAATAATTCTAGATTACGAATGGTAAACCGATCCAACCAAACATATTTATCAGGTAAAATACGATTGATGGAATTGATGTGTTTGAGGTTTTTCTTCTCTGTTGTTGCCAGATAATGGAGGGTAGCACCTGCTGCAATTTGAGCCAATTCCAAGCCTTCTACCCCAAAACCTTTTAGGGTTTGCACTTCAAAATGCTCCATCAATTGTTCGTAGGTATAATCTGTGGTATACACCCATTCGTCTAAAGGGAAGGTATAAAATTTATCGCCAAACTTTTTCTCGAAGGTTGTTTTTTGTCCTTTAGAAAATATAATTTCAGACGGTTTAAAACTTTGCAGAAGTTTATCAATATAAGCAAAGTCGCCTTCACTCACTAGAAATTCTCCTGTAGAAACGTCTAAAAATGAGACACCCAATTGTTCTTTTTTCCCAAAATGGATCGAGGCGAGAAAATTATTCACCTTGTGATCGAGTAATTTATCATCAATGGCTACCCCTGGGGTAATCACTTCTGTGACACCTCTTTTGACCAATTTTTTTTGTGGACTTGGCTTTTCTAATTGCTCACAAATAGCCACGCGATAGCCAGCACGAACCATTCGAGGGAGGTATAAATCAAGAGAGTGATACGGAAATCCAGCAAGTTCAATATCACTTCCACCATTATTTCGTTTGGTTAGTACAATTCCTAAAACTTGAGAAGTCGTAATGGCATCTTCTCCAAAGGTCTCATAAAAATCACCCACTCTAAACAGCATAATTGCTTCAGGATACTTTTTTTTCACCTGAAAATATTGCTGCATTAAAGGGGTAATCTTTTTCTTCTTGCTCGATGTTTTTGCCAAAGTATGTTTTTTTAGATGTAGGATATTTCAGACTTAGGACGTAGGATTTAGTTATAAAAGTATAATATACTACGTCAATTTTGATTTGTTCTATTGGTTTCAATAGATATAACAAATATACTTTTTTCCCCTTAAAAGTTAAGCATACTATATCTATAGTTTTTATGGTCATTTTAGAAAAATTCTCTTATTTATAAATGGAAGTTTTACACCTAAAAAAGTATCTTTGCGGCAAATTCAATTGATAAAAAATAAAAATCAATGCAATATTTAGATCACCTATCTTCAGAAGAATTACAAACCCTAACGGATGCCATTCCCTATATCACAGTACTTATAGCGGGTGCAGATGGTAATATTGACCAAGAAGAAAAAGAATGGGCAAACAAACTGACGCATATTCGTTCGTATGCAAGTGAAGAAATGCTTCGAGAATATTATGAAAAAGTTGGTGAAACTTTTTCTGATCGCTTGACGCATTTTATCAATACCTTACCTCAAGATGTTACTGCTCGTACTGCAGCTATTTCTACTGAATTGGAAAAAGTAAATCCAATTTTAGCTGGTTTAGAAAATGCTTATGCACATCGTATGTATACCAACTTTGTAAGTTTTGCAGAACATGTAGCTAAGTCATCAGGTGGTTTTCTCCGTTTTGGAAGTGTAAGCAAAGAAGAAAAAGCGGTAATGGGTTTGAATATGATTACACCTATAGAGGAAGAATTTGAAGAAGAAAGTTAATTGAATCTATCCTAAAGATTCTAAATAAAAAAGTCTCCTTTAAAGTAATGCTTAAAAGAGACTTTTTTTATTCCTATTTTTTTAAGATGTTTTAATACAATGTCACTACGATTATTCTTTTTTTGTGATTTTTTCTAGGAATAATCTTTCTCATATTAAACACAGTATTAATACCTCACTTATTTTAGAGCTAATGGCATTCTTTTTGCAATTCACATATTGTCTTTAAAAAGACAAATTCTCCCCCACCTGAATCTCTCCCCCATTTTATAAAAACTATTGAATAAATCGGTATTAGTACTTCAAAGAATCATTTTATGAAAAAAGTAATTCTACACACTTTTATATTACTAACTCTATTTTCTGCTTGTAAAAATGACGACCCAATTTATGAGGAGAATCCATTGGATCAAGAATTAGAAGCCGTATTAATTAGTGCGGCAAATGGAGAAGGTTTATCCTATTTTCAATTACCCGACAGTGATAATTTTAGTGCCATCCCACAAGATCCACTCAATCCCATCACGAAAGAAAAAGTAGAATTAGGTAAATTATTGTACCATGAAACAGGATTAGCCTCTTCTCCAAAATTGGAAATAGGCAAAAATAAATATTCTTGTGCCTCTTGTCATTTTGCGGAAGCTGGTTTCCAAGCAGGACGTTTCCAGGGAATTGCTGAAGGAGGTATGGGCTTTGGTATCAATGGTGAAGGACGAGTAAAATCTTCTTTATATCCTGCCGATCAGGTAGATGTACAACCCATCCGTACGCCTTCTGCCATGAATGGAGCTTATCAAAAAAATATGCTTTGGAATGGTCAGTTTGGTGCTACAGGAGTTAATACAGGTACAGAAAGTCAATGGAAAGAAGATACTCCATTAGCTACCAACCACTTAGGGTATGAAGGATTGGAAATTCAAGCGATTGCTGGTTTAGGGGTACATCGTTTAGAAATCAAAAAGGAATTTCTGGATGAAACAGGCTATACCACGCTATTTGATTTGGCATTTGGAGATGTAGAGGAAAGTAAACGTTATAGTGCAGAATACGCAGGTCTTGCTATCGCGGCTTATGAGCGTACTATGCTTGCCAATAAGGCTCCATTTCAACAATTTTTAAAAGGCGAATATGAAGCCTTGAGCGATCAAGCGAAGCGCGGAGCAATTTTATTCTTTGAAAAAGCAGAATGTAGCAGTTGCCACACTGGGCCTGCGCTCAGTTCAATGGAATTTCATGCACTTGGTATGATTGATTTATGGGAATGTGGGGAGCAGGTATTCCAATCGTCCTTTACGAGTGATGCCAATAAAGGACGTGCTAGTTTTACAGGAAATGATGCTGATTTGTACCAATTTAAAGTACCTCAATTATACAATTTGAAGGATAGTCCCTTTTATGGACATGGCAGTAGTTTTAAAACGATACAAGAAGTTATCGAATATAAAAATAATGGGCAATCGCAAAATCCTAATGTCACTGCAGCCCATTTGGCAGATGGTTTCTATCCTTTAAATTTATCAGCCGATGAAGTACAAGACATCAGTGTTTTTATCGAAGAAGGTTTGTATGATCCTAATTTGACGCGTTATGTACCAAATAGCGTTTTATCTGGCAATTGCTTTCCTTTTAATGATGCTTTGGCAAGGGATCACTTAGGGTGTGAGTAGAGAAATTTAATGCGTTTGAGAGAAAAGAATAGATCTTTAAGTTGGTTCAACTTTAAAAGTCAGTACCACTCGAGGTGAAGAGTTTCATCGTGGCATCTTGGTGGGTATTAAATTCATTGACGATTTTTTGGAGGGAGTCCGCATTTCCATCATATTGATAAATGAAAAAGTCTTGAAGGTTATAACGTACCTCAAAAGGAATATTCACAGCATCACCTTCTATGGAAAAGTAGCCATAATCACCATTCAAAAACGTTGTTTCTTGAGCAATATCTTGTAAACTAAGGATAGCCTGACTGACTTTATCAGTAGCCGAATCTTGGTAATCAAAATAACCCCAGATAGTATTGGCAGGTACACGCATTAGTTCCGAACGACTAAGTTCAATTCCATCCGTTTGATCCAAAAAGATTTGATAGCGTTGATCGTTTTTATGGAAAGTTCCTGCATTGCTGATGGCATCGCGAAGATTGATAATAAAGGGATAATTACCATTAAGGAGTTCTTCTACAGCAAGAATACCTTGTGCAGTACTTTCCCCTTCAATACAATCTTGAGGGGAGTTAATTTCATCGACTGCCAGTACTAATGCTCCATTTTCAAACCCAATCGTAGAACGAATTTCATAATTTTCACACTCATAAGTTTTGGTCGTTTCCATCACAAATTCGAGTGTTCTTCCATCTGCAAACGATAGTCGTTCTTGTATCTCTATAGTGAAATCTACAGGAATATTAATGATGGGATTGTCACCATTATCATCTCCTTTGGTACAACTAAAACTAATTATACAAAGAAAAATAATGACCCAACTTAAATATCCCTTACACATTTGTGTGGTAAAATTAGATTTCAATAGAAAAAATTTATACTTATAAAAAGTAAAACATACAAAATCGTTCAGTTCCAATACTTACACCAAAAGAACGTTAAAAATAAAAAAAAGCTGCGCCAACTTGTTTATTTTACTCCTAAAAAAGAAAATCTAAAATTTGAACATAAATTGCGGTGTACTGTTTACCTAAAAAAAAGATTATGTTTGGTTTATTTAAGAAAAATCCTATTAAAAAATTAGAAGCAAACTACAAAAAAATAATGGAAGAAGCCATGCACATTCAACGAAGTGGCGACCTAAAAGCATACGCGAAAAAGATAGAAGAAGCCAATAAAGTTATGGATGAAATTGAACGTTTACGTACTTAATCCTTCTACTTCTTTTAATTTTTGATGGATGAATCCTGTCAAAACTTCTAATCCTCCTTGAAAAGAGGCATTGTTGTTCACAATCAGATCACATTCTTCTAAATAGGGTTGAATGTATTGTTCATAAGAAGGCGTTACGTGATGTTGATAGCGATAGAGCACATCTTCTAATGGATAATTTCGATCTATTTTATCCCGTTTGATTCGACGAGTAACCTTTAAAACATCCTTCGCATCAATGAATATTTTGAGATCGAGTAAAGGCATTATTGCTTTATAATGAAAAATAAATAGGCCTTCTACTAGTATAATTGGGGCTGGATAAAAGTGCAATACATTCGCCTTGGCGGATGTATTATTAAATGTATATTCTGAGCGAGATACAGATTCATTACGACTTAATTGTAATATATCCTCTCGTAAAGCTTGCGCATCTATAGAGCTCGGTAAATCAAAATTTATGACTCCTTCTTCATCAATTTGTTGTTGTTCCTTAGGACGATAATAATCATCTTGTGAAAGAATACACACTTGATTTGTAGAAAAACACTGACGGATAGCTCGAATAAAACTAGTTTTCCCTGAGCCACTTCCACCAGATATGCCGATAATATAAGGTTTATTCATATTTATTAATCGCACTGCAAAAATTTCATAATACGAAATTGAATAAATGCTTTCGTAGAAAGCATACCGCAAACGTATGATGCCGTACTTGATTCATTCTAAATATTCATGCGAATTGAATGAATCAAGTCCTTTAGATTTGTAAAAACCATAGAAAACGGTATAAGCCTCAAAATTACACTAAAAGCTAAACAATAAAAAAACCTTGATGATAATTCATCAAGGTTTTTGAGTGTTCTCAATTATAGTGATAATATATTTCTTTTTCTTTATTGGATATTTGTGTTCTCTTTTAGCGATTTTTTTGAATACTTAAAAGAGATGGGTTAGACCACTAGTTTTATCCATAGCTTTATAATCTCGGCATAGTAGTTATAGTTATTAGATTTTATACGATAAATATACTGGGTTTGGTATCAAGAAACCATGACAAACTAATAAGTGATAGATTTTTCAGAATAAGTGATAACTAAAAAAGAGATATTAAAAAAGGTACTAATACGACTTCTGAATGGATGAACTTGGTATAGATTGGCTTATTGAGGCATCGCAATAAAAGGAAATTTGATATACACTTTAGTGCCAGTAGCACTTCCATTTGCATCTTCTAGATCAGAAATAGTGATATCATAATGTTGTTTTTCTAGCGTATTGATTAACTGTAACCGATCATTGACAATATTCATCCCTCTAGATTTATAACTTTTATAAGAAGCTTTTTTGAGTGCTAGGGCAGCTTCGCGACCAATACCATTGTCTTCAATAGTACACAAAATATTATTATCTTCTAGCATAAAATGAATTTGGAGTATTCCCTTATTTTTTTTGTGCAGTAAGCCATGATTAATAGCATTTTCAACAAAGGGTTGAATCACCATAGAGGGTATTTCTATATTATACTGATCCAGTTGTTGATCTAGATGGATAAAAAAAGTAAATTTATCCTTAAACCGCAAGTGTTCTAATTCAATATAAAGTTGAATGAGTAGTATTTCATCCTTTAAAACAATAAATTTTTCTTTAGAAGATTCTAAAAAAAGTCGCATGAGGCGTGAAAATTTTACGATGTAATGGTTGGCACTTTTTTCATCTGCATGAATGATAAAACTTTGTATAGAATGAAGCGCATTAAAGATAAAATGAGGATTCATCTGCGCTTGTAAGGCTTGAAGTTTTAATTCTGCAATTTGGCGATCCATTGCTATTTTCTCTTGCAACTGTAATTCAATTCGCTGTTCTTCTAGTATTTTTTGCTGTTCAAACAATTCCAATTTTTGTTGTTGTAACATTGCAATGATTAATTGTTTATTTTGTACAAAAATCAAGATCATTCCAATGACTGTACTAAATAAAAATAAATAACTGTATAAATAATAATTGGGTTCATACGGATAGAGGGGGAGTTGTGAAGTATCCGTGAATTGAACGATCCAATAGTTATGAAGGACAACTAACATAATATAGCTACTCCAAAATATTCCTGACTGTACATTCGTAAATAAAAAAGCGATCAGTGGTGTTACGATTAACCACATTATATTATCCGAATAAAGATAATCTGTTTCATAAATTCCATAAGTAATGAGGGCGGTATAGATAATCGTTAATAGATTACCTGATAGCACCATATTACTATATTTTTTGAATATAACAATAGAAATCAGTCCTAGGATCATACCTTCTAAAAGAGGTTCCTTAGGAGTAATATCATCTAAAAAAAGTTGTATTTGAATAGCAAAGCAAATGAATAACAAAAAAAAATGAATACTCACAAAAGCAAAGGCATTCAAATAAAGATATCCTTCTTTTTTTAACTGATCTGGTATAAAATAATCAATACACTTGTATAAATATTTAAACATTTTAGAACTGATTTTTAGCTTGCGTATACATTATTTCATGTCATTTCTACTGGTTCTTTCATCAATGATGAACTAGGAAATTTAATCCAAACTTTGGTTCCACGAGCTATATTTTCCGTATCTAATAAATCATAAATTTGAATAGAAAGCTCTCCTTCTTTCATGCTATTAATGACCCGCATGCGTTCTTCCACAATCCCCATCGCTCTTGATTTATAGCTTTTATAAGAAGCTTCTTTTATTTTTTTTGCAGCCGTTCTGCCTACCCCATCATCTTCTATAATGCATATCAAAAAATGGTCTTCTTTGAAAAAACGAATACTTAGATTGCCTTTCGTTCTTTTATGTAACAAACCATGATTGATGGCATTTTCTATGAAAGGTTGAATCACCATAGACGGAATTTCAATACTATGAATATCAATCGCATCATCTACTTGAATTTGGTAGTCAAATTTATCCCCAAATCTTAATTGTTCTAGCTCAACATACAATTCTAATAAATGGATTTCATCCACTAAAAAGATATATTTCTCTTTGGAAGACTCCAAAAACAAACGCATTAAACGAGAAAATTTTACTAAGTAACGATTGGTCGATCGTATGTCTGCTTGCATCACAAAATCTTGTATTGCATGAAGCGCATTAAAGATAAAATGAGGATTCATTTGTGCTTGTAAGGCCTGAAGTTCCAACTCAGCAATTTTCTTATTAATCGTTGTTTTCTCGCGTTCGCGTTGTCTAAATCGATCAAATTGCCAATAAATAAATCCGCCAATAGTCAATATGGAAAGTGTTATAAACCAATAGGATTGCCACCAAGGCGGATGAATCGTAAAGGTAAATTGTTGCTCTTGCCGAGTACGTTCATTTTCAATGTTTTTGATGCGAACTCTAAATTTATAGTCGCCTGCTGGCAAGGCAGGATAATTAATGGATCGACGATTGCTCGTATGCCATTGTTGATCAATCCCTTCTAATTGATATTCATAAACAACATTTCCAATGTTTTCATAAGACAAGGCAGCATAGTGAAAGGCTATATTATTTTCATGATAGGATAAATTCAAGGGGCTTTTTAGGGTAGCTGTATAAGAACTATCGTTTACCAACACATGCTGTAATACGAGATTTGAAGCTTCTACTTTATTATTTAATTGTTTTAAAGGAAAAATCGTTAAGCCTTCCCGAGAAATAATGTATGCATGCTGACTATCAACTGCTATCTGATTAATTTCTAAACTAGGTAAACCATAAGATTGATCAATACGCTGTATTGTGTATTGAAAAGAATCTCCATCCATCAAATTAATTTTTATCAAGCCTTGATTAGTGGATACCCAAATTGTTTTATCATCATGAATGTATAAATGTTTGATATATTCATTTTCTAATTCTGGAATTTTATGAAAATGACCTGCTCGATAATGGTATAAACCATGAGCATCTGTCCCAATCCAAAGATGGTTGTTTTCAGTTAGGGCTAAATTGCTTACGGCATAAGTGAAGGGCTTTTCATGAATCAGAAGAGGACTTAAACTATCTGATTGAAGGGAATATAAACCTGATTTTTTTCCTACATAATAGGTCTGATTATCATTCGTTTCTAGGGCGTATGAACGATTAACTGCCGCAATTTTTCTGTAGGCATAGCTTTCCTTTTCAAATAAGATTTCCCATAAATTGATGCGTTGAGAAAATACAATGGTAGAATCATTACTTTTTACAATGCTTTTGCAGGCGGAGGCATTAAAGGTGGTATTATATTGATACCTTAATTTTTTTGCTGTTACTACTTCTTCTAGGGGTAAATAGGGCCTTGCTTTAGAAAAGACCTTTAGTTCATTCTTTGCATTACAGATCAGAAAATCTTTGGTATTTATAATATCGACAATGCTATTATCCGATTCGAATGGATAAAAACTGGCTTCTTTTGTTTTTAAATTAAACTGATAAAGATGACCTTCTTTTGTTCCCAACCAAAGAAGGTCTGGCTCTTTTTTATCTATAGAAATAGAAATCACATGATCTATATTATTTTGTGTGATGGGATAAGTAAAAAGTGATTGGTTCGTTTTTGTTTGTAAATACAAACCATTGGTCGTACAGATCCAAATATTTTGTTGGTCATCTTCATAGATGCTATTGGTGTAACCCAATTGATTAATAAAATCAAATTCTGGAAGCTGATTTAAGAGGGTATCCACCACAAATCGTTTGTTTTCCGAATTGATAAATAGTTTATCCTCCGAAATTCTTGTTATGTGAATAATGCCTCCATAATCTTCATTAGAAAAAGGAATTTCTCTCCTTTCTCCATTTATAATACCTATAGCTTTTAACTGTCGTTTAGGGAAAAAATAGAATCCATTTGCTATTGTAAATATCTCACCAAATATTCGCTCTTCTCCATCCCAAATCAAGCGTTCTTTGACAGTAGTCGTATCTGAGAATGCCCTTAGATAATAGGCTCGTTTTCCATTAATCGTTGCTAGAAAAACATAATAACTAAGGTTTTCTTCTTTGTCATAATAAATATTTTTTAATCCTAATCGTTCGTCTGGACGGGAAATAAGTCGAATTGAATCTTGGGTATGAAAAACCCCCAAATCCGTTTCCATTTTTCCTTTTAAATAATGTTTTTGCTGATTATCAAAAAAATGTTGGATCATTTTATCTTTTCCCAACGCCAAGTATGGTTTACTATGAACAATGTCATCTTCTACATAAACTAGGTGATCGTAAGCATCAATCCAGATTACTCCAGTAGTATCAAGAGATAACTGCCATACATCATTACTTGGCAAGCCGTCTTTTGTAGTAAAAGTGGTAAAGGTATATCCGTCAAATTTGACTAAGCCACGATCCGTCCCCAGCCACATGTAGCCCTCATTATCTTGAATCGCACAATAAACATGAGAACTAGGTAGACCATCTTCAACAGAAAAATGCGTTAATGTTGGTTGCTGGGCAATCACATAGCTGGAAAAGAAACAATAGAAAAGAATTGATATAAACTTTTGTTGTTGCATGGATGTATCAGCGAATCATAGAATACCCTTGAAGTGATGCTAGCCCCAACCTTTTTGCTTGGTAACTTCGGAGAAGGTCGATCGTCTACGTTGTGCTATATTGATTTTCACCCCATCTTTCATTTGTACAGTACCTTCTCTTTTGTTGTAAGTTTCGATATATTGTAAATTAATTAAAAAACTATGATGGACTCGAAAAAAGGTATGCAGTAGATTTTCGTTTGGTTCAGGCAATATTTTTTCGTATTCCCCTAAATTTTTAGAAGAAAATACATTTTTACGACCATTCAGATAAAACCAAGTACACCCTCCCTCTGCTTGGCAATACATGATATCTTTAATAGGTATAAATTGTCGTTCATTCATAGTTGGAATGACAATTTGATGGGTAGCGGATTCTGGGTTTTGTAGATTAGATAGTAATTGTTCTAATCGTTTAGAATCTTCTTTTTGTTTTAGTCCATCTTCTACTTTTTCTATTGCAGCAATTAATTCATCAATATCTACAGGTTTAAGCAAATAATCCAAAGCATGAAACTTAATGGCTTTTAAGGCATAATGATCAAAACCCGTTACAAAAATCACCTCAAAATCAAAGGAATGGAATCGTTTTAATAACTCAAATCCACTTCCATACGGCATTTCCACATCTAATAAAAGAAGATTAGGTTTGACTTCATTTATTTTTCGATAGGCATCTTCAACATTAGAAGCCATGCCTACAATCTGTACTGAAGGACAATAACGAGTGAGCATCGTTCGCATAATCGAACGACTCTTTTCTTCATCATCAATTATAAATGCCTTAACCAAAAGTGAGGACATAAACCAATTTCTGATTAAATCGAAACAGATACTTTTTAGAAAATAAGCTGACGCTCAATGATATACTATGTAATTCCTCATCACTACAATGAAGTTACTTATCCAACTAAAAAATCTATAACTACTAATTTAAATAAAAGTGCAAATTGTAATCTTTGACAATGTACTTTTTTGCATTACCTACACAATTTATTAAAAGATTTACACAAATCCCAAAAATAGAGTTCGCATCGCTAAATTGTAGACCTGTATAGTACATTCTATCTTTTACACATTCATTTTAACGACACTCTATTCGTTTCATCCCTTTATTTCAAAAACATTTGCTTAAATTTGATCGTCTGATTTAATCATTTACGTTCTTAGACAAATTGTGTGGAACAAAAAATGTGATGACTCGATTCCCGATAATCGTCGGGATGAGAGACAAGCGTTTTGAAGTTTCATTAAAATCACAATTTTTGTTTAAGAACCATCATTTATAACCAAACAGAACGAGAAACTATGGATTTTGTAGTAGGAATTTTAAGAGGCACTTTTGGAATTGCCGTTTTATTAGGAATTTGTTTTTTACTTAGTAGTAATCGAAAAGCGATTAATTGGCGATTGGTGGTTGTAGGGCTTTTTATACAATTAAGCTTGGCTTTACTCTTAAAAATTGACTTTATCGGAAATATTTTCGATGGTATTGCACGCTTTTTTGTCGTTGTACTTGACTTTACCGCAATAGGAGCTAAATTTATTTTTGGCAATATCGTTACTGACTTGGACAGTTTTGGATACATCTTTGCCTTCCAAGTATTACCAACCATTGTATTCTTTTCCGCTTTATCTTCGCTACTCTACTATCTAGGCATATTGCAAATTATCATAAAAGGCTTTGCTTGGTTTATGAGTAAAACCATGCGATTGACTGGACCAGAAAGTCTTGCTGCTGCCGCGAATGTCTTTATTGGACAAACAGAGGCTCCATTAATAGTCAAGCCTTATCTAGAGCGAATGTCTAAATCGGAAATTTTATGCTTGATGACAGGGGGTATGGCAACTATCGCAGGAGGTGTATTTGCTGCCTATGTAGGTTTTTTAGGAGGAGATGATCCTGTCTTAAAACAAACTTTTGCCACCCATTTATTAACAGCTTCTATCATTTCTGCTCCTGCTGCTATTGTAGCTGCCAAGATGTTATTTCCTGAAACTCAAGAAGTAGATTTAGATAACCAAAGTCTTGAAATTGCTTCTGATGATATTGGATCAAATGTACTGGATGCCATTTCAAAAGGGACAACCGACGGTATAAAACTCGCTGTGAACGTAGGCGCAATGCTCTTAGTTTTCACTGCTTTTATCGCAATGTTGAATTATATCTCAGCAGATATGATTGGAGAATGGACAGGTCTTAATAACTGGGTAAAAGAACAAACGGCTGGAAAATTTGATCGCTTTAGTGTTGAATTTATTCTGGGTATTCTCTTCTCCCCTATTGCTTGGCTATTGGGTGTAGATGGAGCAGATGTAATCAATGTTGGAAAATTATTAGGTTTAAAAACAACCTTAAATGAATTTTTTGCCTATGCTGCATTAGAAGGTGTAAAAAATGAAATTACGGATAAATCCTTAATTATTGTGACCTACGCCCTTTGCGGTTTTGCCAATTTTGCTTCCATAGGTATCCAAATTGGTGGTATAGGCGCCATCGCCCCAGGGCAGCGCAAAACCCTAACCGAATTTGGTATCAAAGCCTTGATTGGGGGTACGATTGCTTGTTTCTTAACAGCCGCTATCGCAGGCATGTTGTATGGTTTATAATTTTATTTAAACTAGGCTATACGATTCGTTGTTTTATTCAAATTTGATTGTAATTACATAAAATCTCAATTTATGCGTTCTCGTCTACTTTGTTTGATCTTTATTTTCATTGGCTTTGGCTTTTCATCAAATGCGCAATCGCCAGAACGTTGGACTTCTTCAGAGATTCATGAAGGAATGAAAAAACTCAATTTCTTGGGTTCAGCTCTTTATATTGCTGCACATCCAGATGATGAAAATACAAGAATGATTGCTTATTTAGCCAATCAAGTCAAAGCTGAAACCGCTTATCTTTCTTTAACCAGAGGCGATGGTGGTCAAAATTTAATCGGTCCCGAAATTAGAGAATTATTAGGCGTTATTCGTACACAAGAATTATTGGCTGCTCGCCGAATTGATGGAGGAAAACAATTTTTCTCTCGTGCCAATGATTTTGGTTATTCTAAAAATCCAGACGAGACGCTTAAAACATGGAACAAAGACGAAGTACTCGCAGATGTCGTTTGGACTATACGCAATTATAAACCAGATATTATTATCAATCGTTTCTCCCATGATTCAGGTCGTAAAACACATGGGCATCATACGTCTTCTGCTATTTTGTCCTATGAAGCCTTTGATTTAGTAGGCGATAAAAACAGCTATCCCAATCAACTTGATCATGTTGATACGTGGCAACCCCAACGATTATTCTTCAATACGTCTTGGTGGTTTTATGGAAGTCGTGAAAAATTTGCGGAAGCGGATAAATCCAAAATGATGAGTGTTGATGTAGGGGTTTACTATCCTTGGAAAGGAAAATCTAATATGGAAATTGCTACAGAAAGTCGTTCTCAACACCAATGCCAAGGAATGGGTCGTCCTTTATCTCGCGGTTCGCAAGCTGAATTTGTAGAATTACTAAAAGGAGAAATGCCTTCTAACAAAGAAGATCTTTTTGATGGCATTAATACCACTTGGACACGTATTCGTGGTGGTGGAAAAGTGGGCGAATTAGTAGAACAAATCATTACAGAATACCAATACAATCAACCTTCTGCAAGTATTCCTAAATTATTAGAGGCGTATCAATTAATTGAAAAATTACCTGCCAATCATTGGAAAGACATTAAATTAAAAGAAATTAAATCACTCATCAAGGCTTGCTTATCCCTTTATGTAGAAGCTTCTGCTGATGATTATTCTGCTACGCGAGGTCAAGAAGTAGAACTCACCCTCGAATTTGTCAATCGCTCCCCTATAGCTGTCGATTTGACTAAAATCAGCTATCAACCTTTAGGTATTGATAGTACGTTGACACATGCTTTACCAGACAATGAAGTACAAAAATTCTATAAAAACATTAGCATTCCATCAAGTATGCCTACCACCAATCCGTATTGGTTGAATAAAGCTGCTGATTTAGGCATGTATACCGTTGAAGATCAATTGATGCGCGGACATCCTGAAACTGCTCCTGCTATAACAGTCGATTATACCCTTTCCATTAATGGAGTTTCAATTGATTATACTGTACCCGTTGCCTACAAAGGAAATGAACCCGTAAAAGGAGAATTTTTTCGTCCGTTTGAAATCATTCCAGATGTATTTGTCAATTTAAAAGATAAGGTCTACATCTTTGCAGATAATACGCCCAAAACAGTAGAAGTAGTGGTACAAGCAGGACGCGAAAATGTAAGTGGTGAACTTACTTTAGCATATCCAAATGGTTGGAAAATCAGTCCTGAAACCGCCAATTTCAATCTAAAATTAAAAGGAGAAGAAGCTATCGTTCAATTCAAATTGTTTCCCCCATCTAATCAATCCACTGGTAAAATCAGTCCTATTGCGACGGTAGGAGAAGATTATTATACGCGTGGTTTATACTTGATTGATTATGATCACATTCCTGTGCAAACTGTTTCTTTGATGGAAGAATCAAAAGTGGTAAAGATTGACCTCAAAAAAGCGGGGAATAAAATTGCTTATATCATGGGAGCAGGAGATGACATTCCTGCTAGTTTGGAACAAATTGGATATGAAGTGGACATCTTAGAAAATGATGCGATTAGCCTTTCTAATCTTCAACAATATGATGCTTTAATTGTAGGTATTCGAGCCTATAATACGAAAGAAGAAATGAAGTTTCATCAAGAAAAATTGATGCAATATGTCGAAAATGGCGGTACGATGATCGTACAATACCAAACTGCCCATCGTTTGAAAGTCCCTTCTGATCAATTGGGCCCTTATCCCTTAAAAGTATCGCGTGATCGAGTGGCAGTAGAGGAAGCAGAAGTGCGTTTGCTTGCTCCAAAGCATCCAGTTTTAAATTATCCAAACAAAATCACTACAGCCGATTTTCAAGATTGGGTACAAGAGCGCGGGCTTTATTTCCCTAATGAATGGGATGCCCAATATACGCCCATTCTTTCCAGTAATGATCCTGACGAACCCGCGCGCGATGGCGGTTTATTAGTCGCGTCGCATGGTAAAGGACATTACATTTATACGGGTTATTCTTGGTTTCGGGAATTGCCTGCGGGCGTTCCAGGGGCATTTCGTTTGTTTACTAATTTGATTTCGATTGGGGAAAGTGAAGATTGATATTTTTTTAGAGAATAGCGAAATCTAAGAAAACCTTAATAAATATTTCATGGTCAAAAACTTTACTATTTTCTGCTTGTTCTTTTTATTTTGCATTCCCTTGTTTTGCCAAACTCAAACTTGTTTGCAAAATTTAGACCATCCAAATTATCATTCAATCGAACAACTTACATCAACTGAAACCATTGTAAGAGAATATATTTTACATATTCCTTCCACTTACAATGCAGAAACAGCCACTCCTTTAGTTATTAATTTACACGGATTTGGGGATTGTGCTGCTGACTATTACGAAACTGTAGGAGCGTTTTATGAGCTTAATCAATTAGCCGATCAAGAAAACTTCATCGTGGCTTATCCACAAGGCGCGTATCGACCTGAAAAAGAGGAGACCTATTGGGAACCGGGAGATGATGGCAGTACGAATATTTATGAAAATGATGTCTATTTTATGGAACAACTCATTTCAAATATTGATGAAGAATATAATCTAGATTTAAATAATGTATTTATTTGTGGCTATTCTAATGGAGGTATGATGGCGTATAGTATGGCTTGCAATAGCAGTGATCGTATAGCTGGAATAGGCATTATGTCGGGTACAATGTTAGATGAAGTTTGTAATATAGATAATTCTATTCCAATTGTAGTATTTCATGGAATAGGCGATGGCGTTTTACCCTACGAAGGAAATATCTGGTATCAATCTGTTGCCGATGTTGTCAATTTTTGGTTGGATCAAAATGACATTCCTTCCAGTAGCCTTATTACTAGCTCATTAAATAATGGCAATGTAGAAAAAAATGAATACTTCGGAGAAAATGCGAATACATGTTTAACACTTTACACTATTTATGAAGAGTGGGATAAACCAGGCGATCATGTCTGGTTTAGTGAGGAAATAGAAGGTAGAACACCCAATCAAATCATGTGGGATTTCTTTGAAGGAAATTGTAGTCCTATTAGTGCTACAGCAGAACAAGTCAATTCTTATCTAAGTTTTAACGTTCAGCCTAATCCTTTTTCCAATCAAATAACCATCAATACAGCAAACACTTCAATTCAACATTATAGCATTTACAATCTACAAGGAAAACTTCTACGCTCAGGAAAACTGAATGCACATCAAAACACCATTGATTTAAGCGCGTTACCTGCTAATGTTTATATTTTGAATGTGGGTCATTCGATTCAAAAAATTGTGAAAATAGATTAATCTTGTACAATGGAAAATTTAAAATATTCTAAGATTATTTTCATACTTTAGCAATTTAAGTTAAGATCCAAAAATGATTTATGTTTAAATTTATTGATTTGTTTGCAGGGATTGGAGGAATAAGAATTCCTTTTAATGAATTTGGAGGAAAATGCGTTTTTTCTTCTGAGTGGGATAAGTATTCACAGATAACTTATGAGGCGAATTTTGATCATAAACCTCATGGCGATATTACTAAAATTGATGAAAAAAATATTCCTAAATTTGATATTCTGCTAGGTGGGTTTCCTTGTCAAGCATTTTCTATTGCAGGTAAAAAATTGGGGTTTGAAGATACTAGAGGTACTCTTTTTTTTGACATTGCTCGAATATTAAATCATCATAAACCTAGTGCTTTTTTACTTGAAAATGTAAAAGGTCTTGTAAATCATAATAAAAAACAAACATTCAAAGTAATTGTAAACACCCTAATTGATTTAGGCTATCATGTCAAATATAAAGTTTTAAATGCAAAAGATTTTGGAATTCCCCAAAATAGAGAAAGAATATACATCATAGGCTTTTTGGATGATGTAGATTTTATATTCCCTGAACCTCTAGGAATAAAAACTAAAGTCGGAGATATTCTTGACAAAAAAGTTGACCAAAAATATACGTTGTCTGATAAATTATGGTCTAGTCATCAAGCTAGAAAAAAAAGAAACAAAGAAAAAGGATGGGGATTTGGATATAGCTCATTTAATGAGAATTCAGAATACACCAGTACCATTTCTGCTAGATATTATAAGGATGGTTCTGAAATTTTAATTGAACAACAAGGGAAAAACCCAAGAAAGTTAACCCCAAGAGAAGCATCAAGATTACAAGGATTCCCTGAGGATTTTATTATACCTGTGAGTGATACTCAAGCATACAAACAATTTGGAAATTCCGTAGCTGTTCCTGTGATAAGAGAGCTGGCAAAAGAAATGCTCATTAGCTTAAATTACGTAAATGATGAAATTAGATCAAATAAACCTAGAGTTAGACAACTCACGTTTAAATATTAATTTGAAATTATACAAAATTCTAAAAGATGTTGTAAAAGACAAACTTACTAGTCATCAAACTATTCAGCTAATTGAAAAATTAAAAATTCTCATTGCTTCAAAAGAAGAATATTTAACTAAGCTTGAAACACTATATCAAGGAATCAATGATCTATCAACAAATTCAAATACTCGCCTTAAAATAAAAACACTCTTAGATAACTCAATCATAGAAGAAAAAGATTTCCATCTACTTAAACTAGCACTCAATTTAAACAGATTTAAAGGATTAATTTTAGAAAAGAGTAAACTGATTTCTGAATCATTCAGAGTAACAGAAGATATTCACATAATGGATTTTGCTTATGATTACAAAATGCTTTATTTGCCCTATTCCGTAAGAGTATCAGGAGCTTTATTAATAAAAGTACTCTTTGAAAAAATAAGGCTAAATCAAAATAAATTGTATCAACCTATAATTGATGATTTAAAAAAATTCATAGACTTGGATCCTGACACAATCTTACAGATAATTTATGCTGAAAGTGCAAGTCAGTCAATTCGATCTAAATCTGGCGCAGGATATGAAAAACGATTTGAAGAAATCCTTAAAAATAATAGTATTAAATATCAAGGGCAAACTTTTGATAGTAATGTAAATGCTGTAGAATATGATTTCAAATTACTTCGAAATAATAAATCTATTGGAGTTAGTGTAAAAAGAACCTTACGTGAGAGATACAAACAAAATCATGAAGAAATAGAAAATTTAGATGTCGATAAAATGTTCCTTGTAACCTTAGGAATTGATCTTAATGAAGCGAAGGTTCTAAGTATTTTACAAAAAGAAAATCATTTTATTTTTGTAGCATCAGATATTTATACGGAAAAAGAATTTCTTTACAACACAGAACGAGTATTTCCTATAGATGAGTTAAATAATCAATTCATTGATTCAATTTTTGACGAAAACTACTAGGAAAAACTTTTTTTGTACTCCACTAGAAATTAAAGTTGAATTAGATTTACTCTTTCTCAAACCCATCCACCACCTCCAATAAAATATCAATGGTATGTTTATGGGTACGAAAGGATAAAACCGCTAAACGAATCCAAAAGATACCATTCAAAGTAGTCGAAGATACAAAGACGCGCCCATCTTTTTTGACGGCATTTAATAAAGCTTCATTATAAGCATTAGCGTCTCCATTTTGGGGAACGAATCGCCATAACATCACCGATAATTCAGGATAGGGACCCGTTTCAAAACCACGCTTTCTGATTTCTTCATAGAAATAGCGACAGAGATAAATCTTTTCCTCCAAACAAGCTCGAAATGGCTGTAAACCATGTACTTGTAAAGGTAGCCACATTCGTAATCCTCGAAAATGCTTCGTCAATTCGGGAGATAAATCGGCTGGAGAAAGTTCTTCTTCGCGAACGACAGCATCTTGCATGTAATTAGCTTTATAGTAGTGACTTTCGAGTTGTGCTTTGACATCTTTAATCAACACGGCTCCCGTTCCATAAGATAAAAACAAGCCCTTATGTGGATCAATAGCAATAGAATCAGAACGCTCGATGCCTTCAAATTTCTCCTTACATTCGTCTACTAAAATGAAAAATCCACCATAAGCCGCATCAATATGAAACCACATATTGTTTTTCTCTGCTATAGTAGCAATTGAATTAATAGGATCAACTGCACCCACATCTGTTGTACCAATCGACCCCACTACAAGGAAAGGAATCAAGCCATTTGCTTGGTCTTTTTCAACTTGAGTTTGCAAAGCTGTTGCATCCATTCGATAAAGTTCATCCATAGGAATGTACTCAATTTTGGCTTCATTCAAACCCGCAATTCGAATGGCTTTTTGAACGCAATGATGCACTTGCTCCGTTAAATAAATGACTGCCTGATCTACTTTTTTAGAGGTAATTCCTTTTTTATCACGAGCAGTGGTGATCGCAATCAAATTGGCAATAGAACCGCCTGAAGTCAAATTTCCAAGTGCGGTTTCGGGATAGCCCATCAAGGAACACATCCAACGAATGAGCAAATTTTCCATACGCACTGCCCCAGGACTTCCATAAAAAATGCCAGCGTAACGATTGAAAATATCTGCCATGTAATCGCCCATGGCTGTAGTCACCACTCCCCCACCGGGGATATAACCGAGGTGTCCACCTGATGCAGGATTGAGTCCAGGTGTATGAACTGCCAATTCTAACAAGTCCAAAATTTCATCTAAAGAACGGCCTTCTTCTTGGATGGGATAATCTTTGATTTCTGCGCCATCTGTTGAAGAAATGACATAAGCAGGTCGATTGTCTATTTCATCGACAAAGGAATTGGAATAATCAATAATTTTTTGATTGAGTACTTGCCGTTCACTTGTAGAAGGAGCTAATTTGCGGGATTCTTGTTCTAATTGCGCTAATTTTTCGAGTAGCATGGACAGTTGATTTTATACCGACTTGATGAATTCATATCGTATACATTTAGAATGAACCAAGTACGGCATCATACGTTTACGGTATGCTTTCGTAGAAAGCATTTATTCAATATCGTATTAGACTGCCAAATGTAGGAATTTTAAACTACATTTCTACTTTCCCATTCTTCTTTTAAAATACCATAACTCACCGAATCGTAATATTTTCCATCTACAATACGCGCTTTTCGATAGCGAGCTTCTTCTTGAAAGCCTAATTTTTGGGCTAAACGAATCATGCCTTCATTTCCAGACCAAGTAGTCAAACCGAGACGAACTAAAAAGGGATATTCTTGAAATAACTCATTGATCCATTCTTGTAAAGCATGAAAGCCAATCCCTTTTCCCCAGTAATGTTCATCAAAAATGACAATTCCAATTTCCATCCAATGTGTTTCTTCCGATCGCCAATACCAACTCACTTCTCCAATGATATGATTTGCTGAATTGACGATCAATTTTCGTTGCGGCAAAGGATTTTGGATTCCATTTTTAATTTTTTTTTCTAGCTGTTGAATTAATTCTTGGACTTCAGTAGGTGATTCTTTTTTAAAATAAGGACCATTCAATTGATGATATGGATGGTGTGGTAACTTCCAATCTTGGTAAATTGGTAAATCAGAAACTTGAATACTACGTAATTTTATTTCCATAAATTTTATACTTTTTGTGTAATCCAAAAGCGACATTCACCAGATTTGACTTTGACGGCTTCACTTTCCATAAATCGATCCGAACGATAAAAGGTTTCTAGCATTTCAAAACCATTTTCTTGCAATTGAAGAGTCACTTCTTCTTGAGATGGAATATGAATAAAAATATCACTCCGTTCATTCTTGGAAGGTACAATTAGGTCTCCAAACTCATAGAGTTGAGGATTTTGCTCGCTCTTTTCCCAACGGATTTGTTCTTCTTTCCAAAAGGTGAAGAATTGTTCTTCTGCTGCTCGGTCATGGGTGGTAAAGATGAACGTCCCATTATTTTTTAATACGCGATAAATCTCTTTTAAGGCTTTTGATCTGTTGGAATATTGGGGGATAGACATTAAACCATTAAAGGAGAAAATCACTGCATCGAAAGAATGATTCAAAAAAGGTAGCTGTGTTGCATCACCTTCTTTAAAAGAGATATTCGTTTCAAAAAAAGCATTTAATTCATTTGCCTTTTGGATCATTTCAGGGGTTAAATCTACACCAATAATGGAGGTATACCCCATTTTAAAAAGCGGGAAAGTTGTTCTACCCGTTCCACAACCTAAATCAAGAATATGATCTGATTGGTTTAAATATTGTTCAAAAACAGCACGCTCTGATTCCCACAAGCCCACTTCTTTCGTGAAAGCTGCATAGCTATCAATTCCTGTTTGATATTGTGCCTTAATAAAATCCGTTGATACCTTATCATTTACCATTCTTTTATGGTTTTACCAAAGCTTAAATAAACGCCTGTTAATAAAGCAGGTTGAGGATTAAGATCACCGCCGTAGGAACTGCCAATCTCTACAAATCCTTGTACATAATTATCCAAAAGTGGGGTCGTAATTCCTAATCCATACACCCCAAAATCAGTATTCAAAGTATGTTCTAAGACCAAATATGAGCCAATATGCTCATTAAAAGCATAGGTCAAAAACACTCCTGCGCTATTGCCTCCAAAACTATAAAAAGGAGAAATTCCTAGATCTTTAATAAAATAACTGGGACCCAAATATAAAGCTACATCTACCTGAAAAGGTGGTTCGCCTTCAAAAGTAGTGATAGCTCTAGGTGCTACCGTAAAACCTGCCCAAAGGGCGTTGTCTTGTGCCTGAGATTGTTGTGTTAATCCAAAAACACTTAAAAAAAGCAGACAAAAGAACGTTACTATATTGTTTTTTAAAATTTTCATAAGGAAAATTAAAATATGTTTTTTATGAATAGGTAATTAATTGATTTTTTATCTAATTTAGCGACTTCTCCAAACTACCCATCTCATTTTTCGACTTACACTAGTATTTTATAGAACAACTATATTGGCGATTCGTCGTCTCCTTATTGCCGTCAATCAAATTAAGATTAATTTATAACATTTTTCAAATTTGATTTACAATGAACTTATCACATGTATGGACATTACTAGTACTGACCCTTCTTTTTTGGGGTTGTACAAAAGAGGAAGTAGCACTTCCTTCTGAAAAAATTAGTGCTGCTGAATTTCCTGAATCAAAACTTTTTTTTGCTGAATTTCCTGATGGAGAATTTCTTATTGATGAATTTCCTGAATTTCCAGGAGGAGATTTCTTGCCAGAAGATTTTTTATCAGAAGCAATAACATTGGATGAAGAACCAACTAAAAATTGGGGTAATCTTTCCGATCGATACAATTGGGGATACCACAATAATTATTATTGGGGCGTTTGGAAAGATCGAGGCGCAGCAGCGATGGAATTTCCTAATTCTTGGCACAGAGGTACTTTTAAATTGAGTTATTGGAATATGCCTTGGTGGAATATTAGGGATGTTGTGGGTGGTTTAGGTTGGAGAAAAGGCAACGGTAGAACTATTGGTTATAATTTCAATGCTTGGGGTCGCTGGGATTTCATTGGTATCTATGGTTGGGCTTGTACGCCTAGAGTAGAATATTATGTGGTAGAAAATGAAAATGGAGCTGGTATCAATGGTGATAGAGTGGGATCTTATTATGTAGATGGCACTTTGTATGATTTCTATGCTAAATGGCGATATGATTACAATTCTTGTAGTCATAAAAAAGAATGGTTTCTTCAGTTTATTTCTAAGAGAAGATATGAGGCTTCTGCAAATAGAGATCACTATGTAAATATGCAAAAACATATTAATTATTGGAATTACTGGAGTAGACAAGTTTTTGGATATAACATGGGGAGTTATGGCTACCAAAAATTTGCCATTGAAGCCTATGGTGGCAGACAAGGTGGGATGCAGGCGCGAGTTTGGTAATCTGATTTTTTTCATTTACGTATGCTTCATCTAAGGATTTAGCATACGTAGGCGATTTTTTATCAATCTCGCTTTACCAGTACGATCCAATCTTTCCCATTATTCACAGGTGGTTCTCCTAGCGAAATGGTATTTTCTGATTTTAATGAACTTGAAATATTTTGAAAATTGCCGCCTTTTTGTGGATCATACCACATTGTAGAACAGCGATGCCCTTTGAAATTTGTTGTTTCTAAAACTGCATTTGGATTGCCATCTTTCAGATACACAACATAAAGTTCTCCTTGTTTAGAAAAACAATAGCCCTCTCCATTTTTTAATAGATGGGGAGTTGGTTCCATTTCCCAAAAGGGAAGATTCTTTTGAAAAAAATCAAGTGCATACTTTGTTTGTGTCCACATTTGATCTCGACTTCGCCAATCTTCACAGGTCAAATCTGCATGTGGATATTTATAGCCAAAATACCATTCCATACCCGCTGCCCCACTCATCAACGCCCCCCACAACGCACCTTGCCGAACTGTATCGTGTTGAATGTCATTTTCATCTGGAAGAACCCCTTGCCAATAAGGCCCTATTTCATCCATATTCATCAACAAAGAATGTCCAGATTGTATACTCAATTTGCGCCACTGTAGCATTTCTTTGGCAACATCATCTGGATGATGAATTTGCATGGATAAAGCATCTAAATTCGTATCCCCCAAGATTGGCAATAGAATACTATCCTTATAAACTGGATTAGAATGTGTATGCAAAGCCACCATATTTTGATAAGGATCGTTGGTTTTGAAATAAGCAAACATGGCTTTTCGTTGGGTATCTGTTTGACCATTTGGTGTAAAATCTGCAGGGCCATTTTCTTCTCCCATATTCCAAGTAAGTGCCAGATGATGACCAAATCGAGCAATTAATTCTCGATAATACAATTGACGTTTTTTTTCGGTATCACCATTATCTAAGAGTAATTCATTCTCCGTTTCTTGGGTGACAAAGTGGAGTAATATTCCTTTTTTTTGCGCATGTTGGAATACGATTTCCCATTGATCGAGCTTACTACAATCGAAACGGGTATGCTCCTCGTGGGAGGTATACATCCATACGTCTTTGCCATCGCCTTCTATGTTCATCGTTAAGAAATAGATGGCATTCATTCCTTTGGATGATAAATAATTTAATGCTCCAATCAATCCCTTTCCTTTACCATTTTGCCAAGTGGGGTCTCCAGTTTGATAATCTTGAATGTGTGCTGAATAGCTTTTAATAAATTGACGCGTCGAATCATAAGCATAAGTGCCATCAAAATCTTGATAGGCTAATAAATTTTCGGGGCTATCAGCTCCTCCTTTGAGGTAATATTTTTTGGATTCTGCAAATTGTTGATAGAATTTCCCATTTGGTTTTAATAATCGACCTTGAGATCGAAAATCTCGTTGAGAAAATGTCCCTTTTACAACTTTAAATTGTCCTGTTTTTCCATCTTCTCCAATAGACTTGCTTTCTTGTAAATCAGATGAATAAATGATGTCTTTTCCCTTTTTAAAAGAGATTGTATAAGTCCAAACACCTTCAAAATTGGGCGTAAATTTTACGCGCCAAACATTTCCTTTGGTGGCACTTGTTTCAGCGGCATTTCCATCTGCTGCAAAATACCCTGGAATAAGCATGCTTGTAGAATCGTGTTTAAATTCTATCATTAAACGATAATTTAAGAAGGGATTTTCTTCATCCATTTCATCTACTTCTGGGCCTAAAACATCTAGTGTGAAGGTATCCCATTTGTAAATTATAGGTAAAGGAGCATCGAATTGGCAAGTAGAAAAAAGAAAAGCAATACTTATCCAAAGGAAGATTTGTTTCATTATTTTGTATTTGGGTTCTTTGGCTTTTCTTATAAAAAAGTCAAAGATGGAGTATTTCATTAAGTAGGGTACTGATTTCTGATCCTCTAGTGAGTGTCATCATGTGAGAACCTCTTCTTACAAGGTAATCATATTTTACATTTCGGTGGGGAATGGTATGGTCTTTTTTGCCGTGAATATGAATAATTCCTTCAGGATTTTCAATTCGTTTCCAATTCACAATCATTTGGATGGTTCTTTTTAAGGAGAGTGGATCTTTATCATTCATCATTCCTTTAAAGATGACTTTTTCTTTTCGTCGATCAGGTTCTACAAGGGGTTGGAGGAGTTTGGCACCTCGTTTAATCCAAGAAGGCGGAAAGATTTTGTATAAAGGAAATCTTCGTTGAAAAGTATAACGTCGAGGTAATTCGTGTCGATTTTTAGCACTTGAAATGATGATTACTTTTTCAGCAGGTAGAAGTTCAGATAATTCTGTGGCGATCATTCCGCCAAGCGATACGCCTACTAGGGCAAATTGCTGGGTGGTATCAATTTGTTCACTTAATTGAAGCGCGTATTCTTTTAAAGAGGTGTTTTCTTTTGGTGTAAAATAATTGATGTATTTGAGTTCAAAATTGTCCTCTAAATCAATATTAGCAAACAAGCGTTGATCTGCCCCTTGCCCAGGGATACAATAAACGTTTAGCTTTTTTAAACAATCCATTCCAAATAGTAATGTTGAAAAACACAAAAACAGGAGTACAAATGGTAAGGTTTTCATACACTTTGTATTTTTAAATTATAGTAAAAGAGTATTCTAATGAACAGCAACTATTTATAATGTATTTTTATTTAATTGTTGGTGTTTTATCTTCAAAATGTTTGATTTCAGGCTGTTATCGCCTCTAGCCGGCTGGGCTTTTACTTTTTT
>JAHDES010000097.1 GCA_020628645.1 Saprospiraceae bacterium
GTCCTATAAAAAATTATCAGTTTTCAAAACCTTTCCGCTGCGAAAGGTCAATTATTAATCAAGGAGGTACTTCTAGTGGTAAAACCTATGCAATTTTACAAGTACTCATCTTCAAAGCAATCACAGAACATAGAAAGGTCATTACAGTAGTTGGGCAAGATATTCCTAACTTGAAACGAGGAGCGATTCGAGATTTTCAAACTATTGTTTCAGATAATGAAATTCTCAGTAAATTCATTATCAAATACAATCCTGTTGATAGAATTTACACCTTTAGTAGTGGTAGTATTATTGAGTTTACTAGTTATAGTAGTGAACAAGATGCTAAAAGTGGAAAGCGCGATTATCTATTTATTAATGAAGCCAATGGAATACGATTTGAAATATTTCAACAATTAAAAATACGAACTCGTTTTCAAACCTTCTTAGATTATAATCCTTCTGCTAAATTTTGGGTGCATGATTATTTAATTCACAAAGAAGGAGTACAATTATTTATCTCTAATTACAAACATAATCCTTTTTTACCACCTGAAATGATTCAAAATATCGAAAGTATGAAAGGAAATAAAACCTGGTGGGAAGTTTATGGCTTAGGCAAAACAGGAAAAGTAGAAGGCTTAGTATTTTACAATGTAAATATCATCAAAGAAAGTAATTTTCCAACAACCTTTAAAAAAATTGGTTATGGTTTAGATTTTGGGTTTACCAATGATCCTACTGTTTTGCTTGAGTTGGGAGTAGCACATGGCGAAATTTATGGGCGAGAGATTATCTATGCCAAAGGAATGACCAATCAAGACATTGTTCGAGAACTAAAAACCTATGGCGTCTCCATGCAAGACCTCATTTATGCAGATGCTGCTGAACCCAAAAGTATAGAAGAAATTCGTCGGCATGGCTTCCGTATCCGAGCAGCCCGTAAAGGACGAGACAGTATTTTGCATGGTATCAATTTACTAAAACAATACACCATAAATATAGATCATAATTCACGACATTGGATCGAAGAAAGTGAACGTTATATCTGGCAAATTAAAAATGGAAGAAGTATCAATAAACCCATTGATAACTATAATCATTGCTGGGATGCCGCGCGCTATTGGGCCGTAATGATGCTCGGTGAACATGTTCCTATACAAAATCGTAGAATTTATAGTTCTAATTAATTTCGTTCAGCGTAAATTCCTTTCATTATTCAATCCCTTTGAACAAAACACACTTTTCCACCTATTTTCTAGCTTTCCTTTAGGCAAAGTACTACCTTTGTGGGCGCAATTTTTTAATGTAGTGCAAGAAATTAATTTATGACGCCACGTACGGTAGCATTTTACACCTTGGGTTGCAAACTCAACTATTCAGAAACTTCTTCCATCAAACGATTGTTTGAAGAGCAAGGCTATTTGGGGGTAAAGTTTGAAAATGGAGCAGATGTTTGTGTGATAAATACCTGTTCTGTAACGGATTTTGCAGATCGGAAATGTCGAAAAACCGTTCGCCAAGCACTCAAATATAACCCGCAAGCTTTTGTTGTTGTAATTGGTTGTTATGCACAATTAAAACCACAAGAAATCGCTAATATTGAAGGAGTAGATTTAGTATTGGGTGCTGCCGAAAAATTTAGAATTCTAGATTATATTGATGACCTCACAAAGTCTACGGACAAAGGTATGGTGCAAGCAGGCGAAGTGCGGGAGGCAAAAGAATTCATTAATTCCTTTTCTTTTGGTGATCGAACTCGTTCCTTTCTGAAAGTACAAGACGGCTGTAATTATAAGTGTTCCTTTTGTACCATTCCACTAGCGCGCGGCAAAAGTCGTTCGGATACGATTCCTAGTGTAGTCGCTAATGCTGAAAAAATTGCAGCAATGGGTGTCAAAGAAATTGTTTTGACGGGTGTAAATATTGGGGATTTCGGTGAAGGAACTGAAGTGATTGAAGGCGTACGCCCTAAAAAAGAAGCCTTATTTATTGATCTCATCCGTGAATTGGATAAAATAGAAGGAATAGAGCGTTTCAGAATTTCGTCTATAGAACCCAATTTATGTACTAATGAAATTATCGAATTTGTGGCACAATCGGATTTATTTGTTCCGCATTTTCATATGCCTTTACAATCAGGGAGCAATAAGATTTTAAAAGCGATGCGCCGTCGGTATAAAAAAGAATTGTATGCCGATCGTGTAGCTTCTATCAAACATCGAATGCCACACGCTTGTATCGGAGTAGATGTTATTGTAGGTTTTCCAGGGGAAACGGAAGAAGATTTCTTAGCAAGCTATCATTTCTTACAAGACTTAGACATTTCCTATTTACATGTCTTTACTTATTCGGAACGTCCCAATACGCCAGCAGCAGAAATGGAAGGTATCGTTCCTATAGAAGAGCGTCGTCGTCGAAATAAAATGTTGACTATTTTATCAGAAAAGAAAAAACGACATTTTTATAATCAATTTGCTGGAGGAAGACGAGAGGTACTTTTTGAAGTACATAAAAAAGAAGGATTGATGACGGGCTTTACGGATAATTATATCAAAATAGAAGCTCCATTAGAAGAAGATAAACTCAATACGATCGAAACTGTCCAGTTGATGAATATCAACGAAGATGGATTAATGGAAGCTACCGTGATGGATATTCCAGATAGTATTTTTGAGTTATTGCGCGAGGTTTATTGATTGATTTCTTACAAGTATAAATACTCAACTATTTAATAAGATAGTGCTTTTGCTAAAGCAAAAAATTATTCATTCATGCTTGATAAATTAGAAGCCATACGAGATCGGTATTATTATCTGGAAGAACAGTTAAGTGATCCTGCTGTACTTGCCGATATGAATAAGTATAAGAAGATCGGAAAAGAATACAAAGACTTAAAAGAAATCGTTGAAGTTTATCAGACCTATCGTGATTTATTGGGCAATATTGAAACGAGTCAAGAAATGCTCAAAGAAGAGGATGCGGAAATGCGAGAAATGGCACAATTAGAATTAGACGATTTATTGCCTCAAAAAGAAGAATTAGAAGAACGTATCAAATTTTTATTAATTCCTAAAGATCCAAATGATGCGAAAGATGTAATTTTTGAGATACGATCAGGAACAGGTGGAGATGAAGCCAGTATTTTTGCAGGCGATTTATATAAAATGTATTCCAAATATTTTGATACACAAGGATGGCGAACAGAAACGCTTTCTATCAATGAAGGTACTGTAGGTGGTTATAATAAACTTGTTTTAGAAATTACAGGAGAAGATGTTTTTGGAAAACTAAAATTTGAATCTGGGGCGCATCGTGTTCAACGCGTTCCTAAAACGGAATCACAAGGGCGAGTACATACTTCAGCAGCGACAGTTGTGGTAATGCCCAAGCTAGAAATGGAAGATATTGACATCAATAAAGCTGACCTTACTCGCCAAACCTTCCGATCCAGTGGGGCAGGAGGGCAGCACGTGAATAAAACTGAATCAGGTGTTCGTTTCATCCACGAACCAACGGGCGCAGTTGCTGAAAGTACAGACGGACGTTCACAAATCAAAAATGCAGAAATCGCGATGAATCGCTTGATTAATAAAATCCGCGAAGCACAAATCACTGCTCATCAAAATAAAGTCGCTAGTAAACGTCGAAACCTAGTAGGTACAGGTGATCGTTCTGATAAAATTCGTACCTATAATTATCCTCAAAATCGAGTAACCGACCATCGTCTGGAAGGAAGTATTAAAAATTTTAATCTAGATAAAGTAGTCACAGGAGATTTAGAACCCATCATTGAAGCCTTACAGATTGAAGAAAATGCAGAGAAACTAAAGGCACAAGAGCAAGATTAGACATTACGCCTCTCGTACCATTCCACTAATACGCATAGCACGTAAGGCTGGTGGAAAAGAAGCAATCAATCCAATAAAAATTACAGTAATCGCTACAATAACAAAATCACTCAATCGTATACTGATAGGATAAGTATCGATGACAAAACCATCTGGTATAGGTACAATACCATAGTTGATTTGAATGAAATAAATCACCAATGCAATAAAAAATCCAGATAACATTCCTACTAAAGTCAGTAGCAAACCTTCGCCTAAAAAAATATTACGGATCAAAGATTTCGTACCTCCCATAGATTGAAGGATGGCAATATCTTTTTTCTTATCCATCACAATCATCCAAAGCGATCCAATCAAATTGAAAGCCACCAGTAGGAGCGTTAGAAACAAAATAGCAAAGCTCATCCATTTTTCGATATTCATTAATTTGAGGAAAGCTTCATCTTGTTTGTAGCGATCTTTCACGACAAAATCTTCCCCCATAATTGCTTCTACTTCTTTTACAATAGTAGAAACCGCAGCGGAAGGATCAAGTTTGAGTTCAAGAAAACTAACTTGTCCTCTTAAATCCAATAATTTTTGAGCAAAAGGGAGCGAACTTAGGATATATTGACTATCAAAATCCTGTTGAATACTAAAAATGCCTGCGGGATAGAGGTATTGACGTTTGAGCGGATCAGCCAGCGGACCAACGCGTTTGCGTTTTGCCATGTATACAGTGAGAGTAGAAAAATAATCATCTACATTGATGGACAATTTATTGTACATACCAGCTCCAACTACTGCAAAATCTCGGTCGCCTTCTTGTAGTTCATAAACGCCTTCTCGAATGGTAGAATCAATTTCTGTTACTTTGACAAATTCATCATCTACTCCTTTTAAACGACCAAAATTTTGATGCCCTTTATACTCAAAAATAGCAACTTCTTCTATTGTTTTAGAAACATGGAGTACTCCGTTAATCTTTTTGATTTGAGCAATTTTACTAGAATCTGGACGAAAAAATTTACCTTGTTTTACCTCAATTTTAATATCCGGATTGAAATTACTGAATAAGCCAGATATTAATTCTTCAAAACCATTAAAAACAGAAAGCACTAAAATCAAGGCAGCCGTTCCTACAGATAAACCAAACACTGAAATACCAGAGATGATATTAATAGCATTCGTTGATTTTTTACTAAATAAATAGCGACGTGCAATCCAAAAAGGAAGATTCATAAAACTAGAACGTTAATCTTCGATGTCAAATTTGGCTAAACGAACAAAATCTTTCAATCGTTTTTTCAAATCCGTTTTTTTCAGACCTTTCATTCTTCCAATACTGAAATCTTCTACACAAAACGAAGCCATAGCAGAACCATAAATGACAGCACGTTTCATATTTTCAAAGGAGATATTATCTGTTTTAGCTAAATAGCCTAAAAATCCACCTGCAAAGGTATCGCCTGCACCAGTTGGGTCGAATACTTCTGCTAAAGGAAGTGCAGGAGCAGCAAAGATTTTATCTTTATGGAATAAAAGTGCGCCATGTTCTCCTTTTTTAATAACTAAAAACTTAGGTCCCATTTCGAAAATAGCTCTGGCAGCTTTTACTAAAGAGTATTCACCAGACAATTGACGGGCTTCTTCATCATTAATAGTCAAAACATCAATTTCTTTGATTACTGCTTTTAAACTATCCATCGCCACATCCATCCAGAAATTCATGGTATCCAAAACGATTAATTTGGGTCGTTTTGTCATTTGTTGGATGACTCTCATTTGAATCTCAGGGGTTAAATTTCCCAACAAAACATATTTTGACTTTTTATAAGATTCAGGTAAAACAGGATCAAAATTAGCCAGTACATTTAGATCAGTAACTAAAGTATCCCGTTGGTTCATGTTGTCATGATAACGCCCAGCCCAGAAGAAGGATTTCTCCCCTTCTTTAATTTGTAATCCTTCTAAGTCAATACCACGCGCTTGCATATAATCCAATTCCACTTGAGGAAAATCATCTCCCACAACGGAAACTAGATGAATATCATTGGTAAAATGAGATGCTGCAATACCTGCATAAAGGGCAGCTCCACCCACGACCATTTCCGCTTTTCCATAGGGTGTTTCTATTGTGTCAAATGCAACAGTTCCAATCGTTAATAGGCTCATAAAAAGTAGTCAATTATTTTTTTTAAAAAATGTGCTACAAAGATTGCATTTTTTATTTAGATGTAATAAATTTGCACTCGCCTTTTGAAAGAAATGGCAAATATAAACGCTTCCTTAGCTCAGCTGGTTAGAGCATCTGACTGTTAATCAGAGGGTCC
>JAHDES010000068.1 GCA_020628645.1 Saprospiraceae bacterium
TGCTCAAACTCTTGAACTTCGGTAGAATTAGAGCTTAATTCTTACCGTACTATTGTAGACCAAATTTCCAGCTAAAAAACAGCAAAAAAAAGTTAGACTTGATGAAGGGGAGGATTCAGTCCGTAAATGCGGCAGTTGAATCCGTGAAGTAGTCATTTTGGGCGATTTAAGCTGAAAACTGCTTATGAAAAAGTATGTATCTTTAAGCGTGAATAGAATAAGTTGACCCTATAGACACGTTTCTAATACGAAAGGATTTTTTTAAATTGGTATAAATCAGTGAAGTATTTATTTTGTATATTATTTTGTTGCGTTTTTGTGTGTACCCATGCACAAAAGAAGGGTCAATGGAAACAAGAAAACAACTTGTCTCAGAAATTGGTCGATGCCCAAATGATGCAAAAAAAATCCCCTGATAAAGCAATTTTATTATTAGAAGAAGTTTTAACCCAAAGCAAAAAAATTAAAGGAGATCCATTTAATAACCAAGCTTCTTACTTATTAGGTTCGATTTATGCTGATTTAGATCAAAATAAATTGGCATTAGAACGGTTTAACCAAATTGAAACACGTTTGGTAAATACAAAAGATACCTTGCTCGCAAAAACCTATCTGAAGAAAGGAAATATTTATCTTGCTCAAAATAATTTTAAAGCAGCTACTCAATCGTACGAGTTATGTGTTAATTTGAATCCTCCAAAGAATATTTCACTTTCTTGTATGCGTGCTCTAGTGGATACACGGCTCGCGGAAGGCGATCAATCAAAAGTAAATGTAGAGCAAATCACAGAAATTTACGATAGCTATGATAATGATCTGGATGATAATGATGTCATTGAATTAGATGCTCAAAAAAATCAAGTACTGATTCAACAAAATCAAATCGAAGATGCTGAAAAGGGTTATGGTGATTTATTCGCTAATGCTAATATTGAAAAAGTAAACCCTAAAACGCTTGGTTCAATTGAAAAAACAAAAAAAGAAATCCTAAAACGTAAAGAAACTCCGCTTTCTAAAATTGACTTCACAGAAAAATCACTTGAACGAAAAAAAGATGCCGCCCTTCCTGCCGACGCACTTATGACCGATATTATTGATTTGTTTGATTTGTATTGGCGACGCGCAGATTATGAAAAGGCAGCACAATATGTAGACGAAGGAGCTAGTTTGATTGCAAGGGTGAATGATATTTACATGAAAAAAAATTATTACGAACAGGCGGTCAAATATTACAAGCGACAAGAAAATTATGAACAAGCTTTTTTAGCACAACAAGAATGGACCACGATCAATGATCAAATTCAAAAAGAGGAGCGTTCCAAAAATAAAGTACAATTGGATGCATTAGTCAATGCTCGAAATTTAGACATCAAGGAAAAAGACTATTTTATACAAGAAAAGGATGAACAAATCTTACAAAGCCAAGTACGCAATCAACGCTTATTGATTGGTTTCTTGAGTTTTTTATTGTTGGCGGCTTTGATTTCGTTTTATTTCATTATGAAAAATGTTCGTGCCAAACGTAAAGCAAATCAATTGTTGTTATTGAAATCTTTGCGCTCCCAAATGAATCCTCATTTTATTTTCAATGCTTTAAACAGTGTCAACCAATACATTGCCTTGAATGATGAACGTGCTGCCAATCAATATTTGACCGATTTTTCTAAATTAATGCGGATGGTATTGGATCAATCGCAAAAGGATTTTATACCCTTAGAAGAAGAAGTTCATCTTTTACAGCTCTATTTAAAATTGGAACATGCCCGTTTTCAAGATAAGTTTGAGTATAGTTTTGAAAATAAGATTCAACAAGGAACATCCATTAGTCTGCCACCAATGTTGATACAACCCTTTGTAGAAAATGCAGTATGGCATGGATTGCGATATAAAAAATCAAAAGGAGAATTGTTAGTTCGATTTTATGAAACAAATAAAAATATAGAAATACAGATTCAGGATAATGGTATAGGTCGAAAGCAATCTAAAGCCTTAAAAACATTAAATCAGCAAACCTATAATAGTACAGGATTAAAAAATATTCATCAACGCTTAGCCGTGATCAATGAGTTGTATCAAAAAAACTATTCTATCTCCATTGAAGATGTTGATTCCAGCGTCACTGATACAGGCACTCGTGTGTATATCAAAATCCCCAAAACATGAAAACATTGAAAACACTCATCATTGATGACGAGCAAACGAGTCGTCAAATCATTCATAATTATGCCACTAAATATTGTCCCGCAGTACAAGTGATAGGGGAGTGCGCTACGATTTTGGAGGCGGAAAAAGTACTCCAACAAAGAGAAGTTGATCTTCTTTTTTTGGATATTGAAATGCCTTATGGCAATGCCTTCGATTTATTGGAACGGGTAGATTGTAGTCAATTTGAAGTGATTTTTATTACGGCATTTAGCCAGTATGCTGTGCAAGCCTTTAATCGTTCGGCGGTTCATTATTTGTTGAAGCCTATTAATATAGATGAACTCATTCAAGCCGTTGAAAAAGCAAAAGAACGGATTGAAAACAAGCATTCTTTCAATCACACAAAGATATTATTAGAAAATATCCAATTGCACAAGCATCAAGATCAAAAATTAGCCTTACCGCTTATTGATGGATTTCGGGTGGTGCGTATGAAAGAAATTTTATATTGTGAGGCAGAAGATAATTTCACCAATTTCTACTTTCAAGATCAAACCAAAGCGATGATTTGTAGGCAGCTCAAGTTTTATGAAACTGCACTCCACGAATACGGTTTTTGTCGCATTCATCGTTCTCATCTCATCAACTTAGAATATGTCAAACAATACATCAAAGGCAAAGGAGGAACCGTTATCCTTGAAAATGGAAAAGAACTCCAAATCTCCAATAGTCGAAAAAAAGCCTTCTTAGATCAATTTAGTTAAAATATTGTTTTGGATAGTAAAAGTTACGCACCTTAGCAGTTGTAGGGTTGAACTTTTTCCAATCATCTTCAGTTGAATCTATTTGTATGATACCACAAGTGGGCACATTGGCAATGTATTCATCGGAGAAATGATTAGCGAGAGAAGTCCAAGCAGGATTATGTCCAAAAATAACGACTGAATTGATTGAAGGGTCTAATTTTAAAATCAAATACAGCACATCTTCATGAAAAGCATGATACAAAAGATCATCTGTAACAATGTCTGTTTGAGGAAGCCCGAATGCATCTGCAAAATAACAGGCAGTGGTAAATGCTCGATTGGCGGTGCTTGAAATGAATCGATCTATTTTGGGATTTTTACCATACAATAATTTTCCCATAAAGGGTGCATCTCTCAGTCCGCGTTTGTTTAAAGGGCGCTCTTTATCCATTAAATCTGGATTATCCCAGCTTGATTTGGCATGACGTACCAAAAATATAGTTTTCATCTAATAAGGATTTGCCAATTTATTACCATAGGGTGTAATAAATTCTTAACTTTGTAAGTTGAATGTGTTTTCTCTTTTAAAATCAATAAAAACGATTAAGTTGTATAACTGTTTATTTATTGATGGTTGCAAAATAGAAAAAAAAATAACCTTCTACAAAAATCTTGTTGTAAAACTGTAACATCATTTATGCTTGTATGAATTATTCTTTACTACATATTGAATTACACATTGACGATCATTGGATCGAGCAAGCAGAAATATTGTTGGAAAAAAAGGCGGTTGAAAACCTTTTAAAGGTGGATAAAAATCTTTGGATTGCCAACGTCTTAGATCGTAAAACGTATGAAGTTGAGATTCAATTGGCCGCCAATCGTGTCAAAGAGATGAGTTGTGAATGCGATCAATTTGTGACAAATCAGTTGTGTAAACATACCGTAGCAACTTTGCTCGCTGTACGGGAACAAAAAAAGAAAGAAAAAGAAGCATCTACCGAGAAACGCAAACGAAGAACAAATTATTCCAATAAGAAATTGACCCTAAATGCTATTTTAGATGCCGTCTCTCACGAAGATCTAATTGCATTCACCCGCGCCTATGCACGTTCCAATCGAAATTTTGGCTTGGCTTTAAAGGCGAATTTTGCAGGTTCAGTAGATATTATCGACGCCAAACAGAAATATCTACAAGTGCTGGATGCTGCCATCAGTATTCATAAATCAGCAAAAGGTAATTTTACTCAACGAAGTATCAAGCATATTCTTAAAATTGTTCATCAACTCAAAGGACAAACGGATGATGCGATTGCCCTTAAAAATTATGCGGAAGCCAAAGCCATTATAGATGCCATTTTGGAAAAAATAAGTCCAATCATCCGTTTTGGAGAACGAATGGAGGAAGAAATAAAAAAAATCGTACTCGAACAATTAGAATTATTACAGGAGATTTTAGAAGAACCCATTGCACCTGTTTTACAAGAAGCCATCTGGGAAAACTTGTTTATAGAATCGTTTAAATCCTTCTATTTTAATGCAAATTTAGAGAATCACTTTTTTACATTATTATTAGAACAAACCGATGAGGAAGAGAAATTTACTCGATTGCATGAAGTGTGTAATCAGCAAATGACCAGACGTGATATTCATCAATCTGCTATTGTAAATATCATCGCCTTTAAATATTCCTTATTTGAAAAAGAAGGAAACTACAAGGCTGCGCAACAATTGATTGAGGATAATTTGAGCAATCCTGCCATTTTGATTTTAGCCATTGAAAATGCGCTTGCAAAAGAAGATTTATCTCAAGCTAAAAAATTAGCGCATACAGGTAAAGAAAATAATGATATTAAAAAGGTCAATATTCAATTAGATCAATATCTATTACAAATCGCCGATTTAGAGCAAGATGAGCAAGCTATTTTTGAATATGCCAAAGCCTGTTTCTTGTCTACCTATGATATGATGTATTATCGTCGATTACTAGATTCGCCTTTATCTACTCCTGAACTTTCCAATACCTTAATTCAAACCATAGAACGACATCCCTACTCGCTGCAAAAAAGAGATACAATTGCTGCCATTTATGATAAAGAAGAAAAGTACGAGGCATTACTCAAGTATATCCAGCGTATTCAATCCCTAGATTTATTAGTGCGCTATGATAAAGATTTGATGACTTTTGATAAAAAACAGGTGTATCATTTGTATGAATCCATCTTACGTCAATATCTTAAAAACCATCTTGGACGAGTGCCTGCTCAAAAGGTAGGGAAAATCATCCAACATATTCGATCCATAGCCGCGCATGATTTAGCCGATCGTTTAGTAGATTTATTACGCGCAGATTTTGCGGAGCGACATAGTTTGATGGAGGAAATAGCTTTCTTTTAAACGTTATTCCTCGTAAAGATCAACTCGTATATTGTCAATTGTAATAGAAGAGTTTACTCTAGAATCGAAATTAAATGAAATAGAGACAACATCCGTTTGTGCCCCTATACAATAGACTTCATGTAGATAATCCTCGTATGAATTATTCTCTGTTTCTCTAATTAAATCTACAAAAAAACGATTTAATGAACCATCATTTAGTCGTTCTCTCAAACTTAATCCAACAGTGAACTCTCCTTCCATATTATTGGTATTGATATCTGCAAAGGCTTTTATATTGGAACATTCCGTAAAATCATTTAATTCAAATCGTTTGACGATAAAGCAATAGACATCTTCCTCAGTTGTTCCTGTTTGACTTATTGTAATGGTAGTGGGTTCACCATTCGCAGAGGTGTCTTGATGAAAAACATAGCCATGAGAATTATTATCTACAGATATTTCTTCTCCATTTTGGTAGATATAAAATTCCCATTCTGTTAAATAATCTTCACTACCTTCTTTGAATATAGTTCGAACAAAATTGGGTCTTTCTAAAAAATCTGGAGAATCCGTTCCTTCATCAAAAAGTTCATCCAGATAATAGTTTCGCAAATAAGGGTTGTCGTAATAAGTATTATAATTAGAGCATGTCTCTAATTCCCTACTGGTACACATAATTGAAGCTGGATATCTATTAGGAAAGGTTTTTTCTCGATGTCTGCTGTATAAATAAGCATGCCCTAATTCATGAAAAACAAAATTTTCCTTTTCAATAAAAGAACGGCTATTCCAACAGTCTTCATTTTTTAGAATTTCAATTCTTCCCTTTCCTATTTTATCATAATCCCAAAAACCATATCCACAAGTATTGACACTTGGTAGGGTAAGTTCTTCAACAAACACTGCTTCCATATTAGCAATATCTAGGAAAACCCCTCTTTTTTCTCCTTCTTCAATAAACGATTCAATAAATGGTCTTAATTCTGGGGCTATTTCTCCAGTAAAAGAATCATCGTCTTTGCAAGAGAAACCAATGAGAATAAGGCAAGTTAGCAGAACAATATATTTCATTTGGTGTGTTTGAGTAGTGAATAATTAAATATATAAGTAGTTTTACCTAATTATTTGGTCAATAACTGCTTTTAAGATTCACCAAAAAATTCCCGCCTGCTGTCGTTAAAATTTATGAAGTCGGGCAGGGTGCGTAACCTCCTTTTCCCGACCTATCGGTTGCCCTTCGGCGGGACAGGTAGTCAGTTTCTTACAATTTTTATGATGAATGCAGTTATTCGACAAGCAAATAAGTTAGGCTCCTTCGCATAAAAATACTACAAACAAATAAAATTTAATGCCTTTTACTTTACAGATATTCTTATCTATTTCTATAAAAACGAAAAAAGCACATCGAAACCCGATGTGCTTAAGCAATGATCAAATAATAACTTCTCGATTTATGATTGATTCTTTTGCACCAAATACGTCGTTAAAAAGCCTCGTGATAGCTAGGCTATCCCTACGTTTTTTGCCTTGTCTTGGCACAAAATATTCTTATCAAAATACGAAACTTATTTTTCGTTCATTACTAACAAAATAAGTTTTAGTTAAAAAATTTAAACGTCAATTCACGAGTGTAACATCGCCCGAAAGCGACACTACACTTCCATCTAATAATTCTACTTGTATAGAATATACATAAACACCCGGTAGCATTTGTTTATTGTCATAAATTCCATTCCAACCATAGTTTGTATCAGTAGCAGGAATGTTTCTTATGGTGTATAATTGGGTTCCCCAACGATCAAATATGGAGAATTCTTTGATTTCTGTAACTACGTTTCGTTTGGCAAATATTTGGAATTGATCGTTTACCCCATCTTTATTGTGCGGAGAAAAGGCATTAGGTACATAAACGCCACTATCAAATTCGACTCGAAACTCAATTTGCGCACTAGCCATACAGCCATTTTCGTCCATAATTTGAATTTCATACATCGTATTGGAAGTTGGTAATACCATAGGATCAAGGCAATCACTACAACTCAAACCCGTTTCGGGATACCATTGAATACTTTCAATTTGAGACGGCAATAAGTTCACATTGGTCAAAATACGATGTTCATCTCCCAATTCTAATTCTATAAGCGGATCTAAACTCACCACAGGTTGATTGCCATCTGGAATATCAATAATTTCTGTTAATTCACAACCATTCGCATCTTGAATAGCGATTTCATATATGCCTGCCTCTAAAGCAGTGAAGGTTTCCTCCCCATAGAAGGAATCACCCCCATCTACAGAATATAGATAGGGGGGAACGCCTCCCTCAATGCTTGCAATACGTATTGCGCCCATATCGCCTTTACAAATAGGCACGACTCGATCTATGAGCATGGCCTCTGGTAAATCCTCGTTTTGTGTAACTTCCATCATAGTAGTTGTACTACAGCCATTCTCTGTGTTCGTAAGCTGAAGGGTATAAACTCCAGCTTCATCGGCAATTGGATTAATAATCTGATTGGTAAAGGTTGTATTATTGAATTGCCATTCAAAGGCATAATTATCAACATTAGAAATGCTAGGAATTAAATCCACTTCTTGTATTGTACAATTTAGTTCTTCCACTTGTGCAATCGCTACTTCAGGATAGACTATATTTTGCGAGACTTCTACTTCATTGCTTGTACTACAGCCATTTTCTATATTAGTACTTACCAAAGTATATGTACCTGCTGCATTCACCAAAGGACTATTTGTAGTAAAGCCGTTTAAAATATTGCCATCCGTAGTACTCCATTCATAAGCTATGCCTGTAGCACCAGAAGACTGTATACCAAGATTGATTTCAGTTGTGATACAGGTCAATTCATCTGGAGTTGTGGGTGCAGATTGGGGTAAAGTTACATTAATATCAACAAGGGTGGAAGTGCTACTACTACATCCATTTTCCATATTTTGAACCACTAAATTGTAAAGACCTTCTTGGTCTACAGCTGGAAAAAGTGTACTAGCACCTGAGACAATATTGCCATCAGGTGTAGTCCACGTGAATGAGTAATCCTGACCAGAGTCAGATTTACTCCCATCTAATTGTATAACTGGATTATTACATGTAATCGTTAATGGGGGATCAATAGTAGCAAGAGGGCTTACTACAAAATCTTCTACTATAAAAGAAGCCGTTTCGGTACAACCTACATTATCGGTAATGGTTAGACTATAATCTCCCGCAGGAGCAGTATCTATAAGATTAGAAGCAAAGGAAGGGTCTCCCCAGTCATAAGAAAAAGGAGCACTCCCTGAAATAGGCGTTACATTTATGCTTCCTAATCCATCGTTATAACAGTCAGCGGCTTCTATTTGTGCTTCTACATTAATTTCAGAAACTAATACTTGAGTCATACCACTTGCAATACCATCACAAGCATCATTATTAACACTAATTAATTCATAAATTCCTGCCTCATTCGTAGGTAAAGAAACGGGTAGGGTATTGATGGTGGTGGGCGATTGTATTACTCCATTGAGTGAATAAGTGATTTCCCAAGGGCCACTTCCTTGAATCGTAATTGGAATTTCACTAGAGGCATTATCATCACAAATATATTGTATACCTCCTATGCTTGCAGATGGCGCTTCTAATAAATCAATTTGATAAAAAGCTACTGCCGTACTTCCACATAAATCCGTCACTGTTACACTATAATCTTGTTCTAGAATAGTATTGACACTTAACGTTGAATCTAAACTTCCATTACTCCATTCAAAAGAAAGCGCGGAAATACCTCCTGTTGTTGCAGGATCAATTTCTAAGACGGTATTTTCACAAAGGGTAATAATATCACTTTGAACTTCTAAAGCTTGTGATTCTATAATGACCATTTCGGTATTAGTGGTCGAACAAGAACAGGAGTTATCTACTTCAATGATAAGCGTTTCATTATTTTCTATGATATTATCTGTTAGTACATCAACTGGTAAAAGAACAGACATTTCTGCTTTAGGAATGGTAATCGAACTGGGTAAAGGCGCAAAATCTAAACCTTCAGTAGCGGTACTTTCTGGTGAGATAATAAAGTTTACTTCTATAGGTTCTAAAATATTATTTTCAGAAGTACGCTCAAATAAGAAATAACCATCATTACAACTTTCATAAACGGTATTTGACCCTGTAACGGGCGATGCTGCCGAAACCAAAGCAGAACCTCCCGCGCTAAAACTATTCGCTTTTAAAAATACAGCAGAATCATAAACGGCATCTTCTCCATCTCCTAGGGTCAATTTAATATGATAAGTTTCGCAAGGAATAACAGTAGCAGAGGCAGTTAATACCTTTGTCATTCCATCGTATTCTATATCGTTAAATGCGTGTGGTTCGTGGGGTTTACCACAAGATAATGCTCCCCAAACACTTTCATTAGGAACATAATATTCTTCATTAATATAATGATTAACTGAATTGATAGATACAAAATCATTTGTACCGGGAATGAGTGCGATATTTTGTGCGCTATTGCTAAATGGTCCCCAGATGCCCGGGCCGCTGATGTAAAATCCAAATACATCATTATAATTGTCCCCTGCAAATTCACAATATTCTTCAGAAGCAAAGGCATATTCAAAGGAGACAAAATCAGTAGTTGGAACAAAATCAAATTCTAGGGTCACTTGATCCCAAATTTCATCTGTAAAATTGTCTACAGAGGCCAACAGATCATAATCATTACTTTCATTATTGAAAGCAGTGGATCGGGAATTACTTCCATTTGGTCCTACGGCATTGTTCACGTCTCCGCTGGCAAGAATGACACCATCTCCGATATTAATAGAAGAGTTGCCATTTGAAAAATAGCCTTTGGCATCAGCACTTCCTGTAAATTTTACATTAGAAACATCGAAACAGCCTCCGCCAATGAAGATGTCTCTTACTAATTCTTCGGCCGTATAATTCTTTTCAATTTGGATGCTTGCAGCTGATTTTTCTTGCGCTTGTTGTGCAGCTTCTTTAGCACTTTTCAATCGATACGCTGCCATCTCTTCAGGCGAATTAAAGCTAGGAACTTGTTGTGCGTAAATAAGGGTAGAAGTTAAAATACATAAAAGAACATTAATCCAGTAAAAATACTTTTTCATCATGTAATTAGATTAGGGGATTTATAATACAATTAGTTAATGGCACTAGAATTCAGGGCTTGAATGTGTCAATTCACATTAAGCAACAATACTGTAAAAGCATTGATAATCAGATGATTATAATGCGATACGGTCCCTTTTAAGTTTAAGTGTGTTATTTACGACATGGAATGATATGGCTGAATGAATTTGCTAATGATTCTTGTTAATTGAACCACAAAGGGCAAAGAATACAATTCAGCATGGGATAATGCCGTACAGGTGTGTGTACGTAAAGTGTGTGTGTTGGTGTGTTGTTCTTAGTGTATGAAAACGTTAAAGAAAGGGAGTCCCTTATAGAGACGCTTCAAAAATAGAAAATTACATATGAAACCACAAAAGATTTTTAAATTTTTTATTTTGATATATTAAAAATCAGGGAAAACACGGATTAGGAAACTCTTTTTTTTCAAAGGTTACATGGAATTTTACTTAAACAATCGCCATTTAAATTTCAGCTTATCCTTTTCTTTGAATGCTTCAATTAAAAGAGGCAGTCCTTTTCTTTTCTTTTTGAGTTCTCGTATTTTTTTGCGATTGACATAACGGGTAAAGATATTCCCAGTGGGGATTTCAAATAATAAACGGGTATTCTCCTCTTTGTCAAAACTATAAAGTCCTTCCACATGAAAATTAGCCGCTGTAGAATTAATCTCAAAACGATCAAAATAAACATCCAAGCCATCAATGCGCATGGTCGTTTGGATGGTATCAAAGTAGATACTGTGCAATTGTCGTTTTTTAAATAAAAAGCCACCCAATTTTTCAAAGCCACCAAAATTGATAAATTCTCCTTCATCCGTCTGAAAATTGATAATGCCACGCATACTTGGTGAGACGACAGCATAATTATCATCAAATTGAGCCTTAAAATCTATATTCGCTTTGACGGTTCCTTTTATATTTTCGTGTGTCAAACCTGTTTGACCAAAATTGTCAAAAGATTGAAGTACTTGGGCTGTATTGACCTCATCAAATTGGATCGCCACATTCATTTTAGGACGAAAAATCGCAATATCTTTTATCTCACCATTCATTCCAAAATGACCATTGGCAAAATCCATAGCGATATTTTCAAATAGTAGTTCTTGATCGTCAATTTGAATTTTTCCTTGAATATTTTGTGCTTCAAAATTGACATATGAAATGGTGTCAATTTCGGTATTTAAGGTGAATTTTCCATCTTCCAGCAAGCGATCAATAGCATTTACCACAGGAGGATTAGTAGTAGAATCTTGTGGAATGCTTGCTTGATTTAATCCTCTTGGTGTTTTAAATTTTTTGAAATTCACATGAGGCGAGCGAAGTTGTAATTGTATATCAAAGGTATCCGTTTCTTCAAAGAAATAAGGCAAAAAATTGGAAATTTCGCCACTTGCATACACCTTATTTTGATTGAGTAATAAACTCAAATCATCTAAAACTAAATTTTGTTGTTGCAAGCGCATGGAGCAATTAATTTCATCAAAAGCAAAGCCACGCGCAGGGTAGTAAAGGTCTGTATTTTTGATATAAAGTTGCGCAGCAATCATTCCTTTAAGGAAGTAATCTTTGAAGCCATATTCATCTTTGAGATCATTTAAATAATTGACCTTGAAAGAGACTATACCTTCTTTTGTCTCAAAATTGTCATTCTCCAACAAACGACTCAAAGTTGGTATAGGGACATCAATCAAGAAGGTAGATTGTAAATTTGGCTGATGATAATTATTAATTTTAGCATCTACTGAAAAAGGCGCATTTTCTTCAAATAATCCCTTTGCTTTTTGAATGCTTATTTGTTCCTCATTTAAATGGATACGGCTAGAAAAATCTTGAATGAAATATGGATCGAATTCCATTTCATCTGTTCTAAAATCAAGTTTTCCATCAACTTGTTTAAGACTAGCAGACCATTTATTAAAGAAGGATGCTATTTGAAATGTATTGGTCGAATCCGAAAATTTTTCAAGGAAAGTTTGATTTAATTTTGGGGTATAAATTGATACGTCAAAATGGGTGATTGTATCAGAAGATTGAAGTAATTGTTCCCAGTTTTGAAGATTGCCCTTTATGGTGAAGTCCGTATTTGCCACTTGAAGATTTAGGGTGTCAATTTGCATATGTCCATTTTGGAGATGGATTGCACTATTGATATCATCTATCTTGATATTTTGAGGCAGGAATTGAAGCGATGCATTTTCAACATCAATAACACTAGAATATTCAATGGCTTGGATCAAATCATTTGTAGAATAAACTTTATCTAAATTTAAACGCAGATCAGTTTGTGCATTTATTTCTCCTTTATTAAGTATGAGTTGATCCTTTTTGAACCAATCTTGAAGGTTTGCAATTGTACTTTTTAGCTTGAAATTAGTACTAAGCTGGACGCTATCCATTAAACTAATTTTGCTGTCGCCATTTAGATGTGTAAATTGATGGAAGGAGCTTTTCCAGTTTGAAAGATTTACTTCTTCCTTTGATAATTGAAGGGTGATTTCAGTGTCATTTAAAGAAAAATTTGCAGCTTTTAGTTCATTGATATTTAAATGAAGTTGTCCTGCTAGTTGATCTTGCAAAGGCGTAATAAGCTCTTTAACTTGAGTCCCCCAAGTTTGTTGAATGTTATTTTTTGAAGGAGAAGAAATGAAATTATCTACATGCAAATAAGGAATCTGTAGATTCAAATCCACCAATAATTTTGCAGGATCATCAAACAAATAAGGAAATAATTGATCGACTTTTCCTTCTACTTGACTGGGAGTTTGTTGATACTTAAATCTTACCTTTTCTAAACTTAGTTGCCCATTGTCCAAAATCAATTTACCACTTGGAATCTCCAAAGGAATTGTACCATTTTTCCATTTAACGCTTTTCAAGCCAATCAATAAATCAATTTCTTTTTCATTCAGTTCTTTCGTTTGTAAAAATCGTTTTGGATTACCATGGTAATTAAAATTTAAATGTGCAATACCTTTTTGAAATGGAAGACTATTTTCGCCCACGATCTTACTCAACTGAGCTAAGTCTGCTTCTATCGTTCCTTTAGCACTTACTGCGGTCAAATTTTTCAAATCGTGGATGTTGCCCGATAAATCTATCACATGATGATGGAGTAAAATTCCTTGAACTTGTTCAATTTCTAAACAAGCATCTTTCGGGCGAATTCGATTTCCTTTTGTATGGCAATTATTTTGAAAAGAACCTTTTAGATTCATTTTAGCAATAGATACATTTTGATACTTAAATTGGGTGGTATCTGGAAGCACCGTTTCAAAATGAACTTGAACTGGAAGGGGCTGATTGGGAGCTAAATTTCCTTCAATTTTACATGCTACTTTTAAGGCTTGATCGACTTTAAATTCGTTTAGTGTTTTTTGTAATTGTGGGTGGAGTAGGGGGCGGGCATTTTCGAGAAGAATACCATCACTTTGAATGGATAAATGCAAATGTTGAGGCTTGGAAAGACGCATTGCTCCTTGTAATGAAATTGAATCTTCTTCTATTAGCAGAAATGAGGGTAAAAACTGAAGCCTATCCTTCAATACTTGAACAGAAGTTTTTAAATGCGCTTTTTGATTGGCTAAAAATGGGCCATGTTCTTGTTTGAAAATAAGCCCTTTAAACAAACAATCTGCATCAAAATGGATCAAGGGCTGTAAAGCAGATGGATCATATAGTATGTTCCCTTTTTCGATTAAGGTACGATATGATTTATGATACAAATCATCTGTATAGTCAAAAAAGAAATGATGGAGTGCAATTTCTTCAAAATGAATATTTCCTTCTTTAGAAGATGTTTTCTTTTTTTTGTTAAATATGTTTTTTAGAAAACTGGTATTCTGATTTCCTTTTTCATCCCGATAAAAAAAGAGGGTGGAACTATCTACTTCTATGCCTTGTAAATGATAATTACTCCGAAAAAAATCAATAGGATGAATGCGAAAGCGAAGCGATTTTACTCCTAATACTTCTTGCTGAATGCTATCTTGTTTTGAACCCTTTACTTTTATATCTTCAAATTCAAACGATAAATATGGAAAGTGCTTGGATCGACTCGTGGAATAGTGCGCAAATTCCAATTGTAAACCCAGTTGTTTTTCCGCCAAATGACTAATTAAATTAGTGACTTGTCCATTATCGGTTGTTGCTATCATATAAAGAATGAAAACTCCAATCACCAAAAGAACAATTGCATAAGCGAATAGCTTGCGCAAGAGTAGTATAAATTTTGATGTAATCGAGGATGAATTCATTAAAGGTATTAGGACAAAAATTATTCCTTAGGAATGGTGCAAAAATGAATTGCGTTTTTATGCGTAGTTATTTTTTTACTTTATACAAGGCGAAAAACGTAAACATAGCCTAGCTATGGTGAGGCTTTTTAACGCAGTAGAAAGAAAAAAGAACAAGTAGAAAAATGTAAATTTATTCTTGAATCATTCCTAAACCCATCAATACTTCACTTTCCCTTTTTCAGATAAAAGAATAGCAACAGGACGTGTTTTCTCAAAATGCGCACAAATTATAATCATCACCACTGTAATAGGTACACTCAAAATCATACCCATCACTCCCCAAATTGCGCCCCAGAGCGATAAAGCTAAAATGGTAACCAAAGGACTAATATTCATCGAACTCCCCATCAAACGAGGCTCTAAAATATTCCCAACAATAAGTTGAATCACCCCTACGATAAGAAGTACCAACACACAAGGCCACACTTCTCCAAACTGCAATAGACAAAAAATAGCTGGAAAAACAGTCCCAATCAACGAACCAATGGTAGGAATGAAATTGAGGATAAAAATTAAAAATGCCCAAAATTCAGGAGAATCTACACCAATTAATAGTAATGCGGCATAACTCAAAAAGCCCGTTATCAAACTCACCAATGCTTTTAATCGGAAATATTCTCCGATGGAAGATTCAATTTTTGTTAAAATGGAATTGAAGTCTTCATATTGTTCATTATCTCCAAAAATGGCTTTCAATTTAGGTTGGAAATTCGATTCTTCTAATAAAATAAAAAGCGAATAAATGATTATCATAAAGGTATTACTCACCAAATCAGATAGGGAGTTCAATATATTCGATAAAATCACCCCAAAATCTAAATCTCCCATTTGTGCCTGCACAGTATCTACCAAATTTAAATTAAAGGTAGCATTGATGGAAGCCACCACTTTATCCACATTCACTTGATATTTTTCATACGACAGCGCAATGGCATTGATGTTGACTGCCAATATATCCACTAAAAAAACGAGTAAACCAAAAATGATAGCCGAAGAAAAGATCGTTTTCAACCAAGATGGGAAATGCTTCTTAACAAAGGGAATTTTATCCAACGACTGCTTAAATCCTCGCAATAAATACCAAAACAATAATCCCAAGATAAATGGCATCAATAAAGATTCTCCATAAATCAAGGCTAAAATAATAATGCTTGCACTAACTAGAAAATAGGCAGTGTTTTTCATTGGTTTAAATATTTGATGCTCTGATTATCTGTACTTCACCCTCAACCCTTTACTCCTTCGAATCAACATCCAAAATAAAATAATTCGTTTCTCCTTGCCAGGGCATTGCTTTATTGATTTCTTTGTAGTGCAGTGTTACTTTTTCGCCTTCTAAGGCTTGGATTTTTTTATAAGTCGCATCATCTTTTACCGAGAAATTCCAAATATTGCCGATAATTCCATTTTCACCATTGGTATCGAAACCACCCAAATTGAGTTGACCTTCATAGGTTTTAAACACATAACCTTTCTCCGACACTTTAATCAATGTTCCTGTACGTGTTCCTTCGCTGTAGGTCCAGTTCGTATACAAAAAATAAACAGCCGCAGAAATAATTCCAGCGATTAACAAAAAGATGCTTAGTTTTTTTAGAAAACTCTTCGTTTTGGAAACGCCTTTGTTGACGGCTTCACCAATGTTTTTTTTCGTTTCGGCGATTTCCTCGCTTATTTTTTCTTTTCCTTCTTCAAAACTTTCTTTGATAGAATCCATAATTGACAGTTTAAACCTATTTAGATAGATGGGCGAAGTTTCCTAACTTCGACTGATAATATTATCTGAGTTTCCAAACTCAAAAATTAAATAAAAGTTTGATTAACGATACAAAGGTATCTAATTTTATAAGACAGCTGTTTGATTTATTCGATAAATAATCGCTGATAATCTTCTGGCGTATCCATATCGCGTAAAATTGCATCTTGTTTAAAGGGGATTTTCATCAAATGCTGTTTATTCGATTGTACAATTGCCTTACAACCTTCCATTTCTTGATGGTTTAAAATTTCGTTTTTATAGGTGTGTGAAAAGAGAATCGGATTTCCTTTCTTTTCTTCAAAAAAAGGCGCAAGAATACAGTGCTTATTTTTTAAATATTGTAATTTAAATGCTTCTATCAAGGTGTTATAAACATTAGTTGGTATTAAGACTTGATCGGCCAAACAAATCATGTATCCTTTAGATGAATCTAAACTAGCCGCCACTCCTTTTTGAATGGTAGTCGTCATGCCTTTTCGATAATCGGGATTTTCTACGATATGAAGTTTCGGATGGGTAAAATTAGTCCATTCTAACTTATTTTCTGGACTCAATACTAAAATGACTTCTTCTACTGTAGAAGCTAATACTTCATCCAATACCTTTTGAAGTATAGTCGTCCCTTGATATTCCAAAAATAATTTGTTTGCTTTACCCATTCGCTTCGATTCTCCTGCTGCTAATACAATTGCGCTAATCATCTTTTTTACTCTTAAATAAAAATTGTACATTTATACAAATCAAAAATAGCTATAGATTAATGAAGTATCCAAACTTCATATAAATAAAACTGATTGGAGAAGTTTCCTAACTTCTCCTAATTATATCAAGCGAGTTTCCTAACTCGCAATATACTTTGAAGACTATCATTAGGAATTATAATACATTAATATTAATTTTTTTTATGAATCGAAGAACCATTTTAAAATATACTGCACTCGCTACAGGTACAGCTTTAGCCGCTCCATTTGTGACGAGTCTTCTTTCTGGCTGTCAAGTGGATAAAGTCGTCGATAATTACAAACCTTCCTTTTTTGCTGAAGATCATTTTGCATTTATTAAACAAAGCATTGATTTAATTCTTCCTAAGACCGATAGCCCCTCCGCTACCGAAGTAGGCGTACATGCTACGATAGATCAAATGGTGGGACAAGCCTACAAACAAGAAGATCGAGTGGATTACCAAAATGGATTAACAGCTTTATATGATTATCTACATCCAGTCGAAGGAACTTCTTTTTCTGGTTTAAAAGCAAAAGATCAAACGGCTAAATTCATGGCAATTGCAGAGGATGAAACAGAGGAAATGAAATCCATCAAAGAAGCCTACAATCATCTTCGACAACAAACGATTGGTTATTATTTGTCAACTCAAGAAATCGGAACGAATTTTTTAAATTACCTACCCGTACCTGGTGAATACCAAGGCTGTGTTTCGCTCGAAAGTGTAGGTGGAAAAGCATGGGCATTATGAAACGACCATGATTTTATTTAATCATAATTTGCCAATAAATGATTTAAAAAAATTATGGGAGAGTACAGCGGTTACATACGTGCAGAAATTTTTCTGCGCATTATTTAATTGCATAAAAATTTTAAACGTATGAGATTTAATACAGGAAAAAATGAACGTACTTACGATGCTATCGTTATCGGTTCTGGAATCAGTGGAGGCTTTGCGGCGATGGAATTATGTAAAAAAGGCTATAAAACCCTTGTTTTAGAACGAGGTCGCATGGTGCGGCATGGAGAATATCCCACCGCCAATCTCGATCCTTGGGATTTACCTTTAGAAAATCACGTTTCTCAAGAAGAAATTGCACAGCATTATTTTAAACAAGATCGCTTGCATTGGTGGGTGAATCAAGATAATAAACATTGGATCAATAAAGACGATGAATATCCGTATGATGAGGTCGAACGTTTTGATTGGATAAGAGGGCATCATGTGGGAGGACGTTCACTCATGTGGGGACGCCACTGCTACCGTTGGAGTGATATCGATTTTGAAGCCAATGCCAAAGAAGGAATTGCGGTAGATTGGCCCATTCGTTATAAAGATATTGAGCCTTGGTACGATTATGTCGAAACTTTTGTCGGTGTAAGTGGACAAAAAGAAGGACTCAAGCAAGTCCCCGATGGGAAGTTTCTTCCCCCTTTTCCTTTGAATTGTGTGGAACAACACCTGCGTGAATCAGTAGCCAAAAAGTATCCTTTACGCGTCGTTACACCAGGTAGAATTGCCAATCTATCTAAATATGATCCTGCTGTTCACAAGGGCAAACGTGGACAATGTCAAACGCGTGATCGCTGCTGGCGTGGATGTCCGTATGGCGCTTATTTTAGTTCGCAATCGGCGACACTTCCTGTGGCTGAAGAAACAGGAAATCTAAGCATTCGCCCAGATAGTATTGTAACAGAAATTGTTTTTGATCGAAAATTAGGAAAAGCAAGCGGTGTTCGTATAAAAGATACCAAGACAGGAGAAGAATTAGAGTATTTTGCACGAATCATCTTTTGTAATGCAAGTACAGTAGGTACAACTGCGATATTGTTAAACAGTCGTTCCGAAGTATTTCCAGATGGTTTAGGTAATAGTAGTGGTGAACTCGGTCATAATATGATGGATCATCATTACGGAATGGGAGCTTCTGCTAGTATAGAAGGTTTTGAAGATCAATACTATAAAGGGCGTAAACCAGGTGGGTTTTATATTCCTCGTTTTAGAAATATTGATAAAGCAACAAGTAGAAAAGACTATGTTCGAGGATTTGGTTATCAAGGAAGTGCTTCTCGTGGGAATAAAATACCTGATAATGTCATCGGTGTCGATTTGAAAAAATCCATCTTTCAACCAGGTGGTTATCGAATAGGTATGACTTGTTTTGGCGAATTATTGCCCTATCATGAAAATCGAATGTTCCTCAATTTCGAAAAGCAAGATAAGTTTGGAATGCCCATTATCACCTTTGATGCAAAACTGAGAGAAAACGAAGAAAAAATGCGAGCAGATGGCGTACAATGTGCTGCCGAAATGCTCGAAGCAGCAGGTTGTAAAGACATTCATACTTGGAACGATGCGACTGCTCCAGGGGCTTGTATTCACGAAATGGGTACGGCACGAATGGGACGTGACCCTAAAACAAGTGTACTCAATAAATGGAATCAAATGCATGAAGTCTCCAATGTTTTTGTAACAGACGGTTCTTGTATGACGAGTTCAGCTACACAAAATCCTAGTATTACATACATGGCACTCACAGCCCGTGCAGTCGATTATGCGCATAAACAAGTGAATGCAGGAAAATTGTAAAAATGTAGCACAAACATTCTTGTTTGTGAAGTTTTTTAAAGCTTTTGATCAATGGAGTTAATTATATAATTAATATTTCTAAATGCAAGAACAATTAGAAAAATATCCCGTCCATTTGGAAATCATGGTGCAATGGGGGGAAATGGATGCTGCGCAACACGTGAATAATCTCATTTACTTGCGTTGGGCAGAAAGTGGGCGAATTGAATATTTTAATAAAATAGGGATCGACACTAGTTTCAAAGGATCAGAAGCGGGCCCTATTTTAGGATGGCAAGATTGTAAGTATATTTTCCCCATTACCTATCCTGATACAGCAATTCTTGGTGTACGAACAGCAGAAATACGTGAAGATCGTTTCATTATGGAATGTGCCATCTTTTCTAAAAAACACCAACGTATTGCAGCCATTTCTAAACAAAGTATTATTCCTTATAGTTATACTGAATTGAAAAAAATACAAATGCCCAAGGATTGGCTAGAAGGGATTCGAACTTTGGATAAAATAGTTTAGCATTTAAATAAATAGTATTGTACTATTTTCAACTTTCCTTTATTTATTGGCAATGTAATTGAGCGTATTACTGGAATTAATCGTTCGTAAAGTAAACGCTTATAATCCATTAGTATGAAGTATTTTATCCAATTAAGTTTTAGTTATCTAGTTTTATTTTGTTTATCTAATTGCTGCATTCGCCACAGTGATTGTTTTTGTGATCCGCCAGAACCTGATTTGGCAGAACATGCCATAGATTGGGTATCGCTTTATTATGAAAATCCAGTACCTACTTTGGTTTACGAGGATGAAATGGGTAATGTAGATACCTTAATCATAGAACAAATAGAAGATACCGAATGGCTAGGCGGGGACGAATGTGGTACGAATGGGGATCGAATGATTGCTTTATTGCGTTCTACAATGACCAATGAATTACTTTTTAGTACAGCCGCTACACGATATTCAAACATTTATTTCAATAATTTAGAAGACTATTTGGATTATACGGAACATATTCCAGTCTCTTTTTTTTGGCGACCCGATGTGATGCTTGATGAAATTGAATTGATAGACTATAACGAATTTAGCACAGTTGCTTTTAATACAGCTTTCAACTGGCAGGGCGAACAAATTACAGTAGTAGAGGTTAAATGTGAGGCCCAAGAGGAATGTATGTCTTTTAAATTACAGAATTTTGTAGTTTCGCAAGAATACGGTTTATTAGAATATACAGATATAAATGGTATTCATTGGAGAAAAATAAACTAAAATCAACAAAACTAGCGCGATCAGCGGAAAAATAAAATTTTCACTATGGCAAATAAAAAAGAAGAAACTGCATCTTTTGTAGTACGATTTACTCAAAAAATCTTTCAATCGGAAGAAGGGGAAGCACAAGTTCAGTGGCGCGGTAATATCCGTCATGTACAAGGAGGTGATGAACAACGCTTTTCAGAATTTAATAATGCAGTGGAGTTTATTAAAACGAAACTAGCAGATCTGACTCAAAAAGCGGTAGAAGATAAACCACTCGAAGAGCAAAAAGGCATTTTATCTAAAAGTTTTGACTTATGGCGTAAAATGGCAAAAGATACCCCAAAAATGGTGGTGGATACCATTAAAGACCCCATGAAACAAATCTCAAATGTACAATCTCAAGTGCAAGATCAAATCTCACAAGTAAAAGATAACATTACCCAAACCTTCGAAGAAAAGATTGGAAAAAATCTTGAAATTGATGAATGGCGTGGCACAACCAAATCCGATTATAAAAATATGATGGGACTAATGGAAAAAATGGCAGAAGAAATTAGCCGTTTGAATGATAAAGTAGATGAATTATCTAAAAAAATATAAGTAAAAATCGTCGAACGATTTTAAGTCGTCCGAAGATTAACTCAACTTCTTTTCAAGTGTAATAAAATAATTCAAGCATTTTTATTTCATGCTATCATTTGCCTCCCAGATTGAACAACTCACTAGTGCTGAGAAAATGGCTGCCATTCGTGTCCAAACACTCGGTACATTTCAAGTATGGCGCGAAGAGGAACTCATTTCTACCAAAGAATGGGGGCGCGATAAGACCATTCAATTATTCCAATTTTTCGTCACCGCTCGACATCGACACGCCTTACACAAAGAAAAAATCATAGATCGAATTTGGGAAGATGTCGAAGGAAAAAGTGCCGATCAAACCTTCAAAGTAGCCCTTCATGGAGTAAACAAAGCCCTCGAACCCAATCGAAAAAGTCGTACCGAAGCTCGTTTCATCAAAAGACAAGGGATTACGTATCAACTCAATCAAAAAGAAGTTTGGATTGATGTCAATGCTCTAGAAGATTACATCAAAATTGGAAATTTAGCGCATTTAGATGAACCTAAAATTGCAATCCAAGCCTATCAAAAAGCCCTTACCTTATATGAAGGAATGTATTTGCCCAATCGCCTTTATGAAGATTGGAGTTCGGAAGAACGAGAACGTATTCAAGTATTGACCCTTGGTGCATTGATTACCTTAGGAGAATTGATTGTAGAAGAAAATCCAATGGAAAGTATTCGTCTTTCTCAGCAAGCGCTCCTGATTGACCATTCTTGGGAAGATGCCTATCGTCTCCAAATGCAAGCCTATCTCCAAAAAGGAAATCGTCCCATGGCAATAAAAACTTACCAACAATGTCAAAAAGTATTAGATGAAGAATTTGGTATAGCTCCTCTTCCCGAGACCAAGCAATTATTTCGACAAATTCAGCAACGATGAAAATATAACTTATATCGTGTGGCCGACTTTAAGTCATCCCATGAATAAGAGCAAGATTTCACTCAAGAATTCGTTTAATATCCTTTTGCAATTGCTGTCCTGCTTCCGAAAATTCTAAATTTGCTCCATTTTCATTTAGCAATAAAAACATAAAATTATCTGCCAAAACTTCATCTGGATGGATGATATAATCCGTGTTATCTTTGATTTGACGGAAAAAATCGGTCAATTTTTGTAAAGATAAAGTGCTTGTACCATCTGCATTCGTTACTACTTTCCAACGATCGTTTTCTTTTCTTACCTCATACAAATCAAATTTCAAATAATTGAAAAAGGCAGTTTTGTTTTTTCTAAATTGTGTTTCATTGGAGATGATAATAGGAATGGCTTGTACTTGTTCTTCCTCAACTTGTAGGTCTATTTTATAAGCATAATTCGCACCGTCTGGATTGAGTAAAGTTCTATCTTTTAAAGCTTTTGGTATAGCCAAATCGCCTGTGTTTCCAAGGGGCGTAAAACCAATCAAAGCATACAATTCATGGCGTTTTTTTGGATTATAACGAGAATAAATATGAAAAATTTCGTGCAACATTGTCTCCAATAAACCATCTTCATTAGAAGCCATTAACTCATTTTGGGGTATGATAATACAATTTTCACGAGTATAATAAACAGATGAGCCATAATGATTGACATCTGTTTTGATTAATTGAATTTGATCAGGAAATAATGTTGGATTTATACCTACGCAATAACGGTATGCTTTTTCAAAGATACCTTTCATCAGTTCTTTTTCTTCTTCTGAAAAAACTAGAACTTCATTTTTTAAATAAGTGGTATAATCAGATAAAATATTAGAACGGTTGCTAGAAGATGGATAGGCTTTTTTCATCTGAATCTGCATATCCAAGGCAGAAATATTTTCAAAAAAAGCATCAGTTGTATCAAAAACAATCGCTTTTTTACCTTCTATTTCATCTAAAAATAGAATTTGATGCTGTTTGGAAAGCTTGAATGTATCTGAAATAGACATTGTTTTACAGCTTATGGAAAACAGCAAACTGCCTATTACAAATCCTAAAAGTGTAGTGTATTTCATAGTAGAAGTAATTTTTGGGACTATAAAATCTTCAACAAAATACTTAATTTGACGAAAATTTATACAAGACAGAGAATAAAATTGATTTTTTTAAAAAAAATATTCTGTGTCATCGTAAAATTTTTCAGCATAGATACAACCATTTATACATCAACCAGCCTCTTTACAACAAACACGCAAATTCGTCTAGATGGCTTATACAATTAGTATGACAGAAACGGACTTAGTACGCGCTTGTATCAATAACGACCGACGCGCTCAGAAGGAGTTGTACGAGAAGTACAAGCGAGCAATGTATACCATCTGCTATCGAATTACAGGTGATTTTGACTTAGCAAATGATGCCTTACAGGAAGCCTTTATCCAAATTTTTCGTGCATTACCCAAATTTCGTGCAGAATCGACTTTAGGCGCGTGGATTAAAACCATCGTCGTTCGTACTGCCATCAAAAAAATTAAGAAACAGCCAAAATTTGACGAATTAGAAGATTTTCATACGGCAGATCGTGTGGATTGGGGAACTTCCTTGGATACAGAATATTTGGAAAAAGCAATTTTGTCTTTACCTGAAGGTTACCGAGCCGTTTTCGTAATGATTGAAGTAGAAGGATACGCCCATAAGGAAGTGGCAGAAATTTTGGGTATATCTGTAGGAACCTCAAAATCTCAATTATTTCATGCAAAAAAACGATTACGATCCATTTTAGATCAATATCGTTAAGGCACGCGGAGAAAATAAATTTACTTTTCTTGAAATAGTGAAAATTATAAGTCATTGAAAATGAAGCTAATTAAGCTAATTCAAGAAATGAAGAATGTAAATTTATTCGTGCCCAACTACTTAAGAAAGTTTAAATGAAATGACATGAACGATAAAAATAAACCTATTCTTGATGACGCGCTTTCTAAGTTGCCCAATTATGAACCCGAAGATCAGCTTTGGGATAAGATTGAGGGAGGGCTTGAAGCGCGGAAATTACAAGATGCTCTGGCGAAATTGCCCGTTTATGAACCCGAGGATCAAGTATGGGCAGCCATAGAAACAAATCTGCCTACTCAAGGCACAACTATTGTTCGTCGCTTGGGTCGAGTGGCAGCCATTGCAGCTTCAGTGGCGGTTTTACTTGTCGCAGGATGGTATCTGATGGGACAAATTCGTCATACAGGAGAAACGATTACATATTCAGAAGAAGTAATAAAAGGAACTTTTAGTACAGCTCAATTTGTAGCATTGGATGATGATGAAGAAGCATTTGAAATTATACAAATTTTACGAGAGCGCAACGATCCTATTACCGCATCGCCTGAGTTTCAAAGTTTAGAACAAGATTTGAATGAATTAAATGAAGCAAAGCAAGATTTGATCCCAGTAATTCATGATTATGAAGCCAATCCAAGACTGAAAATTCAATTGGCAAAAATAGAACGCGAACGTTCAGATGTGCTCAAACAAATTATTAAGATGATCTAGATCATTTTAAGTGCCAAACCAAAATGACTTCTTAATTTTTTTGGCTTACTGCTTAAAACCTAACAAACTCTAAATTGACCGTTTTCCAATTTTGACTATTATGCAACTTTTCCAATTTTCATATAATGCAACCAGAATACCAAGGCAGTCTTTGTACTGCCTTTGGCTTTTGGTATTAGGAACATTTTCGTTACACGCTCAAGAAATCACCTTACAAGTCGTTACCAAAAATATCACAGAAACCATAGCTTACAAGACAGGCGATGAATTAAATATTGAGGGCGAAAAAGCAGAAGTAGAAGTGCTTAGTTGGGATAAAAACGAGGTATTTGTTACAATGAAACTTATCTCCAAACATCCAGAACGTCGAATTGCAAAAGAAGAACTTGAAAAAATAAAATATGAGATCACACGAGAAGGCAATCAATTATACATCCGAAATTATATTGAATTAGCAGAAGGGGAGAAGAAACCTCTTTCCAATTTAAAAGCTCAATTTGTTGTTTCAGTACCCGAAGATTGTCCCGTTACACTGGCAAATTATTTTGGCTCTGCCTCTTTACAAGATTTGAATAATGGCTTGAATCTCAATAGTGAATTTTGTACCATTGGTTTAACAAATGTAAGTGGTACGATTGGTATTAAAACACGTTTTGGCGATTTAGAAGGCGACCAAATTGAAGGCGATGTGAGCATTGAAGCCAAGCGATCCAATATTACGCTTCGAAGACTTGGAGGAAAATTTGACATTCAAGCAAAATATGGTACCATCGAAATATTTGCCGATCAATCTGCTTTTGATTTGAATATTGATGCAGATCGTTCTGATGTCTATTTTTATGATGCTAGAATGCAAGACTATAAATATAACTTAGCTGCCCATCATGGGAACATTTCTGTTCCAAAACGAATGGATTTTAACTTTACGGAGAATACTCCCGAATTCAAACGTGCCTTTTTATTACCCAAAGATGAATTGGGAGGCGTTCGTGTCGCCATCAATGTTTCTTTTGGTGATATTCGAATTGGACCATGATTAATCAATATCAAAAGCTTTTGTCATACCGCCATTTAGGGCTTCTATTGTGTAATAATATCTTCCTGATGTTAAATCTGAAATTGATAAATCTATATGATGAACGCCTTGCTGTTTAGACGCATTTTCTTCAAGAACTCGAATTAATTGTCCTTTTGCATCACTCAAGAAAATACTAATTTGTTGCGGAGCAGCCAACTGATAATAAATGGTTTGTTGCTCCGCATTATTTTTGCGTATCTCTGATTCCATAATACGTTTGTGAACCTTTGGGCGATCAGGATAGCTGTATTTAGCAGAAGTAGGAGAGGAGCTTGTAAAAGAAGAAGTTGTTGGACAAACTTCTCGTATTTCTGCTAAAAATGTAGCACCATTTTCTACTTCAAAATCTGAATTTAAATCAATATGATTGCCCGCTCTAAAAGTCACATCACTAGGCGGTTGAACGAGACTTGTAGACTGAATAGAATTTATTGCTTCCTGTAAATGTGTATTACCGTCAGAATATAATGTCATTAATGTAGTATCAACAATTCCATCAATACAAACTGTACGATATTCATCATCAAATAGACCAATTTGTGTATAAGGAATCATCCCCATACAGGATTCACCATTATAGCCACTTGCAGTAGCAATTTGAGAAAGATTAGCATACGCTAAATTGGGATCAGTATCTGTATAATTAGTACCTAAAATAACACCCCACGAACTCGCTGTTGCAGCATCTATATCAACTACTTGAGGAGTATTGATTGCCACATTACAAGTGATTTCACAATTGGTGGGTAATTCTTGTTCATAAGAAGTCTCCAAAATATCGACAATGCTAGGATATTGTGTACTCCACGGCGGACTTTGGTAAGGGACAGAGAGTACTCGATTCACCATACCTGTATTACTAAGATTATAGCCTCTTGAAACACCTCGATTATCAATGTGTACTGTTTTTTCACAGTTTACAGCAATGTTATTATGTGCATAAATATCGTGTCCTCCACCGATAAAAACACCAACATCTATATTGTTGAAAATATTATCATGTACTTCATCTCCACTATCGCCATCATCAAAATAAGTACCATGGGCTTGGTGTGCATCATGTACATAATTATATCGAATTATATTCCCATAACTTGTCCAATCATTCCAACTATAAAAACCGCCCATATCATTAGAAACCCGACAAATGTCATAGATGTCGTTATACTCAAAAATATTATTATTTCCACAAAACTGTATACCCACATGTGGTGTTCCGTGTATTTTATTATGCGCTACATACATTCCAACATTATTCTCGTAATATTTGGTAGGAATGCCAATTGCAGGTGCATAGATCACTTTTACTTGACCAAATTCATAGATGTGATTATTAATCGCACGATGTCCTGCTTCGGTCAAGGTATAGCGTTCTCCTCCAGACATATAAATGCCTCCAGCTCCTAAATGATGAAGATCATTACTTAAAATAGTATGATTAAAGCCATCGACCAAACGAATGGCATCTTCAATGAAATTAGTGATTTCACAGCCAGCTACTAGATTGTCATATCCATTATTTATTTCAATTGCAGTACCTAAACCATAGTCAAATTTGATGTCAATTATATCGACATGACTTACATTATTCATTTGCCAAAGTGGGTTATTGTTATCCAAAATTTTTATTTCGGTAATGCCATTTGGAATCCAAATATAAAGGGAGTCATTATTGAAATTTACCGCCCATTCTCCTTCCCGATCTATTTCTTCTAAGAGATTGAGTGCCAGATAAGGTTCCATTCCATTGCCAGCAGGACGCGTATATTTATCGCCAATTCCACCCGGTACAGAAGCTGCTTGAGTCACGATTTTGTTGGTGGTATCAATACTCGCTGTTCGAACTGCATCATATTGCCATGCTACGCGCCAATACCCTTGAAACCAAAGTCCATCATCCACAGCATCCAACCATCGGCTATGACGATCACCACGATATTTAAAAATGCCAGGTTCATTTTGAGTTACTGTTTCCATGGTCATCATGCTATCATTAGGATAACGAGAAAGGGGCAATTCATCAGTATCGGTATACAAACGAAATAAATCTTGATTGGCAGCAGGAAAATAATCGGGCCAAGTATCCATATTTTGTACGCCTAATGCTGCTAAATCCAGCGCAACTACATTTCCAACTGCAGCGGGATCAAGTCGATCTATGATATCTTGATCGGTAATAGGGGAGAAACTACTAGTCGAAACAGTTTTATTTAAATGAAGGATTGCTCCATATTTATTTACTGCTCGATAAGTAATTCTTTTGGATGGCGTTCCACTATCTTCTACTTGAAGTGAGAACGTGTTATTTAAATAATAATCGCCATCCATTAACCAAACGGTGGCAGATGTCGGCCCTAAAGATCGTAATTCATCTCTTGCACGCTCAAGGGTAGCAAAAGGAGTACTTTGAGATAAACCAGAATTAGCATCATCTCCATTTGGAGAGACATATAATTCTGTCATTATTAATGTACTGGTAGTGATTTCGAAATTGAAGTGATAATTTCGATTTAAATTCGTGATAATTCCTCCACCTGCGATAGGGGCTTGTCCAGCCATAACACTTCCTGATTGAGTACCTTGACCGCCTCCTGTATACCAGATTTCATCTGCTGTATTGGTATCATATGGAATGACTGAGCTTATTCCACTTCCAGAACCATTAGGATTGGCATCCAAAAAACCAATAGCAATAGATTCATTAGGATCTAAAGCAATCGTTGAACTTTCTCCTGAAATAAAATCAAACGAATTTTCCCCAACAACATAATCTGAAGATGTTCTAGTTGTACCTATTTTTAATACTGTAAAATCATTATCACCATGAACTTTAACTAAAAAAGGCGTTACAGGATCACCCAGTTGAGCCGCATAAAAGTTAAATTTATTAATGCTTATAGCTTCGCAGTTAGAAGAGGTATTGGTATAAATATCGGTTTCATTAATCATCATATTAGAAATCCAACCATCAGCAGATGCATTGGTATTGGATGGATTTCCTAGAATAATAGTAGAAGCCCCAAAATCATTTGCAAAAAGGAAAAGTGGAAACAAAGTGAGGAAGAGCAATGAGGTGATCTTTGTAATATACATTGTGTTATTTATAGGTTTTAGGTGGAAATGGTATTGGTTTCTGCTTTTTAGATAAATTGTTTTCTAGGAAACTGCATTGGGGAGATTTAAGCACTAAAAATACTATTTTATGCTTGTTTATTCAACTAGAAAAAAGAGAATTTGTTTAAGGGAAGTTCTTTAAATTAAAAAGCCGTTTAACATGACAATTTGTTAAACAGCTTCTTTAAATTAGAAAGATAGAAAACAACTAGACCAAAGCTGAAGATAAATCCGCTTCGCTCGTGTTTATTTGCTGAGTATTAAACGGAGGAATTTGATCTAAAGCTTGGTCTATATCCCATAAAAGATCTTCTACGGCTTCCACACCTATGGATAAACGAACCAATTGTTCACTAATGCCCAATTCTATTTTACTAGCAATATCAACTCCTGCATGGGTCATGGTGGCAGGATGCTGCGCCAAGCTTTCGGTACTTCCTAAACTCACGGCTAGTTTAAAGAGTTTTAGATGATTTAAAAAAGTGAATGCTTCTTTTTCGCCACCTTTTATATCAAATGAAATCATCGCACCAGGGGCGGTATATTGTCTTTTATACAATTCGTGTTCTTTTGTGCCTTCTTTTAGCAAACCCAAATAATAGACCTGTTCTACCTTTGGATGTGCTTGTAAAAATTGAGCAATGGCTTGTGCGTTTCGCGTTTGTTGTTCCATGCGGACTTTCAAGGTTTCCAAACTGCGCAATAATAACCAACAAGTATTTGGACTCGCCATATTTCCTAAGAAGGTACGAAGGGTTTTTACTCGTTTCATGAGCGTTGCATTTCCTAAAACTGCGCCTGCAATCAAATCACTATGTCCGCCAATGTATTTAGTAGCGGAATAAATTACAAGATCAGCACCTAACTGAATCGGATGCGACCATAAGGGCCCCATATAGGTATTATCTACAGCAACGACGACTTCTTTTTCTGACGTACTATACTGTTTTGCAATCTTAGAACAACGTTCAATATCAATCATTTGATTGGTTGGATTGGCTGGTGTTTCCACATAAATCATTGAAAGACGATCTGCTTTTCCAGTTTGCTCTATTTTTGCAATGATTTCTTCTTCGGTATGACTTGCATTAAATCCAATCACATTAACCCCAATACTAGGTAAATAATGATGAACAAAATGATCGGTACCACCATAAACTGGTAAGCTGATTAATAGTAAATCGCCTGGTTTTAGAAACTCCAAAAAAACAGTACTAATAGCAGACATGCCACTTTCAAAAACAGCACAATCATCGGCTTTGTCCCAAAGGCACAAACGATTTTCTAAAATTTCAAGATTTGGATTATTAATTCGACTGTAGATTAAGCCAAGCTCTTCATTTTGAGCTTTATTTCTAATGCCATACGCCAATTCAAAGAATGCTTTTCCTTCTTCAGCGGTTTTAAAAACAAAGGTCGAAGTTTGAAAAACAGGTGGTTTAATTGCTCCTTCGGATAGCTCAGGTTTGTATCCATAAGACATCATTAGACTTTCTGGTGAGAAGCTATGTTTACTCATTATCTAGTTAGGTTTAGATGAAATTTATAACTACAAAATTAAAGTATATTGTATTATTTTTCTATAAAATTGATTTTTCAAGAAAATATATCTATAATTGATGATAAAAATAGTGTTTTGTACTTTTTGGGTGTGAAAAGTAAAAGCATTATGGAAAAATTATCTTTTATGGAATATACAATAGATGCCATTGACAAGCGAATTATTCAGTTATTATTAAATGATGGAAAGATGAAAATCAAAGAAATCGCCCATCAATTAAACATGACGAATACACCGATTTTTGAGCGCATTAAACGATTAGAAAAGGAAGGCTACATCAAAGGCTATACCGCTAAAGTAGATGCCTCCAAATTGGGATTTACCCTCGTCGCTTTTTGTTCGGTTACCTTAGAACGCCATCACAAAGAATATTTGAGTCAATTTATTGAGGAAGTCAAGGAACTAGCTGAAGTAATTGAATGCTATCATATTGCAGGGATGTTTGATTATCTATTGAAAATAAGAGTTCAGGATATGGAAAATTACCAACACTTTATTACCCATAAATTAGCGAATCTTTCTAATATAGGTCGAGTGCAAAGTTCATTTGTGATGACAGAAATTAAAAACGAAGATCATTTGCCTTTTTAGTTATTTCTCTTTTAACCATTCAATGGCACGTTCTATTTGAAGATCATTTTCGAGAGTGGTATTATGTTGAAACTCGATAAATTCATCTACAGGAACGTTTTGATTATAGCGTTTTTTTGTTCGATCAATAAAAATATCTTGTGAAATATTCAAGATGAAATCTTCACCAATAGGATCGAAGCCGTTACCTGTGGTATAACCTGCGCTGGCTTCTCCAAAGAAACGGGTGTTTTTTCGTTCTTTAAAAGTAATGGCTAACATTTCTCCAGAACTAATCGTATAACGACTCATTAAAATGGCTACTTTTTCATCTTGCTTCATAAGAGGTAAATTTTCCATTTCACAGACGATTCTTCCCCAATTACTAAATTGCGCATTTTCAATAGTGAATTCACGAATTACATTTTGATTATTGATTGCACCACCTATAAATCCATCTCCAATCAAAGGGGCTAATCCTGCAATCATTGGTTCAATATTGCCTCCGCCATTATAACGAAGATCGACGATCCATTTTTCAACGCCTTTTGCTTTTAATTCTACTAATCCTTGTCGAATGAGGTCGGCTTGTTCTTTTAATACACCAGGACCAATACCAACGACTTTAAGGTAGCCAATTTGATCATTTAAAAGTTGATACGAAAAAGTGGCGTTCACATCGTTGATAACAGTATTTATAAAGTTTGGATTTACATTTTCTTCTCCCGCTCTTTCGCCTGTATAACTAACGAGAACGGAGTAATCCTTGGAAGATCGAATGCTAGCGTGTTTGTCTCCTAAACTGTTAATGAGATATTGCAGAGCTGCTGTTTGTTCGCTTAATGGTTTATTTTCTTGGAGCAACTCTAAGAACGTTTTATTGACTTCTTTCCAGTTAATTTGTTGTGTATAAAGTGAAGTTTCTTTTGCTTTTTGTACAATAGGATGGAAAGTTTGACCTTGTGATGGAATGGTTTTACAAGTACTAAATAAACAACTAATGAAGATGGAGAATAGGATGTTTTTGTTCATAGATTTAAAATTTTTAGATTTGAAATATGGGTATAAGTAAAATAAATACAGCCATTTATAAAAAATAAATGGCTGCAATTTAATTAAATAAGCAGTAAGCCAAAAAAATTAATAAGTTATTT
>JAHDES010000069.1 GCA_020628645.1 Saprospiraceae bacterium
AGTTAGATACAAACACTGATTCTGCTGTTAAGAAGATGATTATCATCGAATAATAAAGGAATTCATTACTCTATTTTAGTAGAGTAAATTTCCCCTAGGGCTTTATTGCTGGATACTACCAGTAGTAAAGCCCTTTTTTATTTATTCTAGTTCTGAAAAAAGTACAGGTAAAACATTTATAGCTAATTTTAGACAGACTATAAGAATTTGAATTTTAAACACAGGATATAGGGGATAATTTGTAGATTAGCTTTATCAATTTAAATAATCTTGTATTTGCATAAAAGCAAAATACTTTTTTTAATAAAACACCTTCTTGACAAATCCCGTGGTCAGTTCAAAATAAAAGAGTAAACGACTGTAAGAAGTGAACGATTTTAGCTTTGAATTGACTTTTTTCATGGGATTTGTAAAAGAACCACAAAACCATACTTATGCTTCCAGTACATGGCACACATAATGCATTACAAGACGATCGTAATAAAGAGGTTTTGATTTATATTAATGGCGAACTATTTCCTAGAAATGAAGCCAAAATATCCGTTTTTGATAGTGGCTATTTAGTAGGAGATGGTATTTGGGAAGCACTTCGTCTACATGAAGGGGTATTAGTTTTTTTAGAGGAGCATCTTAATCGCCTTTGGACAGCAGCTGCTACGGTTGGTATGGATTTAAAAATGACTAAAGAACAGTTGCTGAAAAAAATATGGAAAACAATTGAAGCTAATGACATGTATGATAATGTCCATGTCCGTTTCATGATTACCAGAGGGATAAAAAAAACACCTTCTCAAGACCCTAGATTAACGATCAGTGGCCCAAACTTAGTTATTATAGCAGAGCATAAAAAAGCTGATCCTAATAGTCAAGAAAAAGGAATCACCTTGTTTACAAGTACGATAAGAAGAGGTTCGCCCGATTATTTAGATCCACGTCTGAATTGTCATAGTAAACTCCATGAAGTGATGGCATTAGTCCAAGCAATTGAAGCGGGGGCTGATGAAGCCCTTATGCTTGATATAAATGGCTTTGTTTCTACCTGTAATGCTACTAATTTTTTTATGGTTAAAAATGACGAAGTATGGACGTCTACTGGGCAGTATTGTATGAATGGAATAACTCGAGGAAATATAATACGAGTATGTAGGGAACAAAATATTCCATGTTTTGAAAGGAATTTCTCTCTTTTTGATGTGTATGGGGCAGATGAAGCTTTTGTAACTGGAACCTTCGGTGGAGTAACGCCCGTCACCCATGTGGATGGACGCCAAATAGGCGAAGGAAGATTTGGAACTATGGCACGTCGTCTTAGTCATTTATATCATGAATTAATAAAATCAGAAGTTGCAAAAGCAAAATGATACGAATAAACCTTTGGTCTGGTCCACGAAACATTTCTACTGCATTGATGTATTCATTTGCTCAACGTACAGATTGTACCGTCTTTGATGAACCACTCTATGCTCATTACTTAGCTAACACAAATGCAAAAACATATCATCCAGGATCTGATGAAATCCTTTCAACAATGGAAAATGATGGTAATAAAGTTATAGCCATGATGAAAGGTCCTCACCCCTCCCCTATTGCTTTTTTCAAACAAATGACCCATCATTTAATTCAGCTAGATTGGTCATTTATGGATGATATGATTAATATTATTTTGACGCGGAATCCAGTTGAAATGCTTCCTTCTTATGTAGAACAAGTTGAACAACCAAGTCTTCAGGATGTTGGGTATGCTGCCCATATTGAGTTGTTGAATTATTTAAAGCAAAAAAGACAGAAAATCATTGTTTTAGATGGTAAAAACGTATTGTTAAACCCTAGAAAAGTCCTGAGTGAGTTGTGTAGCACCATAAATATTCCTTTTGATGAAAATATGCTCTTGTGGGAAGCTGGAGAACGGCCCGAAGATGGTTGTTGGGCGAAATATTGGTATAAAAATGTACATCAATCTACAGGTTTCGCGCCTTATCGCCCCAAAACTGCCCCTTTCCCAAAACATTTAGAGAACTTACTCGAAGAATGTCGTCCTTATTATGAGCAACTACGGGAATTATCTATAAAAGCATAGATAATTGAATTTAATAAGAAATGACATTTGTAATTGAAGATGTTTTACACTAATCTATGTTTTATTCAGCTTTAAATTCGATTGTAATTATTTCACTAAACTCTTTACAATCCTTTTCATAATATTGCAATTTTTTAATAAATTTTTCAACACCTTTTAGGGCTTCTTTATCAAAATCTGGTCTTAAAGATTGTACGACTTTCAGTTCTTTTACAGCACATTTTTTATCTAAGTGAACATGTATTTTAACGATACCTGAAATTCCTTCTTCACTTGCTTTCGGTGGGTATTTGACAGGAATTGAAATCTGAGGTAAGATTCTCTCTTTTTTATCATAATCATAGAAATAAGGCTTTCCATTTGTATCCACTTCTCTCCAAATGCCATATTTATCATTAGATAATAATTTGCCCTTATCATATTTTCGTATTCTTCTTAATTTTCCTTGAGGATCGTATGTTTTCCAATCTCCATTTTTCTTATTTAAATGATAGAAACCGACCTCTTTGATTTGACCATTTTGAAAATAGAGCTTGTATTCGTGGTGTTTTACATATTTCTTCTTTTTGAGTACAGAATATTCCTTTTCAATGGTTTCTCGACCTTGAAATTTTTCAGTGATCTTCTTTAATTTTTGTGCGGATAATAAAAAAGGTAGTCCAATGAATAGTATAAATAAAATACTCTTTTTCATAAAAATAGATATATTCACTTTCAAGATGCCTGTATCATTTGATTTGGTGTATAGAGAGGGATCTGAATTATACAACTTTGTAATTAGTTTAAAGAACTCAGAAGATAGAGCAATTACAGCAATTTATTTCGATGTAATGGATATCATTAAGCTATTTAAGACTTTTTAGCGCATTTATGGATTCAACCCCTAGTTGCACCATATTATTTTTTAATTGATCGCTAAGAATCTCTACGACATGATCGCCTCCATATTTTCCTAGTGCAGCAATTCCATACATAAAAGCACGTCCAAGTAATACAAAATCTGCCCCTAATTTCAATGCTCTCAATATATCTAAACCCGATCGAACGCCACTGTCAAATAAAATAGCCGTTTTTCCATTGACAGCTTCTACAATAGACGGTAAAACTTCAATGGACGCAGGTGCACCATCAAATTGGCGACCACCATGATTGGATACCACTATCCCATCAAAGCCAATATGTATAGCTTTTAAAGCATCTTCTGGATGTAAAATTCCTTTTAGCAAAATAGTACCCTTCCATTCTTCTCTTAATTCCTGACAAATTTCCCAAGATAGATTACCTCCTAAACGATCTCTACTGAATTTACCTACAGACATCATATCACCAAATTCAGAATAATCTGCAATCATCCTGAGATTGGGTAAACCTCTTTTGAGCGTGTAATAAGACCAAACGGGATGAGTGATTCCTTGCCAAATAAATTGAGGTGTAATCTTGGGGGGCATTTGCATGCCTGCCCTTTTGGTACGCTCTCTACGACTAGGTGTTGGTACATCAGCTGTAACTACTAAGGTGTGAAATCCATTCTTTGCAGCTCGTTCTAAAAATAATTTTCGTAATTGTTTTTCTTTAGGCGGATATAATTGAAACCAGCCCATCTCTCCTACCCTTTCTCCTACAGTTTCTGGAGTTTCTGTAGCAACGGTACTGAGTGTATAGGGAATTTGACATCGAACAGCCGTTTCTGCTAACAAAAGTTCAGCTTTGGGCCACATTAAACCTGTAAGACCTACAGGAGCAATTCCGAAAGGCGCAGAATACGTTTTGCCAAATAGATTTGTTTTTATTTTGGGTTGTAATTGTCCTTTACAAAATTGAGGAGCTAAAACGATAGCATTTAAGGCGTCTCTATTTCGTTTAATTAGTTGTTCATTGCCTGTACCCGTTTGTAAATATTCCCATGCTACATTGGGAATGCGTTTTTGTGCTTTTTTTGCTAAATCATTGATTGCAGGATATTGATTAAGCCATTTTTCCTTAAAGTCATTATAACTCATTAAAGGCAATTATTACTATTAATTTAGAAATAATCACAATATACTAAATTAAGGGTTTTTATTGTCCTTGGAGCCAGAAGGATTAATTTTATGAAAGACTAATTTTCTAGCTTTTTATTTCTTTGATACTATTATTTTAGTGTGTTTTTAACAATAAGTAGGTATAGGGATATTCCACCATATTGGTGATGTTTTTTTAGGAATTATTATACCTTTTTTGTACTTTTATAAAAGTAATACAAAATTTAGTAGTTCATAACATACTACTATCTACTACACGGTGATTTATATTTGCCTGATTTACAGGAACTTCATCCATACAACTCACCAATGGTTTATAATAATTTAGAGTCTGAAATTTTAAAATAATAAGTTTTACATCCCGCGAATATGCTCAAATAAATTGACTTTGAACACAATTTCATGTTTATAAGTTAAGTATAGTTTCGTAGCGTATTTTAGGATATAGAACAAAAAGCGTGTTAAAAAAATGAATATCGAAAACCGAGTTAGAAATAACTGGGGAGAGCGTTGGGCTAAATATGTGTCCGAAACGCCTACCAAACAGCATGATTATTTCATATCTGATCATGGTCGAATTAAAAGCGTACATAAAACAACTGGCCGAGAAAGTTTATTAAAAGGTTCAATTACTGGTGGTTTTAGAACGCTTAATCTTCGCTTACTAGGAAACAAGAATGCAGCCGTTTATTTGCACAAATTTATTGCAGAACATTTCTTAGAAAAAGACGATGAAGAACAAACATTTGTGATTCATAAAGATGGAGATAAAAATAATAATCATTTTACTAACCTTCGTTGGGCCACACAACGTGAATTAACAGATTGGCAAATTGAACAAGGGGTTTATGATTTAAACAATCGAAAATTGAGTCCTCTTACTAAAATGACAGAAGCAAAAGTTCGTCTACTTAAAAAGAGATTAAAAGAAGGTAAAACCAAAAAGAAAATCCTTGCGAGAAGTTTCGGAATCACAACTATGCAAGTAAGTCGTATAGCTTCTGGAGAAAACTGGGGGCATGTTACAATTGATGATGACGATTAATTTTTATTGATTCACCTCTTGCTATTTAATCTCCGATCAATAATTGGAAAGCTTCTATGAGTAATTCATCATTGAATGGTTGAATTACATCTCCTCTTTCATTAAATGCAATATCAGTATGATACATTGCTAATGAACTTACTATTTGTGTGTCAAGTGCCTGTAGGGTATATAATAATGATTGCATTGCTTTTTCTCCTCTAGGGGCTTTGGGGGTATAAGTAATGGCTAACACTTTTTTGTGGGCAATAGTACCTGGACTTGTTAGCCACTCTAGACAATTTTTTAGTGCTGCTGGAATATTATGTAGATATTCAGGAGTAGCTATCACTATGGCATCTGCTCTTGTTAATTGTTCCCTAAACGCTATAACCTTTATCGGCAAAGGATTTTGATCTAATATAGGCTGATACAGCGGTAGTTGGTCAAGAAATGGGCAATCTTTGATGGATAGGTTTTTATGGCTTTGGGCCATATAGTTTAAAAGGCATTTTGTTTTTGAATTTGGTCGCAAAGAACCAGATATAGTTATAATATTTTGCATTCTATGGATTTTGGAATAATGTATTCTTAAAATTGAGCATTAATTAATGTAGACCTCTCCTACTCTACTTTATTCAAATTTAGAATTATTTTTATTTAAAAGCATTCAATTAATTTGTCTTTATTTGCCTTCCTAAAGCGTAACTTTATGTTTTATTAACTTTTATTACTTTATATAATTTTGTCTCTTATGAAAAATTTGACAACATTAACCTTTTCATTCTTTCTAATAATTTCACTAATTGCTTGTGGTAGTCCCGAGAAACCTAAAAAAGCAATATCCAATCCAAATAACAAAACTAAAACAGTAACAACTACTTCCTCATCTTCTAACACCAAAAAAGAGGATACCGCCCAAAATAATACAACGCAAACTAAGCCTACTCCCCCTGAACATTTAGAAACGGCAAAAGAAATAATAGCTTCTATAAGTTCGAGTGATATTGAAGCTGTAGATGCAGAAACAAAGTATAAAATGTTTTGTGCTGCTTGCCATGGATTTACAGGAGATTTAAATGTTAATGGAGCAAAAGATTTAACCATTTCTAAAGTTAGTTTGGTAGAAAGTGTTGCCCAAGTATACTATGGAAAGGGATTAATGAATGCACATAAAGACCTAATGGAGAAATCAGAAATAGTAGCAGTCGCAAAATATATTGAAACATTGCGAAAATAATCCTTCCAGTTGTCCATTATTTAGAGAAAATATTTCATAAATAATATTTTCTCTAAATTTCCCCTTCTATTTTGTCTGTTTTTAAGCCATTGTTTTTATTACAACATGTATTATCCTAGTTTCTAATATAAAACAGCTTAAAAGCCCTATAATAGCTTCGTTTGCTACTTTTTTCTTGCCTGCCGTTTATTAATTGCGCCTCATGTTAAATAATAAGTTTAATCATTTTAATATTATTAAAATGATTAAACTTATTTATGCTTTTAATGATATTAAAGTGTTTTATGTTTTAATTCTTTTTTAAATGTATTTATATTTTTAAAATGATTTATCATTTTTTTTATTTAAAATATTTTATACCTTTGAATAGGATTAAATATTTTAAATGTATTAAACAAATCAATCATTTTTAAATGGGAAAAGTTATTATATTCGGTAATCAAAAAGGAGGGGTAGGAAAGTCCACATGTACATTACTTGCAGCAAATGCATTAGCGTCCGCACCATTCAACTTAAAAGTATCGATCATAGATTTAGATGAACAACAAACCATAGGATTTTTACACGAAGGTGAAGTTTCTCGAGGAACGCATCCTATTTGGAATTTAATCGCTTATCCAGAATCAATTACAGGAGGAAAAATTCATAAATTTTTAAAAGTATTTAACCAAGCCTTAGATGAATACGATATAGTATTTGTGGATTTACCAGGATATTTGGATGAAGGAGGAAAAACAGATACAGTGAGTCCCATGGCAGATTATATTTTCATTCCATTTACACCTAGTGATAAAGATACCTATAGTACAGAAACCTATTTGTTAGCAATGGTAGATAAAATCAAACAAGTAAAGGAAGAACAAGAACGAGAGTTAAAAGTCGTTCCATTTGCCAATAAAATTGATATGCGTATTCGATCACAAGTCGCTTATGCAAAGAGTATTCTTACAGATTTTCAAGAAATCCATCAAGTAAAAGGAATGCAAAATATGCTTGGCTTGTATAAAGATCATGCCAATACAGGAATTGATACCAATTTATATGGAGGAATTAATGATTCTCAGTCCATCAATTTGACCAAATGGGTAAATGAAATGTATACAATAATTAAAGAGTAAACCGTAGATATTATGAGTAAAAGACGTGTTCCTCTTGGACTTAGAAGTAGTGTGGTACGAAAACCACTTTCAAAAGAAAAGGAAGAAAAGGAAGTAAATAAACCAGAAATAGAAAAAGTGGATATTGTTCCAATAAAGGAACAAGCCACTAAAACGACTGAGCCGAAAAAAGGAAAAGGTCGTCCAAGTACCAAAAAAGGAAAAAAATTAGTAAAATATTCCATGGATATCCATCCAGAATTAAAAAGAGCAGTTGTAAAAGCAGCAGCTATTTATGATAAAGATGTACATGTCATGTGGAATGAAATAATTTTTGATTGGTTTGCAAAAGAATCAAAAAAACATCCAGATTGGTACAAGTCCATCAAGGTCGAAAAAAATGAATTGTAGTTTAATCAATTCCTATTCTTTTTTATCAAAGATCAAATATCTTCCCTCGATTTAAGATATTATGTGGATCAAGGCTTCGTTTTAGGGTTTTCATGAGTTGAATTTCTGCTTCTGATCGACAGAGATGAAGGTAGGGCTTTTTGTGTTCGCCAATACCATGTTCAGCAGAAACTGATCCACCCAATTCTTTTAGTGGCGCGTAAACAACAGTATTAATTTGATGAATCAATTGATCAGTTTGTTCCTTTTTTCCAACGATTAGATGAATATTTCCATCTGCTACATGTCCGAATGCCACTACATTTTCAACCAAAGGAATTTCATACAATTGCCTGACAATTTCATCAATCACTTTTCCAATTTTAGCGATTGGCAAACTAATATCAAAATGCTGATCATATTGACATTGTTGTTTTAAAACATGGACATCTTCTCGAATGGTCCAAAACCAATTTAAATCCGAATCAGATTGAGCTAATACCGCATCCAAAATGAGTTCTTGCTTAAAGGCTTTTTCTAATAAATCTTGTAAACGAGCTTGATCCTGCTCAGGATGACTCCCCAAACTTTCTAACAACACATAATATTGATAAGCATGGGGTAGGGGAGGCTTTGCCAAAGCGGGAGGGCTAGTCATAATTTGATAAGCTGATTGCCATATAAGTTCAAAACCACTCAAAGTCCCCACTAATCCTTTATCCATGTATTTAAGAAAATCGACCACTTTATCGTATTCATTAAACGCAACAAACGCACTCGATCGACTTTTTGGTGCTTCTACTAACTTCAAAACAGCACGGGTAATGACCCCCAGCGTTCCTTCTGAACCAATAAAAAGTTGTTTGACATCGTAAGCAGAATTATCTTTGATTACTTTTTTTAAAGAAGAAATGATCGTACCATCTGCCAAAACAGCTTCTAATCCTAATACTAAATTTCGGGTCATACCAAAACGGAAAACACGCAAACCACCCGCATTATTAGATATAATTCCTCCAATCTGAGCTGAACCTTTTGCACCAAAATTGAGTGGAAAAAGGAGATCATGTTTTTTTGCAACTTCTTGTACTTGCGCTAAAATCGCCCCTGCTTGTACGCAAATCGTTCGACTTTTAGCATCAATCTCTTCAATTTGATTCATTTTTTCCATAGAAATCACCACTTCATTCCCTTCCGTTTCTGTTCCACCCACTAAATTGGTTAAACCACCATGAATGGCTACTTTTTGATGCTGTGCATGACAAATTTTGAGAATAGTAGCGACTTCTTCGGTTGTTTTGGGCAAAAGGACACATAAGGCATGAAGCGGTTCGTCCATTTTCCAAATATGGTGGTAACGTTCTAAAAGCGCATCTTTTTGTAAAACACGATTTTTACTTAAAAGAGAAATAAATTGTGGAATGAGTGAGACCATTTCTGGCATTAAATTCAAGTTCTTAAATTTCCTTTTTAAAATTCTTTAAATTATCCGTTTTGTCAGTGAGATCCACTTGATAATCACGTTCAAAATCTAATCCTTTTTGGAGGGTATGTTTACTGCCATAATGATACATGCTTTTGACAGCAGCAATCGTTTGTTGGCTATTTTGTATGATTTTTTGAGCTAATTCATCAACTGTAGTTTTCAAATCTGCTAAAGGAACAGATTGATTCACCAAACCAATACGAGCAGCTTCTTGTCCTGAAATTGCTTCTGCGGTAAATGATAATTCTTTTGCTTTTCGTAAGCCCACTTGATGCGCCAAGCGTTGCGTCATACCCCATTTTGGAGGAATCCCCCATTTGGTGTGCGTATCACCAATTTTAGCTTCATCCGCAGCAATAATCAAATCAAACGCCATCATCAATTCCATTGCACCCGTAAAACAATAGCCATTTAACATACAAAGAGTCACTTGCGGCATGGTTTCCAACAATCGTATAATTTCCTGCCCATCTTCCCATGCTTGAAATCCTGGTTCGATCTTGATATTCTGAAATAAGGACAAATCCACCCCTGCCGACCACGCTCGACCAGCCCCATTGATAATGATGACTCTACAAGTAGTATCTGTACTAGCTTTTTCTAAAGCAGCTCGCCATTCTTGCAACATCGTAGGGGTGAGGGCATTCAATTTATCAGGACGATTTAAACTAATACGAGTAATTTCGCCTTCTTCTTGTACGATAAGTTGGGTATATTCCATTGAAAAAATATTTACCAAGATGAAATAGAATCGCCACTAAAGTAAGGATTAATTCTGTCTTCTTATTGAAATGTTGTATTATGTGTTTGAGTTTTTTATAGTTGACTGTAGCTTTTAAAAATTTAGCCTATTTAAAGAAAAGAGAATCAGAATAGTTGAAATAAACTTAAAGAAATGCCATACTCTTATACAAATAGACATGGGAAGATACATTTTTTTCGTGCGGTAGAAACAAAGTCAGGAAAATTTAGATATTATGTGACGACTTCTGATGAATATCCCAATTTAATAGAAGAAGTCCCACGAGGTTTTGAAGTGGTGGAACATCCCCATGATGCAAAGGTGGTTATTAGAAAAGAAAAACCAATTTTAACCACCTATGAAGAAAAAGAAATTGTTTATGATGCAATTAATGAATTCGCAGGAGTAAATGATTTTTTTATTCATGCAGAAGTAGATTATTTATCAGTCTATCACTCACAATTTAATTATACAGCAGGAATAGATGAAAATCTGACGCGCGAAGAAGCCATTGAAATTTATGGAAAAGAGATTGAACGTTGGATGAAATTTTATAGTGCCCTCCGATTTCGACTAGTAGATCAAGAAAAACGCTTATTTCAAACGGAACGAGTTGTGTATACAGGCTATCATGGACACACGTTTAATCCATGTGGTAAAATAGCACCTATCGAAAAAGTAGCTGTTGAATTTGGGCAACATTTAGGTAAAAAAACTTTCTTTGAAATTGAGCCTAATGACCCAGGTGAATTTTATGTTTTTACATTAGAATAAGAATTAATGAATCAATCAAAAGAAAAACTAGATATCGCCATTTTAGGAGCTGGATTTTCTGGTCTTGGAGCAGGTATATTATTGAAGCAACAAGGAGAAACGTCGTTTAAAATATTTGAACGAGCCAATGAAGTAGGAGGTACTTGGCGAGATAATACGTATCCGGGATGTGGTTGTGATGTGCCTTCTTTGTTGTATTCCTATTCGTTTGAACCCAATCCAAATTGGAGCCATGCCTTTTCCAAACAAGGAGAAATTTTGGGGTATATGAAGCATTGTGTCCAGAAATATGAAATGGAACAGTATATTCAGTACAATACAACAATAGACGGGCTAGTTTTTGATAAAGAGAAAGGCCTTTGGAATATTAGAGATAAAGCAGGACGAACCTATCAAGCCCGATTTGTATTATCGGCAGTTGGTCCTTTCAATGCGCCCATGATTCCAAACATCAAGGGAAAAGATTCGTTTCAAGGAGAGGCATTTCATTCCTTGCGCTGGAATCACGATTATGAGTTGAAAAATAAACGAGTAGCCGTAATTGGAACGGGTGCAAGTGCTATTCAGTTTGTACCAGAGATAGCGAAAGAGGTAAAGGAATTATACATTTTTCAGCGGACAGCTCCTTATGTTACACCAAAACCTGACGAAGCATTCACCGAAACCGCCAAAAATCGATTTAAACGATTTCCGTGGTACCAACGCTTTTGGCGAGAAGTTATTTATTGGATATTGGAACTGCAAGGCTTGGCGCTTTATTCCAATAATTTTATTCGTTCTTTTCGAAAATGGCGATCCTTAAAACATTTAGAAAATCAAATTTCTGATCCAGAATTACGTAAACTATTAACACCTGATTACGAATTGGGTTGTAAACGTGTACTCGTTTCAGATGATTATTATCCAACTTTGTTGCAAGAGCATGTAGAACTCATCGGAGAGGGAGTAACGGAGATTTTACCCAATGCTGTTCGTACCAAATCGGGTATCACAAAAGAAGTAGATGCCATTATATTCGGAACGGGGTTTCATGTAACGGATTTTCCCAATTTATTTGAGGTAATAGGCTTGAGTGGAGATAATATGTTTCAACGTTTCAACGAACAAGGCCCAGAAGGTTATTTGGGAGTGGCAGTGACGGATTATCCCAATTTGCTCATTATGGTTGGGCCTAATTCGGGATTAGGGCATAATTCTATTATTCACATGATGGAATCGCAATATGCCTATGCACTCGATTATTGGCGTTTGTTAAAAGAACAAGATGAAAATGCTTATTTCAATTTAAAATCAAGCGTACAAGATTCTTTTAATGAAAACCTCCAAAAAGAACTCTCTAAAATGGTATGGTCGGAAGGAGGTTGTTCCAGCTATTACCTTAAAAATGGCGATGGAAAAAATAACTCCATCTGGCCAGGGTCTACGATGAAGTATCGTAGAAAAACAAAAAAAGTGAATTTAAAAGACTATGAAATAATCACCCCAAAAGTAACTGCGATTGTATAAATTTAATTTATGATATACTTCTTTCTTATTCTCATTTTACTCGCTATTGGATTGTATTGGTACATCCATAATAATGTATTATTACCAGCAGAAACCAATTCACTCATTGCCGAAATTCAAGCGGAAGGTATTCCTGAACTCATACCTGGGAAAGTAGATTTTGCGTTGAATGGAGAAGTGAAAATCTGTTTTGAAGTAAATGGAGAAGCAAAAAAAGGAACAATTATCATGATTAATGGGCATGGACAAACTATGTTGGGTTATCCTCATCATTTTTTTATGCCATTGGTAGAAGCAGGCTATCAAGTCATACGAATGGATAATCGTGGAGTAGGCGACTCTTCTTGGATGCTCGAATGGGGTAAACCAGATAAATACACCCTCGAAGATATGGCAACAGATGTTATCGCCGTATTGGATCATTTGGGAAAAGATCAAGTGCATCTCATTGGGTTTTCGATGGGAGGAATGATTGCACAGCGCTTAGCGATTTCTTATAGTGAGCGTTTTCTTTCCCTCACTTGTATGATGACTACAGGCTATTATTATGATCCTGAATTAACGGGTTTGCCCAAACGTTTTTACTGGAATTTTGTCTTAGTCACCCTCTTATATGGTTTGGATTTATCTACTTTAGAAAAGAAGGTGAAATTGAGTTTAGCAATCGGAAGATTACTCGAAGGAAGTGGTGCAAAAGTGAACAATAAAGAAGTTTTACAGTTAGCTTTTTATGATTATGCCAAACGGAATGGTTATCAAAAAGCAACGCGCGATCAACATGGTTATGCCATTACTAAATCAGGTTCTCGATATGAAGAATTAGGACAAATTAAATGTCCAACTTTAGTCATTCATGGGACAGATGATCCCTTGGTATTATTTGAAAATGCCCCTAAATACGCGCCTATGATTCCCAATGTCAAAACATATTTTATCGAAGGTATGGGACATCATTTTCCAAGAGAACATACTCCAGAAATGGTCGAACAAATTTTACAATTATTAAACAAAACTAAAAAGGAAAATATCCTATCGTAAATGACAATACTATCCAATAAAATTGCCTTAGTTACAGGCGCAGCACGAGGTATCGGGGCGGCAACAGCTACTATTTTAGCTCAAAAAGGAGCAAAAGTATATGCGACAGATATAGATGAAACAACTGGCAAAGTTACAGTCGCAGCAATTAATGAAGGAGGAGAGGCGGTTTTTCTTCCGCTAGATGTCAGTAAAAAAGATCAAATTAATGATGTCATCCAGCAAATTATTCAACAAGAAGGTCGGTTGGATTTAGCCGTCAATAATGCAGGTATTGGAGGGAAAATGACGCCTTTACATTTGGTGGAAGAAGCCGATTGGCATCAAATGATGGCGATTAATTTGACAGGACAATTCCTTTGTATGCAAGCCGAAATTAAAACCATGATGGCGAATGGTGGTGGCAATATTGTCAATGTGTCCTCCCTTGCTGGGGTGAATGGAATGGCTTATGGAGGTCCCTATTCCGCATCAAAACATGGTTTGATTGGCTTAACCAAAACCGCCGCTAGAGAATATGGTCAATATAATATTCGGGTGAATGCTGTTTGTCCTAGTTTTATAGAAACCGATATTATAGGCCCGATTCCTGATAAGGTATTGGATTTTAGTAAGAAATTTATGGTGCCCATGAAACGATTGGGGAAAGCTCAAGAAGTAGCCAATACCATAGCTTATTTATTGAGTGATGAAGCGTCTTATATTAATGGCATGTCGATGTTTATTGATGGTGGGACAAAAGCATGATAATTAGGTCGTGGCACGACTGTAAAATGTAGTTGTAAAATTCGATAGATTAATAAATTAACTCTAAGTAGTCGTGCAACGACTATTCAAAATATCGTAAATTATGTACGCAAACGATCTTTTCAACGATAAAGTAGCCCTCATCACAGGAGGGAGGAGTGGAATAGGCTATGGTATTGCTAAAGATTACATTAAGTATGGCGCAAAAGTGATCATCGCCTCCCGAAAAGAAGAACCTCTGGCAAAAGCAGCTGAAGAATTGGGTTGTGCTTATAAAGCTTGCGATATCCGAAAAACAGATCAAATCGAAGCCCTTGCAGATTTCATCAAAGCAGAATTTGGACAATTGGATATCCTTATCAATAATGCAGGAGGACAATTTCCAGCACCTGCCGAAATCATCAGTGAAAAAGGATGGGCTGCGGTCATAAATAATAATTTGAATGGGACATTTTACATGGCTCAAAAAATGGCGAACACCTTTTTTATTCCTCAAAAATCAGGAGTTATTGTTAATATCATCGCCAATATGTTTCGCGGATTTCCTGGGATGGCACATACAGGAGCAGCACGTGCTGGGGTAGAAAATTTAACCAAAACACTAGCACAAGAATGGGCAGAATACAACATCCGAGTCAATGCTATCGCACCAGGCGTGATTGAATCTTCAGGTTTGGATACCTATCCCGATGCAATCAAATCTTTTTTTGAAGATGTGAAAAAAAATAATTTAATGGGTCGATTTGGTACAGTAGAAGATGTCGCCAATGTCGTCTTGTTTTATTCCTGTCCTTTATCCGCTTATATCAGTGGTACTACCCTTTATGTTGATGGAATGGATCATTTAGCGGGTAATGGAATGAAACTCTACAAAACCCTTAAAGCCATGATGTATGGCTAATATTTGAACGTCTTTTCAAGTTTAAGAACTTGGAAAGTCTAAGCAAGCAAACTTTGATCGATACTCGAAGTTTCCTAACTTCGAGAAATATATCCCGCAAGCCCGCCTGTCATTAAAAAGCTCAAAAGGGCAGACAGGTTTTCAACTTGCCATTAAAAATTAATGTTAGTTTTTTTGAACGTCCTGCTTTTAAATACAATCCATCATGCCTAAATATTTCACCGAAGAACATGAATTGTTTCGTCAAAGTTTACGCGCTTTTTTAGATAAAGAAGTACGTCCAAATATTGATCAATGGGAAGAAGATCGACGTATTCCAAGATCTATTTGGAAGAAAATGGGGAAGATGGGTTTTTTAGGCTTGTCTTATCCAGAAAAGTATGGGGGCGCAGGTTTAGATTATTTCTATGATGTGGTTTTTAATGAAGAAATTGGTCGTATCAATTCGGGTGGATTTGTAATTACACAACAGGTCGTACAGTACATGTCTGGCCCCTACATCTTAAAATATGGATCAGAACAACTCAAACAAAAATACCTCCCTGGATTAATGTCTGGTGAATTAATTTCATCTATCGGTATCACAGAACCAGGGGCAGGATCGGATGTTCAAAATATCCAAACCAAAGCCATTCGCAAAGGGGATTTTTATATTGTAAATGGCTCAAAAACGTTTATTACTAATGCCGTCTATGGCGATTTAATTGTAACCGTCGTAAAAACCGATCCGCAAAAAGGAGCTGAAGGAATAAGTCTACTCGTTATTGACCGAAATGTGGAAGGCGTATCAGCTCGAAAACTCAAAAAATTAGGCTGGCATGCCTCCGATACAGCAGAATTAAGCTTCGATAATGTAAAAGTACCCGTTGAGAATCTCATCGGTCAAGAAGGAAAAGGCTTCTATTATTTGATGAATGGACTTCAATTAGAGCGCATTTGTTTTATTCCTTCTAGTATTTCAGGAATGGAAACTGCTATAGATGCTGCCTTACAATACATGTCCGAACGGGAGACGTTCGGAAAACCCATAAATAAACATCAAGTTTTACGTCATCGTATTGCGCAGCTTGCGGCAGAAGTAGAAGCAGCAAAAGCCTTTGGATACTATTGCTGCAATATGTATGATAAAGGGATTTATGATGTCAAGCTTTGTTCTATGGCAAAGTTGATTACCACCGAGTTGTCGGAAAAAGTAGCCACGCAATGCCTTCAATTTTTTGGTGGTTATGGCTTTATGGAAGAGTATCCAATGGCGCGGATGTATCGAGATGTACGCGTAGGTACGATAGGAGGGGGGAGCTCAGAAGTGATGCGCGAAATCATTTCTAAAATGCTCATTAATGATGCCAATTACGAAAAAGCAAGTACCAATTTTAAAGGAAAAGGCGAACAATCAGGTGCTAGTATTGATTACTTCACCGAAGAACATCATCTCTTTCGCCAAAGCTTCCGCGACTTTTTAGATAAGGAAGTAAAACCATACGTGGATCAATGGGAGAAAGATCGAGAAATACCACGATCCATTTTTAAACGATTTGGAGAGATGGGCTTTTTTGCATTAACTTCCCCTGAGAAATATGGTGGAATGGGCCTCGATGTTTGGTACAATGTTATTTTTGATGAGGAATTATCTTGGGTCAATTCGGGTGGATTTGCGGCATCTATTGGAGGTCATCCATTATTAGCAATTACCCATTTAAATGCAGAAGGAACAGAATTTCAAAAGCAAAAATACCTCATTCCTAGTATCAAAGGCGAATTGGTAGGGGCATTAGCGATTACGGAACCTTTTGGAGGTTCAGATGTCCAAGCCATTCGAACAACCGCCATTCGAGATGGCGATCATTTTATTGTGAATGGTTCAAAAACCTTTATTACCAATGGCGTTTTAAGTGATTTTATTATAACTGTTGTTAAAACCAATCCTGAAGCAAAAGGAATTCATGGGACGAGTTTACTCTTAATTGATCGAAATTCAGCAGGTTTATCTGCTACTAAATTAGATAAATTAGGCTGGCGCGCTTCTGATACAGGAGAAATTGCATTTGATAATGTAAAAGTACCTGTAGAAAATTTACTCGGAGATGAAAACAGCGGTTTTTTATACATCATGCAGCACTTTGTATCAGAGCGACTTTCACTAGCGGTGGGGAGCTTTGCTAAAGCAGAATGTGCCTTAGCACACGCGATCAAATACATGGATGAGCGAGAAGCCTTTGGTCGAAAATTGAATCAATTTCAAGTCCTTCGTCATAAAATTGCGCAGCTTGCCGCTGAAATTGAACTCAATCGCCAGTTTTGTTATAGTATTTATGATCGTTATCAAAATGGGGAGTATCTGGTAAAAGAAGCTTCCATGGCAAAATTATTAGGAACTCAATTGGCCGATAAAGCCATGACGGAATGCCTTCAAATTTTTGGTGGATATGGTTATATGGAAGACTATCCGTTAGCACGAATGTTTCGAGATGCAAGATTGGGTCAAATTGGAGGTGGAACATCTGAAATCATGTGCGAAATTATCGCCAAAATGCTCATTGAAGGAAAAGGTTATAGTAAACCAAAGGTTGAAAAAACAAAAGTATCCGCTTAGTTTATAATGAGGTTTTCTTTTGTGCCTTTTGTTGTTCAAATAAACTGTTAACAATCCTAATTAATTAAAAATAAAATTTAATGTTTAGATTAGACGGACAAGTCGCCATTATCACTGGAGGCGCAAGAGGAATTGGAAAAGGAATTTGTGAAGTCTTTTGCCAAGCAGGAGCAAGCGTACAAATATGGGACGTACTCGACGGAGCAGATACAGTCGCAGAAATTGCAGCTTCTAGTGGTACAATCGCCTATCAAAAAGTAGATATTACCAGTCGCGAAGCCGTACAAAAAGCGGTAGATGAGGTGATGGAAAAGCATGGAAAAATTGATATCCTAATCAATAATGCAGGCGTAATTCGAGATCGATCCATTATGAAAATGAGTCAAGAAGAATGGGACATGGTCGTGAATGTCAATATCAATAGTTTATTTGTCACCGCAAAAGCAGTCATCCCTTACATGAAAGAAGCAGGTTATGGACGCATCATATCGGCTTCTTCGATTAATGCAATGGCAGGTGCTTTTGGACAAACCAATTATTGCGCTTCGAAAGCAGCCATTCAAGGATTTACGCGTGCTTTGTGTAAAGAAGTTGGAAGGTATGGGATTACTGTAAATTGCGTAGCACCTGGATTTATCAAATCTGCCATGACCGATAGCATGCCCGATGAAGTAATAGCGGCAGGGATCAAAATGATTCCAGTAGGGCGGATTGGTACACCTGTAGATATGGGCTATGCCTATTTATTCTTAGCCTCAAAAGAAGCCAGTTTTGTCAATGGTATTACCTTACATTCCAATGGAGGGGCATATCCAGTTTAAAATATAAAGGAGACGACTTTGTACATGTGCTTTTTGCGAGGAAAAGGCGTTTACTTTTCAGTAATACTTTTAAAATACTGCTCAATAAGTGATTAGAGAAGTTTCCTAACTTCTCTTTAAAGTATCCTGCGAGTTTCCAAACTCGCAATAAAAAATTTGCCTATTATTTTTATAAATTTAATGCCTAACTCCAATTATTATAAAACTAAAATAAGTAAAAATGGAAAATACACTCACACAACAACCTTATAAAACAGAAGTCGCCAAACTGGCAGACTTAGCGCAATATCTCGGAAAAGAAGTTGGTTTAACCGAATGGGTAGACATTACACAAGAAAATATCAACACCTTCGCTACTTTAACTCATGATGAACAATGGATTCATGTCGATGTCGAAAAATCAAAGCAATTTTCACCCTATAAAACGACTGTGGCCCATGGCTTTATGGTCTTATCCTACGCTTCTAAATTTTCGTATGAATGTTTTTCTGTAGGAGATGTAGTGATGGGGGTTAATTATGGGATGAATAAGGTTCGTTTCCCAAATGCTACACCTGTAAATGCAAGATTGAGAGGACGAATTTCAATTATTGATTATAAACCTCTGCCTAATGGTGCACAATATGTAATGAAAGTCGTTTTTGAACTCGAAGGACAAGAAAAACCTGCTTGTGTAGCAGAATTTGTAGCACAAGCCTATACTGGATAAAATTTGTTTAGCATTATGGATACCACCTTTACAGCCACCAAAATTCAAACAGGAGAAGAATACATCAATTCCTTAAAAGGACGTGATCTGACCATTTATCTTTTCGGAGAAAAAGTTGATGATCCTGTAACGCATCCGATGATTCGCCCTTCGATCAATGCCATGGCGAAAACCTATGATTTAGCGGTGGCAGCACCTGAATTGGCGGCAGTGACTTCCCCTTTTACAGGAGAAAAGGTCAGTCGATTTTTACACGTCTGTACTGATGTGAAGGACTTAGTTTTACAAAATAAAATGCAACGTAAACTGGGGCAACTCACAGGAACTTGTTTCCAACGATGTGTAGGTATGGATGCCTTTAATGCCTTATATTCTGTCACCTTTGAAATGGATGAAGCCTATCAAACAGATTACCATTCCAAACTCAAAGCCTTTCTCACAAAAATGCACCGATATAATTATGTAGTGGGCGGTGCGATGACCGATGTAAAAGGAGATCGAAGTTTAGCACCGCACCAGCAGGAAGATCCAGATGTATTTGTCCATATTACCAAACGTACTGAAGAAGGCGTTTATATCAGTGGAGCAAAAGCACATCAAACAGGAGTGATTAATTCGCATTGGATGATTGTGATGCCCACCATGCGATTGGGAGAAAAAGATGCAGCATTTGCCATCATCGGTGCGATTCCAGTCGATGCAAAAGGAATTACCTATATCTATGGCAGACAATCTTGTGATGCGCGTAGTATGGAAGGCGGAACGATTGATGTAGGTAATGCACAATATGGAGGACAAGAAGCGATGGTTATATTCGATGAAGTTTTTATTCCCAATGAATATATTTTTATGGATGGGGAATATGATTTTGCGGCGATGTTAGTCGAACGATTTACCGCTTATCACAGACGAAGTTATGTATGTAAAAGTGGAGTAGGGGATGTCTTAATTGGCGCGGCGGCCGAAATTGCGGAGATGAATGGTGTACCCAAAGCATCTCACATCAAAGATAAATTAGTGCAAATGACCCACCTCAATGAAACGATTTATGGAACAGGTATCGCTTCTTCTTATCAAGGCTATCCTACTAAATCGGGTGCCTATTTGTGTGATGAAATGTTATCCAATGTATGCAAACATCATGTCACTAAATTACCCTATGAAATTGGACGATTAGCGCAAGACTTAGGTGGCGGTTTGGTCGCTACGATGCCTTCAGAACAAGATTTAAACAATGATGAAATTGGTCATTTAGTTCAAAAATACCTCAAAGGAAAAGTGGATGTCTCTACGGAAGATCGAATGCGTATTTTACGCTTGATTGAAAATATGACGCTCGGTCGAAATGCCGTAGGCTATCTCACCGAAAGTATGCATGGCGCTGGCTCTCCTCAAGCCCAGCGTATCCAAATTGGACGATTTATGCAATTGGAGTACAAAAAAAGGCTTGCCAAAATCATTGCGGGTATTGAGCTAGAAGAAGATCAAGATTTATTGATTAATGAATTATCGGGTTATTTCGCTCGAGTGTTTAAACTAGCTTAAAAATAGGAGGTAAAACAGGCTTTTATTTTATAAAGTGTGTACATAAAAATGCTAAATCCGTATTTCAAAGAAACAAGTCTTCAGAAATACGGATTTAATAAAAGGATCAAAAATTATCTTATTCGCCTACACTACTACTTGATCGAGAGCCACCAATTCGATAAGCTGCTCCGATTCCTATGTAACTGTGCCAATCATTTTTATCTGGATTACCAGTTTCACTTACTCCATCAAGTAAGTCTGTCAAGCCAGCCACAACTCTTCCCTCTAAAGAAAAAGTAATTTTATCAGTTGCATATTTAACCCCAATACCAAAAGGAACATTTAGACTTACGAAAGGATATTCTTGTGCAAGATCATAAGGATCTAAGCCAGTGGCTTCTGTTGTAACTTCAGGATTGGCCATACTAGCACCAACTCCTATAGATAAGAAAGGACTTATTCTATTTTGATTATATGCTTTTTCACCGTAGATATTAATTCCCAAAATATTCCATTCTCCAGAGAAGTATATACCACTTATTGTAGAGTTAAAGGATAAGCCTCGGTGAACTAATTCACTACTATTTGCATCTGTACCTGAATAAGAGCCTGTATTGAGGGCAAGTTTAAAAGAAAATTTATGACTAGAATAAAAACGATAGAAAAGCTCTCCTCCTAGATTTATCTCTTTAAAATCAACTGTATTTTCAATTAGATCACCATGAAATAAAGTCAAACCTACAGAGCCTCCTACTTCGTGTTGTTGAGCTTTTAGTACATTAAAAGTACACAACACTATAATCAAAACGGTATAAAAATTTTTCATTTCTAATAAGAATATTATGTATTACTAACTAATAGAAAACATTTTATATAATCAATTTCTTTGCCAAACCTTACAGAAACACTACTACAGCTTTAGAGTATTTGTTGAATAGCATCTTTTACTTACTTTTTTTAGAATTAATCTATTACATGCCATAAATTATTTTGCGAAAAGAAAAAATTGAAAAATTTTTTTCAAAAAAATAGAGGATGTAATAGGGGGGAGGCCTTTTTTTCGTGTCTATCAATATATAAACGTTATGATTTCATATTTCTTAACTATTAAAAATAGTGAAATGAGTACGGATACGAAACAACAATTTCTCGAGCAATTTCCTCTTTTTGAAGTATTAAATGATGAAGAGCGTATACGACTACTAAATGCTGTGGAGTTCAAAATACGTCCAAAATATAGCTATTTATATATGCCAGATGAATCATCCAATACGATTTTCTTTTTGGTAAAAGGAACCATCAAAATAGGAACTCACTCTAATGATGGAAAAGAGGTTATTAAATCTATTCTGCATCCTACAGCAATGTTCGGAGAATTAGGAATTGTTGGAGAACGTGTGCGTCAAGATTTTGCACGTGCTATGAATGAAGAAGTACAAATTTTTACCCTAAAAGTAGAAGATTTCAAATCATTGATGCGCTCTAACCACCAATTGAGTTTACGCGTATTAGAATTGATAGGCAATCGTTTAAGAAAAGCAGAAAATCGCTTAGAGTCGCTTATTTTCAAAGATGCCCGCACTCGAATTATCGACTTCTTGAAAGATAACGCAATGCAACGCGGTCGTCGAGTAGGTTACGAAATGTTGTTTAAACACTCCTTGACACAGCAAGATATTGCTAATATCACAGGCACCTCTCGTCAAACAGTTACTTCTGTTTTAAATGAGTTACGTAAAGAAAATTTAATCTATTTTAATAGAAGAAGCATTCTTATTCGAGATATGGCTAAATTAATGTAGAATTTTTCGTTTCATACTTAATATACTAATCCATGATAGCGTATTCTTATCGAAGAGTACGCTATTTTTTATTGCGATAAATGAAGGCTTTCGTATCTTTGATACGTTCAAATGAACTACTAATATGAGTAAAAAAGAAATAATTTCATTTCCCTATAATAATCAAGCAGCCAAAATTCAGATTCAAACGATTGAAGATCAGGATTATTTTTCGCTTACCGATATGGCTCGTTCAGAAAACCCACGTACCGATTTAGTAATTGCCAATTGGTTGCGAAATCGAAATACAATAGAGTTTTTAGAACTTTGGGAACAGGAATACAATCCTAATTTTAATCCCCTCGAAATCGAAGGGTTTAAAAATAAAGCAGGTAGTAATGCTTTTTCTCTTTCTTCTAAACAATGGATTTCAGCAACTAATGCAATAGGCATTCGTTCAAAGTCGGGTCGATATGGAGGCACCTATGCGCATAAAGACATTGCCTTTGAGTTTGGAACTTGGTTAAGCCCAAAGTTCAAATTATATCTGATAAAAGAATATCAACGACTTAAGCAGGATGAAGCCGTTCGTAATAAAATTGAATGGAAAGTCAGTCGAGTTTTAGCAAAAGCGAATTATCATATTCATACAGATGCCGTTCGTCAATATTTAGTTCCAGGTAAAATAACCCATACCAAAAAGGAAGGCGTATTTTTCTCTTCTGAGGCAAATTTGTTAAATAAAGCAGTTTTTAAACTTACTGCCAAAGAATGGCGCATCCAAAATCCAAATCTAGAAGGAAACATACGCGATTATGCAACCACTGAACAATTAGTGGTGTTAGCTAATTTAGAAAGCCTCAATTCAAAATTGTTAGAATGGGATTGCGATTTTGAACAACGTTTGGCAATTCTAGTAAGTACTGCTGAACAACAATTAGAGATTCTTCGAGAGAAGAATACAACTAAAAAGTTAAAAAAATAATTTGATGAGTAGAGCTGATTTATTACGCCAAATCGTCCAAGAACGAATTCTCGTTATTGATGGTGCTATGGGTACAATGATCCAAGAATATCAATTAGAAGAAAAGGATTATCGAGGATCAAAATTTGCCGATTTTCATAAAGATATCAAAGGTAATAATGATATTCTATCTATTACCCAACCGCATATTATTGAAGCTATTCATAAAGCGTATTTAGATGCAGGTGCTGATATTGTTGAAACGAATACATTCAGTGGAACAACGATCGCTCAGGCAGACTATGATATGCAACAATGGGTATATGATATTAACTATGAGTCTGCTAAAATAGCTCGAAGAGCAGCGGATGCATATACCGATAAGCCTCGATTTGTAGCGGGGGCACTAGGCCCAACGAATCGGACTTTATCTATATCCCCTGATGTCAATGACCCTGGATTTCGTGCTGTTCTTTTTGATGAAATGAAGGCAGCTTATTACGAACAAGCTAAAGGATTGTTAGATGGGGGAGTAGATATATTTCTGGTAGAAACAATCTTCGATACACTAAATGCCAAAGCAGCTCTTTTTGCCATAGATGAATTATTAGCAGAACGAAAAGTTGATATTCCAATTATGGTTTCGGGAACGATTACAGATGCTAGTGGTCGTACTTTATCAGGACAAACTGTAGATGCTTTTTGGATTTCGGTGAGCCATATTCCTCTTTTTAGTGTTGGATTGAATTGTGCTTTGGGCGCAGAAGAAATGCGTCCTTATTTGCAAAATTTATCTAAAGTCGCGTCTTGCTATGTCAGTGCTTATCCAAATGCAGGTCTACCCAATGAATTTGGAGAATACGATCAATCGCCCGAAGAAATGGAACAACACATCCGAGATTTTGTAAGCCATGGATTTGTCAATATTATCGGAGGATGCTGCGGAACTACTCCCGACCACATTCGTGCCATGGCAAATGGTGTGAAAGGAATGTCGATTCGTCAACCCTCATCTGCATCCATCCATACTCAATTAAGTGGATTAGAACCATTAGTGATTTTGCCTACTACCAATTTTGTTAATGTAGGGGAACGTACTAATGTTACGGGTTCAAGGAAATTTGCTCGTTTGATAAAAACAGGAGCTTTTGAAGAAGCCTTATCCGTTGCACAACATCAAGTAGATGGAGGCGCGCAAATCATTGATGTGAATATGGATGAAGGCTTATTGGATTCTGAAAAAGCAATGGTAGATTTTCTAAATCTCGTCATGGCAGAGCCAGATATTGCCAAATTGCCGATTATGATTGATTCCTCTAAATTTAGTGTCATAGAAGCAGGCTTAAAATGCGTACAAGGAAAATGTGTGGTGAATTCGATTTCTTTAAAAGAAGGAGAAGAAGAATTTATTCGACAAGCAACCCTAGTTCGCAGATATGGAGCTGCTGCTATTGTCATGGCTTTTGATGAGGAAGGTCAAGCCGATACAATTAATCGAAAAGTGGAAATATGTAAACGAGCATATGATATTCTTACACAACAAGTAAAGTTCAATCCTTCAGATATAATTTTTGATCCAAATATTTTTGCAGTTGCTACAGGAATCGAAGAACATAATGAATATGCCATCAATTTTATAGAAGCTACTCGACAAATAAAGGCGGTATGTCCTGGAGCAAAAGTGAGTGGTGGAGTAAGTAATATCTCCTTTTCTTTTCGAGGAAATAATGTTGTACGAGAGGCGATGCATTCTGCTTTTTTATATCATGCTATTCAAGCTGGGATGGATATGGGCATTGTTAATGCTGGTATGATAGAAGTATATGCAGATATTCCAAAAGACCTATTAGAGCGTGTAGAAGATGTTTTATTTAATCGAAGAGATGATGCAACAGATCGACTGACTGAGTTTGCAGAAACACTGAAAGGTAGTGGTGGACGTACCATACAAAAAGATCTTTCTTGGCGTGAAAAAAGTCTAGAAGATCGCATTGCTCATGCTTTAGTTCGGGGTATTACAGAATTTATTACGGAAGATGTAGAAGAAGCTCGACAAAAATATCCTTCACCAATTACTATAATTGAAGGTCCACTCATGGATGGGATGAATATCGTTGGTGATTTATTTGGCTCTGGGAAAATGTTTTTACCACAAGTGGTCAAAAGTGCTCGTGTAATGAAACAGGCTGTTTCCTATCTTGAACCATTTCTTACCTCCTCTAACTCCTCCAAAGAAGGAGAACCCGAAATGGCTCAAGATAATTCAGAAAAAATACCAGGCTATTATACAGGAGACGCAAGTGTATATCTTTTATTAAAAGAATTTGCCAAAGCAAATAGAAAGAACATGACAGATGCAGAAAGGATAATCTGGGAAGGGATAAGAAATAAACAACTGGGAGGTCATAAATTCAGAAGACAACATATTATAGATCGTTATATCGCCGATTTTGTTTGTCTTAAACGCAAATTAATTATTGAAATTGATGGGAAGTATCATCAGTTACCTGACCAAAAAAATAATGATGCGGAACGAACAAAAAACCTAAATAATTTAGGATATAAAGTAATACGTTTTACCAATGAAGAAGTCATTGACCAACCAGAAGACGTTTTCAAAAAAATTGAACGTATTGCAAATGAATTACCAGATATTACAAAACAAGATGCGACCCATCATACATCCCCCACAGGGGGAAAGAGGGGGAAAGGGCGTATCTTAATGGCAACCGTAAAAGGTGATGTTCATGATATTGGTAAAAATATAGTAGGGGTAGTTTTAGGGTGTAATAATTACGAGATTATAGATCTTGGGGTAATGGTCAGTGCTGATAAAATCTTAAAAGCAGCACGGGAACATCAAGTAGATATCATAGGATTGAGTGGTTTGATTACACCTTCATTGGATGAAATGGTTTTTGTGGCTAAAGAAATGCAACGACAAGGATTTAAGATACCTTTATTAATAGGAGGAGCGACTACCTCCAAAACACATACAGCAGTTAAAATTGCACCACAGTATGAAGGTTCAGTTGTACATGTACTAGATGCTTCTAAAAGTGTAACGGTTGCATCTTCCTTATTAAGTGAAGAAGGCGATGTGAAAGCTAATTTTATATTAGATACAAAAGCTGAATATGAACGTGTTCGCGCCTCTCGTGCTAATCGTCAATCCAATAAGAAATATATCTCCATTGACAAAGCAAGAGCTAATTCATTTCAAATAGATTGGGAAAAAGAACCAATAACTAAACCTCAATTTTTAGGAACAAAAGTATTTGAGAACTATTCTTTAGAAGAATTATCTGATTATATTGATTGGACTCCTTTTTTCTCTAGTTGGCAACTAGCTGGAAAATTTCCAGCCATTTTAAAAGACGAAATAGTAGGAAAAGAGGCAAAATCACTTTTCCAAGATGCACAAAGTTTATTACGTCGTATAATTGATGAAAAATGGTTGAGTGCAAAAGCAGTCATTGGTCTTTTTCCAGCACAGCGAATGAATGATGATGTCTTGATCTCTTCAGAAGATAGATCAGATTTAGCTCATTTACATTTTCTTCGTCAGCAACGCCAAAAAGCACCAGGACAACCGAATTATAGTTTGGCGGATTTTATTCCTACACAAGAAGAGGGTAGGGGATACATGGGAGCTTTTGCAGTCACGGCTGGTATTGGTATTGAAAAATGGGTTAAGCATTTTGAGGATGCCAATGACGATTATAATGCGATTATGTTAAAAGCATTAGCCGATCGTTTGGCAGAAGCTTTTGCAGAACGGATGCATGAACTTGTACGTAAAGAATTTTGGGGCTATGCACAAGATGAAATCTTCGATAATGAAGCTTTAATCAAAGAAAAATATCAGGGCATTCGCCCAGCTCCTGGTTATCCAGCCTGTCCAGAACATACGGAAAAACAAAGCCTGTTCGATTTATTAGAAGTAGAAGAACAAATCGGTATTTCACTTACCGAGAGTTATGCCATGTACCCAGCAGCATCGGTGAGTGGCTGGTACTTTAGTCATCCTCAATCTAAATATTTTGGTTTAGGCGCTATTAGCAAAGATCAAGTAGAAAATTATGCCCAGCGAAAAGGAATGACCACAGAAGAAGCTGAACGATGGTTAATTTCTGTCTTGAATTATGATGTTTAAGTATTTGAAGGTTCAAGAAAAAAATAAATCTAATTTATTATAATTTAACGGATCAATACGTACCTTTGCGCCAATTAAGAAAAATCTTAATATGAGTGATTCCATACACCAAACTCCCTCACATGAAGATGATGAAATATCTTTAAAGGAGTTGATTTTAAAATTAAAAGAGTTCTGGTATGAGCTCTGGCGCAATTGGTTATTGATTACTTTATTTATCCTTCCTTTTTTATTATTTTTTATCTACAAAGCTTTTACTACTCCAAAAACCTATAAAGCAGATTTGACCTTTATGTTAAATGATGAAGGAGGGGCAGGTATAGGAGGTGTATCAAGTATCTTAGGAAATTTTGGCTTAGGTGGAGGGGCAGGAGGAGAATACAATCTAGAGAAAATGCTTGAATTGGTGCGTACGCGCAAACTAATTCAAACGGTCTTATTTGAAAAGACTACTTTGGATCAAAAAAATGACTACTTTGCTAATCATCTAATTGATCTTTATGCATATCATGAAAAATGGGATGAAGATACTACTGGTCTAAAAGATTTATATTTTAAACATGATAGTATAAATATATTTAATACGGCAGAAAATAATGCCTTAAAAATATTGCATGCCTCGGTAATAGGCAATTCAGATAAAGGGGTAGAAGCTTTATTATCTACTAATTTATCTGAGACGACAGCTATAATGGGCTTGAGTTTAAATACCGAAAATGAATCGCTTTCTATAAGTATGCTCGAATCCATTTTTGAAAATTTGAGTTCTTACTATATTGAAAAAGCAATTGAAAAACCACTACACACCTATAAAATCATTGCTTTTAAAACAGATTCAATAGAAACAGAATTACGAAATGCTGAGTATAGCCTAGCTAATTTTATGGATACTAGTTTTGGTTTGTTAAACAAAAAAGATCAACTCAAAGAACTCCAACTCAAAGCCAAGATAGAAATGTTATATCGCGTATATGGAGAATCCCTTAAAAATAAAGAATTAGCAGAATTTACCCTACAAGAACAAACGCCTGTTATTCAAGCCATAGACTATCCCATCCCTCCCCTTGAACCAGAAAATAGGTCATTAATTAAAGCCATTATCATTGCTTGTTTGTTGGGAGGGTTTTTAGGGTCAGTATTTGTAATTGGAAGGAAGATTATCCGAGATGCACTAGCAGATTAACTATCACCTTCTTTTCTTCTTTTATCACCTCATTAAAGTGTTTTATACCAAATAGACAGCAATCTTATTATAAATATCGTTAATTGAGTAATTTTGTTACTCATATTTTGAAACATAAATATATTAATAATAGTATAGCTAACAGATTTCCTATTTTCACTACATGATAGAAACATTAATATCTTCTAAAACACGCATCAAATTACTACTCAAATTCTTTTTGAATAGTAACACTACAGCCTATCTGCGGAGTTTAGAAAGTGAATTTGGAGAATCTACTAATTCTATTCGCCTTGAACTAAATCGACTAGAAGGCGCAGGCATGTTGAGTTCCTTTACTAGAGGGAACAAAAAAATGTTTCGAGCCAATACCCACCATCCATTATATAAGGAAATTCATAATATCGTCTTAAAACATGTAGGTATTGATCGCATTATTGAAAATGTGATTCATAACTTAGGTGATGTGGATAAAGTATACTTAACGGGAGATTTCTCCAAAGGCATCAATGGGCCTATTATTGATCTTTTATTTATTGGAAATATCGAAAAAGACTACCTGATTCAATTAATTGAGAAGGTTGAAAAACTAATAGATCGACGAATCAGATACATGATATATAGTGAAGTAGAATTTGATTTATTGGATTGGCAATCTTTACGTCCAGAATCCTTATTACTTTGGTCAAAAGAATAGTTTTATGAGTACATTGATAAATGGTAAGGAAAATCATCTAGATGCGAAAGAACCCAAGTGGTTTGCGGTTTATACAAAATATAAACGCGAAAAATTAGTAGCAAAAGAACTTGACCGCAAAGGAATTGAACATTATCTACCAATACAAGAGTTGACACGTCAATGGGGGCGAAAGAAAAAAACGGTATCTCTACCATTATTCAGTTGCTATATTTTTGTGAAAATTACTAAAGCGGAATATATCCAAGTATTACAAACAGAATATGTTGTTAATTTCATCCAATTTGCTAGAAATTTAATTGCGATACCCCACGAAGAAATAGAAGTCATAAGAAGGATAATAGGAGAAGGTATTACTGTTCAAACAGAAGCTATTAGCTTCAATGAAGGCGATGAAGTAGAAATAGTTCGAGGCAATTTAACGGGACTGAGAGGACGTTTAGTCAAAAAACAAAGTGGACATAACTTCTTAGTTGAATTACAACAAATAGGACATCAACTGATGATTCAGCTTGATCCGCACTTATTATCAAAAGTGAAAAATGCGTCTTTGACGTATTAATATTATACCTTCTTAGACAAATTCCGTGGTCAGTTCAAAATAAATGAGTGAACGACCAAAGGAAGTGAATAAATTTAGATTTGAATTGACTTGTAATCACGGGATTTGTCTGAGAACCATATTATAAATAAGGCACACGAAAAAATAAATTTATTTGTGCCCCACTACTAAGGTGTTTTATGACCTTAAACCAACAATTGAATAGTAAATACAACTATTCAATTAAAAAAGATCATTTGATCTTTTATTGTTTCCAAACTGATTTAGACTATAAGTTCTTGTGACTTATCGAAGGCGAAGCCGTAAATTTTTATAACATATGAGTAATCCCACTCCCATAAATGCTCCTCAAAAAGAATCACATCTCAGAAGCTTATTAAAAGGCTTAACTTGGCGAGTGATTGCCACTAGCACCATCATTGCAATTGCCTATTTTAAAACAGGAGATATCAGTTTCGCCCTTGAATTGGGAGCCTATGAATTTGTCATAAAACTAGTGGTGTATTATTTACATGAACGAGCATGGCAATTAGTACCTAGAGGAGGAATTAGAAAAATGTTTGGTTTATCCAAAAAATAGGAAAATTATGCAAAGTACAAATATACATCCTATCTTTGACCGCCTTTTGCAACGTTCAGATAGGGAAAAACAATTGCAACAACGAAGTAAAGTGTTGTGGCTGACGGGACTTTCAGGCTCTGGAAAAAGTACCATCGCTCAAGATTTAGAACGTCGCTTTTATAATGAAGGATTTTTCGCGCAAGTATTAGACGGAGATAACATTCGTTCAGGTATTAATAATAACCTAGGATTTTCAATAGAAGATCGTAAAGAAAATATTCGACGTATTGCAGAAGTAGCGGCACTATATCTCCATTCAGGAGTTATTACGATAAATTCTTTTATTAGTCCTACTCGTCAAATTCGCCAATTTGCTAAAGATATTATTGGGAAAGATGACTTTATCGAAGTATTCATTAATACACCTTTAGAAGTATGTGAACAGCGCGATGTAAAAGGACTTTACAAAAAAGCACGAAAAGGTGAAATCAAAGGATTTACTGGAATTGATTCTCCCTATGAAGCACCGTTGAATCCTGCACTAGAAATACAAACCGTAAATATGAGTATACAAGAAGCATCGGGAATGATCTTTGAGTATATAAAACCATTAATACAATTATAAGACTACATTAGTCCATTATCACAAATCATAAAAATGAACTATCAACTTAATCATTTAAGAGAATTAGAGTCGGAGTCGATTTTTATTTTAAGAGAAGTCGCCGCTCAATTTGAGAATCCAGTCCTAATGTTTTCTGGAGGTAAAGATTCAATTTTGATGGTGTATTTAGCACAAAAGGCATTTTATCCTGCTAGAATACCCTTTCCTTTATTACATGTCGATACAGGGCACAATTTCCCGGAAACGATAAAATTTAGAGACGATTTAGTGGAACGCTTAGGTGCTCGCCTTATTGTTGGTTCTGTACAAGAAGCCATTGATAATGGCATGGTCACAGAAGAAACAGGCGTGAATGCAAGCCGAAATGGCTTACAAACGGCGGTTCTTTTAGACGAATTAGAAAAAGGAAAATTTGATGCAGCTCTCGGTGGAGCGCGAAGAGATGAAGAAAAAGCTCGCGCTAAAGAACGTTTCTTTTCTCATCGAGATGAATTTGGTCAATGGGATCCTAAAAACCAACGTCCAGAACTTTGGAATCTATTCAATGGTAAGAAAAATTATGGAGAGCATTTTCGAGTATTCCCAATTAGTAACTGGACAGAACTAGATGTTTGGCAATATTTGGCACTTGAAAAAGTAGAGTTACCTAACCTTTATTTCGCACACAAACGAAAAGTATTTGAACGAGATGGCGTTTTGTTAGCAGATACGCCCATCATTCAAAAGAAACCGAATGAAGTTGTTAAAGAAATGAAAGTACGATGTCGTACAATTGGTGATATGACTTGTACAGGAGTATGGCTTTCCGATGCGGATAGTGTAGAAAAAATCATTGAAGAAGTAGCGACTACTCGTATGACAGAACGTGGTGGACGTACCGATGACAAACGTTCAGAGACATCAATGGAAGATCGTAAGAAGAAGGGTTATTTCTAGATCAATTATATTAAGTTAATCAATTAGCCAACAGCCAACAGCCAACAGCCAACAGCCAACAGCCAACAGCCAACAGCCAA
>JAHDES010000070.1 GCA_020628645.1 Saprospiraceae bacterium
TCCCTACACCCATTCCTGACCGAATGCAGGGTGTTTCTGATGGATGAGGAGAAAAAGAAAATGGGGCAATGGAAATCATCCATTAGACCTGTATGAGGGGAAGGAAGACATATTACTTTTTATAAGACGATAGTCAACTCTTTACCTAATAATAGTCTTCTTTTATTATTCCTTAAAAAACCACCGTCCAAGACGGTGGTCATGTAAATTTGGTTAAACCAATTTTATTAACCATCAAATTTACAGTAATGGGAAAGTACCGTAAATTGAGTCATACTATGTACAAATGTGAATATCACATAGTATGGACACCAAAGTATCGCTACAAGATACTAAAAGGGGAATTAGCATCCCTAATAATACGAGATATTCACAAATTAAGTGCAATGAAAGATGTATTAATCGAAGAACTTAGTGTTCAAGAAGATCATATACATTGCTCTGTACCGCCCAAGATTAGCATATCAACTTACATGGGTTTTCTAAAAGGCAAAATAGCCATCAAAGTATTTAGAAGTTATCCGAAGTTGAAACGTAAATTGTATTGGGGTAACCACTTTTGGTCACGCGGATATTTTGTAAGTACTGTTGGGTTGGATGAAGAGTTAATCAGACGCTACATCCGTTTTCAAGAAAAGAATGACCGAGACTAAGAAAAAAGAGACTCAGGTCAAAACACCCTCTTTTAGAGGGTTATTTCAAGCCACCACCTTTGGTGGTGGTTATTCACTCAGGAAAGCAAATGAATTTGGTTGCGTCCTAGTTGGATATTCCCCATTTTTTCCAATTGTTTTAGTAAACGAGAGATGGCTTCTCTGGAAGCATTTAAGTCATTGGCTATTTCTTGGTGAGTAGCGTGAAGGGTTTTGGATTGTGTTGCTTTTGCTTTTTTTTGTAAGTATTCCCAAAGGCGTCTATCCATTTGGTTAAAGGCGATACTATCGATTACTTTTACGAGTTCCAGCATTCGTTGGTCATAAGAAAGCATGACAAAATTTTTCCAACTTTGAAAACGACGCATCCATTCATCCATATACTGAATAGGGATACCAATTAAAGTAGTGTCCTCTTCTGCGATGGTTCGAATAATACTTTGTTTATTCATCATACAGCATGTAAAAGACATAGAACAGGTATCTCCCGCACTTAAAAAATAAAGTAGAATTTCCTTTCCATCTTCACTTTCTCGAACGACTCGAATACTTCCTTTAAGAACCATCGGCACCAGTCGTACATAACTTCCAAAATCCATAATTGTCTCATGGGCTTTAAAATGGTAAATTTTACCCACCTTTGCAATTTCCTCTTGAAGGGCTCGCTCTGCTATTTGTGGAAAATAGTCTTTTAATAGGCTTAAGATTGAAGAATCGTTCACGATGTATTTAATATATTTACGAATAAAGAGTTAACGAAAATACGACATTTCAATTAATCGTTCAGCTGTATTTTGAATAGGGCGATTATTATTATGGTAATGTTTTTTAAATTGATCGATTTGTGTTTTTGATAATTCAATGGGTTGTTCCATTACAAACCATTCTATACCTTCTGAACATGGTGGCGTAGTGAGTGATCCTGTATAATGGAAAACCGATTTTTGCTCAGGCATGAGTTGTAATAAATCGCAACTGACCTGAGTAAAATGATGTTCTCCTTTTTTGCTGGGTAAATGATTCATTATTTCTTCTAATACAGGATGTGATTTTCCTTCTTTTACAAAAACACCTACAACAGCTATATTGCCCTCGTCATCTTCATGTACAAAATGCAATTCCATTGGAAAAATAATTCCATCTAAATGGTGCTCACTGGGTTCATGAAAATGAAATTGCTGTAAAGAAAAACAATGGTTATCAATATTAAATTCTTCATTTGCTTCGACATTCGCTTGAAAACTATGTCCATTATTAACAAGATCAACGAGTGTAGGGATATAGTTAAATTCGATGGATAAATCGCTTCCTGATTTTATTGTAGAAGTTTCAATATTGATCGGAGATTGTAATTGCCCTTCTATACAGGTTTTATAGGCTGTACAGAAACTACCCCAATTTTCACTTTGGGCTATCCCTTCATAAGTCCAATGGGGTAGTGTTAATGACTGCTCTTGTACAATTTGATGGCAAGCAAAAAAAGATAAAAGCATCATATACAAGAATATTTTTTTTATCATCATTTAAGTTATTAATGCGGTAATCTTGGTTTTAATACACCATATAAATAGGTTCCTAAAATAGCACTAGCAATTATGATTAAAACAGAAAAGACCCCATGCCCCAAAAGTGTAAATAGTGGCCCTGGACAAGCGCCAGTCATTGCCCACCCTAGACCAAATAAGATTCCACCAAAAAGGTAGCGAGGAATAGACATGGCTTTTGGATTAAAGGAGATTTCCATTCCTTGATTCGTCTTTGCCTTCCATTTTTTAATCAAAGCAACTGCTATAGTGCCTAAGATGACCGCTGTTCCAATGATTCCGTACATGTGAAAACTTTCAAATCGAAACATTTCTTGAATTCGAAACCAACTTATGGCTTCTGATTTGGTCATCACGATACCAAATAATATACCCGTAAATAAAAATTTGATTAATTGCATTTCTATAAAATTAAAAGTTGTGGTAAGATCACCCAAGTCATCAATAAACCGCCAATAAAAAATCCTATGACAGCAATTAAAGAGGGTAATTGAAGATTGGATAAACCACTAATGGCATGCCCAGAAGTACAGCCTCCAGCCCATCGAGCACCGAAGCCAATCAATATTCCACCAAGAATGAGTATAATTAAATTAACAAAGGAAAAAGCTTGGCTCGAAGCAAAAATCTTCATTGGTACAAAAGCTGTTCCTTCTTCGATAGTCTGAGGCGTTGCAATGCCTACACTCGCCAAGTAAGCTTGTGTAGCTGATGAAATCTGTACAGGTTCAGGGCTGGCTAGATAGGTAGATGCAATAAATCCCCCGATAACAGCCCCACCAATGAAGACTAAATTCCAAATTTGATTTTGCCAATCATAGGCAAAGAAGGCATGTTTTTTTCCAGCCCCACCCATTGCGCAGATGGTACGAAGATTGGCAGAAACGCCGAATTCTCCACCCAGCCAAAGTAATATAAGCATGACCAGCACTATCATAACTCCAGAGATTGACCAGTGCCAAGCTTGACTAATAAATTCTATCATGATTTATTAACTATTTAAAGTTGCGGATAATTCATTATAAAGCTTCATGCGTCATATTTTGATTCAAAACTTGCCTTTTAGGCTGTTTTTCTCAAAATTCTCCTTACGAATCTTAAATCATCCGCAACTTAGGTTAACTATTTAAAGTTGCGTTTAATAAATAATAGAACCCCAATTCGTCAAAATTTGATGCTAAATGTTCCTAAAGTCAATTTATTTCAAATTTTTCCTTATTGACGTTCATGATGCGCAACTTTGGTTAACTATTTAAAAATTGCTTTAATATTGTTTCCAGATGATGTAAAGAAAGCATCCCCGATTGTCGCCATTTGAGTTGCCCATTTTGATAGAGTAAAAAGGAAGGAACTCCACGAATGCTCAATTTTTGAGCTAGCTCAGGATTTTTATCTACATTGATTTTAACAATCCGAGCTTGATTACCCATTTTTTGTGCGAGTTCTTTTACAATTGGATGCATGGCTTTACAAGGCCCACACCAATCGGCATGAAAATCGATTAGTACGGGTCTTGTATCATCAATTAATGCTTGAAATGAACTTTTCTTTTTCATTAGAATTGTTATAATACTGCCGCTACGGCTTCATCAATAATATCTTGTGATAAGGTAGTCGGACAAACATAATTTGTCTTCGCTACAGTCGTCTGTTCAATTGCGCCCCATCCGCCACTAATATCAATGATGTGTTCAAATCCTCTTGCTTTAAGAATAGAGGCTGCAATCATGGAACGATAGCCACCTGCACAATGAATGTGATAGGTGTTTTGACGATTTAATTTGTTCATATTTTGGTTGATATAATCCAGTGGAAAATTAGTTGCTGCATCTAAATGTTGCGCTAAAAATTCAGTAGGTTTACGAACATCAAGGGTCGTCTCCACTTTATTCGCCTGTAATTTTTGGGCATAGGTTTCCGCAGAAATAGATGAAATTTGATCTATTTCTTTTTGAGCATTCTTCCATGCTTCGATGCCTCCCTCTAAATAGCCTAGGGTATTATCATAGCCCACCCTTGCCAAGCGAGTAACGGCCTCTTCTTCTTTTCCTTTTGGTGTAAGCAATAAAATTGGTTGTTGAATATCAGCAATTAGTGCTCCCACCCAAGGTGCGAAACCGCCATTTAACCCTATAAAAATAGAATTGGGGATAAAACCCTTTGCAAATTCCTGTTGGGTTCGAACATCCAAAATGAGTGCTTCTTCTTGATTCGCGATTTCCTCAAATTGTGTAGGATTTAAAGGAACAGCACCTTTGGCTAAAACTTCTTCAAAGCTATGATAGCCTTTTTTATTCATCATTGCATTTTTCGCAAAATACTGCGGAGGAGGCGTCAAACCAGCAGTCACTTCTTGAATAAATTCCTCTCTTGTCATATCTGCCCGAAGTGCGTAATTGAACAATTTTTGATCACCCAAATAGCCCCATGTATCTTTACTTAAATTTTTCCCACAGGCTGAACCTGCTCCATGTGCAGGATAAACGATGACATCATCGGCAAGTGGCATAATTTTATGACGAAGGCTATCGAAAGACATACCTGCTAAATCTTCCATTGTCATTTCACCAGATTTTTGCGCTAAATCAGGCCGCCCAACATCTCCAAGAAAAAGGGTATCTCCCGTAAAAATCGCATGATCTTTTCCATTCCCATCACGAAGTAAATAAGTCGTACTTTCTAAAGTATGTCCTGGTGTGTGTAAGACTTTAAAGGTTAAATCTCCTACATTTAGCTCTTCTCCATCTTTGGCAGAATGAATGGCATAATCAGTTGTTGCTAGTGGCCCATAAACGATGGTAGCTCCTGTTTGTTTGGCTAAATCTAAGTGTCCAGAAACAAAATCAGCATGGAAATGGGTTTCAAAAATGTATTTTAGACGAGCCCCCTCGCGTTCTAATTTATCTAAGTAGGGCTGCGTTTCTCGTAAAGGATCAATAATGACAGCTTCTCCTTTACTTTCGATGTAATATGCACCTTGTGCTAAACATCCTGTATATATTTGTTCTACTTTCATTGTAATTGATTTTTTTAATTTGATACCCTAAAATTACGACCTCTAGAAGGGGTAGTTAGTGATCTATATCACAGTAGGGAAATTATTTTTCATTCTAGTATTAACAATTAATCCTGACAGCAAGGTAAGAATTCCAATAATGAGAATAGCGTATAAGATTCCAAATTGATCTGCAATGATCCCTGACAAAAGTGCTCCTACAGCATAACCAAGATCCCGCCATAAACGAAATACACCAATACTTTCTGCACGCTGAGATGGGTTGGTATTTTCAGCGATTGCAGCTAAAAAAGTAGGATAAACAATGGCCGTACCCCAACCTAATAGAACAGATATCAATATCTCAAAACTTAAAGCCTTTGAAAAAGGAAAAAGAAGTAAAGCAGTTCCTTGTAGAATCATCCCCCAAAAGATTAATTTCTTCTTAGAAAAATAATCAGCCATTTTTCCTGTAAAAAGTTGACCTATTCCCCAAACCATAGGATAGATAGCTGCTATTAATCCAATATGCTCTAGGTCATATCCTTTTGCTATTAAAAAAAGAGGAAGAAGCCCCCATATCATCCCATCGTTTAAATTATTGACTAAGCCTGCTTGGGTAATACTTCCAAGATTAGGGTTCGTCCATGTAGTTTCCAAGAAAATATTATTCAATTTAGTAGTATGATGGTCTGTATGCTCTAGAAACGTATACTTCTGAGTGTCCTTAATTAAAAAGATACTGAAAGCCAAGCCCAAGATCGCCATTCCTATTCCTAAATAAAATGGATAGGGCCGTAAGCCAAAATTTGTGGCAATCCATCCTGTTACAAATGCTACTAAACCCACCGATAAATAGCCAGCAAATTCATTTATCCCCATTGCTAGACCTCTATTTTTTTCACCAACTAAATCAATTTTCATTATGACAGTACTTGACCATGCCAACCCTTGATTAATACCCAGAAGTATATTTGCCAGAATAATCCATTTCCAACTAAGTGCAAACATCAAAATAAAAGGAACAGGAAGACCAAATAACCAGCCAAGAATAAGTAGCTTTTTGCGTCCCCAAGTATTAGCTAGTTTTCCCATTACAAAATTTGCTATTGCTTTTGTAATTCCAAATACGATAATAAAAGATAGAATCGCTGTTTTAGCTTTGATATCAAAGATGGTTTCTGCAATAGCAGGAAGGATGGTTCGTTCTAAACCAATCATTCCTCCAACAAAGGCGTTGACAAGAACAAGCAGGCTGAATTGTTGCCAATTTTCTGATAATCCGAGCTTTATAGTCATATCAAAATTTTAATTGGTTTGTAGCGTATAATCTGTTAAACTGTTTGGGATAGTAGGAAAGGGGACTCCTTTGCTGAAATCAACTGCTTGTTGGATATTGATGAAAAAATGATGTGTGCCGATTCGATCCATCAGTCCTGCTTTTTTTAAGGTATCCCGAACAGGGCCACGCAGGCCTGAAAACAGTAATTTAATCTCTTGTCTTTGACATTTTGTTAGAAGTTCTTCTAGGGCATACGTTCCGCTACTATCTATTGAATAAATAGAATTAGCTGGTAGAATGATGGTTTTTAGGCTTGTTCCTTTCTGCGCTATTGCATTGCTTAGAGCTTCCTTGAAATAGGCTATATTAGCAAAATAAAGTGGTGCATCAAATCGGAAGATCAATATCTCTTTTTGTTCTTCTAGATCAGGAAATCGTTCGATATTTCTGTAATAATCAGTTTGAGGGATATTACCTAAAGTAGCAATATGTGGACGCGTACTTTGATAAATGACCATTGCCAAAGAAAGTAATACTCCTATCCCAATACCTAGTTCAATCCCTAATCCTAGCGTACTGAAAAAAGTTATGGTCAGCATCCAAAAATCTCTTCGATCACTTTTCCATAAATGCATTACTTCCCTTGTATCAATTAAGCCAAAAACGGCTACCATAATTACAGCTGCTAAAATGGCATTGGGTAGATAATAAAATAAAGGAGTTAAAAAAAGTAAAGTCAAAAAGATTAAAATGGCACTGATGATAGAAGAAATAGCCGTTGTTGCCCCTGCTTGATCATTGACTGCAGTACGAGAGAAGCCACCCGTGACAGGATAGCTCTGAAAAAAGGCACCGCCGATATTAGCAGCACCTAGCGCAATTAGTTCTTGATTGGCATCAACTTTATAATCTCTATGTTTTGCTTGAATTGCTTTGGCTACCGCAATACTTTCCATAAAACTTACCAAAGCAATCGTCAATGCGATTGGTAAGAGCGCTTGCCATTGGAGAGGATCAAAAGAAGGGACAGAAAGTGACGGAAGTCCTTGAGGAACATGACCTACAATTTTAACTCCCTGCTCTGCTAGCCCCAAACTCCATACGAAAAGGATACCGAATACCACCACCACCAACTGACTAGGAAAAGAAGTGGACCACTTTTTGAGAAGATAAATCATTAATATTCCTGCTAATCCAATCGAAAAAGTCACCCAATTAATCTGGGTAAATTGTGAAAAGGCTTGTCCTAGGATTTCATGTACATAATGACTACTAGCAATATTAATCCCCAATAAATGTTTTAGTTGACTCAATCCTATAATCAAAGCGGCTGCAGAAGTAAAACCCGATATTACAGGATGCGATAGAAAATTAACTAAAAAGCCCAATCGAAAAAGACCCAGAAAAAATTGGATAAGTCCCACCATAAAAGCTAAGGTAATCGCCAGTAAGATATAGCTTGCTGTACCTCCTGTAGCAAGTGCGCCTATTCCAGAAGCTGTCAATAAGGAAACCATCGCTACTGGGCCTACTGCCAATTGACGGGATGTTCCCAACAAGGCGTAGATCAATAAGGGAATCGTAGATGCGTATAAGCCATAAATGGGGGGTAAACCTGCAATCATCGCATACGCCATCGCTTGCGGAATGAGCATAATACCTACGGTTAAACCAGCTGTCAGGTCTTTTTTGAAAGATGTTGTTGAATAATTTTCGATTTGTTCAAAAAGCGGAAAAATGGATAGAATACGCATATACTAGTTTTTTTACAAAGGTATCTTTGTAAAAAAAGGTATTGTGTGATCTGAGTTACAGAAGGACATTTATAGTTGTAAAATGGGCTTGTTTCACAAGTGAATTACAATAGTCACGACTATTACAATCAGAAATTATCCCTAAACCCGTAAAAGCGCTCGAAATCCTCTAGCTGAAAAATAAGAATCTGCACCATTATGGTAAATGAAAACTTGTCCATAGCGATAATCGGCAAAAAGTGCGCCTCCTAGTGTTCTAATTTCAGGAGGAGTTTTAATCCAACTTGATGTTTTGGTATCAAAAGGGCCGAATTGTTGTAGTTTTTGATAGTGTTCTTTTGATAATAGCTCGACCCCTATTGCTTGTGCCATATCTATTGCATTGTTTGCTGGAGGATATTTTTTACGAGCTATCTGAGCCTCTTGGTCGTAGCAAATACTTCTTCGTCCTATAGGGCTTTCTTTAGCACAGTCATAAAAGATATATTCACCTGTTGCCGCATCTAGCTCTAGTACATCAGGTTCTCCACCTGTATCTTCCATTTTTTGGAGTGTGGCTAGTTTTTGAGGAAATGCTAGTAGTCGTTCTTGTACCTTCTCCCAATCCAATGTTTCATGACGAACTTGATTGGCTAGAAATCGCGTTTTTAAAATCGTCAAAAGTTCTTCGAATTGTTCTATTGGATTCATGCCGCTTTGTAATAAAAAATGGAAGTAAATGTGACCTATTCCTGTTTTTAAGGTCTTCTTTGTAAACCTAAGTTATTTTTTTGATAAAAATGGGAGAAAGGTAGCTCCGAAACCTATCATAATTTCAAAAGTATATATTTAAAAATCATCTCCCGATTCACGTACTTTTTACATCTTTCTATACTTAGACGGACTCAGTTGGGTATGTTTTTTAAAGAAATTATTGAAATGAGTAGCTTCTGTAAATCCCAAAGCATAGGCAATATCTGAAACATTCATATAGGTATTGGAAAGTAAGTTTTTGGCTTCTTTTAAAACACGTTCTGCAATGAGTTGTGAAGTAGATTTCTTAGTGCTTTCTTTTAAAGCTCGATTCAGATGATTGACATGAATATTAAGTTGAGTTGCATAATCGGAAGCCGAACGGAGTTTCATTTTATGATGATTTTCATCAATGGGAAATTGGCGTTCTAATAATTCCAAAAATAAGGTCGTAATTCGTTGAGATGCATTCATTCTTTGTTGGTGAATATGAGAAGAAGGCTGCATTTTTAGGGCAAAATGGAGTAATTCAAATACCTGATTACGAAGTACGTCATATTTGTGAATATAATTCGAATCAAATTCGGTAAACATTTTTTTGTAGATCAAAGCTACTTTTTCTGTTTGCTCGTCACTTAGCTCAAAAACGTGGTCCGCATTCGGATGAAAGACTTCATATTTATTCAACTTGCCAAAATCTTGAAAAAAGTGGTGATTAAAAATACAATAATGCCCACCTTTTATTCGATCTAAATGCTCACATTGATAGGGAATTTGAGGATTAGAAAAGACTAAAGCCTGTTTTTTGACGCTTGCTGTTTTATCTGCATAATGAAAATTAATATCGCCAATCACCAGCAAAATCTTATAATAATCTCTTCTCCGATAAGGTAAGGAACGTGTTGTATCTTTCGGTAGTGGTTCCAAATGAAATAAATTGAAATGCCCTACCTCTTTATAGAGATTTTGAGGATTATTCTTTCGTTTGTAAAAATCTGCTAAGGTCTCATTATTTGGCATAGCTGTTTTATTGGATTTTACTAAAAATAAAGGGCATCATATCTTGATCTATAGCTTCCATATCTACTAACTCCAACGCTTTTACCATTGGTAGAGTCGTTGTTTTATAATGTAGAAAATGAGGCGTTTTTAGATGGGCTTGATAAGCTGCTTCGCTGGCATAAATTTCCAATAAACGAATCTGTGTTGGGTACTCTTTTTCATACATCGGATAAATACACAATACCCCCTCTTCTAAGCGAATAGAAGCCGCTGCCCCTTGTTTTAAAATAGCCATGTATTCATCCAAATACGCTGAATCAATTTCAATTTTAGCGATACGAATTTTTAAATTATCTAGTTGAGAAAGAGATGCCGTCTTTGGAGACCTATTTTTTGTACAGGTACTTGCTATACATACCATACTACAAAGAAACAATCCAATTTTAAACCCATTCATGCTACTTGAATCTTCAATTTATTAATTTGGTAAATGACATATTGGTTAGTTTCCATTTATTATCTTGTTTTAAATAAACTTCCGTGACCATAAATGGATTGGTTACTTCATTACCTCCAACTTCGGCTAAAAGGGTGATACGGTTCCAAACTGTTGCCATATCTCCAATAATTTCTACTGACACTTCGTGAATATCTGCTTTTTTGTAATGGATACCGCCACTTCTAATGATATCGAGTTCTCGATCTTTTCCCCAAGTACCACCCATATGAACAAATTTTGCCTGTTCATGAAATAGATCAGCAAGAATATCTACCTTTTTATCTGCCATCCATTGCCATTTTTGTTTAGAAAGTTCAATTATTTCATTGTCAGGTGCAATACTTGGTGCAATCTTATGGGTGTCCCTTACTTTGCTAAACGTCAAGTCTAACAATTTCCAACTATCTTTTCCTTTTTTATAGATTTCAGTAACTGTAAATTCATTTGAGACATCGTTTCCTCTAACATGAGCCACCAATGTAATACGATTCCATAGAACCGCAGTGTTATCAAATATTTCCACGACAACATCATGTACATCAGCTTGTTTGTACCAAATACTTCCAGTTTTTATTATTTCGAGTTCTCTGTCTTTATTCCAAGTCCCACTCATGTGGACAAATTTAGATTTATCGTGGAATAACGTAGCTAGTTTATCTATATTCTTTTCTGCCATCCATTGCCATTTATCTTTAGATAACTCAATAACTTCTTGTTCAATATTTAAGTTTTGTGCTAATGACCATTGAAAGCAAACTATAATTAAAAATAATCCAATTTGTATCTTTTTCATTTCTTTTTAATTAGTGATTAATAAATATCGTGCTTGTTTTTAGAAAAATTTGGGTGATCGGTGAATTAAATATAATCCTAATGTTATTATAGATTCAACCAATAACTCACCTTTAAGTTAATAGAACGAAAACGAGGCGCAAAATCAGTCGTGTAATAATTATCATTATACACCAAGTATAAATCAGAAAGTGGTGCAAAACGCCATTGTAAACGAGAATTGATCCCTAAATTTTTTCGCTGATTACTGTATTGAATGAGTGTTGTCCAAAAAACAGAACGACTGAAGGTTATATCAAAACGAGGAGTCACTAACCATAAATCTGCCGAAGGATGAGGATCTGGTAAGCGAATGCCATCATAATTTAAGGCTAAACTAAACTGTGCCCAGGGTTGAACCCGATATGCAATAGTACCACCCACCGAATAACGATTTCCATTAAAAAATTCTCCCAGTGTAGTATTGATGGTATAAGTCAATAAATTGGTGTTATTGGAGGTATATTCCAAATTTGCTTGATTAAACGTATAGCCTTTATCACCTGCCAATGGAACGCCACCATCTGTACGTGTTGGATCAAATTCAGCGGTTAGAAAAATATATTGATTGATATAATTGGCAGTTAATTGGGCTTGATTTTTAAATTCAGTTTCCCATGTTGCCCTTAAGAAATAGTCTGATAATTTAAAATCTAAAGTTGGTCTAAAGTAGTTGATAAATAAAAGTTGAGCATTGTAGCGATTGACGATGGTTCGATTTTTAGGATAAAAAAATCGTTGTGCAAAATTTCCCATTTTGAAAATATCTGTTCGAGGAACAAAGCCTAAATCCGCCTGAAAATCATTGTCTACATAAACCCAATCAGTAATGAAAATCCAATCATTTTTATTGTAAGTTGCAATAGCTTGTGCAGAATAATTGCCTTTCGTATCATCAGGATTGAGCGATTTATGCACATAAAACCGACCACTCCACACATTATCTTTTGACGCTAGATTATAATCTGCACCAATGACTCGATTGTATTTTTGGTTGGTTTCTACAAAATCATAATCACCAAAAGTCTGTCGATTCACCATAAACACCCCAATATTGGAACGACTGGCTATTTTACGTTGTAATGCCAGCATCATATTATTATTACTCGCAATTTCATTGGGTGTATCCGCAGCCGTTTGAATATTTAAAAATCCGAGCCGCCAATTTTCATTGAGTTTACCACTTAATCTAGCTCCTCCAATAATTCTATTTTGTATCAGATTATTTGCAGTGTCTCTAGCCAATCCAATACGACGAGAAAAGAACGGACGCGCTTCATTAAAGAAATTACCAAATGATCCAAAAAGGTCGCTATTATCTATAAAAAATTGTCGTCGTTCAGGAAGCCGCAATTCAAAACGGGTCAAATTAGTAAAAATATCATCCACTTCCACATTTGAAAAATCAGGATTAAGCGTAAGGTCGAGGTTCATTCCATCCCCAATCGCCATCTTTGCATCTCCACCTGCTAAGAAATCAAATTCAGGATTGTCTTGTTCAAAATCCCGTTGAGCAAGTGTATTGACATAAGGAATGACGGCAAAAGGTGTTCTGGATTTACCAAGGGGGCGTTCAAAAATCAATTCCCCCATGAATGCCAAACTCCCAAGTAATTGTGTTTGAGGGACACGCGCCCAAGTGCTTTGTTCGTTGGTTTGGATACTCCAGCGATAAGGTCGAAATCGCCATTTTGTTGCCCCTTCTTTAAATTTGATAGAAGTAAAGGGAATCGCCATTTCTACCGTATAATAATTATCATGGATTTTACTCTCAGCTTTCCATTTTACATCCCAAGTGACATTATAACTATCACGCGTATCACCACCAGAAGAAATGAGAATTTCTCGACGAACACCATAGGGTGTTACACCAAAAGCAAAGGCATTCGTACCGTCATTAAAGGTATCAAAGATAAGCGTCACATTATCATTTCGAGTACCACTAAAATCTCGTTTAAGAGAAGCCACTACAAAGTTGTTACTGGGAGCTTCCGCACGAATTCCAATATACAATGTCTCCTCATTATAAACGACTTGTACTTCAGTAGGATAAGTTGCTTTGACACTATCTTTGGGAAAGAATTGCCAAAAATCAGTCGCTTTTTCTGCTTCCAACCAAATAGATTCATCTAGGATACCATCTAGCTTGATCTCATTCGTACTATATTTTGCTTTAAGTGAACGAAGCTCACCCTGTGCAAAAAGGCTATTAAATGTGCCACATAAGATTGTGAATAGTAAAAAGGAAAAGTAGAGTTGTTTTTTCAAATACATTTTGTTCATTATCTATTTAAGTCTAGGACAAAGGTATTTGATCTTTAGTTTTTGGACTAGTATCTTTCAAATGAAAACTTACGAAAATCAAATAATTGATGAAAGGTCAAATAGGTAAATATGGTATTGAATCCCGTAGCAAAAAATAGATTTATCATGTTCTCCTTGCTAATAATGACAGAATATGATACATTTGTTTGAAATTCTGTCAATGTTAGTAAAGAATTTAAAATATCTTAGAGAAAAAAATAAACTGACACAACAAGCAGTTGCAGAATTGTTGGGGATAAGTCGCTCAACCTATGCTAATTACGAAAAGGAACAATCTGAACCTACAGCAAGTCAATTATTAATTCTTGCTACTCATTATCAAGTAGGTGTAGGCGATTTTTTGACAAAAGATATAGGAGCGCCTTTATTTCGACAACAAGCGGTAAAGGCAGATCATATTTTGGCTGAAGAAATTAGGGTATTACCCATCACCGTTTCTGATAGTCAAAAAACAAATATTGAATTTGTTCCTGCAAAGGCGATTGCGGGATATGTTTCGGGAATGAAAGAAAGGAGTTATATTTCAGAATTACCTCGATTTTATTTACCAAAACTTCCTGAAGGAACATATCGAGCTTTTGAAATTGAGGGACATTCAATGCCACCTATAAATGATGGTGCTATTGTTGTTGGACGCTATATTGAGCATGCTAGAGATTTAAAAAGTGGTCATCGTTATGTTTTAGTTCTACGAAACAAAGGAGTAGTATTTAAGAAAATTGTAGATGAACTACAATCGAATCAGCAACTACTATTAACCTCCGATAATCCAGCGTTTTTACCTTATTCCACTCCTGCAAAGGATGTTTTGGAAGCCTGGGAATTTGTTGCATATATAGGCTTTCACAACAAGACAGATATGAATTATATCCTATTGGACAAAATAAATGATTTACAACAACAACTAGGGTTGTTAACTTCTAAAATAGCGTGAATCCAACATAATGAGCAAGAATTTTTCACTATTACATCGTCTAGGTTTTACTACCCATAATGGGTTAGTATATAATTTAGATGATGCGCAAAATAATGTAGAGCGACTCTATATTAAAGAAGTGAAAAATTTAAATACTCCTGCTACTGCGGTTTTTTTTAGACGTTTTTATAAAGAAGATACAGACAAACTCCCACATTTCTCAACTCCTACTGTTTGTATTTTTGATAAATCGGACTCTTTTTTCAATACAGAAGAACATAAAGCATTGCATGCTGCTCTTTGGAGTGCTGGAAAAACAGAAATTTACATCATTTATGGAGATACGCGAATAGATATCATAAATGGACGAAAACCTGCCAAGCGTACCAACAAAAATGATGTCAAGCTAGATGATCAAGATTTGATTTTAGCACAGTCTACCTTAAAAGAGTTTGATGATGTACGATTTGCTGCGCATCTATTTGGAAGTGGTACATTTTGGGAACAATCAGATTTTCAAGAGAAGATAGATGGAAATAGCCATCCTTATGCTTTATTATTAGATTATCTAATGGAGGCAAGAGATCAACTCTTACAAAATGATAGCTGGAACTTAAAGGCTACAACTATTGATAAACTACTTATTACGTGTATTCTAATTAAGTTTCTAGAAGAAATCAAAGACGATAACAATAAGCATACATTAAGAAAGATTTACAAAAACTACGGGGTAAATACTTTTGAAGAAGGTCTTCTAGAAAATGGTACTTGCCTTAAAATTTTAGCGGATTTATCTGCCAAGTTCAATGGTAAAGTATTTGATACCTTTACGGAAGAAGAATTATCACAAATTGATAAAACTGATTTATCACCCATTGCTAAATTTTTAAGTGCAGATATAGATATTAAAACACATCAAGGGTTTTTATGGAAACAATATAGCTTTAAACATTTACCTGCCGAAGTTATAAGTGCTATTTATGAAAATTTTATACAAGCAGAAGCGGAGCGAAAAGGGGAGCGAAAAAAAGGTGTTGTATATACTCCTTTGCATTTGGTCAATTTATTGATTGATGAGGTTATGCCTTTGGATCAAGCCGAGCTATTTAAACAAGAGCGTTTTAGGATATTAGACCCAGCCTGTGGTTCTGGTGTATTTTTAGTAGCTGCTTATAAAAGATTGTTGCAATGGTGGACCATTAATAATTGGGAAAAAACGGGTAAAATTACTTATCCAAGTAAAACCATAGCGAAAAGAATTTTAGAACAAAATATTTTTGGTGTTGATATTGAAGAGGTAGCGGCCTTGGTTAGTATTTTTGGTTTAACGACAGCTTTTTTAGATAAGTTGACCCCAAAAGAAATATGGGATAATCTAAAGTTCAAGGATTTAAGTAAAAACAATATTCAAGGAGTCAATTTTACTACTTGGGCAAGAGCAGCAAAAGAAAGGAATGAAAAATTTGATTTAGTGATCGGCAATCCCCCTTTCAATCCTTCTAAACAAGGCACAATAACGAATGATGATTTAGTAGAATTATGTGATAAAAAAGTTCCAGGGAATAAACTGGCACTAAAATTTTTTGAAGCAGCCTTATTTTTTGGGAAGAAGGTTTGTATGATTATACCTTCCAATGTTTTTCTATACAATAAAAGTAATAAGACCTTTCAATATCGAAAAGAGTTTTTTACTAAAAATACAGTGAATAGGATTTTTGATTTTACGCACCTTCGTGAATCATTATTTGTCAAGAAGAATAAAAGAGGTACAGGAAATTCTAAAAAGAAAACAGGTAGAACACCTGTCTTAGCAATTTTTGCTGAAAATACTCCATCAACATTTCAAGCCATTGAGCATATTATAGTCAAACGGCAATTACTGAGTGAACAGAAAATGCGTTTTGAAATTGATTATTATGATAAGCATCAAGTTCGTTGGGATTGGGCAATAGATGAACAAAAACAATTTATTTGGAAAACAAATTTATTAGGAGGAGGACGTTTATTTCATTTAGTTTATCGGTTGAGTTTATTGGAAACTTTGGGGCAATTCTTAAAAGAAAAAGAATTAAAAGAAAAATGGATTTATAGTATTGGTTACATAAAAGAACATAATAAGAAAAAGAAAATTCCTGCTGAATTTATTACAGGTAAATATACTGTAAAGTCAAATTCATTTAGCGAAGATGGCAACTTCGATAAGATAATTGAAAATTCACTTTCATTTGTAGAAATAAGAAAAAAAGAATTATACGAACCGCCTCTTATAATTTTTCAGTTAGTAGGGAAATCAAAAATTCCAATGGCATTCGTAAATGAATATCTCTGTTTCAACAGTAGCTTTGTTGGTATTTCTGCTCCGCCAAAAGAGAGACAAAAATTATACGAAATATATGATAGACTCTTCAAAGATAAAAGTACTTCTAGTCTTTATAGGGCATTTATTTTAGCAAATAGTTCCAAAGCATTAGTTTATCATGAAACCTCTATTGTTAAGGAGGATATAGACAATTTACCCTATCCAGAAGATGAAAAATATTTAATCCCTTCAGAAGAAGAATCAATCATTATTAATGATGTTTTACAGTATTACCGTCACCTCGGCAAAGCTATCAGCAAAAATAGTGCAGGGGCAGTTTTACATCAAGCCATTACAGATGAAGAATTACAGGCATTTGGTACAACCTATTGTGAGGTTTTGAATGATATATATGCAGAAGACGGAAAATCATGGCAAAAGGGGGAAATTTTACAATCGCCAACATTTATAAGTTATCAATTTGGATTTGGTAAAAATGGAGGGTTAAAAAGCGATTTAAAAAAGAATACAGCACTAGATTTTCAAACGCTAATCGACAACATCAATTCCAATAAAGGAGCACTTTATAAACGAATTATTCGCAAATACCAACATATAGATGGCTATGACTGTGTGTATTTAATAAAACCTAAAACTAGACGATACTGGCTTCAATCCATTGCTTTACGAGATGCAGATGATACGTTTGTAGATTTAAGAAAAGCAGGATTTTAAGCCCTAAGAAATGGAAGGAATTCATACATATCGAGAGTTAAAACCCAATAAGCTCACACAAAGACTGCTTGATTCTATACGCTCAGAATTGAATCTTTTTCCTAGTTCTGAAGAGTTTCAAAAAGTATTAGCGAAAAAGAAAAATGAAAATCAGCACTCTACCGCATTTTGTTTATATATGACAAATGTATGTCAATCTGCATTTTATTATAATCGGGAAAATGCCCAAAAAGGAAGCTATACCATTGATATTGGTGTCTATAAAGGTGCAAATTTAATATTTGTTATCGAAGCTAAAGTTCTTCCAACGCCAAAAGGGACAAAACAACATCCTAGAAACGAACACGAATATGTGTATGGAAAAGGAGCGGGTATCCAGCGCTTTAAAGATGGAAATCATGGCGTTGATAACATTGACTCTCCTTTCGACGATAGCGGTATGATTGCTTTTATCAAAGAAAATGATTTTACTTTTTGGCATGAAAAAGTGAATACATGGATTTTAGATGCCAAATGTAAAGAGTCCGAACAACTACAAGCTATAAAAATAGACTCTACTGCATCTTTTCTTTCAGCACATCCTCGAAAAGATGGTTCTATGATACGATTGCACCACTTTTGGGTCAAAGTATAGTTATTGGGTAGGAATTTATATGATTCAAATTATGTATTCAGATCAAATAATAAGTCTACCATTTTATAATACCGAATTGACAAAATCCTTTCGTATATAATTTATGATTTTTTCAAATCGGCATTATACGTTTAAAGTGTGATTTACGAAATCACTTATTCAATTGCGTATAAATACTAGAATGGCGTAGCATATTCAGGATTATTGACAAAGGTTTCATCCGTTAGGGTTTTCATAAAATTAACTAAATCTTCTTTATCTTGATCGGTCAAGAATAATCCTGTTTCCATGGTATTTGTAACGGTAACATCAGCAGTAGAAGAGGACTTGATGCCTTCATTATAATGATCGACGACTTCTTCTAATGTTTGAAAACGACCATCGTGCATGTAGGGTGGTGTAAGAGCAATATTTCGTAGGGTAGGCACTTTAAATTTTGCTCGATCATTGGGGTCAAAAGTAACTTCTTCCCGTCCTAGATCGGTAAATTCATCGTCTGTATCTAAGCCATTATTCAGGTATTGGTCATTCTCAAAATTGATTCCACCGTGGCAATGCGCACAATCTGCCCCAGAAAATTCAGGAAAAAAGGGATTGTATTCAGTTTCAAATAAAATACGCCCACGTTCTTCACTTTCTGTCAAGGTAACTTCCCCAGCCAAATAACGATCATATTTCGAGTCATGCGAAACGATACTCAACATAAACTGCTCCATAGCAAGTGCCATTTTATCTGAGGTGATTTCATCGCTGCCAAATGCCCGAATAAATTGATCTTTATACAATTGACTTGCACTTAATTTAGCAATGACATTGTCTAAGGTTTCATTCATTTCAAGTGGGTCTTGAATCGGTAATAGCGCCTGATCGCGTAATAAATCGGCTCTTCCATCCCAGAAGAATTGATTACTATGCCAAGCCATATTAAAAATCGACATCGCTTGTCGTTTACCTGGTAAACCTTCTACTCCTAATGATAATTGATCCAGATCAGAAAAACCATCTTTTTGTTCATGGCAATCGGCACAAGCCTGTTCATTATTTTTAGAGAGCATCTTTTCATAAAAAAGCATTCTACCTAGCTCTACTCCTGCTACCGTAAGCGGATTGTCTTCAGGCAATTCGGGCGCAGGAAAACTGCCATATTCTAATAGATAAGGCGTTTCATCTTGTACAACTTGTGGCGGCATAGGTTGTTCCTCGTCCTCTTTACAAGCAATTAAACTGATAAGACATAAAGTAAAAAAAAGCACGGATTTAGTTAACCATTGCATGATAATTGAATTTTTACTGTTCAAATAAAGAATTTTCGATAAAACTAGGATCGCTTAAACTTTGTAGAAAAGCGACTAAGTCCATGATTTCTGTTTGTGTTAAGTTTAAAGGACGAATTAACGTACTTTTATTGGGATGATTTTTTCCTCCATTTTGATAATGGAGAACCACTTCTTCTAAGGTTTGGATAGACCCATCGTGCATGTAAGGACCTGTCCATTCAACATTTCGAAGACTCGGTACCTTAAAACGAGCGCGGTCTATTGCTTCACCTGTTAAGCGAAAGCGTCCCTCATCTTCATATTCTTCGTAGAGTCCATTATTTTCAAAGGTATAATTGGTAAAATTAAAGCCACTATGGCAAGTAGAACAATTCGTTCGATCACTAAAAAATAGATCGCGTCCACGAAGCGCGGCATCATCGAGTGCGCCTATTCTGTTTTGAAATTCATACTGATCATAAGCACTATTGCCACTAATCAAACTACGTTCAAAACAAGCTAATGCTCGTGTAATGACAAATGGATCAATTGCTCGCTGATAAGCTTCATGAGCAGCAAGTACATAAGAGCTATCTTGTTGCAATCGTTCGGCTAATAATACAATATTAAAGTCAAACTCATCATGCTCTTGAATAGGAACAAGAATTTGCATTTCTAGGGTAGGCACACCTCCTTCTCGGGTAAAATAAGGATGATATGCTATATTGGCTAATGTTGGCGCATTTCGTGTGCCTACTCGATTTTCTACTCCTACACTGAATGTCAGTCCATCACTAAATGCTTTATCTTGTTGATGGCAGCTTGCACAACTGACGGTACTATCTACAGATAGAATTGGGTCATAAAACAAGCGTTTCCCTAAAGCCCAACGTTCAATGGTAAATTGATTATCATCGGGTGCCTCAATAGCAGGAAAGCCTTTGGGTATTTCCATTAACGCAGGGATATACAATGGTTGTACATCTTCCTGTTGACAAGCAGTCAGTAGTAGAAAACAAATAATATAGCAGCAGTATTTTACCATATAGATGAATAGGATAGTATATCAAAATGATATACTATCCTATGGTGATTTTATTTACAGAATAAGCACTTTTTCTGTCCAAAGCGTTTGCCCATTTTTTACAATAGATATCAAGTAATAGCCGGCTTGTTCAAAGACAATCGTCTGAGCTTGTTGTACTGGAATAGTCGTTTGCGTTTGTTGAATTCGCCCTAGCATATCCGTAATTTGTAGATCATAATGTGCTATATTGGGGGCATCTACTTGAATACTCGTCATTAAATCAGCACTAGGATTCGGAAAGACGCTTACACCTTGGATAATTTGAATATCAAAAGTATTGGTGATAGAACCCGCTTCTGAAAAGACATGATCTCTAAAGTTTTCAAGTGCCTGTTTAGCTGCCCCATTTTCTCCATGTTCAATCACTCCGCTATTGACATCAATATCTTCTAAAGCTCTTGTATAATCAGCATCCAACTGGATATCAACGACTCCATTATCCGCTGTAACATCTACTTTAACATTGGTAACAAAATAGTTGTCATCTCCCAAACCATGTAATTCAAAGGTTTGATTCAATTGATCTCCACCTTTTCCTTCAAAGGCAATAAAGCGATAACCAGCTGCCCATCCCCAATGCATAGACGGAAAAGTAGGTGCTAAAGGATGGGTAGGTGGATATGTGGCAGGATCATCATGATTATTTTCAGGATTTACACCAATGTGAAAATGGACACTTTCAACAGTAGTAATGGGATGTTCCCCTAAATCTACTATTGTTGGTTCTTCTGCATTGACCAAAATCCATTTATTTTCAATAGTGGTTAGCTGACTTTCGTCATGTGTAATAGCAATTTCAGCAATATAATATTGTAGTCGTTCTGTATTAAACTGATGCCCCATATTATTTTGGGCAGCCTTATCTAGTTCAAAGGCTTCCATACCCAATTTATGGTTGATGGTAAATTGCACATTATTTTGAGCAGCAATAGCTCCAATAAAAAGCATAGAGAGAAATGAGAGTAGTATTTTTTTCATAATTCAAAGATGTTTTTATTTAAGATAACGTATTTCTGAGACAGTGTTGAATTGTTTACTATTATTTTTTTATGACAAATTTAAGTGGCGATTGATTTTGATTTGTATTAATAAAATAAATTCCTTTTGGAAGCATGCTTATATCAATGAAAGAACTTGTTTCTCCTCTTACAACTATAACACCTTGTGCATTCCAAATTTTATAACCCACCATTGCTTCATTGGTTGAAATAAACAGTTCAGTTGTAGCTGGATTTGGATAAATAACAAAGGGATTTGCTGTAATAGGATGAAGAGAGGTTGAAGAGAATGTTCCTTTTACATAGTTGACTGTTCCCGACCAAGTATCTTCCCAAACTAAATGGATTCCATCAGCAGCAAGGGCTACATCAACCGAAGCGAAGTTGTCAAAATAGACTGTTTCTTGCTGAAAAGGCATATCACTAGTGATATCTTCCGTGTAAAGCACCTTTAGTTTAGGGCCTTGATTGTCTGTTTCTTTCCACGCAATGACTACTGCGTTTCCACGATTAGCAATACGAGGAAAATTTTGAGTATTGAAATTCAAACCAGCACTTAAGGGCTGTAATTTTTTGATACTTGCAGTAGTAATATCCGAACGAGATAGATAACATTGTCCATCAGAAAAAAAGACAGCATACAAACTATCTCCAATCACAACGCCATCAGGTCCACTCGCAGGACAACTAAATATTTCCCAATTACTATTATCAACTGCAAAACCTTGATTAAAACCTATACCACCATCAGAGGAAGTAGCTGCCCAAACATCTCGTACGTTATCTTTATTATCTCGATAAAATAAGGCGACATTTTCTCCCGCTGCACTCATGGAAGCAGGACAACAATCACAGGCTTCACTCATTTGACCAGACGTAATAATAGACGTTTCAGCAGTAAAGCTCATTCCAAAATCTTCACTTTGTCGAACCACGAAATGAGGATGATGTCCTGCTGATGTCATCTTCATAATACCAACAAGTGGTTGACCAGCCTGATTAATGGCAATAGTGGGAAAACGAGAAGTAAAATTGGAATAGTTTTCAAGTAAAGATGGCGTACTAAAACTCATTCCACCATCAAAAGATCGAACGAGATAGGTTTTTCTTCCCCAATCTTGGTGCATAAACCCAACATAGATGGTATCATTACGAGCCGCCATATCTGCACCTGTCCAAGATGCTACATAAGCAGCCGTTGTATCATTATTGAGTTGAATAGGTGTACTGAAAGTTGTTCCCGTCCATTTTGAAAAGTGAATCTTATTGGCTCCTCCCCAACTGACGAGTGGTTGTTCTGCTCCGTCCAACACGATTCGTGGATAGTCATTACTATAAGAGGAGGGAGCTATTTCGATCGGTGTACTCCAATTGATGGTTTGCGCATTAGCGTAGCAAGACGCTATTGTAAAAAATAAGAGTATAATTTTTTTCATTTTAAACCCAGTTTAAGCTTGGAAACAGAATAGTTGTTATTCCATTTCCAAGCAGTCTTATTAATGTGTATGACCATCTGATTTATGATCTTTATTGGCGACATAATCCATTTCGCAGACTGGACATTTCCCTGCTTTATCACTACCACTTCCTTCACAGTGCATTGGGCAGATGTAAGCGGAGGTATATTCTTTTCCTTGTTTTTCGGTCGTGTCTGTACTTCCACCACAAGAAGAAAGAGCTACACTTGTAGTAATCAATGCAATAGCAAATAAGAATGATTTAAGCTGTTTCATGATAATGTATTTTATATGAATGAATTTATTGAAAAGTCTTTTTTACCAAGCCGCACTTCATCATTTTATCACCGAAATACGGGTTTTGAATTTGTTCTTCTAAAGCTAACCAGTCGCCTCCTGTATTATTAAATGCCATCGGACAGTGTTGTACGTATAGAGCATCGCCAAGTGTACCAAAAGCGGTAATGGTATCAATGAGTAATGTCGAAAGAAAGCCAAACTGTTTGCGCTGTTCTTCGACATCCGAATAATCGACTATTTTCTGTGTATGCGCTTGCATAGCACCTTGTTGTTCCATCCAAAATGTATGCGCATCACCTTTTACAAGCTGCATATCAACGGCATCTAGCTTCGTGAATACTGTTTTTGCAGCCGTACTAGCTGTTTGGGCATCTGTTGCGACAAAGGCATCTTTGAGTTGGATATAAGCATTCGCAAGGGTATTCAATTGTCGCTTGAAAGCTTCAGGAGTTGCTGCTTGAAAATTGGGAATTGTACCTGTATCGTCTTTTTTCAATTGTACATCTCGATTCATCATACTTGACTGATTATTCAATTGTGCAGCTGCATCAATTGTAAAACCACCTTGTACCACTACTTCTTCTCCAGTTTCTAAACCTTGCACTACTTGATAGGTATCTCCGAGTGCATCCCCTAATTCTATTTCTCGATATTGATAAGAAGGAATTTCAGTATCTGGTATTTTTACATAAACGACAGAGCGTTTCCCTGTCCATAAAACGGCAGATTTAGGAACTTGAAGTTCAGTTGTTGGGCCTTTATTCGCATTTAGTGTTCCAGTAACGAGCATCTCAGGTTTGAGTAAGCCTTTACGATTATTAATTTCTGTCCTAACCGCTGCTACACGCGTATTAGGGTTAATGATTGGATCAATGAAGCTTACTTTTGACGTAAAAGTTTGATGGGGTGCGGAGGGTGTTGTAAATGAGATCGCTGCTCCTTTTTTAATATGTGGCAAAACTTCTTCATAGGCATCAAATAAGACCCATAATTTTTCGAGATTGACCACTTCAAATAAGGCTTCTCCTTGTCGGATATAATCGCCAACGGCCACGCGTTTATTCATCACAATACCATTTGATTCAGCATATAGACTAAAGGTTTCTTGAATTTTGCCTTGTAATTCAAGGGCTTCAATAGTAGCATCATTAATTTTCCAATAACGTAATTTATTACGCGCTGCCACTACCAAATTAGGGTTTAAAGCTTGTAGTTTTAAGGCCTCTAACAATTCTTGTTGAGCCGCAATTAAGTCAGGTGCATAGATATCTGCGATCTTTTGTCCTTTTTGGACTTGTTCTCCTGTAAAACTTACATAAAGTCGCTCGATACGACCAGAGACATGCGCTACTAAACTAGCTGCGTGACGCTCATCGGCTTGTATTTTACCACTGAGTTGTATCTTTTTTGCTTTGCCATTCGCTGTAGTTGTACCAATAATTGTAGTTTCAACATGAGCAAGTTTTACGGCTTCTTCTGTCATTTCAAGAACCAAAGGATCATTGGAGGTATTGGCTCCAGCAGGAATTAAGTCCATTTCACAAATTGGACATAGTCCTGGTTCATTTTGGCGGATCTGAGGATGCATGGAACAGATCCATTCTTCTACACTAGCATCATTATTTTCTGCACTCGTTGTTGCTTGCTGTTCGACAGGGGTAGATGCAGTTGTAGCTGCCTTTGCTGAAAAAAGAAAGTACCCTCCAGTAAGTCCAATAACTAATGCGATGATGCCCGTTGCTATTATTTTTATATGATTCATTTAATTTAGTTTAAAAGGGATAAATCGCTCCACTTCATTAATGGCTTGATGGCTTTTTACAATGGCCATAAGCTGCTGGAGCTGATAATTAATTTGTTGACTTTCTAGCTGTAATAGTTCATCAAATCGGCTTCCGTTGACACTATAATTCGTCTCTAAAATCTCAATAGTAGCATTTGTTATTTCAAGCTGCTGACTGGCTAATTCATATTCTAGCTGTGCCATTTCATAAGTAGCATAAGCACGTTCGATTGCGGCAATAAAGTTTTCGTATAAAGCTATTTTACGCTGTTCAATAGCAGCCATCTTTAGTTGTTCTTCGCGTTCTTTGGCTTGGTACTGTTGTTTATTCAGTGGTATTTTTATCGTACCACGCACTTGTAAAATATCTCGTCCATTTCCCATTGGGTCTGCGTCATTTCTTCCGTTCACCAAAATATAATCCATCCCTACACCAAAGGTAGGTTTGGCAGCTAAGTCATTGAGTTGAAGTATTTTTTGATGGACTTCCTTTTGCTGATTAAATTGAATCATTTTTGGATGTTGTTGCACTATATTTGCTAGTAAACTGTCCTTGTTAATAGGGAGCAAGGCAAAACGCAAGCTATCTGTAGTTGTAATGACTTGATCTACTGCTTGATGCAATAATTGGTTTATGACGCTATTGGGAATCCGTTTTTGCGTTTGTATAATTTTTAATTCCTGTATTAAGGAGTTCTGTTTAAGTTGTACTTGTAGTACATCGGCAGTTGTTCCTTTTCCACTAGCAATTTGAGCCAAGGCGACTTGTTCCAGACTTTCCAGAATTAGTTGATTTTGTACTATAATTTCAAGCTTTTGCTCCAATTCATACAATTGATAATAGGCTTTTTTCAATTGATAGCGTTGTTCCAAGAAGGTGTTTTCTATCTGCTGATAAACTACCGTTGTTTTTGCAGTTGCCAGTTCTTTTTGCTGATCGAGTACTCCAAACCAAGGCAATTTTTGACTCACACTTAATCGAGTTAATTGTGCCCCCAAGCGAGTCTCAACGGGTAGAGGGTAGATTCCCAAGCCTACTTCAGGATCGGGCCGCTGACCCACTTGCGGCATCACTTCTAAGCTCGCTTGATAATCTTGTTGCAAGGCTTGTAATTCTAAATTTTGGGCTGGTAATTTTTCTACTAAAGAAGCTAGTGATTGTGCAAAGCTACTTCCACTTAACAGTAAGAGTAGAGTGATAGTGGCTGCCACTGATTTTTTAGTGGTAAAGCCTTGTTGAAATCGCAATTTCCATTCTTGCCAAAGGGCGTATAAAATTGGTACGGTAAACATGGTAATGATTTGAAAGGTCATCCCACCAAAAGAAGGGATCGCCATAGGAAGCATAATATCTGCCCCGCGTCCTGTAGCAGTAAGAACAGGAAGTAAGGCTAGAATAGTAGTAGCCGTTGTCATCATTGCAGGACGAACACGTCGTAAGCCTCCTTCCACTACTGCATCACGAATTGCAGGAATGGAAGTGGGTTGATTTTTCTTAAAACTATCCTTTAGAAAAGTTGCGACCAGCACACCATCATCTGTTGCAATACCAAATAAGGCTAAAAAGCCCACCCATACCGCTATACTTAAATTTAAAGTTTGTATCTGAAATAAGTCACGCATATTGACACCAAAAAACGCAACATCTAAAAACCAGGAGGTATCATATAATCCAATCATAATAAAGCCACCAGAAAAGGCAACAAATACTCCCGTAAAGACCATCAAAGCGATGAGCACTGAATTAAACTGAAAATAAAGAATCAGGAAAATTAAGGCGAGTGCAATAGGCACAACGATTTGTAGGCGTTTATTGGCACGTACTTGTTGTTCGTAATTTCCAGCAAAACGATAATTGATTCCCGCAGGTACTTCCAAGCGACCACTATCTATTAAAGTAGTAAGATATTGTTGTGCTCGTTCTACGACTTCCACTTCCGAAAAGCCTTTTTCTCGATCAAATAATACATAACCAATTAAAAAACCATTTTCACTTTTGATGGCTTGTGCCCCTTGTTCATATTGAATATCAACCAGCTGACCAAGCGGAATAGTAGCTCCTGTTGGTGTAGATACATAAATCTGTCGTAAAGATTCTGGGTCGTCACGTAGTGCTCTGGGATAGCGTACACGTATATTGTAGCGCTCTCGGCCTTCTACGGTAGTTGTCATATTCATACCCCCCACGGCTGCTTGGATGTGCTGTTGTACTTGTTGGATGGTCAATCCATAACGTGCAATAACATCTCTCTTAATCTCAAGCAGTAGGTATGGTTTTCCAACGATTCGATCCGCAAAAACAGCGGCTACTTTTACACCTTTTACCTCTTTCAAGTGTTTTTCTAGTTGTAAACCAAATTCTTCTATAGTAGCCAAGTCTGACCCTTGTACTTTGATTCCCATAGGTGCACGCATTCCCGTTTGAAGCATAACTAATCTCGTTTCTATCGGTTGTAATTTGGGAGCAGAAGTGACCCCTGGTAATTTGGTGACCTTAACGATTTCATTCCAAATATCATCAGGGCTATTAATTTCATCTCGCCATTGACGAAAGTAGCGACCTTTTGTATCAGTAATAAGCTGCCCCTTTTCATCTCGAATATATTCGCCATTCTCGTATTTAAAGCGTAAACGATGCCCTTGTTCATCCGTTTTATACTCTGATTTGTACAAAATAACGTTTTCATACATCGACATCGGTGCGGGATCTAAGGCGCTATTGACTCGTCCTGCTTTTCCAACGACTGTCTCGACTTCAGGAATCGCCGTTACAGCCATATCTAGCAAACGGAGATTTTTGAGATTTTCTTGCATTCCTGAATGAGGCATAGAGGTAGGCATGAGTAAAAAAGAACCTTCATCTAGGGCAGGCATAAATTCTTCTCCTGTATTTTTAAAAACGATAAAGCCTTGATAAACAATAAAGCTCACCAGAAGTAAAAAGAGCAATTTGAAACGGAGTAGAAACCGAAGGATAGGTTCGTACCAATAGATCATTAAATAGAAAAATCCGATCAGACCTCCAGCTAGTAAAACAATAAAAAAGAAATTACGTCCTTCACTTTTATTTACGCCTAGTGGCATCCAGATAATCGCCAATAAATAAGTGACCCCTAATGCATAAATAATATTTGATACAATACTGAACACCGTACCAAGTCGCTCACTTCCATAGGAAACAATTAATTGCTGTATAATACCCAATACTCCAATTCCTGTTATGACTATTCCAAGAAAGGTTGAGTATTGTAGACTGATGCCAACTCCTAGAATTAATAAAAGAAGATTCGCTGCATAACTCAACCATTTTTTCGTCAGTTTAATTGAAAAAAGAGTGTGTGCCAGTGCAGGCAAAATAGCAAGTGCAACAATAATGGACGCTACGAGCGCAAATGTTTTGGTGTAGGCGAGTGGAGTAAACAACTTCCCCTCGGCCGCTTCCATTGTAAATACAGGAAGAAAACTAATAACAGTAGTAGCAACGGCTGTGATGACCGCAGAAGCGACTTCTTGTGTCGCTTGAAAAATACTTTCCTTTAAACTTTCTTCGGGAGGAGCTTCTTGTAGTCGATTCACCATGCTTTCTGTCAATACGATCCCCATATCTACCATAGTTCCAATAGCAATAGCAATGCCTGAAAGTGCGACAATATTAGCATCCACGCCAAAATAGCGCATAGCGATAAAACACATGAGAACAGCAATAGGGAGCGTACCTGCGACGAGTAAAGAAGATTTAAAATGTAGCAATAGTAAAAGAACAACGATTACGGTAATTAGAATTTCTAAGCTCAATGCTTCTTGTAAAGTACCAATGGTTTCATTAATCAATTGCGTTCGATCATAGAAGGGGATAATTTGAACTTGCGAAACCGTACCATCTGCTAGTGTTTTGGTAGGTAAACCACTAGATAGGGTAACGATTTGTTGTTTAACATTTTGAATCACTTCTAGTGGATTCGCTCCATATCGGGCGACAACAACACCTCCAACTGCTTCTGCCCCTGATTTGTCTAAGATACCTCTCCGTGTGGCAGGCCCCAATTGGACATGTGCAATATCCCGAATGTACAGTGGTGTATTATTGACTACTTTGACCACACTTCGTTCAATGTCTTCAATGGATTTAACGTACCCAATTCCTCGCACAAAGTATTCGGCTAAATTGATTTCCATGGTTTGCGCACCAATATCTATATTGCTACCTTTCACTGCTCGCATCAATTGCTCCATACTCACCCCATGTATTTTCATCGCTTCTGGATCGAGATCAATTTGATATTCTTTTACATAGCCACCAATAGAGGCCACTTCTGCTACACCTTCTGCAGAAGACAAGCCATAACGAACATAAAAATCTTGAACAGCGCGTAATTCTTGTAAATCCCATCCACCAGTAGACTTTCCTTTTTTATCGCGTCCTTCTAAGGTATACCAATAAATTTGACCTAAAGCCGTAGCATCTGGTCCTAAAGTAGGTTGTACACCCTGTGGCAAAAGATTAGGAGCAAGGGAGTTTAATTTTTCAAGAATTCGACTTCTACTCCAATAAAAATCAATATCATCTTCAAAGATTAAGTAGATGCTTGAAAAGCCAAACATAGAATTAGATCGTACACTTTTCACCCCCGGAATACCCAATAAAGCAGAAGTTAAAGGATAGGTCAGTTGGTCTTCTACGTCTTGTGGAGAACGCCCCATCCACTTAGTAAATACGATTTGTTGATTTTCGCCAATATCGGGAATCGCGTCTACTGCTACTGGATCACGAGGTAGCCCGGGAATATTGAAGTCAAAAGGAGCCGTTACCAGTCCCCAACCTACGAAGAGTAAGCTCAGCAAGTAAGCCACTAATTTGTGGTCTAGAAAAAATCTAATAAAGCTAGCAAGCATAAAACAATGTTCGATATACAATAAAGTAGGTACAACTATCGAATTGTTGGTCTACAAAATAATTTCAGCCTATAAGGATACAGGTGAATAAAAACACAAAACATTGATTTATAACAAGAACGATTGAAATTGGATAGGTATATCTATACAACGATTGGGCGGATCATAGAAAGAAAAATCATCAAAAGCAGGAATCCAAATAGCATCTATATATATCACTTGTATAAATGCGATGATAAAATATTGAATGTTTGGGGTGAATAGCCAAGTAGTTGAATTTTGAATACTTGTTTGATTAGCATCTATAATAAGGAATTGATCCGTACAACAATCTTTTTTTCCGATACTACAAAAAGGAGACGCTTTTTTTGTATACTCTTTGGCAGGAGGTGTAATCCCTGCTAATTCATAACAATTTTCGGCTTTTCCAAATAAACTAAAAGAAACCATTTTATTTCCACAAAAGTGCATATCTATCGTTAAGTGAATAGTACTTAACCATAAAACGAAAGCCATAAAACAGGCTGTTTTTGTGTAGATATGGTGTAATTTAGTCAAATTAGAAAAATAAGTCCTTTATAAAAGTACAAATTATTCCTTTAAATAGTTATTAGAATGCTCAAATTTGATAATTGGCAAGCATTTTATCTTAAATTTGACTAGTGCTATACCCTTTGATAAATATAATTCACCGCCTTTTGTGCCTGAGCAGCAGCACGAAAGAGTAAGCGATCATCTTTTTCTAATACGGAAATCCAGTATTGTAAATAGGCGGCTGTATTGTCAATTGCTTTAGGAAGAATACCTAAATCGTAGCAGAGAAAGGCAGCACCAAGTTCCGCAACTAGCTCCTCTTCTGCGTAATTCTTTGAGCCAAATTGGATAGGCTGAACTACGCCCGAACGATTTAAACGACTGGCATGACCCGTAGAATGGATCAGTTCGTGTAGCATGGTAGCCACATAATCTGAAAGCTGTTCCCAACGATTCGGAGCGACATAGTAAATGGTATCTGCATCTGGATGATAAGCATTCTTGTTGAGGTGTACTTGAAAGCTAGGCGGATGTTGGTATTGATCGACTAAAGCTTGATAAGCTGTAAGAATAGCTTGATCCGAAGGAGCATTATAAACAGTAGTATTTCCAGTCCATTGATCATAGTCAAAATCTTGGCAGTTTTCCGTATCGAGCATATTAAATAGGTAGTACTGACGGGCTACACTACGTTTAGTCCATTTGGATTGTTCCTGTTCCGATAATTGCTGATAGGCCTTATCGGAAATAGATTTTTTTCCTTTTTGTATATAGAAAATGGAGTAGTAAATGATTCGTTTGCCTTTTATACCTTTTTTGACCATGCCACCCAATTGGCGGATTTGTTGAAAGGAGGCATAATAAGGGCAAGCCGTTTCCGCATACAAAAAATTGAGTAAGATATAATTGATCCCAGAATAGGTCTTTTTGCTCACCCAATTTTGGGCAGCTTTGGTCTG